>CAZFMI010000072.1:0-18125 GCA_964519915.1 uncultured Geomonas sp.
GAGTATTCGTTGGGGGTGCCGTAAACCACCGCCTCGCGGTCAAGATGCACCTCCAGTTCCAGCTTCAGTTCCGCAAATGCGGCGTCCAGGATCGCTACCGTCCTCTCCAGCACCTCGCCCGCCAGGAAGTTCTGCTTCTCCTTGCCCGGGCCGAAGAAGTTTCTGAAGCCGTCGATGGTCTGGGACATGTAGTTGATCACCTGCATGGCCCGGCTCACGCTGCCGTCCAGGTATTCCCGGCTGAGGAGGTCGCGGTCGTAGTAGGTGGGGAGTTCCTGGATGATGAGCCCAAGGGTGTTGAGGGGTTGGCGCCACTGGTGCGCGATGTTGGCGATCATCTCCCCCATGGCGGCCAGGCGCCCCTGCCTGATCAGGAGCTGCTCCTGGCGGCGCAGCTCTTCGACCGCGCGTACCCTCTCCGTCATCTCCTCCTTCAGCGCCTCCTGGGCGAGCACGATGTCGGTGATGTTCATGCAGGCGCCCACCAGGCGCGACGGCCTGTGGGCCTCGTCGTGCGAGACCCTTGCGCGCATGCTGATCCAGCGCAGCTTGCCGTCGCTTACCCCCACGGTCCTGTACTGCGCGCTGAAAAACCCTGCGCTCCCCGGGGTGGCGGCGTCCCTGACGAGACGCTCCATGCGCGGCCGGTCCTCTGGATGCATGGCGTCAAGCGCCGTCTCCAGGTCGACCTCCGCCTCCGGCGGCAGGCCGTAGTGCCCCTTGGCGATGCTCGACCAATCCCCCTTGCCGGTGGCCAGATCCAGAGTGAAGATCCCCAGCCCCGTCGTCTCGACGGCCAGCTTCAGGGTCGCCTCGCTGTCTTTGAGCGCCTGCTCGGCCCGTTTCTGATCGGTGAGATCCACGGCGAAACCTATTCCCTCTGCCTGCGGGTCCACCATGCTGGCGAGGGCGGTGAGGACCGCCACCCTCTCTCCGCTTTTCCTGTTTATGAACACCTTCTCGTAGGCCCGGCAGATCCCGCTCGACATCATCTCCCTGATTGCGGAGATGTCCTTGTCGTGGTATTCGGGCGCTGTGATCTCCTGCCAGTTCAGCCCCCCCTGGCGGCACTCCTCGGCGGAGTAGCCGACCAGGTCGCAGTAAGCCTGGTTCGCTTCGGTGATCCCGCCGTCCTTTTTCCAGAAGAATATGGCGACCAGGTTGGACTCGTACAGCCAGCGGAACCTGGTCTCGCTTTGTTGCAGCTTCTCCTGCATCTCCCTCAGGTCGTGTATGTCGGTTGCCGTCCCGTACCACTTGACCACCCGCCCCTGCTCGTCCCGCTCGGCGGTGGCGCGGCTTAGGTGCCATCGGTAGGCGCCGTTTCTGTCCTTGATGCGGTTTTCGTGCTGGTAGGTCTCCCCCGTGGCGATCGAATGAAGCCAGGCCTTGGCGGTTTTCTGGACATCGTCGGGATGGATTAGGTCAGGGAGGATCCGTAGGGGGGTGCTCAAACGGTCGGCTTCCGCTTCGCGATCGATGCCGGTGTAGTTCTCGAAGTGGGCGTTCAGGTAATCCACGGTGCCGTCGGGTTCCGCGGTCCATACGATCTGGGGCATGGCATCGGACATGCGCCGGAAGCGCTGGGCGCTGAGGCGTACGGCGTCCTCCGCCTCCCTGCGCCTGCTGACGTCGAAGATGACCCCTATGAAGCGGCAACGCTCGCCGCTTTGCTCGCAGATGAAGCGCCCCAGCACGTTCACCCAGACGGTACGGCCGTTGTCCGCCCTGACGATGCGGTGCTCGGAGCGAAACAGCGTGCGCCGGCTGCGCGCCTCGTCCAGGGCGCGCAGCACCTCGTCCAGGTCGTCGCGGTGGATCCTCTCATGCCACATCCGGATGGAGGCGGCGCCACGCTCCCCACCGGCGAAATCGTACCCGAGAAGGTCGAAATGACTCCTGGACCAGATTCCCTTACCGCTTTGCGCGTCCATGTCGCAAGACCCCATCTCCGCCGCGTCAAGCGCCAGTTTCAGGCGCTCCTCGCTCTTGGACAGTGCCTGGGCCGCCTCCTTGCTCTCTGTGATGTCGCTCAAGGCGGCAAGCGCGGAGACGACCTCGCCGGAGCCCCCCCGGATAGGGGTCGCGTTGACGCAGACGTAGCCGACCGTGCCGTCGCCGCGCAGGATCCTCAGCTCCTCGCCGATGACGAGCTCACCCTTCGTGACGGCGCGAACAAGCGGCATCTCCTCCATCGGCAGCCGGGAACCGTCCAGCCGGTAGAGCTCCCACTGCCTGTAGTCTCCGAAACTGGCGATGTTCTCCTTGGCCAAGCGAAATATCATCAGAGACTGCTCGTTATGGTACACGAGCCTCCCGGAGGGCGCCTCGGCGATGAGCAGGCCAACCGGCAGCTGCCTCACCACCGTTTCGAAGCGGCTTCTCTCATAATCAAGCTCTTTCAGCATGGCCTCGCGCTCGCGCTCGGACCTTTTGCGCTCCGTTATGTCGCGGGCGATGACCTGGACCGAAGGGCTCCCCTGGTATTCGACGAGGGACGAAGAGCTTTCCACGACAAGCTCCTCTCCGTCCGGGCGCAGCAGCCGGTACTCGAGCAGCGACACCAGCTCCCCGCTCAGAAGCCGGTCGATACTGGCGCGCATGGCGTCGCGGTCTTCGGGATGGGCCAGCTCGAAGAAGGTGTGCTGCTGCAACGTCTCCAGCGTGGAAACGCCGTAGCAGCCGAGCGCAGCGCAGTTGGCGTAGACGAAATGCCCGTCATGATGCACGAAAAACGCGTCCGGCGCCATCTCCACCAGGACCCGGTAGCGGGTCTCGCTCTCCCTTAAAAGCCGTTCCATCCTCATCCGGTCGGAGTTGTCCCGGGCGATGATGGAGATGCCGGTCAACGCCCCGTCCGCGCCGTGAATCGGCGAGAGGGTCAGCGACACCTGCACCTCCCTCCCCTCTTTTGCGAGCCGCACCGTGTCGAAATTCTTTATCTTCTCGCCGCGCACGATCTTCTCTTTGAAAAGCTGCAGCTCGTCCATGCGGTCGGCCGGCACCAAGATGGAGATGGGTCGCCCCACGGCCTGCGCCGCCGTGTAACCGTAAAGTCTCTCCGCGCCCTGGTTCCAGCTGGTGATGACGCCGTCCAGCGTCCTGCTCAGGATGGCGTCGTCCGAGGAGTCGACGATGGCAGCCAGGTGGGCCGTTGCCTCTTCGTTGCGCGCGGATTTCACTGCGGCTTGATGCTGTGTCATGACGCCTCTCAATGAACAGCGCTCGACGGCCTCACCGGGCGCGCAAGCGTCCTAATCGCGACCCTCGTCCAGGGGGAGCGGGCACTCCGCCTTCAGGTAGCTGCCGTCCTCGGGGTTTCGTTCCAGGGTGAAGAAGAAGGTGGCTCCCCGGTCGACCTCGCCCTCTGCCCAGATCCTGCCTCCGTGCCTGAGGATGACGCTGTGCACGGCGGCAAGGCCTATGCCGGTGCCGTTCCAGGGGAACTCGCCTGGGGTGTGAATGCTCTGGAAGGGCTTGAACAGCTTGTCGACGTACTTCATGTTGAAGCCGGCGCCGTTGTCCCTCACGAAGTAGACGCTGGTCCCGTCTCTTTCGGTGCGCCCGAATTCGATGCGCCCCTTTTGCTTTTTGGAGGTGAATTTCCAGGCGTTTTTCAGCAGATGCTCCATGGCGGTATGCAGCAGGGAGGCGTCCCCCTTCACCTGCACCCCCTGCGCGATGACGAACTCCACCTCGCGCTCGGGCTCTTCCTGCTTCAGGCGCCCGGCAATCGCCCGCACCATGGCGCTCAGGTCGGTCTCCCCTATGGACAGACCGCACCTCGCGTAATGGGTGAGGCTGCTGAATGCATCCATGATCTGCTTTATCTGCTGCACCACGTGCTCGGCGCGCACCGCGTACTGCTTGCAGGAATCGTTGCCGCATACGCCGCAGTCCTCGAGAAGGGCCTTGCAAAACCCCTCCAGGCGCGCCACGGGCGCGCGCAGGTCGTGAGAGACGAAATAGCTGAAGCTCTCCAGCTCGCTGACGCTCGCCTGCAACAGCGAGGTGCGCTGGATGACGCGGCGCTCCAGCTCTTCGGTCAGCAGGCGCACCTGCTCTTCGGCCTGCTTCAGCTCGGTTACGTCGTGACAGGTTCCGACCACCGTGTCCCGCCCCCCTTTTTCATCCTGCAGCGCCTGCGCCTCCACCCTCACTATGCGCAGCGATCCGTCGGGACGGGCCACCTTGCAGAAACAGAGGCTTTCCTCCAGCCGCTTCTGCACGGCTTCCTGCATGAGCTCCTCGATGTCTTCGCGGTCCTGCGGCAGGAACAGATCCAGAAAGCTCCGGTACGTGGTGGGCTGGGAGCCAGGCTGCACCCCGCAGATGCGGTAAAGCTCGTCGGACCAGCTCATGGCGCCGCTGGCGACGTCCCATTGCCAGCTACCCAGGTGCGCGATCCGCTGGGCCCAGGAGAGCTGCTGTTCGCTCTCCACGATGCGCCGGTTCTGGTCTGCCACCAGCCGCTTGAGCGCGATCTGCTCCAGCACCTTGTCGATTACGTTGAACAGTTCCTGGTAGTTGAGGGGTTTCAGCACGTAGTTGTGCACGCCGATTTCTATGGCGCTCAAGAGGTAGGAGGTGTCGCTGTGGGCGGTCACCGCGATGATGCGGGCGTCGGGGTCGATCGCCTTTATCTCCCTCGACATGCGGATGCCGTCCATGACCGGCATGTTGATGTCCGTCATCACGATGTCGGGGTTTTTCAGGGAGTAGAGTTCGAGGCCGGCGACGCCGTTCTCGGCGCTGTAGATGACCAGGTTGGGGTAGTTCATGGCGAGCATTCTCGCCACCATCTGCCTTGCGTCTGCCTCGTCCTCCACATACAAAAGCGCGACATTACCTATGTCGCGCGGCAAGGGGAGCTGGTCACGCCTCAAGGTCGGGTCCTCTTCCATTCAGGCTTCCTCGCTGCGCTGCAGCACGCGCTGCAACCTTTCCACGGTCATCGGCTTGAAGATGTAATCCAGGACGCCTAGCTCGGAGCACCTCTCCTGGTCGACCTCGTTGTCGGACGAGGTGAGGATCGCCACCGAAAGCGAGCGCAGTTGGTCGTTGTCCCTTATCGTTTGCAGCAAGTCCAACCCGCTGATCTTGGGGAGCTTCAGATCGAGAAGCACCAGCCTGATGCTCCGGCAGCTTCCGTTAAGCGCCATCCGCTGCAGCAAATCCGTTGCCTCCTCACCGTCCCTGGCCACCAGGATCTTGTCGGCACAGACCTTGCCGATGATGCGGCTGGCCAGGAACGCGTCATCTGGATTGTCTTCAACGAGCAGGATGTACGACTCTTCCATCGGTTGCTCCGCGGCCTGTCGAAGGGCTGAGAAAAATTCACAAAAACATGGCCGAGCATGCCTTTAGTACCTTCTTAGCCAGCCCGGCCGTTTCCACGCATTCATGTACCGGTTAACGACGGTAACCCGGTGCATTAATTTTCACTTATTCTAACTGGGGCGATCATCTTGTCAATGAAAGGAGTCCGACCGAGAACCGGCAAGGCGCCTCACACCTCAATCCTGAACTCGGCCCCGCTCTCCCTGTTGCGAGCGGAGAGCTTGCCGGGGATGTTCTTCTCGATGATCATCTTGGACATGTAGAGGCCGATCCCGGTCCCCTGCTCCGGCCCCCTGGTGGTGAAATAGGGCTCGAATATCTTGTCCAGGATCGATTCGGGTATCCCGCCGGCGTTGTCCGCGATGGTGACCACCGCCGCACCCCCTTCCTGGAATATGTCGATCTCTATCTCACGCTCCTGCACCTTGCGCTCCAAAAACGCGTCTCGCGCGTTGAAGAGGATGTTCAGGACCGCTTGTGAGAATTCGTTGGGATGCCCGGTGATGACGGGGTCGCCGATGGTGCGGACCGTGACCTTTATTGCCAGGAGCCTGAAGCTCTCGGCCACCAGCGAGAGCGCATTGTCTACTACCGCCTTCACCCGGAAGGGAGACATCTCCTTGTCCGGCTTGAAGAAGTTCCTGAAGTCGTCGATGGTCTTGGAGGTGTGGTTCAACACCTTCATGAACTTGGCGACACTCTCCCCGAGGTACTCACGGCTGAAGACCCCCTTGTCGTACACGATGGGAAGCTCCTGCACGATGAGCCCCAGTTCGTTCAGCGGCTGGCGCCACTGGTGGGCTATGTTGCTGATCATCTCGCCAAGGGCGGCCAGCCGGTTTTGCTGCAGCAGCATCCGTTCCTTCCTGCTCAGCTCTTCGAGAGCGCTCAACCTTTGCGCCGTCGTCTCCTCCAGCTCGAAATAGGTCCTGGCCAGCTCCTCGTGCTGCATCTGCATTTTCTGCCGGCTTTTCTCCAGGTCCTCGGTCCTCTTGGCCACCCTGAGTTCCAACTCCTCGTTGGCCGTTTCCAGTGCCCCGATCAGCTCGCAGTTGCGTATGCTGATGCCGATCACAGAGGCAGTCCCCATGATCAGGCTGATGTCGCGCTCGACCAGGGGCCTTTTCGCCTTCACGTTATCCACCGCCAGCACCCCGAGCGACCCCCCTTCTGCGATTATGGGGCAGCAGATGAAGGACCTGGTGCCGCTCATCTGGGCGCAGGCCAGGGTGCTCGGTCCCAGTGCTTCGTGATCCCGTTCCAGGTCGTTCACGAGAAACGGCCTTTGCTCCCTGAAGCAGTCGACGTACACGTCCGCTCCGGAGCCGTTTTCGGTCAGCCTGAAGGGGAGCGACTGCAGGCACTGCAGCTCTTCCTCGCCGTAGCCGTAGCTTGCCCTGAGTTCGAGCCGGCCCTTGTCGCGGTCGGCGAGCAGGATCATCCCCCGGTCGTAGTCGAGCCGCCGCTGCATGATGCCGGCGACGTCGGGGAGCATCTCGTCCAGGCGCCTGTAGTTCCCTAGGCTCTGCCCGATCTCGTGCGTCAGCATGGCGTTGTTGTAGTTCAGGTTGATCTGCTCCAGGAGGTTCTCTATCGACTCCTTGGTGCTCATGAGGCTTTCCTTGACCGCCTTCTTCTCGCTCGCCTCCGTTGCCAGCGCGAGCAGCAGGACGGCGCAAAGAGAGGCAGGAAACGCCCAGGCGAGGACGGTTAAGGCGCCGGCCGCGGCGAGCCCCAGGTTCAGGACGGCCAGGGCGGGCACGAGGGCGTTTCTTATCTTCTTCAGGAAGATGAAGAGCGTCTTTTCCCAGGTGACGAGGTAGCGGCACACCTGGCCTCCCCTGAACACGCACTCGGGGTGCTGGATGCTGGGAAGGTGCCTTATCTCGGGGAAGTACTGCAGGTCGGTCATCTTGTGGTTGAAGATGAGGACGATCGCCTCGAAGAACCCGATCCGGTTCTCGCACTGGTACTGTTTTTCCACCCCCCCCTCGTAGGGGGTGACGGTGATCTCCACCATGTTCGAGGAGATGGTGCGCGAATGGTAGATGGCGGACCTGGTGAAATTCGCAGTGGTCTTGCTGATGATGTCGAAGGTGCTCGCCGCGTCGACCTGGCCCAGGATGTACTGCCTCATGGCCCCGAGCACCTCCGGCGAGGCGGCGTAGCGCCCGGCCTCTCGCGCGATCTTCGGGTTGCCGGTCATCTGGAGCAGTTTCTCGTAAAAACGGTCCACCTGCTCCTGGCGGAACCAGTGCGCCTGGTCGGCGACTTCGTACTCCTTCATCCCTGCGTAGTTCAAGAGCTCCGCGATGTCGACATGACTGTACTTGTGCTTTATGAGCAGGATGAACGAGTTCACGATCCTGCTGTTGTAAAGCGGCATGTCGCTGAACCGGGAAGGCGCCATTTAGACTCCATGCAGGGGGTCAGGGCTCTTCTTGACGCTCCTGAAGAGCCCCTCGCAATACTGGAAGTACTCGTCGCTGAAACGCATGTCCAGCACCCAGAGCAGGTACACCTTGTCGTAGGGGAGAGCGCACTTTTCCAGGTAAGAAAGCGGGTAGCTCAGCACCGGCACGTCCTCCCCTTCGTAGTGCCGGCTTACCCGGTCGAGGCAGATCTGCAGCAGATCCGGCGGCACCTCCTCGTCCAGGACGATCAGGGTGACGCAGTTGGTGAGCTCGGCCATGTTGAAACCTGCATCGGTGCAGTTCGCCAGGAAAAAGGCCTTCAGGCTACCCATTTTCCGCAGCGAGTAGAGGAACTTTTCCTTCCTGAAACCAAGTCCCCGGTACTGCTGCGTCAAGTCGTCCCCCTCGGCTGTGCCCGGGAGCAGGTCGAAAGCCTCCATCATCACCCCGCCGGATACGTGGCGGTAGAACCGCCCCAGCTCCGCGATGTCGAACTGGCTGCTCTTGCCGAACTGCCATGGTTCGGGGAGGTGCCCCTCCTCCTGTTTCCCCTTGTGGTGCGAGTAGGCGAAGAGGTCGAGGGAGCAGGAGCTCTGGTCGTTGTGCTCCCTGGCGAAGCCGCCGAAGACACGGCTGGGAAACTTGTTGTCCGGCCGGTAGTAGCAGTAGACGTACCGCAGGTGCGCGAAGGCGAAACTCTCTAGTTCGTTCAGGTAGTTGCTCACCTGGTCCAAAACGGCGAGCCCCGCCTTGATCGAGACCGACTTCCTCGCCGCATGGTGGTGGATGAGCCAGGCGTTCTGGTAAAAGCGCACCACGGCGAGGTGCCCTAGGATGGTGCCGCGGTCGAGGTAGATGAAGTGCCGGGCGATGTGCGGGTTCTGCGTGTAAAGCCGGGCGTAGGTCTGCTTGATGCTTTCCTTGTTCGCCTGAAAGTGCAGGTACTTGCCGGGGTAGATGAAGCCGGTCTCGAAGAAGAAGTCCCAAAGGTCGTCGAGGTCGACCTCGGTGCAGACGTAGGATTTCTTGTTGGCCACCTGGTGCAGTATCGAGAGGAGCTTCACGTGGTCGTGGATCTCCATGTCCAGGATGGCGAACCCGCAGCGCACCGTCCTCTCGCCCCCCTCCTGCCCCGCCACGTTCCTGAAGACCACCTGCGCCTGGCAGTTCAGGCTGAACCCCTGGGCGAAGCTGATCTGCAGCTGCGGCACCATCATCCCGGCCATCAGCAGGCAGTCCCCCTCGCTCTCCTCGACGGAGAAGCCGGTGCCGGAGAGGTCGGAAACCTTGAGGTTGACCCGCTTGTCGATGAGGGGGTGATCGAACACGATGTTCGGCGAGGGGACCAGCTGCTGCCTCATGTTCCTGTACTTCTTGCTTTTGAAGCGCTGGATGTTGTCCTGCAGCTGCCTCAGCACGAGGGAGCAGCGATTCCAGGTCACCTGGCGCGCATGTATGGCAAAGGAGCCGGAGTGGACCATCATCCCTTCCCTGATAAGGCGCAGATGCACCGGAGTCTCCGCGTTGATCAGCTGCAGCTTTTCCGTCGGACAGCTGCTGCCGGTTGCCCGCAGCGATATGGGGGTGAAATCCAGCAGTTCGCAGTCGATGAGCACCCCGTGCTGGACAAGCTGCACGGAGACCTCCCTGGCGGGGTGCCTCCGTATCTTCCTCGCGTGGAACTCCCGGCAGGCAGCCGGAAGGATCATGGTGAGCCCGGAATCGTCCATCGATACCACTTCCGAGTTGACCACGAGATACTTCTTGCCGTCGGCGATGAGGAGGAAATCGAACCGGTAGGTCTTCAAAAGCTGCTGGAGGCTCGGGGTTTCGGCCCAGACGAGGTCCAGCCGCTCCCCCGCGCAGGGAAGCGGCCGGGCCCGCAGGGAGATGGCGTCGTCGTAGACCAGGTGCCGCAGGCTTACCAGGATGGTCTGGTCCTGGAAGTTCAGATAGTTGAGCCTGTTTACCAGATGGCTCCTGCTTACGCTCTTGCCGGCTTGTGCTGGGCCTTCCGTACTGCCGGCGGGGACTACCTGAAGTGTCTTTGCCGCGTCTCCCATTTAGGCCTCACAGGTGGGGCGGTGATCATCGGGGTGCTCCGGGCGGTTGCATCAGGCGCCCGGCTCGGGCTGCGTCTCGCCGGGTTCCTGCTGCTGCAGCAAGGGGGGGTACCCGGACGCGGCGCAGAGTTGCGGAGCCGTGTTGAGGCTTAACCAGTACTGCACCAGCGACTGCATCATCACCAGCAGCGTATTAAAGGAGGTGGGCTTGGTGAGATAGGAGTTGCAGCCAAGCTCGTAAGCGTGGTTCACCTCCGTGACCGGGGCCGGCTGGGTGAGGATGATCACAGGCAGGCGCTTTAGTTCAGGCTGCCGGCGCACCCAGCTGAGGAACTCGAAGCCGGACAGGTTCGGCAGCCTCGGGTCGAGCAGCATCAGTACCGGCAAGGGGTAGTTGTCGCGGTCCCGGTAGACGCCTTCGCCGTTTAGATAACCGATGGCTTCCTCGGCGTTGGTCGCCACCTGCACCGGGCTGATCACCCCTACCCTCTGCAGGGCCAGCATGGTGAAATGCGCCATGTCCTGATCGTTGTCGACCAGCAGGATGGTGTGGTGGATGTAGCTCATAAAGCCTCCCTAGAAGGATCGACGGCCGGATTGCCTGGCATTTCCAGCTCGATCCAGAACCTGCTCCCCTCTCCTTCCTTGGATTCCACCCCTATCCTCCCTCCAAGTCGCGTCACAGCCTTGCGCACGATTGCCAGTCCGATGCCGGTGCCGGGGTAGCTGTCGAGGCCGTGCAGACGTTCGAATATTTTGAAGATCCGCTCCTGGTGCTGCGGTGCGATGCCTATGCCGTTGTCCTCGATGAAGAGCCGGCAGCGTCCCTGCGACTCCCTGGCCCATATGGTAAGACTCGGTGTCACACCCTTGGGGACGAACTTGATGCCGTTACTCATCAGGTTCAGCACCACCTGGACCAGTACGGCATGATGGCCGATCACATCCGGCAGCTCCTGTGAAATTTCCAGGTCGTAGTTCCTGCCGCCGCTTATAAGTTCCAGCTGCTGCGCCGCGTCCTGCAACACCTTCTCCAGGCTCACCTCCTGGAGTTCCATCTCCTGCCTGCTCATCCGGCTGTAGGCCAGCAGGTCCTGTATCAGCCGGTCCATCCCCTTGGCAGCCCCTTGGATCCGTTTGAGGTACGCGCTCCTTTCTGCCGGGGTCTGTTGCTCGTCGTCCAGCAGGATCTCCGCAAAGGCCTGCATGGCGCGCAGCGGTGCACGCAGGTCGTGAGACACGGAGTAGGCGAAGGTGTCCAGCTCCTCGTTTATCTCCTCGAGTTGAGCGGTCCTAGCAGCCACACGCCTTTCCGTCTCGGCCGCCTGCTTATCGACCTGGGCCGAAAGCCTCCCGATCTCGGCGTCCGCCTTCTTTTGCCTGGTGCAATCGCTGATCACGAGCCCCAGGTGCTCTTCAGAGAGCCCGAAGAGGCGGATCCGGAAATAGGAGCCGTCGAGGGTCTTTTCCCCGAGATCGAGCGAGCCGCCGAAGGCGGCCAGGCGGTTGCAGTGCTCCTGGAAGGCATCCTGCTCGAACCAGCCAGGAAAACAGTCCGGCACCCTGCATCTGCCGAAATTGAACGAAGCGCAGCGGCAGAGTCTCACCGCAGCGGGGTTCATCTCGATCACCAGGGGCGAAGCATCCGGCTCGTCCCTGTCCAGACGCAGGATGGCCAGCCCTTCCTTCATGTTGGTGAACATCAACCTGTAAAGCCGCTCGGCCTGTCCCATTTCCATGTCGGCACCCTCTTTTGCGAACGCAGTAGAGTATAGCGGAGCGAAATTAATTTGCACCAATAATTGAGCCGGGGGGCAAGCGCAATAACTGCAATGGGACCGGCACCTTCGCCCGATGTGGCAAGAAGCCGACAGCGCTTGGCAAGGGGGATGCCTGGGTGGAGTAAAAGGTTCGAAACCAGGAACTGCAGGAGCGTCCCGCCGCAGAGTTTCTCTCCCCACGCCCCGGGGACGGGGCGTGGGGATGGGGGGGTGCATGCGAGGTGAAGCGGAACTGGCAGGGGAGGAAACGGTAGTCTAAGGAGCTGAATGTGGTGAGTGGTTATACCCCCTTTTGCTACGGCTTGGAGACATAGCCGTTGCCGGCGATGTAGTAGCGAAGCGGCTTGCTTGCCCAGATGCCGGAATAAGCCACTCCTATCCTCGGCCTGGCAACCACCTGTACCGCTTCGCCGGCGGGTCCCGGCGCCACATAAAGGTCGTCGCTTTCCATGTCGTGACCGTTTTGGCGGAGGTCTATCCCCATGGCCCGGCAAAGGAGCCCGGGGCCCGCCGTCCGGCCGGCGACGTCTCGAACCGGCTCGAGCGCGCGCAACAGCACCGCACAGGCATTCCCCTCACGCTCGGTCACGATGTTCATGCAGCAATAGATGCCGTAGATCAGGTAGACATACGCGAAGCCGGGTGGGCCGAAGAGGGTCCGGGTACGCGGGGTGAGGCCCTTGGAGGAGTGGGCGGCAAGATCCTCCTCGCCGAGATACGCCTCGACCTCCACTATGCGCCCTACCCGCTGCGCTCCTTCCACCACGTGAACCAGGTGCGCGCCGAGAAGCTCCTGGGCGACGGTTGCCGTGTCGCGATCGTAAAAGGCCCGCGGCAGCTTCATATGACGCCATCCCTTACCAGCGCCTTCACCACCTTGCGGGCCAGGTCCTGCCCCACCTTGGTGACGTTCTCCGGCTCCGAGGATTGCAGCGTCCCGGCCCAGATAAGCCTGTCCGATCCCGCGTCGAAGAGGTTTACCTGCATCGTCGCCACGTCATAGGTCGAAACGTAGGTAGGTCCGACCGCCATCGACCGGTAATAGCCCGGGAAGTCCCAGGCGGGAAAGGCGCTGGGATACCAGTAGCCCGGGTAGGTATTCATATGGGTCGGGTGGATGGTCGTCTGTTGCTCGACCCTGATGGTCTGCACGGTGAGCACCGCCTGTGCGCCGGTTCTTCTTACCGCGCGCTCCAGCACGCTCCAATCCGGCAGACCTCCTCCCGCTAACACGCTGTGACCTGCGACCGCCTCTACGCCGTGCTTGGACATCTCGCTCACCAGCATGTCCTCGTACACCCTGCGATTGGGCTGCTTCCCGGCGAGGCTCACCACCAGCACCTTTTTCAGGGATCGGACGCGCAGGTCCGGGTTGCGCCAGGTATCCACCACCGACACGGAGGCGCAGGAGCAAAGCATGGAGGCGAGCCACAGGACGATCGATATCTCGAAAAGCTGCCGCATTTTGTACCTCCCGTAACTACTCGATGTGACTGGGTTATGAAACTGCATCGGCATTCGGGGTGAAAGATTAGAAATATTTATACCAAGTTGCCGCAACTTGGCAATCGGATATACTAGGGACGTTTTATTATTAGCGCCTCCCCTGCTGCAAATTAGTTAACGGACCGCCCTCAGGAAAGACTAAAATCTACAACAGGCCCAGTTCAATCAGGAGGCAAGGTCATGGAAAACTTCAAACGCGTTCTCGTGGTCGACAGGATGAGCGAGTATAGCCGGGAGGCGGTGCAGGTGGGGTTGTCGATCGCCAAAAACTACGGAGCCGAGCTTCAGGTGCTGCACCTGATTTCCAGCCCCGTGAGCACCGCAAGCATGGCCGGGGCCGCTCTCAACGCGCCCAGTGCCTTCCCTGATGACACCAGGAGCTACACCACCACGCAGGAGCAGGCCAGGGAGGAGCTGAACCAGATCATCAAGAAGGAGATCAGCGCCGGGCTTCCCATAAAGGTGATCATCAGGGAGGGGAAGCCCATTGACGAGATAATGCAGGTGGTAAAGGAGGAGAAGATCGACCTGATGGTGCTGCTGTCACACGAGGAAGGGCGCCTGGAGCACATGCTCTTCGGGCACGACAACGACGCCATCCTGCGCAGGATGCCCTGCAGCATCCTTTTGATCAAGAGGGAGCCGGAACCGGTAAACTGGTAGTCGCCACAAAAGGAGCGGATCATATGCAAAGATGGATATGCACGGTATGCCAGTACGTCTACGATCCCGCCGAGGGCGACCCTGTCAACGACGTCCCGCCGGACGTCTCTTTCGAGGAGCTTCTCATAGATTGGAAGTGCCCTGTCTGCATGGCCGGCAAGACCTTCTTCGAGCCTTACCCGGATCCGGTCCGTGGAAAAGATGAATGGTGAGGAGGAACTCTGCCGCCGGACCCAAGCGGAGATCCACCTGCGGGGCAGGTCACCAGACCTGCCCCTTTCCGTTTTGCGGGTCTGCCGACCGGATGGGAGGGTGGATCGGTTTTCCGGGCATGCGCAGGGGCTAGCGACCCCCGGGTGCCGCAAAAGTATGGCTTTTGCTGTGCTTGCACACGTAGTCGTAGCCTATCGACAGGGCGTATCTGCAATCTGCGTTTTCGATGCTGCAGTAGAACATCTCCTTGTTGCTTCCCGGCATGAGCGCACCGACGCTGCTGGTTCTGCAGTGAGTCCAATCCGGATCCGTTTTTTCATGTCGACATCCCGAGCTTTGCATGGCACCATCCTCAAACCGTGATGCCGGAGAGTATAGTAAAGATCCTTTAACTGTAAACCGCCCGGCTGAAAAAGAGCGGGAATTAAATGCCACCAGCCGTACCTGGAGCCCGATGACCATCCTGCAGACCGATAACGTCACCAAGAATTACCGGATCGGAAACCGCGAAATCAAGGTGCTGGACGCCGTTTCCCTGACCGTCGCCAAGGGGGAGTTCCTGGTGGTGAAGGGAGAGAGCGGGAGCGGCAAGTCCACGCTGCTCACCATCCTCTCCGGGCTGGACCGCCCGGACCGGGGGCGCGTGTCCATCGACGGTCTCGATATCACCGATCTCGACGAGGACTCCCTCGCCCCCCTGAGAAACAGCACCTTCGGCTTCGTTTTCCAGTCCTTTCACCTGGTGCCTTCGCTCACAGCGCTGGAGAACGTCATGTTCCCGGCAGAGCTGAAGGGGGATCCGGGCGCGCGCGCCAAGGCCCAGACGCTGCTTGAGCGGGTCGGCCTCTCCCACAGGACGGGCAGTTTCCCGCACCAGCTCTCCGGCGGCGAAAAGCAGCGCTGCGCCATCTGCCGGGCCCTCATCAACGATCCGCGCATCATCTTCGCCGACGAGCCGACCGGGAACCTCGACTCGGTGAACGGCGCCGCCATCCTGCAACTCCTCCTCGAACTGCAGCGCGAGCGCGGCACCACGCTGCTTCTGGTGACCCACAGCCCGGAGATCGCCCAGAGCGCGGACCGGGTGGTGACGCTCAAGGACGGCCGGATCGTGACGGACCAGATCCATGGTTAACCTCCGCTTCATCGCGCGCCAGATAACCGGTGCCAAGAGGCAGTGCACCGTCTTCGTTTTCTGCGTCGCCCTCTCCATGATCACCCTGGTATCCCTGGGAAGCTTCCGGGAGAGCGTGGAAAGCTCTCTTTTGCGGGACGCCCAGTCCCTGCACGCGGCAGACGTCATCGTCAAGTCCCATGCCCCTTTGCCCGCCTCCCTGGAGACGGAAATCGCCTCGCTGGCCGCCGGCGGGGAGATCAGGAGCGCGCGCTATTGGGACTTCTACAGCGTGGTGCAGAAGGTTGACGAGGAGGCATCGCTTCTTTGCGACCTGAAGGTCGTGGAAAGGGGATACCCCTTTTACGGCCGGGTGCGGCTTGCCTCGGGGCGCCCCTTGCACGCGGTGCTGACCCCGGGGAGCCTCGTGGTCGAGCAGGTGCTTCTCGACCGCCTGAAGCTCCGCACCGGTGACCGGCTGCGGGTCGGCAATGCGACCCTGACGGTGCGGGACGTGCTGCTGCAGGAGCCGGATCGCCCGGTGAACTTCTTCGCCCTGGGACCGAGGATCTTCGTCGCCGCCGCCGACCGGGAGGCTCTCGGTCTCATCGGCAAGGGGAGCCGGGTCGAGCATGTCACCCTGATCAAGGTGCTCGACGCAAGGGACCTGGAGAGTACGGCGGACAGGCTGCGCGCCGCGACCGCCGAGGGGCGGGTGCGCATCGAGACCTACAAGAACGCAGGCTCCAGGGTAAAGCGCTTTTTCGACAACCTGCTCTTCTTCCTGGACCTGAGCGGCATCTTCACCCTGCTCCTTTCCGGTTTCGGCATCCAGAGCACGCTGTTTGCCCTTTTGAAGGAGCAGGAGCGGACCATCGCCGTGATGAAGGCGCTGGGCGCCAGGAGCCGGTTCATCATCGGCCACTTCCTGGCCGTCACCCTCACCCTGGGTCTGGTCGGGACCGTGGCCGGCCTTGCCGGCGCCTTCGCGTTGCAGGGCTTTCTCCCGAGGCTTTTCAGCGGTCTGATTCCCGCGCAGGTCACCCTCCAGGTATCCGGCACGGCGATCGTGCAGGGGACGCTGATCGGCCTGCTCGTCGTGCTCCTCTTTACCGCCCTCCCCCTTTACCGCCTGAAGGAGGTGAAGCCCCGGGCCATCTTCGGCAAGGAGGAAACCGCCACCCTCTGGAACCGCTCCACCTGGGTCATCGCCGGCGCGGGGCTCCTCTTCCTTTTATTCATGGTGCTGATCCGGCTGCGCGACCTCAAGACGGGGCTCTATTTCATGCTTGCGCTGGTCGGCCTGATCCTGGTCTCCTACCTGCTCGCGCGCCTCACCCTGCACCTTTTGAGGCGCAGGGAGCCCAAGAACCTCCCTCTGCGCCAGGCACTCAAGGGGCTCTTTCGTCCGCACAACGCCTCGCTTTCCATCATAGTCACCCTCTCCGCCGCGCTGGCCGTCATTTTCGCCATCACGCTGGTGGAAAAGAACCTCGACGCGTCCTTCATCGACTCCTTCCCCCCCGGCGCCCCCAACGTCTTCTTCATCGACATCCAGCCCGGGCAGAAAGAGGCCTTCGCCCGCCTGGTCGGGCCAGGCGCCGATTACTACCCGATCGTCAAGGGAACGGTGAGCGCGGTCAACGAGACCCCCATCGATCCGGTCAGGGAGCGCAGGTCGCGCGGTGACAACCTGGGGCGCGAGATGAACCTTACCTACCGAAACCACCTGCTCTCAGACGAGCGCATCGTCTCCGGCGCGACCCTGTTCCGGCCGGAGTGGCCCGGCATGCAGGTCTCCGTGCTGGACACCGTGCTCAAGATGCACAAGATGAAGGTCGGCGACGACATCACCTTCCGCGTCCAGGGGGTGCCCATCACGGCGCGCATCTCCAGCATCCGTACCCGCACCAGCGGCGGGTTAACCCCGTTTTTCTATTTCGTCTTCCCCGAGGCCGTCCTCTCCGATGCACCGCACACCGTCTTTGCCGCAGCGAGGGTCGACAGGGCTGGCATCAGCGCCCTTCAGAACAAGGTGGTGTCCGCGCTTCCCAACGTAAGCGTCATCGACCTGACCGAGACCGTCACCGTTTTCGGGCGGATCATGGAGCGGTTGTCCGGCATCGTCCGGTTCTTCACCTCCTTCAGCATTGCAGCCGGGGTGCTGATCATAATAAGCTCCGTGTTCGCCACCCGTTACGCCCGGATACAGGAGTCCGTCTATTTCAGCATGCTCGGAGCCCGCAGGCGTTTCGTGCTGCAGGTTTTTGCCGCCGAGAACCTGTTGCTTGGGTCGGTAAGCGGCGGGATCGCCCTGTTGATCTCCCAGGCGGGGAGTCTATTGATCTGCCGCAAGGGGTTCGACATGGATTACCGCCCCTATTGGGGAGAGAGCGCCGGGCTGGTGCTTGGCACCACCGTGCTGGTACTCCTCGTGGGGCTCGCCGTCTCCGTGCCGATCCTGCGTCAAAAGCCGGTAACCTTTTTGCGCGAGCAGGCCGATGAGTAGAGGATAAAACAGGGGCCGTGGCTGGCGCCGCGCAATCGCGCCAGCCGTTAGCCCATCCGCCCGGCCCGCGCGGTCCACCACTTCGAGGAAAAGAGAAAAGCATGCACAAACCGACCAAGCTGCTGTTGTTTACCGCCCTTTTCGCCTGCGCAGTCCTGGCAGCCTGCCAAAACGAAAAGGAGGCGGCTCCCGCCCCCTCCGCCGGAAAAAAAGGCGCATCCCAGGGCACCATCGTCGCCGTCGGCGACAGCCTCACCGCCGGCTACGGCGTCCCCGACTCGCAGGCCTACCCCGCGCAACTGGAAAGAAAGCTCCAACAGGAGGGATACCGGTGGCGCGTGGTGAACGCCGGCATCAGCGGCGAGACCAGCTCCGGCACCCTGGCCCGCATCGACTGGATCCTCAAACTGGACCCCGACATCGTCATCCTGGAGATCGGTGCCAACGACGGACTGCGCGGGCAGGACCCGGAGCACACCCGCAGGAACATCGACAAGATCGTCGCCGCCTTGCAGGCAAAGA
>CAZFMI010000073.1:0-18068 GCA_964519915.1 uncultured Geomonas sp.
CTCTCCTCGCCGCCGATGATGATCTTGTCCTGGCTGATCAGCTCGCCTATGAACTTGAAACCGACCGGGGTCTCGAACACCTCGACTCCGTGCATCCTGGCCACGGCATCGACCAGATGGGAGGTGGCAACGGAGCGGCCGACGCCGCCGGTCATCCCCTTCACGCGGACGAGATAGTCAAGGAGCAGCGCAATTATGTAGTTCGGCTCAATGAAACTGCCGTCTGCGTCCACGATGCCGAAGCGGTCCGCGTCGCCGTCCGTGGCGATTCCCAGCCTGATCGAAGGGTCCTGCTGCACCAGCTTGATGAAATCCTGTATGTACTTCTCGGAGGGCTCCGGCGGGAATCCGCCGAAATAGGGGTCGCGGTTGGCGTTCATCGAAACGACCTTCACGCCGTGCGCCTTCAGCGGCTCGGCAAGATAGCCGCGGGCGGTGCCGTAGAGAGGGTTGACGGCAACGGTGCCAAGCCTGGCTATTTTCGCAAGATCGACCTTGGTGGCCAGGTCCTCGAGGTAGGACTGCATGGGATCGATCTCCACCAGAAGCCCTTTCTGCACGGCCTCGTCAAGCGAGCACTCCTTGTAGCAGATCTCGCCGGCCATCTCGTTGGCGCGCCGCTCGATGTCGTTGGTGGTCTGCGGCAGTGCCGGCCCTCCCCAGGAGGGAGAAAACTTGATGCCGTTGTATTCCGGAGGGTTATGGCTTGCGGTAAAGTTGATGGCGCCGGCGGTGCCTCTTTTCAGGATCTCGAAAGAGATCACCGGGGTGGGGGTATCCCTTACGCAGAGAAAGGTCGTGATGCCGGCCCCGGTGAGAACGCGGGCAGCCTCGCGCGCGAAGGACTCACCCATGAATCTGGAGTCGTAGCCGACTATGATCCCTTTGCGCGCCTCCCCTGAGGCCGTCACGCTGTCGGCAATCGCCTGGGTGACCACCTTTACATTTTCAAAGACGAAGTCCTCGCACATGATGCCGCGCCAGCCAGAGGTGCCGAAGGTGATACGCTGCATAGATCCTCCTGAGAATAAAATGGCCCCCGATGGGGCAGGCGCTCCGGCTGAAAGCGGATAAACCGCTGAAAACAGGGGAGCCCTGGGGGGCGGAAAAATAATTACTAGAGATTAATGCATCGGTTTTGGAGAGTCAAGCTTTACCAAAAAAAGTGGGGATTTTTACAGTTGACAATTTTCTTTCGAAATTGGTAGAGTACCCTCTATCAACGATTACGAAGGGTTTAGGAGGCTTAAAAATGCAATGTCAGACCGTACTTCAGGGTGCCGAGTGTACCTTCATGGGAAAACAGGGTTGCGTATTCACCGAAGGCTCCTGCCAGCCTATCGTGGAAAATTGCGAAGGTTGTGAAAGGGTTGTGGAAGGCTCCATCGGCAAGGTTTGCAGCGCATACCCGGCACCGGAGAAGAAATGGTCCGCAGGCCTCTGCAACTTCGCTACCCACGTCAAGGTGGAGCTGAAGACCGACGACGCCAAGGTGAACCCCCTCAAGGCTTCCAAGAAGGCTGCCGGCGCCAAGAAGAAGAAGTAGTACAAAGAGCAGATGCTGTACCTTGAAAAGGGAGGACCGACGTCCTCCCTTTTTTTGTCGTCGGATCAACGGAGGTGACCCATGCCCTTTGATTATCTCGCCTGCCCCGCCTGCGGGGAGAAGGTAAAGCAGTACAAGAACCCCCTCCCCACGGTGGATGTCATCATAGAGTTGCCGGGAGGGATCGTGCTGATCGAGCGGAAGAATGAGCCGTACGGATGGGCGATTCCCGGGGGGTTCGTTGATTACGGCGAGTCGCTGGAGTGCGCTGCTGCGCGGGAGTCCCTGGAAGAGACGTCGCTAGAGGTGACGGACCTGCGGCTTCTTGGCTGCTACTCGGATCCTGCGCGCGACAAACGAAGCCACAACATCTCCACCGTCTACGTGGCGAAGGGGACGGGCACACCCAGGGCCGGCGACGATGCCGCGGGCCTGGCGGTATTCCCCATCGACTCCCTGCCGCAGCCGCTTTGCTTCGACCACGGCAAGATCCTGTCCGATTATCTGAAGAAAAAGCAGGATGGGTCCATCTGAAACGGGCGGATTCCCCCCTGCAGGCCGTAGCGCACGCCGCCATACCTGCAGGGAACCGGACCCGCCCGCACCCGCCAAGCGCCATCGGCATCGGCCGCCGGACTACCCGAAAAACCGCAGCTCGGGTACGGTCGGGATCAGCCCCATCTCGAAGGCGTGCCGGAAGAAGCAGCGCGCCCCTTCGAGGTGCGCCTCAGTCAATTCGTAGGATATCGTGTTCCAGTAATCCACCAGCTCGGCCTCTCCGATCCACTCCCGCTCAGGACAACCGGCGGCTATTTCCGGGTAGCTCCCGTAGGCAAGCTTCTTCGCCGCGATGAGATCGCGCGCCAGCACCGCGAGCCCGGCATGCTTTGCCTTTGCAGCGTCACGCCTGACGATCCAGAGGGCGAACACAAACGGGAGGCCGGTGAAGGCATGCCAGAGTTCACCGAGATCGTAGCAGTGGAACCCGGCTCCGGACGCGGCCCCCTTTAACGCTGAATCGCCGATGAGAAGCAGCCCGGGGTAGAGTTTCAGCGCCTCTGCCAGGGGAAGGGAGGTCCGCTCGAAGCTGTTTCGGAGGCCGTACTTGCGGGAGAGCAGCACCTTCAAAAGGTTTACGGAGGTGTCGGATTCGGCGCTCAGGGCGATGGAGCAGCCATCGAGCTCCTCAACCGGGACGCGGGAGAAGAGGAAGACGCTTTTCACCGCTCCGATGGCGCTTATGGAGAGCTCGGGGAGCAGGCAATACTGTTCATGAGCCATGGCGTACTCGATAGAGGAGCTGGGGCTCAGGTCTATCGCGCCCGAGCGGAGCATGGCGTTCAGCTGGGCCGGCACGCCGTCTACGAAGCGGTAGCCGCTGCAGTCGAAATGGGAAGCGAGGGCGGTAAAGATAGGGGTGCAGTTGGCGTACTTGATGTGTCCAATGTTGATCGTCACGGAAAACTCCAGATGAAAAACTGCAGGTGGAACCGAAGCAAAAGGAAAAGGCGAGAGAATCTCTCGCCTTTCCTTGTATGGCTTTTACAAGTGGGATCTAGTCGGCTACGGCAACGTAGTCCTCGTAGTGTTCCGCCGACATGAGGAGGTTGGCCTCCTCCGAATCGGCGACCTCGATGACCACCAGCCAGCCTGCGTCGTAAGGATCGTCGTTGACGAACTCGGGGGCGTTGCCGAGTTCCGAGTTCACCTCGAGAACGGTGCCTGACAGCGGGGCGTACAGCTCGGCGACGGTCTTTCTCGCCTCGATGGAACCGAAGGAATCGTCCTGTTCCAGCTCATCCCCCGGCTCCGGGAGCTCAACGGAGGTGATGTTGCCCAGCTCCGCCTGCGCGTAATCGGTGATGCCGATCACTGCGCGGTCACCCTCGATGCGCACCCACACGTGCTCCTTGCTGTATTTGAGCTCTTCCGGAAAGTCCATAGTTACTCCAGTACCAACCTTTCGATGAAGCCGGTGTCTATGTTACCTTCGATGAAGTCTTTGTTGGCCATGATCCTCTTGTGGAAGGGGATGGTGGTCTTGATCCCCTGGACGATGTACTCGTCCAGCGCGCGGGCCATCCGCTTGATGGCCTCTTCCCTGGTGTCGGCATGCACGATCAGCTTGGCGATCAGGGAGTCGTAGTGCGGCAGCACGGTGTAGTTGGTGTAGACGAAGGAGTCGACCCTGACCCCGAGACCGCCGGGGGTGTGGTGGTCGGTGATCTTGCCGGGGGACGGGGTGAACTTGATCGAATCCTCGGCGTTGATGCGGCACTCTATGGAGTGTCCCTTGATCTTGATGTCGTCCTGGGTGTAGCGGAGCTTGAGGCCGTAGGCGGAGCGGATCTGCTCCTTGACCACGTCGACGCCGGTCACCATCTCGGTCACCGGATGCTCCACCTGCACGCGGGTGTTCATCTCCATGAAGTAGAACTCGTTGTTCTTGTCGACCAGAAACTCCATGGTGCCGACGCTGTTGTAGTTCACGGCCTTGGCGGCAGCGACTGCGGCCTCGCCCATGCGCTTCCTCAGTTCTGGAGTGGTGACGGTGGAGGGGGCCTCCTCGATCACCTTCTGGTGCCGGCGCTGGATGGAGCAGTCGCGCTCCCCCAGGTGCACCACGTTGCCGTGCTTGTCGGCCAGTATCTGGATTTCGACGTGGCGCGGGTTCTCGCAGTAGCGCTCGATGTACACCTCGGGATTGCCGAAGCCCGACTGCGCCTCGGCCCTGGCGGTCGCGAAAGCGTTGGGGAGCGCCGCGGGGGAGTGGACGATCTTCATGCCGCGCCCGCCGCCTCCCGCGGTCGCCTTGATGATGACCGGGAAGCCGATCTCCTTGGCGACCTTGACGGCGGCGTTGACGTCGTGCACCCCTTCCTTGGTGCCGGGGAGGATGGGGACGCCGACCTTGATGACCGCCTGGCGGGCGGAGATCTTGTCGCCCATGATGCGCATGCTTTCCGCGGTGGGGCCGATGAAGGTGATGCCGCATTTCTCGCATATTTCCGCGAATACCGGGTTCTCGGAAAGGAACCCGTAGCCGGGGTGGATCGCCTCCGCATCGGTGAGCTCTGCCGCGGAGATGATGGCGTTGATGTTCAGGTAGCTTGAGAGGCTGGGCGCGGGACCGATGCAGACGCTCTCGTCGGCGAGCTTCACGTGGAGCGATTCGCTGTCCGCCGTCGAATAGACGGCGACGGTCTTGATCCCCATTTCCTTGCAGGTCCTGATGATCCTGAGAGCGATCTCACCCCTGTTGGCGATAAGAATTTTATGAAACATTTATCTCTCCGAAAGCAGATACGATAAAGATGAAGATGAACATCGAAGAGCCTGTTCCACCTTCATCCTTATCTTAATCTTGGCCTTTGTCTGGGGTTAGAGTTTTTCCACGACGAAAAGCGCGTCGCCGTACTCGACGGGCTGTGCGTTTTCTTTGCAGATCTTGACGATCTTGCATTTGAACTCCGCCTCGATCTCGTTCATAAGCTTCATCGCCTCGACGATGCAAAGCACCTCGCCCTTCTCGACCACCTTGCCGACCTCAACATAGGCAGCGGCCTCCGGCGACGGAGCGCGGTAGAAGGTACCGACGATCGGGGAAGTCACCACGTCTCCCTGCTCTTTCTCGGCGACAGCCGCAGCAGCGGCCGCCGGCGCAGTGGCCGGGGCGGCAGCAGCCTGGGGAGCGTACTGGTACGCGACGGGCGCCTGCATCTGGAACTGGGGGGCGGCTGTGCTGCACCCCCTCTTGATGACGACCTTGTCCTCGGCGTTCTCCAGCTCGAACTCGGTGATGTCCGTCTCGGTTACCATCTTTATCAGCATCTTCAGGTCTTTTATATCCACATCTTTCTCCTTTTTACTTTATTGCACGGCTAAAGGCTTCCCTGAACAAGTCGGGCAAGCCTGCTTGAAAACGGTCATTTCAGTATCATCAGTTCCTTGGGAACCCGCGTGATGCAACGGCAGCCACCGGCCTCGACCACCACGGTGTCCTCGATCCTCACCCCGCCCCACCCGGGAATGTAGATCCCGGGCTCGATGGTGAACACCATCCCCTCCCGGATCACGTGCTTGCTGCGCGGCGACGCCGTAGGGTGCTCGTGGATGTCGATGCCGACTCCGTGCCCCAGACCGTGCCCGAAGAACTCGCCGAATCCGTGTGCGGCGATAAAGTCGCGTGCCACGGCGTCCAGATCCTTGAACTCCATGCCGGGGCGGACCGCTTCCATGGCGCTCCTTTGCGCCGCGAGCACGGTCTCATAGACCTCGCGCTGCCGGCTGTCCGGCTCGCCCAGTGCTACGGTGACGGTCTCGTCCGAGCAGTAACCGCGGTAGATCGCGCCGTAGTCGATGGTGACCAGCTCGCCCGCCGCCAGTCTCTTCTCGGACGCCCTGCCGTGCGGCAGCGCGCCCCGCTCACCGGAGGCGACTATGAAGTCAAAGGATTTCCCTTCGGCCCCCCGCTCCCTCATGGCGACTTCCAGCGCCCAGGCGACCTCGTTCTCGGTCATCCCCGGCTTTAGCCGCGCCACGGTCTCCAGCAGCGACTGCGAGGCGATCGCCGCCACCTCTTCGAGGATGTCGAGTTCGCCCGCGTCCTTGACGGTCCGGATAGCGGCCATCTCGGCGTCCGCCGGAACGTACTCGATCCCTTTGGTCTTGCTGCAAAGCTCCTGATAGGCGGCGACGCTGGTATGCCCGGCTTCGAAAGCGACCCTGGTGGCACCCGGCTGCTGCAGCACCTGGACCAGCGTTTCCATCCGGTTCGAGAACTCGACGACTTTCGCGCCGGTGACTTCGGCGCCGGCTTGGGAGGTGTAACGGGAATCGGTCAGGAACCACCCGTCGTCCAAAGAGAGAACCAGCAGCGCCTCGCTGCCGGTAAAGCCGGTAAGGTACCTGATATTGCTGAGGTTTGAGACTAGCAGCAGGTCTGCTTCGACCCGTTCCAGGCACCCTCTGGCCGCAGAGATTCTGTCTATTACCATAAACCCGCCCGTATGACAATCTTATTTTCCAAGCCGCTCCGCCAGGGCGCGCAGCCCTAAAAGATAGCTGTTTGCGCCGAAACCGCAGATCTGTCCGATGGCTACCGCAGCGATGTAGCTGTGGCTTCTGAAGGGTTCCCTGGCGTGGACGTTGGAGAGATGTACCTCCACCGTGGGGAGCGCGGTGGCGGCGATGGCGTCGCGGATGGCGACACTGGTGTGGGTGTAGGCAGCCGGGTTGATGAGTATCCCCTGGCAGTCGGCCACGGCCCCCTGGATGGCGTCCACCATGGCTCCCTCGCAGTTGGTCTGCAGGACCCGCAATTCCAGGTAAAGTTCCGCCGCAAGCGAGGTGAGCGCCTGGTTGATCCCCTGCAGGGTCGTGGTGCCGTAGACCCCGGGCTCCCGTGTGCCCAAAAGGTTAAGGTTCGGTCCATGCAGCACCAAAATCCTCATGATGCCCTCAGTCATTGCAGCGCCTCCCTGAAGTCCGGGGCGGCGCGTTTTAGAAGGTAGCGTCCCTTGCCGAAGTTGCCGTCCGCCGACATGATGAGCGCCACGAAGAAATCCTCGTTGATGCCGCGCACGATGACGCTGCACTGCTCGCTGATGATGGAAACCTCTTCGAGGTCCCCGGTGTTCAGCACGCCGACCGTCCTCTTGATCTCCTTCAGGACCGAGGCGTATTCCACGGTCATGGTCTGCACGTCAAGGCCTGCCGCGTCGCAAAGATATTCGTCGATCGAGATGCCGTCGTACCCCATGATGACACTACCAAGGCCTCCGCAACTCTCCTCCACTATCGACTTCAATATCGCCTTAAACCCCATCTCGTCTTCTCCTTATGTTTTCCAGCCAGCGCTGCAGCTCGGCCTCGACACCCCCCTGCATCCCCCCGCCTGCCGGAGCCGCAGCCGGTGTCTCGACGGCCTCCAGGGCCGGGGACTCCATTTCGGCCGGCGTCTCCATGGCGCCGGCAAGCTCCAAGATCTCTTCCTCCACGGCGACCGGCACCTCCAAGGCAGCCGGTGCTTGAAAGGCAGCAGGTGTCTCCAAGGCTATCGGCGTCCCTAAGGTTCTTGCGGGTTCGAAGGCTGCCGGTTGGACCCCGGCGGCCGGTGGTTGCTCGGCAGAGGACGGCTCGGCGGGGATGCGCTGCAATTCCAGCAGTTCCAGGAGCTCGGCGCATCTGAGCCGGTACTGCTGGTTCGCGGGGTGGGCCTGAACCAGCTCCCGGTAGATGGCCAAGGCCTTCTCCAGGAACCCCTGCGAGACGTACAACTCCGCCAAGGTCGCGGTAGTCAGGGGGTCCGGCGCGGCCTGTCTTGCGGAGCCGGCCGCTTCGGCTTTCAAAGGCGCGGGTGCACCTTCTTCCTCCTCCAGGTCCTCTATGGCCCAGAAATCCTCGTCGTCCTCAGCCGGCACTGCCTCCGGCGCCTCCTTGATGCGAGGGGCAGGCTGCGGGGCGAGCCGCGTGAAACCGGCCGGTTCGGCCGTAGCGGCCGCAGGCTCCTCGAAAACCTCTTCGAGGTCCTCGACGATTTCCACTTCCTCCAGCAGCTCCTCTTCGGGAGGAGAGGCCACCGAATTCAGCAGCATCTTGCTCTCAAGGTGGTCGGGATCCTGTTGCAGCACCTGCCCCAGCACCTTGCGGGCCATGACCAGGTCGTTTTGCTCGACGTAGAGTTGCCCAAGGAGCTTGAGCGCCTGGAGATGATCGGGTTTGAGGGTCACCACCCGCTCCAGCGCCTCCCTGGCTTCGGCGGTCATACCCTTGGCATAGCAGGCGTTTCCCAGTGCGAGGAAACCGACGGGATAGTCGGGGTGAAGGGCGCAACCCTTTTGGGCGACGGAGACGGCGTCATCCAAAAGGCCCAGCTTTCGGTACAGCTCGGAGAGCGGCGCGAAACAGTACGATTTCGCATCCGCCACCAGCATGTCTTCGTAGCGCTGTATCTCGGTCCAAAAGGATAATGCGTCCTCTACCATGTCACTCTCCTATGCCACAGATCTCCAGCAGTGCTCTAAGGTCCGTCAATCTCTCCATCCGGTAAGCCCCGATCCCCCGGTTGCAGATGAACAGGAGCCCCTGGTCGCGCACCTTCTTGTCGTGCGACAGCGCCTCCTGGTAATCATGGACCGGGAAGGGGGGAAGCTCGGTCGGAAGCCCCAGTGCCGTGACAAGCGCCTCGATCCTGTCACGGTCGGCCTGGTCGCAATAACCGTAGTGCTGCGAGACCTTTGCCGCCTGGATCATGCCGATGGCGACCGCCTCGCCGTGCAGGTAGCGTTTGTAACCGGTCAGCGTTTCCACTGCGTGTCCGAGGGTATGCCCGTAGTTGAGCACGGCGCGCACCCCACCTTCCCTCTCGTCCTCCGCGACGACCTTCGCCTTGATGGCGCAACTGCGGCTCACCGCCTCGATCAGGGCATCCTTGCTGCGGGAGAGCAGCCGGGCGGAGTTCTCCTCCAGGAAGGAGAAAAAGTCGGCGTCCAGCACCGCGCCGTACTTTATGATCTCCCCGAGGCCGCAGAGGAACTCCCTTTCAGGCAGCGTGTCCAGCGTGGCGACATCGATGAGGACACCCTTGGGCTGGTAGAAGGCGCCGATCAGGTTTTTCCCCCTGGGATGGTTGATGCCGGTCTTTCCGCCGACGCTCGAGTCCACCTGGGAGAGGAGCGTGGTCGGGAGCTGCAGGAACGGGATGCCGCGCAGGTAGCTCGCGGCGGCGAATCCGGCCATGTCGCCGACAACCCCGCCCCCCAGGGCCAGGATGAAAGAGCCGCGGTCGAGCGAGGCCTCCACCAACCCGTCGTAGATCAGGTTCAAGGTGGCGCTGTTCTTGTATTCCTCGCCGTCGGGAAGCGAGACCAGGCAGACCCGGAAGCCTGCGGCCGCAAGGGAGCTGCGCACAAGCTCGTAGTAGAGGGGCGCCACAGTGGTGTTGGAAACCACTGCCGCAGTCCCCGACAAGCCGAGCTCGCGGCAGAGCGCGCCGATTCTGCCCAAAATGTCTGCACCAAGTTCGATGTCGTAGCTCCGCTCGTCCAGTGCCACCCTGATCCGTTCAACTTTCACAAAAGCCCCTTCAAGGAATCCAGTACCTGGTCGGCAACAGCCTGGACTGTTTTGGCGGTGGTATCGATGCGCAGGTCGGCATCGGCATAGAACCGTTGCCGGCTCTCCAGCATGCGGGCGATCCGCTCGAGCGAGGCGTCTGCCGCGAGCAGCGGGCGTTCGCTGTCGCCGGCGACCCGGGCTGCGATGGCCTCCACGCTCGCCGTGAGGTTCACAATCTTGCCGGCTGCGCGCATGGTGTTGCGGTTTTCTTCGGCAATGACCGCCCCTCCCCCGGTGGAAACCACCTGGGATGCGCGCTCGGCCACGCGTCTTAGCGCCAGTGTCTCCCAGGCCCTGAACGCCGGTTCCCCTTGCGAGGAGAAGATCTCCTTGATGCTGGTCCCGGCCTCCTCAACTATCACCCGGTCCAGGTCGACGAAATCCCACCCGAGCCTGTCGGCGAGCACGCGCCCGACGCTGGTCTTGCCGCACCCCATGAAACCTGTAAGAAAAACGTTTTTCAACCCTTCACATCCCTTGACGCAAAGGCGCAAAACCGCAGGGGCGCCGAGGGGAGCGGAAACCGGCTCCGCGTCCCGGCGCCTTGGCGTCTTCGCGCCAGGCCTTTAGAATTCCCGCAGGTACTCGATGTAGGACGAGTAGTTACGGGCGGTCTCCGAGACGGAGTCGCCGCCGAACTTGTCCATGAACGAGGTGGCAATCTCGATGGCGACCACGGCCTCCGCGACCACGGATGCTGCCGGGACTGCGCAGCAGTCGGAGCGCTCTACGGTCGCCTCGAAGGGTTCCTTGGTCAGGATGTCGACGGACTGAAGCGGCTGGTACAGGGTAGGGATCGGCTTCATGGCGCCGCAAACGACGATCGCCTCGCCGTTGGTGATCCCCCCTTCCAGCCCCCCCGCCCTGTTCGTCTTGCGGTAGAAGCCGGTCTTTTCCCCGCGGGCCACTAGCTGCTCGTCGAAGAAGATCTCGTCATGCACCTTCGAGCCGGGAAGCCTGGCCGTCTCGAAACCTGCGCCGACCTCGACCCCCTTGAAGGCCTGGATGCTCATCACCGCCGCGGCCAGCCGCGCATCGAGCCTCCTGTCCCACTGCACGTGGCTGCCAAGTCCCACCGGAACGCCGGTGACCCTCACCTCCACCACTCCCCCCAGCGTGTCGCCCGCAGCCTTGGCGCGGTCGATGGCGGCCATCATCTCCACTTCGGCCTCCGGGTCATAGGTGTAGACCGGAGAAGAGGCGATGGCTTCCTGCAGCGCCTTCACGCCCAGCTCCGGGCGCTTGGCCTTGACGCCTCCCAGCTCCAGCACGCAGCCGGTGACGGCGATGCCGAAGCGGGACAGGTAGGCCTTGGCAACGGCTCCCACTGCGACGCGGATAGCGGTCTCACGGGCGCTGGAGCGCTCGAGGATGTTACGGACATCGCTTTGGCAGTACTTCATCGCCCCCGGCAGGTCCGCGTGCCCGGGTCTCGCGCGGGTGACGCGGATGCTGTCGTCCCGGTGCTCCGCATAGGGGGACATGCGCTCTTCCCAGTTGACCCAGTCCGAGTTCTCGACGACGAGCGTGATGGGGGAGCCTATGGTCTCACCCCAGCGCACGCCGGAGAGCACGCGCACCCGGTCGGTCTCTATCTTCATGCGGCCGCCGCGGCCGTAGCCGCCCTGCCGGCGGGCCAGATCTATGTTTATCTCTGCTTCGGTGAGCTTGAGTCCTGAAGGCATACCTTCAACGATGGCGGTCAACTGCGGGCCGTGGGATTCACCCGCGGTAAGATATCTGAACATGCCTTCTCCTTGCATTGAACTGCAGGCGTTAGATCCTAAGCCGGTTCAACATTTTCATATAAAGATTCAATCGGAGCGGAAAAGCCTAATGAGGCAAATTCGACGATCTCTCCTGCCGCGAAGGGATAAAGCACCCAATGACAGGTCGTTTCGTCGAGCCGGAAACAATCGACATTCATGGAATCCGGATCCACAAGCACAAACTCCCTTAAAGAGTCGAGCTTCCTGTAAAAGGAAAATTTATTGCCGCAATCATAGGCGGCGGTACTCTCTGAGAGCACCTCTACAATCAGGGTCGGGAAACTTTTGTAGTACTCCGTCTCCCGGTCCCTTGCATCGCAAGTAACGAAGATATCGGGATAGAAGAAGGCATTCGCCTTTGCAACTGACACCTTCATGTCCGCCATGTGCGGGCGGCGTGGCCCGCCTCGCAAATGGGCATGAAGATGCGCGAACAGGTTCCCGCATACCGTCACGTGCGCATCCTTCGCGCCCGCCAAGGCGAAAACTTCACCGTTTAGGTACTCGTGCTTGCAGTCGTTCGCCTTCTCCCAATCCAGGTAGGCTTGCGGGGAAAAGCGGACTGTCTCTGTCGCTAACGGCATAGTTACTACCTCCCAAGCCGATTCAGGCGTCTGAGCAAGCCGGATAATATCAACAAATTCAGCCACAAGCAAAACAATATATCCGGACACACGAAAGCCAGGTTATCCCCTGGCTCTCGCTGTCATAAAAACTCTAAGTCGGCGCTACTACTTCTGCTGAAATTTCTGCTGTGTCTCCAGCGTGAGGTTGGCCTTGTTCTCGGTGGACATGATATTGCCGGTGAAAACGAACTTCGCCTTTTTATCGACGTAGAGCACGACCGGCTGGGCGTTGATACTGATCACCACTTCGTACAGCCCGGAGATCTCCTTCAGCTCCGATATCCTGAGCACTTCAAAGTTCACGGGGATGAACTTCTTGATCGATTCCTGAACCTGCTCCTTGGCGGGAGGCTTGGAACAGGCTGCGAAGGCCAGGACAAACAAACAAAGGACCAAAGACTTCTTGAACATCAACAAAGCTCCTCGAAATTTACCGTTCGGCCCGGGGACGGCGGCAGTGCCGCCCCCCGGACCGAACGGTGGTTGTTACTGCAGCCTCTCGCCTGCCGGACGCGGAATCCTGAGGTTGCGCCCTCTGTAAAAGAGCCAGAGGACCGGCAGCATCAGCAGGGCCAGCGGGTACTTGACGGCCAGGATCAGGGGGGTAAGAGCCCAGCGGGTCACCATCCTAAGGAAACCGTGCTCGTAGATGAAGTCCGCGATCGGCGGGCTGTAGCGATAGTAGAAAGCTACGAAGGCGCGGCCGGGTGCGTTGGTCAGGAGCACGTTGTCGCGGAACTGCCTGAGCACCATGACCTGCGGGTCGAGATAGCTGCCGTAGGCCGCGGTAGCGATGAAGCAGCCGCTCTTGCCTGTGGAGGAAGCGGGAGGCGTGTTCCCTGTGTCGGCGGGGGTATCGGTGACGCTGCCGGTGGTGCCGACCACGATCGGGTCCTGGATGTACCCCGCCCTGCCATCGGAGTCGTGCAGCGGGTTGTTGTCCTGGATGGCAAAGGTGGCGGTGTTGCCGCTGCGAGCAATGGGCGTTAGCGCCGTCCACACGTTGTTCACCACCTTATAGAAGACCGGTGTGGTGGCAAGCGAGCTGTAGGTGACGTCGACGTTGACAGTCCCGCCGGGGGTCACGTTGTCCAGGCGAATCCCTATCACCGAGTTGATGGTGAAGGTGCTCGGCTTGGCGGAGGCCACGAAGGTCGGATTGATGGTCGCATACGCAATGGCCGTGGTCCCCGGGATGACGCTGCCGCTCCCTGCGGAGATGGCCGCTGTCGAGCTCACGCCGTTTCCTGTGAGAATAAGCGGGTACGATGTCCCGTTTGAGTCGGTTATAGACAGCGTGGCGGTGTAATTCTTTACCGAGGTAGGCGTAAACAGGAGGCTGACCGGAATAGAGGCGCCGGTCCCCAGTGTGTAATTGAGCTGAACGCTGGCCTGGAAGGCGGAATCGGTCGTGCTCAGCGAGGAGATGACGATGGGCGTCGAGCCGTTGTTCCTGAGCATGACCGTTGCAGGGGTGGTGCTCCCCACCATGGCGCTTCCGAAGCCGTGGGAACTGGTCTGGGTGCCGCTCCCGTTGGTGAAGACGACGGTGCTGGAAATGACGCCGGGGCTATTGACCGTGATTGTGAAGAGCTTGGTGGCCGTGGAGCCGTCCAGGTCCTTCACCTGGACCACGAAGTCGTAGTTGCCAGCACCTGTCGCAGTACCGCTCAGCACGCCGGTGGCAGCATCCAGGGTGACGCCCGGAGGAAGGTTACCTGAGACCGACCAGGTGTAGGGCCTGGTGCCGCCGGCTGCGGCCAGCTGCTGGATGTAGGCGGCGCCGGTGGTGACAGGGCTGAGATCCGTGGTGGTAAGCGACAGCGTCGGGTTTACCAGGATGCTGAGGGCGCGCTGCGTGGTGGCGCCCGTGGCGTCGGTTACCTGCACCGAGAACGGGAAAGTGCCAGTGCCGGAGGGAAGCCCGGTGAGGCTGCCGGTGCTCGGGTTCATCTGGACCCCGGGTGGCAGCGATCCGCTGGCAAGGCTCCAGCTGTAGGAGGGAGTTCCTCCCAGCAGGGCGAGCTGCTGCGAGTAGGTGGTCCCGACAACTACGGCGGGAAGGCTCGTGGTGGTGACCGAGAGCGCCGGGTTAATGGTCAGGTTAAGCGTCTTGGTCGACGTGTAGGTCTTGTTGGGAACCACGGAGGTATCGACATAAGTGGCGGTGACGGTCAGGGTGTTTCCACCGGCGATGAGCGGGCCGGTAACGGTGGAGGTGACCGTCCCGTCGGCGTTCAGCACCAGCCCCTGCGGTACGGCGCCCGCGGCGGCCCAGGTGATCTTGGTCGGATCCACGGCGACCCCGCCGATGTTTGCCGTCAACTGGTCGCTGTAACCCGGGTTGAGCTGGGTCCAGGTCTTGAGCGCGCTGTTGTCTATCGTCATGGAGGTGACGTTCATGGTGAACGATTTTGTCGTGGCGGTCCCGGCGTTGTCGACGACCGAAACGGTAAAGGTGTAGCTGGGGAGTGCCGAGGTGCTTACGGTCCCGCTGATGATACCGGTAGCTGGGCTGAGGCTCAGTCCCGGCGGAAGCGAACCGGAGGTGACCGTCCACGAGCCGTAGGGAATCACGCCGCCGTTGGCGCTCAGAGTGGTTGCCGGGTAGGCGACGCCGGCCGTGGCATCCGGCAGGGAGAGGTTGGCTATGGAGAGCGGCTGCGTGCCGACGCCGGCGCCGGAGAGGTAGATCACAGCCTGTCCGCCGTCGGAGTTGAATATCATCTTGTAGCCGTTGGAAGGGTTCCCTGCGTAGGACCCGGCTCCGGTCGGCGCGAATCTGATGACCATGTCGGCGCTGGTACCCGGATTCACGGTGACCGGTTTCGGGGTGGTGAAGGAAAACGGCGCAGACGGGTCTGTGATCGAGCTGATGGTGAGCGGCGAGTTGCCGTCGTTGCGGATCTTGAAGGGGATGTCCTTATAAGGGGTCGCAACCGAGATGTCGACGTTGCCGAAGTTTATGGCACCGCTGAACACGGGGTTGTCATCCTCATCCGTAATCACCAGCTGCGGCAAAGTTGAGAACTCGAGCAGCTGCGCTGTGATGTTCGAGTTGTTGTTCAGGCTGCCGTCGGTCCAGACCACCATGAACTTGCGGAAGAAGACGTCGCCAAAGGCAACGGCGGGGGCGAGCTGGTTGCTTGCTGCAACAGTGATGATGGTGTTTCCGCCGGACAGGTTGCCGTTGATGTCGATGAACTGCCCGTAGACGTCTATGTTGGAGATGTTGGCGCTCTGGTTGCGGGCATCCTCCCACCCGACGAAGAACCTCGAGTTGACGGCGTCAAATGAAGCGGTGGGAGAGCTCTGATCCCCTATAGCGTAAGATATGTTGATCTGGGCCCGGTACGGCTGGAAACTCGTGACGTCAAGGATCTGCCCCAGGACGTCCTTCCCGGTGGTGCCGGCGTTGGCATTGTCTTCCCAGGCGAGAAGCAGCCGGCTCGTGTTGGGATCCAGGGCAACGGTCGGGGAGGTCGCGTCGGTACCGAAGCTGTAATCGTTCACCAGCCCCAGGATGTTTCGACGCACCTTGATCTTGGTGGTTGCATCGAGGTCGGAGGCAGTAAAGACGGCGCCCTTGTAGGTACAAGTGGTGGCGGGAGAGTCATCCTTTTCGTAGGGGACGGTCATGGTCACTGTGCCGTTGATCCCGCTCCAGGCTACGTAGTTGTTCTGGCCGATGCTGAACAGCTTCGGCTTGGTCTCCGCAAGCTGCATGCTCCAGCCGGCAACGACAGCGCTGCCCGAGTCGGCAGCGTCCCCCAGGCTGACAATACCGGAAAGGGTGGACTTCGTGCCAAGGGTCCCCGTCATGGGGTCGACGGTGACCGACTTGATCACGTTGTTGTCGACATGGGGGTACGGGACGTAGTTGACCAGGGCGGAATTGCTGCATTCCGCGCCCTGCACCCTAATGGTGTGGTTGGTGTCGATGTCGCTTTCATCCATCCAGGCGATCACGAACTTGCCGGTGATCCTGTTGTAGATCACCTCAGGGTCCATCTGGCTCAGATGGGCGGTGGTCCTGTAGCTCAATCCGCTACCGGAGAAGTTGTTGGAAGCGGGAGTGGTCAGGGTCAGCTGGGTCTGCGAGTCTACCGATTGGATCTGGTACCAGATGTTGTTAATGGCGATCCTGTCGCCCGGCTGGATCTGATCCGTTATGAACTGCGTTCCCGTACCGGTCACCGTGGATGATGCCGAAGTTGTGCCGTACGAGATGTAGGAATAGCCGCTCACGGACTGGGGAACGTTGTTCACCAGCGGGAACCCGGTGTAGGGGGAACTGAGGGTAAGATGGGTGTTGTCTGCGACCGAGTCAACCGAGTAGCTTACGCCGTTGATGATGATGAAGTTGCCTGGGGCTATGCTGGTAAAGGTTGTACCTGCACCGACCACTGTGGAGGTCGCCCCGGTGGAGATGGAGACGGTGCCGTTTGATAACGGCGTGCTGAAGGAGCCGGTAACGGCAACCGTGCCGCTGACGGAGGTGCCGACGTGGTCCGAAATCGCGAAGTTGGCAGGGGTCGCCGAGGCAGCGCCGTTCTTGGTGAGGTAGCCGCCGGCAGCGGTAATGAACTGGCCGTAGATCTGGCGGTAGCCGTTGCGCGAGTCGGTCCAGATCACCAGATACCGGCTATTGGCAGGGGTCCCGCTGTCCGGGAAGAAAGCCACCTTCGGCTGTTCCTGGTCGCGATGCTGGGCCGGCGCAACGTAGGTGGCGTCGCTGATGCGGATTTCGGTGCCAAGGGTCATCGCCGGCGTGCCGGTCTTGGCCACATGGCTCGTGGTGTTGTCAAAGCGAAGCTTGCCGTCTGCGTACATGCTCTGGCCGATAGAGATCCTGCCGTAGATGCTGCTCGCCCCTGCGGTCCTTGCATCCTTCCATACGGTCAAGTACTGGTGGTTGATGTTGTCAAATGCGACGGCCGCCTGAGCCTGGTCGTTGGAATCGGTCGTGATCTGCTGGTCGGAGTCAAGCACCTTCCCGGTGGACTTACCTGTCCCCTTCGAACCGACGTTGGAGTCCTGGCCGCTGCACCCGAGGAACGCGGCAAAGGTTATCAGCAGAATTATCCAGCCAATCTTGTTTCTCAAGTTCATTTCAAACACCCCTTCGTTCGACAGCCGATTCCCAAGATGATTTAGTCGTTTCTATCAGCAATAGCTAACTGCATGTCAGCTACAACGCTTTTTATTTTGCCGTTTCCGCCTGGTTCGCTCACTTCGAATGTTACTCGCACGGAGTATTCAAAAATGTCACCGCCGCATGCCGTCAGGTTCTGGGTAGTGCGCAATATGAGATCACGCTTGTAAAACTCCGGTACGACTGGGACCGGAATGGGCACCGTCGAATCGGGCGGGATTGTCTGAGTGGTCAGATTGACGTAATCGGGGAGTGCAGGAGAGGAAGCATTGGCAGGTGTGTAGTGGACCGTAATTTTGCTGACCACAAGATCAAGCGCGCCTGTCGCAAACATCGCAGTGGATCTGAAATTAACATCGACATAATCGGTCTCAAGCGCGCCGCCTGTTGAAGTTCCGCCTGCACAGGTATTGCCTGTTATCAGATCGGATTCCAGTCTTCCGGTGCTGGAAGACGCCGAAGCATTTACCGTCGTGAACTCCCCGATGCCCGCCCCAAGTTCCTCCTCACCGCAGGAAATGAGCGCGGCGGCGACGCAGAGTCCGCAAAGAAACAGCCCTACCCTTTTAAACATAATCTCTCCTTAAAGTACTATCTTCGGCGTAATAAAGATCAGCAGTTCGGTCTTGGTCTTGAGCTTCGTATTGGACTTGAACAGCCACCCCAGCAGCGGTATGTCCGACAGGAACGGGACGCCGGTATCGGACTCGGTATCGCTGTCGACGTAGATACCGCCGATCACCGTGGTGTCGCCGTTGGAGACCACCAGTTCGGTGGTCGCCTCCTTCTTGTTGATGGGAGGGGGGGAACCGGTGCCGGGGGAGTTGTTGCTGGCCTTGATCTTCATGCTGACC
>CAZFMI010000074.1:0-17808 GCA_964519915.1 uncultured Geomonas sp.
ACGATGAACTTGCGCTTGTCGGTGGAGAAGAAGCGGTAGGCGACGTCGATGGTGATCCCCTGCTCCCGCTCCGCCTGCAGCCCGTCCAGAAGCAGGGCGTAGTCGATGGCTCCCCCCTGGGTCCCCACCTTCTTGCTGTCCGCCTCCAGCGCGGCCAGCTGGTCCTCGAACACCATCTTCGAATCCCAGAGCAGGCGGCCGATCAGGGTGCTTTTGCCGTCGTCCACGCTGCCGCAGGTGATGAAACGGAGCAGGGACTTCTCCTCCTGGCTTTTCAGGTAGGCAAGGATATCTTTCTCGATCAGTTCTGATTGATGTGCCATTAGAAGTACCCTTCCTGTTTCTTCTTCTCCATGGAACCTGCCTGGTCGTGGTCGATCAGGCGCCCCTGACGTTCGGAGGTGCGGGTGAGCAGCATTTCCTGGATGATCTCCGGCAGGGTGTCGGCCTCGGACTCGACCGCGCCGGTGAGCGGGTAGCAGCCCAGGGTCCTGAAGCGGACCGGCTTGTACTCCACCTTTTCCCCCGGCTTCAACTCGAGCCGGTCGTCGTCCACCATGATCAGCATGCCGTCGCGCTCGACCACAGGCCTCACGGCGGAGTAATAAAGGGGGACGATGGGGATCTGCTCCAGATGTATGTACTGCCAGATGTCCAGCTCCGTCCAGTTGGAGAGCGGGAACACGCGGATGCTCTCCCCGGGCTTGATGCGGGTGTTGTACAGGTTCCAAAGCTCCGGACGCTGGTTCTTGGGGTCCCAGCGGTGGTTGGCGCTCCTGAAGGAGAAGATGCGCTCCTTGGCCCGCGACTTCTCCTCGTCGCGGCGGGCGCCGCCAAAGGCCGCGTCGAACTTGTAGCGGTCCAGCGCCTGCTTGAGCCCTTCGGTCTTCATGATGTCCGTGTAGAGCGCTGAGCCGTGGGTGAAGGGGGAGACCCCCCTTTTCACCCCATCCTCGTTCACATGAACGATCAGGTCCAGGCCCGACTCCTTCGCCATCCGGTCCCGGAAGTGGATCATCTCGCGGAACTTCCAGGTGGTGTCCACGTGCAGCAGCGGAAACGGCGCCGGTGCCGGGTAAAAGGCCTTGCGGGCGAGATGCAGCATCACCGCCGAGTCCTTGCCGATGGAGTAGAGCATCACCGGGTTGTCGAATTCGGCCACCACCTCGCGGATGATGTGGATGCTTTCGGCTTCAAGTTGCTGCAGGTGGGTCAGATGCTTGCTCATAGTAAGATTCCCATATCAAACGTTGTCCTGGCTCCCGGATCCATGCCGCCGGGCGCCCCCCGTCCATTGCCCCTATCTTCTGTGCAACCCGCACTCTTTGTGTTCCGGGTTCTCCCACCACCAGCGGCCGGCGCGGGCATCCTCACCCGGCTCTACCGCGCGGGTGCAGGGTGCGCAGCCGATGGAGCGGTACCCCTGCTTGAGGAGGCGGTTCTGCGGCAGGCGATGTTTCTCGATGTAGGCCAGCAGTTCGGCCTCGCTCCAGTTAAGGAGCGGGTTCAGCTTCAGGATGCCGCCGTTTAGCTCGTCGAGCTCGATGGCCTTCAGGTCGAGGCGGGTGACGTTGTGTTCGCGGCGCAAGCCGGTGACCCAGCCGGCAAGCCCCTTGAGGGCCCTTCCCAGCGGCTCGACCTTGCGGATATGGCAGCACTCGTGACGGTTTTCCAGCGACTCCCTGAAGGAGAAGAGTCCCTTCTCCCTTTCCAGCTTCTCCACCGCCTCGTGCCGCGGGAAATACCAGTCGATCGAGATGCCCCAGCGCTGCGTGATGGCGTCGGCGACCTCGTAGGTTTCCTCGTTTAGCCTGCCGGTGTCAAGGGCAAAAACGCCGATGTCCAGCCCTGCCCCCTTTGCCAGGTCGATGATGGCGACATCCTCCAGCGAGAAGGAGCAGGCGAGCTTCACCGGGCCGTGCGCGGCTTCCACTCCGATGCGGATGATCTCCTGCGGGGAGGCGTTCAACGGTGCTTCAGGAAAAGATTTCATGGTGACTTCCTTTAAAGAGGTTGCAGGAGCGGCGCTTGCCTCACCCACTAAATCGTTGTGTCACCTTTTACAGTATTCAACCAAAGCAGTCAACAAAAATGTGAGAGATTGTCACCGCGAAAGGTAAACTATACCCTCCCGGCAAAACCACAGTCGCAACAGCAGGAATTGTAATGCATACAAACTGCCGAAACTCCGGGGTTTTCAGCGGAGAAACGGGGAGCGCCCGTCTTGCCCCCTTCCCCGCCGGATCGGGTTTCCGTACCCAGGTGGAGGGGAACAGGTGCGGCGGGAGAGCGCAAAGCGGCAAGCAAACCACACGGGGCGGGTGGGAAATAGCCGCGAGGGGAAACGGGTTAAACCGGGAGACTGTCTTGCGGCAGTTCCGGCTCGTGCAGCACCCGAACCTTTCTCCAGGCGCCGCAACGGAAGCGAAGCGACCAGATCACCGCCGTCACGAACACGAAGAAGGTGGCCAGCGTCCACTCCGAGGCCAGGCTGCGGGAGGTCGCGTCGACAAGCCACAAGGCGACCAGGAAACCGGCGGAAGAGAGCAGGAAGGTACGGGCGACCCAGCGCGTGTCCCCCGCCGAGGAGAGCACGCAGCCGATCATCACGTTGGCCGCGTCGAAGAGGCAGTAAAAGGCCACGAACTTCATGATGAGGGACCCAGCCTCGACGATCCGCGCGCTCTCCGGTCCGCTCCCCGCGAAGAGGGAGATAAGCGGCGCCGAGGCTGTCGCGAACAGCACCGCCATCACCACCATCCATACCTCGCAGACCAAAAGGGACTGCGTCGCAATAGCCGGGACTTCATCGTCCTTCAGAGCACCGCGGGCATGCCCGACCAGGATCCCTGCCGCCTGGCCCAGACCGAGCGCCGGGAAGAAGGCGAGGCCGTTGATCCGGAAGGCGATGCTGGAGGCCGCCAGCTCCACCGTACCCAGCCGGCCGACCACCACCAGAAACAGCGTCCAGGCGACCAGTTCGCCGCTGATCCGCACCCCCATCGGCATGGCCAGGGTGAGGAAGCGGCGCAGCTCCGGCCAGTCGAAGCTCCGGGACCGGGGGTCGGAGAACCCTCCCCCTCTGGCGAAGATCGCTGCATAGAGCAGCGCGGCAACCGCCTGCGCGGCGACGGTCGCCAGCGCGGCTCCGGCAATCCCCAGCTGCGGAAATCCCCACTCCCCGAGCACGAGCCCCCAGGCCAGCAGGGCATTCACCACGAAGGAGAGGAAGGTCACGGCAGTGACGATGACGGGGCGCCCAATCCCCGAGAGCCACCCCGCCAGGGCGGAGCCCAGCACCGGGAAGAACGATCCCGCCATGCAGATGAGGAAGTACGCGGTTTCGTCGCGGGCGACCCGGGGCGCGTGGCCGGCCAGAAGGAAAAGCTGCGCAAGGGGCCAGGCGACCGCCAGGGCCGCTACGCCGGAGGCAAGCGAGGTGTGAATGCCGAGCCAGGCGGACCTGCGCACACCCGGCGCGTCGCCGCGGCCGAAGTTGTGGGCGACGAAGGTGCCGGCGTATCCGGAGGTCCCGAAGAGAAACCCCTGGAAGAGGATCACGGCAAGCCCCGAGGGACCTATCGCCGCGACCGCTTCGCTTGAATGTCGGGAAAGCACGATGGCATCGATGATCTGCATCAGGGTGATGGCAGAAGTGGACAGTATCATGGGGCCTGCCAGCTTTAGCAGGCGCGGGACGTGGTTGGTCACGGGTGTAGCGGTACCTTTCGTTGTTGCCGGTTGAGATTGCCGGGGTGCCGGAAAAAACCAAAGATAACCCCGATCGCCGCAGAAAACAAGAGCCATAGCAGGTCGATGCCCAGCCCCGACGGATCGTGCCCCCCGGGGCCGGATATCGGGACCCCGGGCACCGCCCATTGTCTTAATAATTTGCCTAAGCATATAATTTGGTATATAGATGATCAAGTGACAGTATCAAAGCAGCCAATCGAAGCAGCCAATCGAAGCAGCCGATGAGGATTGATGCATCTTCACTCCGGCTGTGACCAAGCTCAAAAGGAGGAAACAGATGGATTCACCCACAATGAGTAAGACGCTTGCCGCCCTGTCAGTAGCCATGCTGATGGGAGCACCGGCTGCGCTGGCGGTCGATCAGGCACCGCCTGCCAAACCGAAGGACGTCAAGTCCTGCTCCGTCTGCCATAAGCCTACGGACGGGGAGATGAGGGCGTTCTTCGACAGCGTCGCCTTGAAGTCGCAATCGATCCAGTTGAAGCTGGATAATTCCTACGAGGTGGTCAGGTTCGACCCGGACACGCTGAAGATCGTCAACGGGTCCACCCCCGACAAGGTCGCGAAGTCCCTGAAAGACATCAAGAAGGGGCACGAGGTCCGGGTGGCGTACGCCGAGGGCGCCGACGGCGTGAAGAGCATCTCGGAGCTTTCCATAAAGCCCGCCATGAAGGTGCCGGCGGAGAAGCAGCTGAAGGTGGAGGAAATCGAGAACCTGCTCAAGGGTGCGCAGAAATACACCCTGGTGGATGCCCGCCCGCCGATCAAGTTCCAGGAAGGCTCCATCCCCACCGCCATAAATATTCCGCTGCCCGCCTTCCGGAAGAACCTCGACAAACTCCCCAGGGACAAGGGCGAGCTGCTGGTCTACTTCTGTGCCGGGGTCACGTGAGCGCTCAGCCCTTCCTGCGCCCGTGAGGCGGAGAAAATCGGTTACAGCAACGTAAAGATCTTCCATGACGGCATCCCCGAGTGGAACAAGCGGAACTTCACCATCCTGAACGCCCAGTCCCTGAAGGAGGGATGGCTGGACAAGGAGCTTTCCTTCGTGCTCATCGACGTGCGTCCGGAGAAGGAGCTGAAGGCCGGCTTCATCAAGGGCGCGGTGAGCGTACCCGAGCAGGCGCTCGACGAGGCGCTGAAATCTTTCCCGGCCAAGGACCTGAACCCCCCCATCGTGGTGTACGATGCCAAGGGCGACGGCGCCGCCGAGAAGGTGGCCATGAAGCTGGTGAAGGCCGGTTATCCCGGGCCGAGGGTGTTGACCGGCGGTTTCGCCGGCTGGCTGAGCGCCAGGTATGCGGTGCAGACCGGCGCCCCCGCAACGAAGGTCGCCTACCTACCCAAACCAAAGGCAGGCTCCATTGCGCCGGCCGAGTTCCGGGCCTTCGCCAAGGGGGTCCCTGCCGGGGTCCTGATTGTCGACGTGCGTGAGGAGGACGAGGTCGAGAACACCGGCATGATAAGGGGAGCCCTCAACATCCCGGCCGGCGAGGTGGCGTCGCGCCTGGCCGATATTCCGAAGGAGAAGGGCATAGTCATGCACTGTTCCACCGGAGCCAGGGCCGAGATGGCCTACAACGTGCTGAAGGAGAAGGGTTACCAGGTCCGCTTCCTGGACGCCGCCGTCACCAACAAGAAGGACGGCAGCTTCGAGGTCAGGTAACCGGGGGAACGCCCGAGACGCAAGACGCCCCGGCAGGGTTCCCTGTCGGGGCGTCGCTCTTTGGGGGTCAGGGAAGCTGTTCCTGCGGGCTTTTGCGCCGCTCCTTGGTCCTGGTCGTTATCAGGCGGACCTGGCGCTCGTGGAACCAGTAGTACCAGGCCCAGTTGAGCATGACGACGATCCTGTTGCGGAATCCTATCAGGTAGTAGAGATGCAAAAGGAGCCAGACCAGCCAGGCGAGGTAGCCCCGGAAGTTGATGCCGAAGGCGGTGGCCACCGCGGCGCTTCTCCCGATGGTGGCCATGCTCCCCTTGTCGCGGTAGCGAAACGGCGGCAGCTCCCCCCCTTTTTCCCGGGCCAGGATCGCCCTCCCCGCGTAGCTCCCCATCTGCATGGCCACCGGGGCTACCATGGGAAGCGCTTTCCCATCCTGCTCCAGGTGGGTCATGTCCCCGATGACATATACCTCGGGATGCCCCGGAAGCGTCAGGTCGGGCAAGACGCGCACCCTCCCCCCTGCGTTGGGTGAAGCGCCGTTGAGAGCGCCAGCCAGAGGAGGCGCCTTGACCCCCGCGGACCAGACCAGGGTATGGCAGGGAATGACCGTGCCGTCGGAGAGGATCACGCTCTCCGGTCCGGCATCCACTACCCGGCCGTCAAGGAGTACCTCCACCGCCATGGCGCGCAGCTTGTCCAGGGCATACCCGCTCAACTCGGCGGGCATCGCGCCCAGCACCCTGTCGCCCGCCTCCACGAGCACCACCCGAGCGTCCTTGAAACTCAGCTCCGGGTAATCCTTGGCCAGGACGAAGTGGATCAGTTCGATCAGCGCGCCGGCGAATTCGACCCCGGTCGGTCCTCCCCCGACAATCACGAAGGTCATCAGCCCCCGCCTGCGCACCGGGTCCCGTTCGGCGACCGCCTCCTCGAAGCTCCTCAGTATCTGGTTGCGCAGCGCCTCCCCGTCGGAGAGCTGCTTCAGATCGAAAGCGTGTCGCTCGACCGACGGCATGCCGAAGAAGTTGGTGACGCTGCCGGCGCCGACCACCAGATAGTCGTAGGACAGTGCCCCTCTTTCCGTACGGACCAGCCGCCCGTCCAGATCGAGCCCCGTCACCTCGGATAGCTGGAACCGTGCACCCGGCCAGTGCCGCACCAAGGCGCGTGCGCTGTAGGCAATGGATTCCTGCTCCAGGGCCGCCGTCGCCACCTGGTACAAAAGCGGCTGAAACAGGTGGTAGTTGTTGCGATCCAGAAGCAGCAGGTCGAAACCGTTTCCGGCCAACGCCCGCGCAGCCCTGATCCCGCCGAACCCCATGCCGATTATGACTACCCTCTTCTTCATAAAGGCTCCCGCACCCTGGCTTAAAGAATCCCCCAATGATACCAAAGTTCGGGCTTGCCGCAGGACAGTTACCCACTCAGGGCCGGGACTCATCTGCTGGACATGTCCCACCAACGATCTTGACTTTCTTATTTCACTATGCTTCAATCCCGCCATGTTCTCTTTCCGGCTACCACATAAGGCGGCTTCCCGGCGCCTATGCCTGAAGGCCATAGCCTCGATTCAGCTGATAGTCCTGGTCATGATGGCAGTGCCTGCTCTTTGCGCAGAACTGACACTGGATCAGGGAAGAGAAGACATCTGCATTTCCGCCCATGCCGCCGACATCAACAATGATGACAGCGGTGAAGAGTGCCCGTGCTGCCCCGCAGATGGATCGGGAGAGGATAATTGCGCTGCCTGCAGCGGTTGCGCCTTCTACTACCAGTCGGCATACGCCCCCCTGGCCAATTACGCCCCCTCCGTTGCGCAACTCGAGGCGCCAGAGCATTTCACCAAGCTGTACGAGGTTTTTCTCCCCATATTCGTCCCCCCGCAGAACCTCACCTGACCACACCCTTTTTTCCCTAGAACCGAAACCGAAGGCCTGTAAAGGTGCCGTACCGGCGGGCAACGCTTGAGGCGCTACTGTATCCGGTGCCTTGGAGCCTGCACCCTCACCCCCCAGCCGCACCGATTCTCCTCCCGCAGAGGCCGGCCGTGAGGGGTGTCGGCCCCGGCACGCGCTCCGCCTGGCCTCTTTGCAGCCACCTTCTCCCGACTATTTCTCCCCTGGGGGAAGGGGCGGGGCATGCAGCGCCGTTTCTGGATGCTGTATCTGCCACCGCTGAACCTGTGAATCCGAATCCGCCTTTTTTTGCAGCGACTGGAGATCTACATGAACACGAGCTTCTTGAAACTATCGGCGATCCTCGCGCTTTGCATGCTGCCGGCAGCGACCCTCGCCGCCGAACCCGGACAGGTGCCTCTCACGCTTGCCCGCGTCATCGAACTCTCCTCGGCTAGCGCCCCGGAACTGCGCCTGGCGGCCGCCGGCATAGCCGAGGGGGAGGCCAAACTTGCCGGCGCCAAGGTCCGCGCCCTGGAAAACCCGAGGCTCGACCTCTTAGCCGGTCCGCGCACCGGAACCGAGAGCAGCCTGGACCTGGAGGTGGGGATGGAGGTCCCGTTCGAGCTCGGCAGCCGCCGTGACAAGCGGATCGCCCTCGCCCGGGCGGGCATCGAGCGCGAAAAGCACGCCGTCGAGGAGGTCCGCCGCCAGTCGATGACAGCCGCCGTTGCCGCCTATTACCGGGTGCTGCAGGCGCAGGAGCGGCTGTCGCTTGCACTGGAACGAAAGAGCGTGGCGGACCAGCTGCTCCTTATCGCGAAGCAAAGGCACGCCTCGGGTGACGTCGCCAGGTTCGAGGTGAACCTGGCGCAAACCGAGCTTGCCCGCGCGGACAGCGCGGTTTCCTCGGTAAAAGGGAGGGTCGCTTCGGCAAAGGGCGCCTTGGCACGCGCCCTGGGGCTCCCCTCCGCGTCCGGGCTCATGGTCTCGGGAAGCATCAAGGATCGCGGCTTTTTCGCCGCCATACACGCCGCCCCCGCACCGGCCACCCGTGCCGACCTCCTGGCGGCCCAGGCCGAGGTGGAGGCTTCCCGCGCCGCCGTCTCCCTGGCGGAAGCCGAAAGGCGCCCCGATGTCGCCCTCCGGGTGAGCTACAAGCGCGAGGGGGACGAAAACGTCGCGCTGGGCGGCATCAGCGTCGCCCTCCCCTTCTTCAACCCCCGCCGGGCGCCGGTCCAGGAGGCGCGCGTGCTGCATGAGCGCGCGCAACTCGCCGCTGACATCTCCCGGGCCGCCCTTGCGGCGGAGATCGAGGGGGCGCGCAACGCCTACGCCGCAGCGGTGGAGGCCGTGCGCCGCCTCGAGACGGACGGGCTCGCCTTGCAGCAGGAAAACGCATCCCTGGCAAGCGAGAGCTACCGCGCCGGGAAGATCAACCTCTCCACCTTGCTCCAGTTGCGCCGCGACGCGCTGGAGACCAGGCAGGAGTACCTGGAACGCCTCCTGGAAGCCGCCGAGGCCGGAGTGGAGCTCGCTTCCGCCACCGGCATCTGGACCACCGCGAACTGACCGCAAACCGAACCGCAACAGCCACCACAAACCAAAAACAAGGAGAAACAACATGCGTCGTCAAATTCTGCTCTCTCTCACCCTGCTTCTTTCCCTCACTGTCACCGCAGTCGCCGCCGAGAAAAAGGAGCTGCACGGCGACAAGGACGCCAGGCCCGGCTCCCACGAGGACTGGTGCGGCGAGCACGGCGTCCCGGAATCACAGGACACCCGCTGCAACAAAAAGCTCATCCCCGCCTTCAAGGCGACCGGCGACTGGGACGAGAAGCACGGCCTCCCCAAGTCCCAGTGCAAGAAGTGCAACCCGAACCTGAAGATCGTCCGCCCCCCCAAAGGGAGCAAGTAGGATGCGCCGCCTTCTCACACTGCTGACCATCGTCGCTCTTGCCGCGGCCACCGGCTGCGGCAGGAAGGAAGAAACGAAGCCCCCGGCGGCCGGCCAGGCCGCCGGTCAGGCCTCGGCCGACGCCGTGAAGGAAGCCCGGGCCGCGGCGGGCCTTTGCCGGGAGCACGGGGTGCTGGAGCCCCTCTGCACCAAGTGCAACCCCGCCCTTGCCCCGGTCTTCCAGGCAAAGGGGGACTGGTGCCCCGACCACGGCTTCCCCAAATCGGTCTGCCCGATCTGCTACCCGGAGCGCGGGGGGAGGCCGGCCGTCGACGTCTCGGCCGACGACGCCCCAGCCGACGGGACCAAGGTGATCCTGAAGGGGAAGGACACGGCGCGGCTGGCCGGGATCGAGACCGCCACGGCGCTCGCCGGCCGGGGCGCGGCTGAAATCGTCGCTCCGGTGGTGATCGCCTACGACGCCGGCCGGGTCGCGCAGGTCACCGCCCGCGCCCCCGGCGTGGTCAGGAGGGTCTCCGCCGATATCGGGAGCTTCGTCCCGGCCGGGGCCACGCTTGCCGTCATCGAAAGCGCCGCCGTGAGCGGCGACCAGTCCCGGATGGCCGCGGCGCGCTCCCGCGTGCAGAGTGCGCAGGCCGATTACCGCCGCGAGGCGGAACTCGAGAAGAAGGGGATCTCGGCCAGGAAGGAGGTCCAGGCCGCGCAGCAAGCGGCTCGCGAGGCGAGCGCCGAGCTGGAGGCGCTGCAGGCCTCCCTGCGCGGGGTGGGCGCCGGCAGCGGCGGCCGCTACATCGTGAAGGCCCCCGTCTCCGGGGTCGTCACCCAGCGCACCGTGTCGCTTGCGGGCTACGTCGACACGCACGCGCCGCTCTTCGAGATCGTGGACACCTCCGCCATGTGGGGAGAGGTCGCCGTCGCGGAGGCGGAGCTTGGCGACGTGAAGGCGGGGATGCCGGTCACCATCGTGATGGACGGCCTGGGGGGGCGCGAATTCCGCGGCACCATCGCCAACATCGCGCCCATCATCGACCCGCAGACCCGCACCGCCAAGGCGAGGGTCAGGCTCCCCAACACCGGGGGGCTGCTCAGGGCCAACATGTACGGCAAGGCGCGCATCGCGGTGGGCGGCACCCGCTCCTCGGCGGTGGTGCCGCAGGGGGCCGTCCAGCGCGCCAAGACCGTGAAGCTCGCCTTCGTCCGACTGAAGCCGGACGAGTTCGAGGCAAGGCGGGTCGAGGTGGCGCCGGGGGCCCGACACGGCGGCATGGTGGAGATCGCCTCCGGCGTCGAGCCGGGCGAAGAGATCGTGGTCGCCGGGAGCTTTCTTCTGAAGACGGAAACGCTGAAGGATTCCATCGGCGCCGGCTGCTGCGAAGTGGAAACGAAATAGGAGGGAGTAATGCTTAACAGGGTCATCCATTGGTCCCTCAACCACAGGCTCGTGGTCATCCTCGCCTGGGCCTTCGTCGCCGTCATGGGGGTGGTCGCTTTCCTGCGGCTGCCGCTGGACGCCTTCCCCGACACCACGCCGGTCCAGGTCCAGGTGAACACGGTCGCCCCCGCCCTCTCCCCGCTCGAGATCGAGCGGCAGATATCCGCCCCGCTGGAGCAGGCCATCTCGGGGCTTCCCAAGTTGAAGGAGGTCCGTTCCGCCTCCCGCTTCGGGATGAGCCAGGTGACGGTGATCTTCGAGGACGGGACCGACATCTACCTCTCCCGCCAGGTGGTCATGGAGCGGGTGCAGGGGGTCGCGCTGCCGCAGGGGATCGACAAGCCGCAGCTAGGTCCGGTCGCCACCGGCCTCGGCGAGGTGTTCCATTACCTTTTGACCGCCAAGGACAAGTCGCTCGCCGAACTAAGGACGCTGCACGACTGGGTGGTGAAGCCCCAGATGCGCTCGGTGCCCGGAGTGGCCGAGGTCAACACCTGGGGGGGGGACGAAAGGCGCGTTGAGATCGTGGTGGACCCGGAGGAGCTCGGAAAGCGCGGGCTGACCATGGACCGGCTGATAGCCGCCGTGGAGGAGAACAACGGCAACGTGGGGGGCGGCACCATCGACAGCGCCGGAGAATCGACGCTGGTGCAAGGGGTCGGCATGGTCGCCACCATGAAGGATATCGAGGCGACCGTGATCGCCGCGAAGGACGGGGTCCCGGTCCGGGTCTCCGACGTCGCCCGCGTGGTCGAGGGTCGCGAGATCCGCCGCGGCGCCGTAACCGCCGACGGCAAGGGGGAGGCCGTGCTGGGCCTGGGCTTCATGCTCATGGGGGAGAACAGCCACGAGGTCACCAGCAAGCTGAAGGCGCGGCTCGAGGAAGTGAAGAAGACCCTCCCGCAGGGGGTGCAGGTCGCCACCGCCTACGACCGCACCTCGCTCGTGGACCAGGTCCTGCACACGGTGGAGAAGAACCTGCTGGAGGGCGCGCTGCTGGTCATCGCGATCATCTTCGTCTTCCTTGGGAACCTCCGCGCCGGGCTCATCGTCGCCCTCGCGATCCCGCTCTCCATGCTCTTCGCCTTCGACCTGATGCTCCGTTTCGGCATCGCCGGGAGCCTGATGAGTCTCGGCGCCATCGACTTCGGCCTGGTGGTGGACAGCTCCGTCATCATGATTGAGAACTCCGTGCGCCGGCTGAACGAGGAGGGAGACAAGCGGAGCGTCATCGAGGTGGTGCGCGACGCGGCCATAGAGGTGCGAAAGCCGACCATGTTCGGGGAGCTGATCATCATGATCGTCTACCTCCCCATCCTGGCGCTGGAGGGGATCGAGGGGAAGATGTTCCGCCCCATGGCGCTCACCGTCATCTTCGCGCTGATGGGTTCCATGGTCATGTCCCTTACCCTGATGCCGGTTCTCGCGAGCTTCAGCCTGAAGCGCAGGAAAGAGGAGCATGAGCCGTACCTGGTGCGGCGGCTCAAGGGGTGGTACCGCCCCTTGCTCGGGTTCGCCCTGCAACGCCGCAAGCAGGTGCTGGGCGCCGCCCTCGCCTGCCTGGTCGTTTCCGGTTTTCTCGCCACCCGGCTCGGCTCCGAGTTCGTGCCACGCCTGATGGAAGGCTCCATCGTGATCAACACGGTGCGCCTGGCGAGCGTGTCGCTGGACGAGTCGGTGCGCTACGGCAACCAGATCGAGAAGGCGCTGCTGGCGAAATTCCCGGACGAGATCGAGCGCGTCTGGACCCGCACCGGGAGCGCCGAGATCGCCACCGACCCGATGGGGGTCGAGCTCTCCGACATCTTCATGACCCTGAAGCCGAGGGAGAAGTGGAGGAAGGCGGACACCCAGGCCGAGCTGGTGGCAGCCATGGAGCAGGAACTGAAGAACCTGCCCGGCATGCGGATGATCTTCACACAGCCGATAGAGATGCGGGTGAACGAGATGATCGCGGGGATCCGCTCCGACGTCGGCATCAAGATATTCGGCGACGACTTCGAGGTCCTGAAGGCGAAGGCAAAGGACGTGGAAAAGGCGATCAAGGAGATTCCGGGGGCGGCCGACGTCAGCGTCGAGCAGATCACCGGCCAGCCGCTGTTGCAGGTCGAGGTGGACCGCGAGGCTACGGCGCGCTACGGCATACCCGCCCGCGAGGTGCTGGAGGTGATCGAGGCCCTGGGCGGCCGGGACGTCGGTACCATGCAGGAAGGGGACATGCGTTTCCCCATCGCGGTGCGCATCGCAGACCAGTACCGGGTGGACCCGGAGGAGCTGGGCCGCATCCTGGTCACCGCGCAGGGGGGCGAACGCATCCCGCTGTCGCAGCTGACCAGGATAAAATCGTCGGAAGGCCCCTCCACCATCAGTCGCGAATGGGGGAAGCGGCGCGTCGTGGTGCAGAGCAACGTGCGCGGCCGCGACGTGGGAAGCTTCGTTGCCGAGGTGCAGCAGGCCATAGAGCGCGAGGTGAAGCTGCCGGCAGGTTACTACGTCCGCTACGGGGGGCAGTTCGAGAACCTGGAGCGCGCCCAGAAGCGGCTCATGATCGTGGTCCCGGTGGCTCTCGGCCTCATCTTCACCCTGCTCTACTTCACCTACGGGCGGGTGCTCGATGCCGCCCGCGTCTTCACCGGCGTCCCCTTCGCCGCCGTCGGCGGGATCCTGGCGCTCTGGCTGCGTGACATCCCGTTCAGCATCTCGGCGGGGGTCGGTTTCGTCGCCCTCTCGGGGGTCTCGGTGCTGGGCGACATGGTGCTCGTCTCGGCGGTGAAGGACCTCCTTGCCAGGGGGGTCCCGCTCATGGAGGCCATCCAGAAGGCCGCCGAGCAGAGGCTGCGCCCGGTGCTGATGACCGCGCTGGTGGCGAGCTTCGGCTTCATCCCCATGGCGCTCAACACGGGAATCGGCGCGGAGGTGCAGAGGCCGCTCGCCACCGTGGTGATCGGAGGGGTGGTATCGTCGACCCTGCTCACGCTGCTGGTACTGCCCGTCCTGTACGCGGTGTTCGGGAAGGCAAAAGCCGAGGAGGGCGAGAGGTAGAAACTGCAAAGCCGGCCGGCGTAACCGGCCGGCGCTTGTGGAAACGATCCGGAAGGAGGGCTGGAATGAACCAGCAGGTGTTAGCTTTCTTTCTCGTTTGCATCCGGCCCTGCCTCACGGGCAGCGCGCGGTTCATCAGCCAATCGGTTTCCTGAAGAGCAAACCGTAGTGATACGGCGGCAGATCGAAGCGGTGCTGCTCGTTGAAGCGGCAACCCGCCTCCTTCCCCCATGCGATGCACTGCTCCGGCCGGGGGCGGATCTCCATCGCGGGGCCGCGCGGCGTGGCGGGATCCGGGATCCAGTGGACGACAGCCAGCATGCCGTTTGGTTTCAGCACCCGGCGCGCTTCCTTCATCAGGGCCACCGGCTCCTCGTGGTGCAGGATGTTGAAGAGCAGCGCAGCGTCCATGGAGTCGCCTGCAAGTCCGGTTCCCTCACCGACGAAATCCCGCTCCGTTGCCCGGACATTGACGATTCCGGCTTTACGGCACTTCTCTTTGACGACGCCCACCATCTCCGGCTCGATGTCGAGCGCGTGGACGGTTCCCGATGTGATTTCGGCTGCAGCAAGGGTAAAGGTCCCATAGCCGCATCCGAATTCGACGAGATTCCGTACCCCGTAGTTGAGTCCGAAAGCTGCCAGCACCTTGGCAGGGTCGAAGAACTCCGACCACATCTCTTCCTCAGGCATTCCGCTGTCGCGGACTTTCATCAGATTCCCTCCGTTTCAAACCTCGCTGCCGGCAGCTAAGCGCGCAATTCCAATACCATTTGCCGCCTGATTTTGCAAGGCATTTACCGCCCCCTTCCCGCGCCACCTGTCCGGGCCGGGCACTGGCCTGCGAAAAAAAAGGGAATAAGCTACACTCGCATGCCGCGGCTGCAGGTTATTCCACTGCCGGCCATTTCACCGGACCGCCCGTCAGCCCGATACCATCCTCAATCCGGTGACTTACAGCGAGCGCAGCATTCCGGCACGTTAACTGCTCTACTGTGGCAAAAGCAAGGTAACCGCTTGCAACCAACCTTTAGGAGAAAAAGATGAAAAAACAAACGATCGTCGGGCTTGCATTGTCAATGGGCATTCTTTCTGTCGGGGCTATTTCCGCCACCGCTGCCGGCTCATGCTGCGACAAAGCCGCAGAGTCGGTGGTGAAACCGTGCTGCGAAAAACAACAGGGGCAACTCTCCAGGGAGCCGGCTGAGGGCTTCGCCCTGCTGAAAGCCAAGGAGATCGAACTGCGCGAACTGTACCTGCGCGAAGGCATCGACACCCAAAAGGAGGCCGACCTGGAGGCCGAGATCAAGGCGTTGAAGAGCAGGCTCCACTCCTCTGTGGGGAGTTGCGGCTCCTGCTGCCGCGGCTAGCTGATCGGGTACGAGGCACGCGGGCGGCGGAGCTGTTTCGCTCCGCCCCTTGCCGTGGGGAGGTTGCTACAGCCCTGCTCGCGTTCGGTCGTGTCGTGCGGGCGTCATCGAGTGCTTTCTGACGGGATCGGAAAACTGCCGGGGAAATGGGATGGGAAGAAAAGCCGGGACGTCGTTGTCCCGGTGCCCATGCTCCTATTTTGCAGGCTGCACGAGCAGGGAGGTATCGTTCTTGGTGGCCACGTCGCCCGCCTTTATCTTGCCTTTGGTAACCTCGGCCTCGAAGTAGTGCGGGCCTATGAAGGAGAGAACCTTTACCTCCCCGACCTCCTTGGGTTGAGGCGCCTTGCCTCCCAGCTGCCGGTAAACGGTCAGCACCTCGCCGATGGCGATCTCCTTTTGCACCTCCACCTTGCTGCTGTGAAACAGATGCACCTTGTTCCCCATCTTCATTACGATTTCGCTTTTACCCTTTTTGCCTGCTGCGTCGGCATGGAATGGGGACGCCAGGATCATGGAAAATGCCAACAAAGCTATAAACGGTACCAGTTTTCTCATAGTTCCTCCTCGTTTAAGTTAGCTGCCCTGCCGGAAAAGAACAACCGCCTCGCCTTTTTCACCTCCTTCCCCTGGATGGCCTCAGATCCGGCACCTTTACGGCTACCGGAGCGTCGCTCTTTGCAATGCGTCCGCGCGTTCAATGCTTGGTGTCGTATTCCCGCTTCAAGGTGTACAGCGTCCTTAGCAGCTCGTATTCGAAGGGCGATCCGGTCTGGCGATAGCGGAAGGGGATGCGGTGCCGCTTGTCGACCGCGGCTGTCGCGTTGTAACCCACGGTCACGGCAGGGTTGTTCACCCAGGCGGGAGGGCCGGCCAGGGTGAAGGCCGCCGTGTCGGTCACAAAGCCGGCGGTGTCCCTGAGGTTGGAAGGGCCAAGGACCGGCAGAACCAGATAGGAGCCGTTGCCCACCCCGTGGCTGCCGAGGGTCTGGCCGAAATCCTCGCCCTGGCGCTCAAGCCCCCAGCTCTCCGCGGGGTCCCAGAGTCCGGCGACACCGACCGTCGTGTTGATGGCGAAGCGGCTCAGGGTGATGCCTGCGGCCTTGAACCTGAACTGGAGCAGGTTGTTGGCGAGGTTGGTGACCTCGCCGATGTTGTCGACGGCGTTGGAGACCCGATCCTCCAGGTAGTTCGGCATGATGAACTCGTACCCTTTGACAACGGGGCGGAACAGGTATTCGTCGAAGTAATAGTTGAAGCGGTAGGTCCCCCGGTTGAAACCTTCTACCGAGTCCTTTACGTCGAGCATGTGGATCTTGTCCTCCTCCGGCAGCTGTTCGAAGCTCCGCAAAGGAGGCGCGCCCCCCGCGTCGGTCTGCGGCAGCGTACTGCAGCCGGCGGCGGGAAAAATGAGGAACGCCAGCAGCGCCAAGCGAAGGGTCAACCAAACAGAGGCTCTCATAGCCCCTCCTTGTTCCCGGAAAGGAAACCGGTCATGAACGAGACCAGGTCCGGGTGAAACATGTTCCCCAGGTGGCCGCCGATGGGAAAGATCAGCGCCCGCCCGCTGAAAACCCCCTGGAGGTAGTCGATATCTCCCGGTGCCATGATGATGTCGTCCTCGTTGTGAATCAGCCCGATCTTCGGGGAGTTCTTCAGGTATGGCTCCAGGTAGCGCAGGCTCAGGCGCTCCAGCAGGATGTGCCGGGTCAGCTCAGGGAACTTCTTCTGGTAGGCGGGGAAAAGCCACTGGTCGAAGTAATCCGTGAACCGGGTCTGGTAGGAGACCATGGCGTAGCGGGTAAGCGATGTCGTGGAGGTGAGCCGGGCGTTCTTCGGGACGATGTAACCGCCGCCGTTCATGACGTCGGCGGTGAAGATCATGTCGGCTGCGTTCATGCGGGAGGTAAGGCCGATCAGCGCGGCGAGGTTCTCCTCGCTTGGCTGCATCCGCTTGTAGGTCCTGTACATGGACTCGCCGCTGAGCCCCCCCGGTTCCAGCGCCTCGGTGATATGCATGGTCTCGGTAAACACGCCGTGGAACCAGGCGTCGAAGTTCTTCATGCCGCCGGGGACGTTGTTGACCAGCAGCTGGTCCAGCGCGGAGACGGAGTCGTAGAGGCTGACCGGAGGGTTGATCAGCATCACCCTCCTGAAATCGAAGAGCTTTTGCTCCTCGTCCAGCTTGGCGACGAAGGCCGCGTTGAAGGCGCCCAGGCTGTAGCCGGAAAGGACGAAGTGGGAAACCTCTATCCTGTCGCGCACTTCCCGGTAGGCGAGCTCCATCACGCGGTAGAGGTCCACGGCGTCTTGCGCCGCTATCCCCGGAAGCCCCGAGGAGGCGTTGACGACGAAATCCATGTGGGTCGGCGAGGTGAGGGAGACGACGTGGAATCCCGCCTGGTGGAGCGCCTTCTGCAGCTTCTGCATGCGCGGTATGTCGTACCTGGAGCCGGAGCCGGCGATCATGAAGACCAGCGGCGCCTTCTGCTTCTGGTAGGCCAGGGAGCAGACAAGCCCCTTCTCATACCAGAACACCTCCGGGATGTCGCGTTTCGGGAAGGGGCGCACGACGAACTCCCGGACCGGGATCTCGTCGGGGAGCCTCACCTCGAACTCCTTGGGGAGTTCCATCACCGTTGCCTCGTACGGGTTCACGAAGGGGTAGAAGTAGCTCTGGGGCTCGGCCGCCGCCTGCCGTGCCAGGCAAAGCGACAACAAAAGTAGCGCCGCTG
>CAZFMI010000075.1:0-17576 GCA_964519915.1 uncultured Geomonas sp.
GACCGGGCCAACTTCAGCTGGATGTTAGGGTTTTGTTAGTGCATGGAAAAAGGGGCTGCCCGCTGTCGGACAACCCCTTTCTCTTATCCAGCTGCTAATAGAAGTTCCGGATCAACTGGCAACTAGTGATATTGCTCCTTCATCTCTTCAGCCTCGGATGATAGGGACGAAACTTTTTCCTCTGCGTACTCCCGCCCCCTCTCCAGGTTCCGGCTCAGTTTCTCCTGAGCCTCAGCGGTATACCCTTTCATTCTAGCAATGGCGGTGTCTGTCACATCAGATACTTTCTCGCGCATCTCGTGACCTGTCTTAGGCGCATACAGCAGAGCAAGACCTGCTCCGACCAATGCACCGGCTGAAAAACTCACCACCTCAGCCGTCGTACTTGCGTGATGTCTTCTCATGGCCGTCTCCCTGGCGATGCCTTTCATCGCCGTAGCTTTCCGTCTGCTTCTCCGTCCACTTGGAGTACTGGTCAGCGCTACGCTAGACTCTGTGTCCCCTGTGGCTGTACCAGTAACTCGCAAGAGCCGAACCGACTGTTGTCGCCAACCCGCGCCATGCCTCCTTCCTTCCTGGCCGGGTGGTGCCGCGTTTTTCCGACTGCCGCGCGCCGCTTAGAAATGCCTTCGCCGCAGTGGCGGCCAGAGCCAAGCCTGTTACAGCAGGTTTTTCCTCGCGCCCTCTCACTGTCTTTTGGGCCAACCTCTTTCGCAAGAGCATCCAGAGCGCGCTTGCTCCCAATGCCCTGACTGCGTTGCCGGTGGCCTCCCTTTCCGTCAATGCCGGTCTTCTTACCACCTTATGTTGCGCCTTCCTGCTGCCCAGTATCACCAGCAGCGCACTTGCCCCCACCAACGACACCTGCACCGACCTTCGCTGCGCAAGTTCCAGCAGTTTCGCCGTACCGCGCCATGCGGCAAGCTTTGCCTTCAGGGCTCCGCGCTGGCCTATGTACCGCGGGGACAATCTGTGTTCCAGCGTATGAACGGTTTCGGTTATATCGCTTTCCGTGTGTCGGATCTGCTCGCGTAGCTTGTCCGCCGAGGACTGCTGCTCGGTAATCTTAATGTTTTCGCCCATTGTGCCGTCTCCTTAAGAGATTCCGCCGTTTTTTCCGGTTTCACTTCCATCTGAGTCAGGTCTTTACGCCCCTTCTGCACCAGGATGAATCCTGCCGCGATGAACACTGTGGCAACCAGCAACGCCGCGCCCCACGCCGGCATGAAGGTCGCCACACCGAGAACTATCGCGGCCAGCAAGACAAGATAGCCGGAACCGATCAGTACACCGCCTGCGCCGATAGCGACCGCGTCCTTGGCAGCATGGGTTGCCTTCTCCTTCATTTCCACCGTGAAGAGGTCCATCTCCTGCCTGAAAAGCGTTCGCAATTCCTTTGTCAACTCGGATACCAGTTCACCGATTGATCTTTCACCTTTTTCTGGCATGTTAGCCTCCTTCCCACCTTGAGCTGCTCCATATTAGGCAAACCCTGAACACAAATTAATGTTAAGAAATTTACCCAACTAATGCAAGGAATCTCTCAGGCACGCCGGAGCCTGCCGTGGGGCGGCCTTGGGAGCCCCTTTGACCGCTTCACTGGGGCAATCCTTCTCGACGAGGCACGGCAACGGCCGCCGTGACGGCACCGGGGTGATAAAAAAAACCGGCGCTCCTCAGGCAACCTCAATTAGTGTATTGACCTGCATGCGGCGACATGCTAGATATGCCGCTGGCGAAAGTATGCGCCGGCCCAATCCATGAATTGCACCCGACCCATTTATTCCGTCTTGCTGTTGTGTGTGCTATCTCTGCACATCGTCAGCCATAGCCTTATCCTCCCCGGCTATGAGTTCAATCACTTTCAGACCACCATGTCCGAGCAGGTCAACGGCACGGACTCGCTCACCTCCGACGACAGCTACGAATTGTCCGAGCTGTCGAGTGACGGTGACTGGAAACCGCCCAAACATTCGTTCATCGACTATTCGACCTTCCTCTCCCCAACCTATGCGCGCCACGCCTACGCCCCGTACATCTCCGGTTTCGGCGGGTACCAACGTTACCAGGCCCAGCCGCGGGTATTCCTGGAAATAGTGGTACCACCCGACCACGCCTAGCCACAACCCCAGTTCTTTCATCCCAAGTCAGCCGCCCTTAACGGCGGCCATAGACATTCAAGACACCTAGACCCGTACACCCGGTCACTAATCGTGCGTCTGCCCCCTTTTCCATCTTCCAGTCGCGCTGAGACAGCATAAAGGGCGTATCTGCCGCTCGTTAGCGACTGGCGACGCACACCAATATCGAAAGGAAATACAAATGAAAAAGACCACCCTTCTTGCCGTAACCGCCATCTGCGGCATCTTCACGCTTACCGGCTGCGCGTCGAAAAAAGAGTTCACCAGCGCCGACCTTGCCCCCGCCTCCTCGACCTCGGCCGCGGTAGCAGCGCAAGCGGCTAAATCGGCTGCATCTCCGGCAGTCGAAAAGGGCCTCCCCAACACGGCCCTGACCGATCCATCCATCGCGTCAGAGGATTTGGCCAAGGGTTCCGCAAACGCCGTGGAAAACGCCAAGCCCAAAGCCGCTCTGGAAACGGTGTACTTCGACTTCGACGCCCACCTCCTGGGCGCAGAGGCGCGCGAGACGCTGGCCCGCAACGCCGCTTTGCTGAACGAGAGCAAGCCGACCCGGGTCGTTATCGAGGGGCACGCCGATGAGAGGGGTTCTGACGACTACAACCTGGCGCTTGCCGAGAAAAGGGGGGCCGCGGCGGGCCGTTACCTGGAAAGCCTGGGCATCGGCGCGGAGCGCATGGAGATCATCAGCTATGGCGAGGACAAGCCTGCGGTAGCCGGGCACGACGAGGCCGCCTGGTCCAAGAACAGACGGGTCGACTTTGTCGGAGTGAAGTAGTGCCCAAAGATGTATCAAACACCACACGACTAGATGGAGAGACGATGAAAGACGTTAAAAATGCAGCACAACAACAAAACAGCAGCGCCGACACCACCCTGGTCGGTATCCTGACCGGCAGCCCCAACGATCTGCCGATCGTGGTAAAGGTTCGTGACACCCTCACCGAGCTCGGCATCAAGAGCGAAATCGTGGTCGCCTCGGCGCACCGCACCCCCGACAAGGTGCTCAACTACCTGGAGCGCGCCCACCGCGAGGGGGTACAGGTGCTGATCGGCTGCGCGGGCGTCGCAGCGCATCTCGCCGGGGTGGTCGCCGGTCACACCAGGCTCCCGGTCATCGGGCTGCCGCTGGGCAACGGTCCCTTGACCGGTCTGGACAGCCTTTTGTCCACCGTGCAGATGCCCCCGGGAGTCCCCGTTGCCACGGTTGCCATCGACGGCGCGCGCAATGCCGGCATGCTGGCGGCACGGATCCTGGCGCTCAAATACCCGGAGATCGACCGTGCACTGGAGCAGGCAGCCCAGCGTGAGCGCGAGCGCTACGAAACGACCGCCGACGAGGCGCTGGCAAAGCTGTCCAAGTAGAGATCCGTTTCCCCCTACGCATCAAGAAAAGCCCTCGCAACCCGAGGGCTTTTTTCTTCGCCTTTGCCCCCGAAGACATCAGGGCGCATCCCCCACCCCGCCATATGTATGCTGCCCGTGCAACACTCCACCCGAAGTCCCTCTTCCAGTCGAGGCTCTGTCTCAGACCGTCAAGTTCAGTTGCCGGCAGCAAACCTTTCTCTCACATCGCTATGCGGCATCATAAAGTGCTGGCATAAATTCCAGTTTTGGTACAGAATTAGAAAAAATAAATCAAGCCTCTAAGGAAGCGCTCGCTGTGTGAGCCATAGGAAGAAGGAGATCGTCATGAACTCAGATAAAGATGACTTCAGTTCTTATACTCCTGATGAGTTACGGAAGCTGTACAAGGAGGACCCCGCACATTTTAATGAGCTGGCCGACAAAGCGAAAAGGAAGGCATGCATGGCCAGAACTCCCGAAAAGAGCTTGAAACTCCAGCAGATGCAATGGACGATAGACATGCAGCTGCGCAAGGCGAAAACGCCGCTTGGGCGCATGAACATCATGGAGGAAATTTTTTACAGCAAGGTTTACGGTGCAAAGGGAGAGCTGGAACAGCTGATTTCAAGCTGCAACAGCCTTGTCCGCGCCATAACGGGAGCGGATCGCCAGGTCGACCGCAAGGCGGAAACGGGCAGATTACGCAGAGTCTAAAACAGCCGGAACGTGGGGACGGCCTGCCGGAATTCCAAATCCCACAGCGTCCCCTCTCCTGTTGCTCCCCCCCCCCGAAAGCGCCCCCAGCGGCATTCACCGCGCCACCCTCCGGTTCCGGCATCTCCGCAGCAATCTCAGAAGAGACTCAGCAGCAGCTTGGTAGCCATCACGATCAACAGCACGGCGAAAATCTTCTTCAGCTTGTCTATCGGCAGGCTGTGCGCGAGTTTGGCGCCAAACGGAGCGGTCACGACGCTCGTCGCGGAGACGCCTACAAGCGCCGGGAGGTACACAAAACCCAGGCTGTACTGGGGCAGCTGGACCGACAGGCCGTTGACCATGTAACCGACCGCTCCGGCCAAAGCGATGGGAAAGCCGACCGCTGCCGAGGTGCCGATCGCCCTGTGCATGGCGACGTTGCACCAGACGAGAAAGGGAACCGTCATGGTGCCGCCGCCGATGCCGACCAGGCTGGAGACGCCGCCGATCAATCCGCCGACGCCGGACATCGCCCCCCACCCCGGCAATGGCCGGTGCGGCTTGGGCTTGATATTGAGGAGCATCTGCGCCGCAACGTAGTAGAGGAAGAGCACGAAAAAGGCTTTGAGGAAGCCGGTGGAAAGTTGGGCGGCGACCCACGAACCGCCGAAGGTGCCAAGCAGGATGCCCAGGCTGATGCGCCGCACCACGGCCCACTCGACAGCGCCCCGCCCGTGATGGGCGCGCAAGCTGGAGATCGAGGTGAACATGATGCTGGCAAGCGACGTGCCCAGAGCCATGTGAAGGATGTGCCCCTCCGGCAGATGCTGGGCAGTAAAGATAAAGGTGAGCACCGGCACGATTATGATGCCGCCGCCGACGCCCAGCAAACCAGCCAGCACCCCTGCAAAAGCCCCAAGGGCGATGTACATCAGCCACACTGTCATTCCCAGTCTCCCTGTCAGGTTTTGGCCGCCATCATACGCGGGGACTCGGGTTTTTTCAACAGTTGAAGCGGCGAATCCTTCCCCAGCCCGCGGTCGGTGAGCACGACCATCGTCAACCACTGCTTATGCTTCCGGTGCATGCAACCCTCCCTTCCCACTGATTGCCGCACAAAGCCTCGGTCATTAATCTATGCTAGCTGTCGCTGTTGAAGACACCTCTCCCCTTCCCCTCCCAGGCACCCCGCCCCCCGCAAGGCATCGAAAAGACAACGAAACGGGACCCGTTTACGACTTGGCGCGCGAGTTGCTCATAGGGGACCATAAGAGATTTCGAGCTGATGCTGCGGAGTCTACTACAGCCATTGGCTGACCACAGGGAGGATCGTCATGAAAAACATCCTGAACAAGCTGAAAACATCATGCACCATCGCCGCCATTGCCATGCTCGCCGCTTGCGGTGGAAGCGGCGGCTCTTCCGCACCGAACGGCCCGGCGGTGAGCAAAGGGGTCATCACGGCCAAGGGAAGTGTCTTCGTCAACGGGATCAGGTTCGACACGACCGGGGCCACCATCAAGGTGGATGACAACCCGGGCGTGGAAGGCGACCTGAAAGTAGGCATGGTGGTCAAGGTCCGCGGTACGAGCGATGACGCCACCAAGACCGGGACCGCCACTTTGATCGAGGCCAGTGACGCACTGGAAGGGACGGTCAGCGCGGTGGATGCCGTCAACAACACCATCACGGTAATGGGACAGCTCGTCAAGATCGAGGACAACGTGACGCGCCTGAACGACGACGACACAGTGAAGGTCTTTGCCGGCGCCAACATCGTCGTAGGGGACCGGGTCGAGGTGGACGGCTTCCCGGATGACAACGGCGGGCTGCGTGCGACCAGGGTCGCTGAAAAGAGCTCCGGCGAGTTCGAGATCAAGGGGTTCGTCAACAACCTCGACGCCGACTCCTTTGAGCTGAGCCTGCTGGCAGGCGGCGCGACCACCCTCACCGTTAACTTTGCCGCCGGGCTGCTTCCGGCCGGGGCCATCAACGGCTCCATCGTCGAGGTCAAATCGCTGCTCGCCCCTGCAGCGGGCGCCATCACCGCCTCTGCCATCCAGCTGGAAGACAGGCTGGGCAACGCCGGAGAGAAAGTCGAAGTGGAAGGGATCGCCACCAGCGGGACCGTGGCGGACTTCGTCATCAACGGGCAGCGTGTCATCACCAACCCGGCCACCATATTCTTCGGTGGGGTGGCTGCAGACTTCGCCCTGGGGGCCAAACTTGAAGCCGAAGGCCCGCTAGACGCCAACGGCGCCATCCTGGCAACCAAGATATCGTTCCGGAGCAACATCAAGATCCAGGCCACCGCCTCCGGCGTCACCGGGACCGGCCTGACCATACTCGGCAAGTCCGTGGCCATCAACGGCTCCACCAGGGTGGACAACGCTCCGATCAGCAGCGGCGACTACCTGGAAGTCCGCGCCAGCCTCGATCGCGACGGCAACCTGATCGCCTCGCGCATCGTCAAGAGGTCCGCCTCCACCCAGGCATTCCTCCAAGGTCCGGTAACCGCATTCGACAGCGCGGCGGGAACCCTCACCATACTGGGGAGCGTCCTCAGCACCACCGGCGCCGAGTTCCGCATCAGCACCGACTCCAGCGAGGCGGCAGTAACTGCGGCAACCTTCTTCGCGAACCTGACGGCAAACATCACGGTCGTCAAGGTCCGGTGGGACAACTTCAACCTGATCACGGACCCGGTCAAGCAGGCGGAAATAGAACTGGGGAAATAAACCCTGACAGCCGGCAAAAAGGCCGTTGCGGCAACGCAACGGCCTTTTCTTTTACCCTTTCAGGACGCGCCTTGCCCCCTTTCCATGTGCCGCCGTTTTGCTCTTTGGCGCCTACAGCTTGAACTTGCCGACGATGCGCTGCAGCTCGCCGGAGAGCTCGGACAGCCTGCCTGCGGACTGCGCGGACTCCTGGGCACCCGAGGCGGTCTCCTGCACCACGGTGGTCACCTGCTGGATGTTGTTGGTGATCTCGCCGGTGGTGGCGCCCTGCTCCTCAGCCGCGGTTGCGATCTGGTTAACCTGCATGGTCACCTCGTTCACCTGTTCCAGGATGCTCGCCAGGGCCCCCTCGAGTTGGGCCGCCTCCCGGATCCCCTTGTCGGTCCCCTTGACGCCGTCTTCCATCGATGCGATGGCGGACTTGGTCTCCTGTTGGATGGCCCGGATCATGGTGCCGATCTCCTTGGTGGCCCTGGTGGTCCGCTCCGCCAGCGCCCGCACCTCGTCGGCTACCACGGCAAAGCCGCGCCCCTGCTCTCCGGCGCGGGCCGCCTCGATGGCGGCGTTCAGCGCCAAGAGGTTCGTCTGGTCGGCGATGTCCTCGATGGTTGCCACGATGGCACCGATCTGCTCGGACCTCTCCCCCAGGGACGAGATCGCCTCGGCGTTCTCCTTTGTCAGCTCCCCGCGCTGCCGGATACCCTCCACCGTGCTGGTGACGACCTTGAATCCCGCCTGGGTGGTGCCGGCGGCCCTCTCGGCACTCTCCGCGGCGCGATGGCAGTTGCTGGCGATGTCCGAAGCCGTTGCCGCCATCTCTTCGCTGGCCGTTGCGATGGCAGCGGTCTGGCCCGCCACCGCCTCGGCTCCCACCGAGATGGACATGGCTGTCGAGGTGAGCGCGTTGGATTCGGAGGCCAGCGACCTGGAGGCGACGGCCATCTGTGAGATGATGCTCCCCATGTTCTCCACGAACCGGTTCAGCTTTTCGGCGAGCTCCCCTATTTCGTCATGGCGGGTGCCCACGTCGATGCGCCGGGTCAGGTCCCCTTCCCCTTCGGCCAGGTCGGCCACCCTGCTGCACAGCATCCCCAGCGGGCTTAGGAGCCTGCGGACGACCATGAAGACCACGGTGATCCCCGCAGCCAGGAAGACGGCCCCGAGCAGCAGGAGCGCCTGCACCTGCTTGGTGACCGGTGCGAAGATCTCCGATTTGGTGGCCGTGATGCAGAGGTACCAGTCGGCGGCGGGTATCCTGGCATAGGAGGCGATCCTATCTGCACCGTCGACGCTGTACTCGAAACCACCCGAGGGTGCAGCGGCGAGTTTCGCGCTCAGGTCGGAAATGCCGCTGGCGACTTCCTGAAACTTCTTCTTGAGGACGAGCTCCTTGTTCGGGTGGATCAGGATAGTCCCGGTCTTGTCAATCACGAAGGCATAGCCGGAGCTCCCCACCTTGACGTTGAGCACCTTCCGGATCACGTCGTCGAGCATGATATCGGAGCTGAGCACGCCGGCGAAGCTGCCGGACGCGGTTATCGGCGCGATGACGGAGAGGATCGTCTTACCGGTCTGCGCATCCACATACGGGTCGGTCTGCGACACCTTCATCCCGCTCTTGCCCTTCTCGTACCAGGGCCTTTTCTTGTGATCCCATCCGGCGTCGGGGACCCAGCCGTCAGAGGAGACGAACAGGCCGTTCTCGTAACCGGGGTAGACGGTCGCAAAGCCGCCGGCTTCGGCGAGTATCTTCACCAGGTTGGCCAGGTACTCCTTGGACTGCCCGGATTCCTCGGACAGTTCCTTCGCCCCGGCGCCGATGATCGCTTGCTTGCTGAGCAGCCAGCTGTTGACCCCCTCTGCATTGTCACTGGCCAATGCCACTTGCGAGGCGTGGATCATGTCGCTCATGATCTTACGCGAACTGCCAGTTGCGGCGGCAATCAACGCTATCAGTATTACGGAAAACACTATCACGACCGTCAAATTCACCTTGCTTCTCAACTTCATGCACCGCTCCATGGAAAAAATATTTTCTCAACGCTTACACTTTCATGCACTTTTTGTTTCGGCATAACAAACTGCCACTTGAGCTCTTTAGTCGCGAGACGCCGTTGATTAACACAAAATAATGTCGGGTATCTATCTTACGGATGCCCCGTTGCGATCACTGAGGGTTGCATCCGGCACGTGCTCCCTTCATTCATCCACGTGTAATAAATGACCAATCGTGCTATAACATCCCAGCGTCTTGATACGCGAATCCAACAAGCGCAGGCAGGTTCATGCGGAAAAAAGGCATGATGTACATAACGACCAGGCTGGCCCTCGGGATCTTGATACTCTCCGTGCTCGCCACCACGACTGCCGGGACGGCGCTGGGAGCAAAGCAGGGGAAGACCCTCGTCATCGTCGGCGGAGACCGCAGCTACCCTCCTTACGAGTTCCTGGACAAGGACGGCACCCCGAGCGGCTACAACGTGGAACTGACGCACGCGGTCGCCAGGGTGATGGGGCTCAACGTGGAGATCCGTCTGGGCGCCTGGTCGCAACGGCGCCAGGACCTGCAAGACGGGACCGTCGACCTGCTGCAGGGGATGTCACACTCCAAGGAACGTGCGGCGACGGTCGACTTCTCACCGCCGCACACCATCGTCCATCACTCCATCTTCGCGCGCAAAGGGGGGCCGAGGCACCCGACCCTGGCCGATCTGCGCGGCAAGGAAGTCCTGGTCCTAAACGACGGGATCATGCAGGAATTTCTGGACGCCCGGATGAGCGGCGCCAGGCTCATCCCGGTGCCGACGCACGCGGACGTGCTGCGGGCGCTGGCATCAGGGAAGCACGACTACGCTGTGATGGCGAAGCTCCCCGGCCTTTACCTGATCCGCGAGCTGGGCCTCAGCAACCTGGAGGCGGTGGGCGATCCGGTATCGGCACAGCAGTACTGCTTCGCGGTGAAAAAGGGGGACGCTGCGCTCCTGGCGCGTTTCAACGAAGGGCTGGCGATCCTGAAAAAGAGCGGCGAGTACCAGCAGATCTACGGCAAATGGCTGGGGGTGCTGGATCCCCCGGGGCTCACCTGGCGGCAGGCCTTCAAGTACGGGGCGATCATCGTGATCCCGCTGATCCTGCTCGCGGGGGGGACGGTGCTCTGGTCGCGCACCCTGCAGCGGGAGGTGGCCGCGCGGACGGCGGAGCTGACCCGCGAGGTCGAGGAGCGCCGCCATGCGGAAGAGGAGCTCAGAAACCGCCAGCAGCAGTTGGTACAGGCGGACAAGATGGCGGCCCTGGGGATCCTGGTCTCCGGCGTCGCGCACGAGATAAACAACCCCAACGGCCTGATACTTCTGAACATGCCGGTGATGATGGAGGCGTTCAGGGACGCGGAGCCGATCCTGGAGGAGCACTACGGGAATCACGGCGACTTCGATTTCGCAGGGCTGCGCTACTCGAGGATGCGGGAAGTGCTCCCCAAGCTGATGCTCCAGATGCAGGAGGGTTCGCGCCGGGTCAAGCTGATCGTGGAGGATCTCAAGGACTTCGCGCGCCAGCAGGAGCCGGGGCAGAGCGCAGCTTTCGACCTCAACGAGACTGCGGGGGCGGCGCTGCGCCTTTTGTCGAACCTGGTCGACAGGAGCACCGAGCGGTTCGGCGCGAGCTACGGGGAGGATATCCCCAAGCTTTGCGGCAGCGCCCAGCGGATCGAGCAGGTCATCGTCAACCTGCTGGTGAACGCCTGCCAGGCCCTCCCCTCCCCCGACCGCGCCATCGAGCTCGCCACCTGGTACGACGAGGTGAAGGGGGAGGTCGTGCTCGAGGTGCGCGATGAGGGAACCGGCATAGCACCCGAGCACCTCCCCCACCTGACCGATCCCTTTTTCACCACCAAGAGGGAAAGCGGCGGCACCGGCCTTGGTCTCTCGGTGTCGACCGGCATCGTCGAGGAGCACGGCGGCGAACTCTCCTTCACCTCGGCTCCGGGAGAAGGGACCACCGCCCGCCTTACGCTTCCCGTTGCAGCAAACAAGGAGCCGTGTCCATGACAGTTACCCTATACCCCTCCTTCAGCATCCTCCTGGTGGACGACGAACCGGACTGGCTCTACTCCATGAGCATCACCCTGGAGCGGGCCGGCATCAACAACATCCTGACCTGTCCGGACAGCCGCGAGGCCCTGCAGATGCTTTCCGAGAACAGGGTGGGCGTGGTCCTGCTCGACCTGACCATGCCGCATCTGTCGGGCGAGGGGCTACTGGAGCGGATCGCCGAGGAGCACCCCGAGGTGACGGTCATCGTCATCAGCGGCCTGAACCAGCTGGAGACAGCCGTCAACTGCATGCGAAGCGGCGCCTTCGACTATTACGTGAAGACCTCGGAGCAGGGGCGCATCGTGAAGGGGGTCAAGCGCGCGGTGTGGGAGAAGGAGCTGCAGTTGGAAAACCGGGAGCTGCGCCGGCGCTTTCTCTACGACCGGCTGGAGCACCCCGAGGCGTTCAGCGCCATCATAACCGGCGACAAGGGGATGCGCTCCATCTTCCAGTACATAGAGGCGGTGGCGGCAAGCTCCCAGCCGATACTGGTCACCGGGGAGAGCGGCGTCGGGAAGGAGCTGGTGGTGGCCGCGCTGCACCGCCTCTCCGGGCGAAAGGGGGAGCTGGTGGCGGTGAACGTGGCGGGGCTCGACGAGGCGATGGTTTCGGACACCCTCTTCGGCCATGTGAAGGGGGCCTACACCGGGGCACAGGAGGCGCGAAACGGCATGATCGAGCAGGCCGGGGAGGGAACCCTCTTCCTGGACGAGATCGGCGACCTGAGCCTGGGCGCCCAGGTGAAGCTTTTGCGGCTCCTGCAGGAGGGGGAATACTACCCGATCGGCAGCGACCGTCCCAGGCGCCTGAGGGCGCGCGTGGTGGTGGCCACCCACCAGGACCTGGCGCAGCGCCAGGGAGCCGGGGAGTTCAGGAAGGACCTCTACTACCGGCTGCGGGCGCACCACCTGCACATACCGCCGCTAAGAAAGAGGAAGCAGGACATCCCTTTGCTGCTGGACCACTTCCTTCCCGAGGCCTGCCGGGAGTTCGGCAAGAAGAGGCCCACGCTTCCCAAGGAGCTGACCGTGCTCCTCTGCGCCTACGACTTCCCCGGCAACGTGCGCGAGCTGAAGGCGATGGTCTACGACGCGGTCAGCCTGCACCAGGGGGGCGTCCTTTCCATGGAGGCCTTCATCCGTGCCATCGGAGAGCGCCCCGCCGAGCCAGCGCCGGAGCAAGGCGCCGAGCCCGGCGCCAACCCCTTCCACTGCGTCGAGCGGCTCCCCGGATTCACCGAGGCCATCGATCTGCTGGTCGCCGAAGCGGTGCGCCGCGCAGAGGGAAACCAGTCCATTGCCGCGAGACTCCTGGGCGTGTCGCAGCCCACGCTGAGCAAGAGGTTGAAGCAGCAGCGGTCGTGAGCCGGGTCCCGGAGGCGGCCGCGCGTCTCCACCAAAGGGGTATGCCGCAGGGCATACCATGACCGTCGTCATACATCCCCCTAACCCGCCGTAACTAAAGCCGAATCCCTGCCGCCCCCCTCCCCCCTATTACCTCGGGCATACCCCCTCATTAGGACACCGCGCCCCACCCGCCACGAAATACTCCAGACATCACCGCCACTTAGCCAGACCTCCACCCGTTGGCATCTCCTATGCTAGGCAGCTTAATGGGAAAAGCGCCCAAAAAACGCACAGGGGAGAGAGATCATGTTCTGGCTTCAATTCTTGGTGGTACTGGCAGCAATCTTCATCGGAGCCCGGCTGGGCGGCATAGGCCTGGGGATCCTCGGCGGTCTCGGCCTCGCCGTCCTCACCTTCGTCTTCAACCTGCAACCGACGGCACCTCCCATCGACGTCATGCTGATGATCACGGCGGTGGTCACCGCGGCCGGCGTCCTGCAGGCGGCGGGGGGGCTCGACTACCTGGTATGCCTGGCGGAGAAGATCCTCAGGAACAACCCGGACCGCATCACCTTCCTGGGGCCGATGGTCACCTACTTCTTCACCCTGTTTGCCGGCACCGGCCACGTGGCCTACTCGGTGCTCCCGGTTATCGCCGAGGTGGCCCGCGAGACCGGCGTGCGCCCTGAGCGCCCCATGTCCATCTCCGTCATCGCCTCGCAACAGGCCATCACCGCGAGCCCCATTGCCGCGGCTACCGTGGCGCTTCTCGGACTCCTCTCCGGCTCGGTGGCGAAGTTCGGCTTTGACGTCCAACTGATCGACATCCTGAAGATCTGCATCCCCTCCACCCTGATCGGCGTGCTCATCGCGGCCTTCGTCTCCAACAAGCTCGGCAAGGAGCTGGACAAGGATCCGGTCTACCAGCAGCGCCTCAAGGACGGCCTGGTCCCTCCCCCGCACTGCAGCGCCGGGAGCACAAAGGTAGGCGAAGCGCTCAAGAACACCCCTGCCGGCGCCAAGACCGCCGTCGCCCTGTTCCTTTTGGGGACCATCCTCGTGGTGCTGTTCGGTTCCTTCCCGCAGATGCGGCCGGAGTGGAGCGTTGGGAGCGACACCAGGATCAGCCATATCGTGGTGCAGAGCGAGGCAGAGGCCAAGCAGACCTTGGCCGAGCTGAAGGCGGGTGCCGACTTTGCCCGCCTCGCCCGGCAGCGATCCATGGACGCGACCGCTGCGACCGGCGGCGACCTGGGATGGTTCGGTAAAGGGAAGATGATCCCCGATCTCGACAAGGGCGTGGCCAAGCTCAAGAAGCCGGGCGAGCTGACCGACGTGATCAAGACCCCGTTCGGTTACCACGTGGTGAGGTTGGAAGAGAAGCGTCCCTCCGAGACCAAGGAAAAGATGGGGATGCCCCACGTGATCGAGATCGTCATGCTGACCATGGCCGGGCTGATGCTCCTCATCTGCAAGGTGAAGGTGTCGCGCGTCACCGAGGGGAGCGTGTTCATCGCCGGCATCCAGGCCGTCATCGCGATCTTCGGCATCGCCTGGATGGGCGACACCTTCTTCCAGGGGAACATGGAACTGTTGAGCGGCTCCATCAAGGGGATGGTCACCGCCGCCCCCTGGCTCTTCGCCTTTGCCCTCTTCGTCCTCTCCATCCTGCTTTACAGCCAGGCCGCCACGGTCCGTGCCCTCATGCCGCTCGGGATCAGCCTCGGGATCCCGGCACCGTTTCTGATCGCGATGTTCCCGGCGGTGAACGGCTACTTCTTCATACCCAACTACCCGACGGTGGTGGCGGCGATCAACTTCGACCGCACCGGCACCACCGGGATCGGGCGCTACGTCCTGAACCACAGCTTCATGATTCCCGGCCTGGTCGCCACCTTCTCCTCCATCGGCATCGGGTTCCTGCTGGCGAAGCTGATGTTCTAACCGAGACGGCACTCCCTCCCCCCCGGGGGAGGAGGTGCCGATGCCGGGGAATTTCCTGACAAAGGAGCAATTAGCCATGAAAACAAAAGCTGCAGAGCAAAAGAGACTATCCGCCCAGACCATGGACAACCGCCGCTGGCTCATGGAACAGATGCCCCCCTACTTCTTCGTCGCCATGAACGACGAGCCGGAAGCGATGGCCCTGCTGGAGCGCGAGATGGGGAGCCTCAGGCGAAACCGCCGGCTGGTGCTCGCGGACCGCGACAAATCGCTGATCCAGGCGCTCCCCAACATGCCGGGCTCCCTGTACGACACCCTGCGCCGCATCCCGGAGCGGGAGATCTCCTACGCGATGATCGCCCACTCGGAGCAGCCGCTCCCCGACAGCGACAGGACTCTGGAGATCCAGCGGTTCGAGTTCGACAGAAAGAGCAACCGCGAGATCCTGGAAGGCGGGGACGCCGTGGTCCCCTCCGCCATCAGGGCGCAGGTGGCCCGGTCGCTCAGGAAGAACTACCCCGACTTCGCCATGCAGGACCTGGACCGGCTCCTGCGCATCATCTGGCTCAACAACGAGAAGTACGTGCGGGTCGCCTGGCCCGACCGCGTGGCGCAGGTCCTCAACCTGTACCAGAAAGGGAGCCATGCGGGGGGACTGCACCTGGACGTCGAGGAGATGGAGGGGGGGCGTGAGTCGCGCATCCACTTCGCCGTCGGAAACCCGCCCCAGCACGACTTCCTGCTCCAGGTCATGGAGGTGTTCAACCGGCTCGATCTCGGCGTGAACCGCGCCTACTGCCTCACCATCTCCAACGGCGTGCACCCCTATTTCCTGGGGACCTTCTACGTGCGCCGCCGCGACGGCGAGGTGCTCTCCCGCGGCAGCGAGCTGTTCAGCCGGCTCAAGGACGAGCTTTGCAACACCCAGATCCTGGCAACCACTTCCCACGCCTACCGCGACCTGGTCACCAGGGGGGTGCTCACCGGCAGACAGGGCTCGCTCATCAACGCCTTCGTCGCCTTTTGCCACACGAACCTCGCGCACAACCAGCCGGACCGCTTCGGCCTTGACGACGTGAGGAGCGCCTTCTTCTCCCACCCGGAGATCGCCCTGCAACTGGCTGAACTGTTCTCGGTCCGCTTCGACCCCGCCGTAGCCGACCGCGACCTCATCTACCCCGGCACGCTGGCCGAGACGGAGCGGGTGGTCTCGGCGTACAACACCGGGCACCGCTACCTGGACGAGGTGCGGCGCGCCATCTTCCGCTGCTGCCTGATCTTCATAAAGCACACGCTGAAGACCAACTTCTACGTACTCGAGAAGCAGGCGCTCGCCTTCCGGCTCTCCCCCTGCTACCTGGCCGAGCTCGGGAAGGAGTTCACCTCCGACCTCCCCCCGGCGCTCCCCTTCCGGGTCACCTTCTTCTTCAGCCGCTTCGGGTTCGGCTACCACATCGGGTTCTCCGACATCGCCCGCGGCGGGTGGCGCACCGTCATCGCGAGAAACGGCGACGACTTCACCACCAACGCCGACACCATCTTCAGGGAGAACTTCGTGCTGGCGCACACCCAGCACCTGAAGAACAAGGACATCTACGAGGGCGGCTCGAAGCTCGTGCTGATCCTCGATGCCGGCGACCTGCAGCGCTCCGGAGAGCGGGACCTGGAGACCCTGCGCCTTTACAAGCTGCAGTTCGGCGTCGCCAGCGCCTTTTTGGACATCTTCGTCACGGAGAACGGCGTCGCCAAACTCCCCGCCGTTGTGGACTACTACCGCGAGGACGAGCCGATCGAGCTGGGACCCGACGAGAACATGCACGACCAGATGATCGAGAGCATCGCCCGCATCTCCAAGCAAAGGGGGTATCTGCTCGGGATCGGCATCATGTCCAGCAAGGAGGTCGGGATCAACCACAAGGAGTACGGGGTCACCTCCACCGGCGTGGTCAGGTTTGCCGAGATCATCATGGCCGACCTGGGGATCGACATGCACGAGCAGCCGTTCAGCGTCAAGTTCACCGGCGGCCCCAACGGCGACGTGGCGGGCAACGCCATGAGGATCATGCTGGAGCGCTACCCCAAGATGCAGATCAGGCTGATCCTGGACGGCACGGCCGCACTTCACGACCCGGAAGGGGCAAGGCACGGGGAGCTTGAGCGCGTCCTCCTGAAGGAGGACCTGGACGGCTTCGACCCGCAGTCGCTGCACAAGGGCGGCTTCATGCTGTTTCGCACCGGCAGCCGCACCGAGGGGCTCCGTACGCTCTACCGCAAGGTGGTCATGAGCGAGACGGGGCTCGTCGAGAGGTGGATCTCCATCGACGAGTTCTCCCGCGAGTTCGGCGACCTGGTCTTCGAAACCAAGGCGGATCTCTTCATCCCGGGGGGTGGGCGTCCCGAAACCATCGACATCAACAACTGGGAGCGCTTCTTCCTCGCGGACGGCGAGCCTTCGGCCAGGGCGATCATCGAGGGGGCCAACTCCTTCATCACCCCGCAAGCGCGGGTGCAGCTGCAAAAGCGCGGGGTGATCATCATGCGCGACGCCTCGGCCAACAAGTGCGGCGTCATCTCCTCCTCCTACGAGATCATCGCCAACCTGCTCATGTCTGATGCCGAGTTCCTGGGGGCCAAGGAGGCCTACGTCCGCGACGTCATCGCCATCCTCGAGAAACGGGCGGCAGACGAGGCAAGGCTGATCCTGAAGCGCCACCGCGAGAACCCCGCCCTCCTCTGCACCGAGATATCGGACGCGGTGAGCACCGAGATCAACGGCCACTACGCGCGCCTGTTCCGGTTCTTCCAGGCCCGCCCGGAACTCCTCGGTCAGCCGCCGTTTCGACGGGTGATCCTGGCGCACCTGCCCAGGATGCTCGGCGGGGAGCCGCGCTATCGCGCGAGGATCGGCACGCTGCCGCAAAAATACCTCTGCGCCATCCTGGCCGCCGAACTCGGTTCCTCCCTGGTCTACCGCGGCGACCAGGAAACGGGGTTCGAGGACATCCTCAGGCTGCACATCGGTCGGCATTTCAGCGCCTGAGGTGAAAAGCGGCGCAGATCTGCGGCAACGAAAGAGGCCTCCTTCACGGGAGGCCTCTTTCGTCGTGGCGGAAACCGGTGGAAAGCGGCCTTAACCCAGTTGGCGCCGATGCGGCAGCTCCCTGCTCCCGGGGTCATCGCTGCCGCGCGGCCCCGCCTGAAAAAGACGAGCAGCGGGTCCGGCAGAGGGAGATGGATGTCCCTGATGAAGACCACCTCCGGCGACTGGTCAAT
>CAZFMI010000076.1:0-17456 GCA_964519915.1 uncultured Geomonas sp.
TGGTGTTGGGTGTGTTTGGTTTTGGTGGGGAGGTGCAAGGTGGCTGATCTGGTAACGCTGTCGGCAGTCGTTTTGGTAACCGGGCTCATCCTGTACGCCCTTTTCGGTGGAGCCGATTTCGGCGGCGGCATCTGGACCGCACTTGCCTTCGGGCCACGCGCCCGTGAGCAGCAGGATGCCCTGTTCAACGCCATAGGGCCCGTGTGGGAGACCAATCACGTCTGGCTGATCTTCGTCGTGGTGACCCTCTTTACCGCCTTCCCGGCGGGGTTTGCCAATCTCTTCATCGTCTTGATGCCCCCGCTTGTGCTGGCACTGATCGGTATTAATTTCCGGGGTGCCGCCTTCGCTTTTCGCCATTTCGGGAGAGAGACCGGCAGGGAAACACCTTTGAGCGCCCGGGTCTTCGAAATCGCCAGCGTGCTCACGCCGTTCGCACTCGGCATGGCGGTATCCGCCACCGCTGCCGGAAGCATCGTTTTGACAAACCGGGAGGCGGCTGCGAAAGCGTGGGGCTGGGTCAACCCCTTCACCCTGCTGGGCGGAGTGGTCGGCATGGCCATCTGTACCTATCTGGCCCCCATCTACATGACCGTGCGGGTGACTGGGGCGTTGCAGGAGGATTTTCGGAAAGAGTCGATACTGGCAGGGATTGCCTTGGGGATACTGACCACCCTGATGATGCCGCTGGCGGTCCACCAAGCCCCGCTTTTCGCAAACAGGTTGTTCGGGTCGTGGCCGATGCTGTGCGTCATGCTGGCGGTTTTGGCCGGAACCGTTACCGAATTCCTTCTGCTGTTGCGGAAATTCCTCTGGGCCCAGATCAGCGCCGCAGGCACGGTAGTGTTCACGCTGGCAGGTTTTGCCGCAGCGCTCGCTCCCGATCTGCTTGTCGGTCAGATGACCCTGCGCGCGGCAGCGGCACCGCGCCCGACCCTGGTTGCCTTCCTCGCGGTCCTGCCCATAGGAGCATTGATCCTGGTCCCCTCGCTTTTCTATCTCTACTGGACCTTCCGTGGGGAGCCTTCGCCTGAGATCCCGCCTGCCGGCACCGAATCCGACGGATAAGGAGGCCTTATGCTCCGCTCAAGCGGCGGGTACCGCAGCCTGCGATCTTTCCGGACGGCCACGATCTGTCCGATCCGGAAATCTCAATGTTGCCTGCCAAGGTGACTCTGTGCTATCGTGTCGGGCCGATATCGGAATATGCAGATACGGTGTGCCGGTCTCTTGCCGCACAGCACTGTGAGTATAGGTGGGGAATGACAGCTGCCAAGAAGAAAGAGTTTCACATGAATGCGCTGGAGATTGAAGTTGCCATCGCAGCACTTCATTCGACAGGTGATTACCTGGTACTGCGCCGCTTGAACCTGGCGCGCGACACGCGCCTCACCCGCAAGGTGCCGGAAGGTACGCAGATCGCGCTTTGTCTCGACACCGAGACGACCGGGCTGAACTACAGACAGGACAGGGTGATCGAACTGGGCATCGTCGCCTTCGAGTTCGACCCCGTCACCGGCGAAATCTTCAGGATCACCGACCGCTACTCCGGTTTCGAGGACCCCGGGTTCCCCATTCCCGCAGAAGTCAAAGAGATCACCGGGATTTCCGACGAGATGGTCCAGGGCCGGGGATTCGATGACGCCTTGGTCAATGCCCTGGCGGAGAAGGCACACCTGGTCATCGCCCACAACGCGGCCTTCGACCGCAAGTTCGTCGAGGGGCGTTTCCCCGCCTTTACAAATCTCCCCTGGGCATGCACCGTGTCCCAGATCGACTGGAACGCCGAGCGGGTTTCGTCCAGGACCCTTGAATACCTCCTCTTCAAGACCGCTGCCCTGACCATCAACGCCCATCGCGCCCTCGACGATGCCGAAGGTGTGCTCGGCCTGCTTCTGGAACGTCTGCCGGTGAGCGGTGCCCCGATTTTCCAGTCCCTGCTGAAAAGGGCGAACGAGGTGACCTCCCGGCTTTATGCCGTTTCCGCTCCTTTTGACAAGAAGGACCTTTTGAAGGACCGGGGCTATCGATGGAACGACGGCTCTCAGGGTGGAAGCAAGGCGTGGTGGCGGGACGTATCGGCCGAGGCAGAGCCGGAGGAGCTGGCGTATCTTGCCTCGGAGATCTACCCCAGGGGGAACACCAGCTCCGTCCAGATCATGAGATGCGACGCCTACGCAAGATTCTCCGTCCGGGAGCAATGACCAAAAGAAGAGATCCGATGCGGGAGATGGATGATGCTTGAGGCCTGCCGCGACATCTGGGACTACCTGGGAAAAGGAATCGTCGCCTTAACCACCAGCGGTTCGCTGACCCCAGCGGGCAAGGCCGTCATGGGAAGAGGTGTGGCTCGCCAGGCTCTGTTTCGTTTCCCGAATCTCCCTGTCGAGCTTGGGCTGCTGGTGCATGAGCGTGGCAACCACGTGCACCCGTTGTCAAACGGGCTCGCCAGCTTTCCCGTCGAGGAGTCCGCCTGGGCCTGTCCGGAGCTGCGTCTGATCTCGAGGTCCGCGCAGGAATTGCGTCAGCTTGCAGATCGGGAAGGATGGGAGCTGGTGGCAGTCCCCAGACCCGGTTGCGGCGGAGGTGGGCTGGACTGGCAGGAGGTCCGCCCGCTGCTCGACAGGCATTTCGATGACCGGTTCGTCGTCGTGACTGAGACGCCCCCCTCCGCCTCCTGACCTACCCCCTGCAGGGGGGAGTCGCCGGACCTCGCTTTTAGAAGGAGGAGGGACTGACTATGGCAAAGGAGTATCCAGCATCATGCAGAGTTCGCCGGTAGATACGGGGCACTCCCACGTCTTCGACGAGGGAAACCCCCTCGCAGAGAGAAACACCCGTCTGGCTGTGATGCTGACTGCCGCGATGATGGTCGCTGAGATCGTCGGCGGTTGGCTCTTCAATTCCATGGCACTCTTGGCCGACGGCTGGCACATGAGCTCGCACGCGTTGGCTCTGGGGCTCTCGGTGCTTGCCTATGGCGCTGCCCGCCGCTTCGCCCACGATCCCCGTTTCTCCTTCGGCACCTGGAAGATCGAGGTGCTGGGGGGATACACCAGCGCGATCTTCCTGGTCGGAGTCGCGGCGCTCATGCTGTTCCAGTCCGTCGAACGGCTCGTCTCGCCCACCCCGATCCGATACGATCAGGCCATCGCCCTCGCCGCGGCGGGGCTGATTGTCAACCTGGCCTGCGCATGGTTGTTGAAGGACGGGCATCACCACCACGACCATGACGGCGATCACCAGCACCAGGGGCATCACAGCCACGGGCATGGCCACGACCTCAACCTCCGTTCGGCCTACCTGCACGTGATCGCCGACGCGGCCACCTCCGTCTTTGCCGTATTCGCCCTTTTAGGCGGCAAGTTCTGGGGGGCCGATTGGCTGGACCCGCTCATGGGTATCATCGGTGCGGCGATGGTCGCCATCTGGGCCTACGGCCTGCTGCGGGACACCGGGCGCATCCTGCTCGATGCCGAGATGGATGTGCCTGTGGTTGCCGAGATTCGCGAGGTGATAGACCAAAGCCCGATAACTGCGGAAATCACCGACCTGCACGTCTGGCGGGTAGGGAAGGGGAAGTTCGCCTGCATAATCTCGCTTCTCGTCGAAGATGCTGCCGAGCCGGAGGATTTCAGGCGGCAATTGATCATTCACGAGGAACTGGTGCATGTCACGGTCGAGGTGACTTATCGCGGCGCCGGCATCATGCGGATGAAACCTGCCTCCGTGTGAAAAGGACCGCCGGCGCCCGCCGGTCAGCGGCAGTTTTCAGCTTCAAGGCCGTTGATCTTGAGCGGGCCCGGGCACGCGCACGGCAGGTACTACAGGTAGGGGAGGTTGCCGGTATGAGCTTCGACAAAGCGGAGATACTGATCGTCGGGGCCGGGATCATCGGGCTGACCATCGCCCGGGAGCTGGTCCGGGCCGGCCACGGGGACATCGTCATCATCGAGAAGGAGCCGGAACTCGGTGTGCACGCCTCGGGACGCAACAGCGGGGTGCTCCATGCCGGTATCTACTATTCCCCCGACAGCCTCAAGGCCAAGTCCTGCCTGAACGGCAACTTCCTGATGCGCGCCTACTGCAAGGAGAAGGGGCTCCCGCTTTTGGAGAGCGGCAAGGTGATCGTCACCCGGACTGCGGCCGAGCTCCCCGTGCTGGACGAGCTGGAGCGGCGCGCGACGGCCAACGGCGCCAAGGTAGAGATGATCGACGAGCGGCAACTGGCGGAGATCGAGCCTAACGCGAAGACGGTCGAGCGGGCGCTTTTCTCGCACTACACCGCTGTGGTCGATCCGAAGGCGGTGCTGAAGAGCCTGAGAAAGGACCTGGAATCGAGCGGGCGGGTGAGGTTTCGCATGGGTTGCCGGCTGACCGGACTCAAGGGGAGCAGCGTGGCGCTGACCAGCCAGGGGGAGATAGGGTTCAACAGGTTCGTCAACGCTGCCGGTGCGTTCTGCGACAAGGTGGCAGGGTTTTTCGGCATCGGCGCAAAATACCGCCTGATCCCGTTCAAGGGGGTGTACCGGCTGCTTAAGAAGGACGCCCCCTTCACGGTCAACTCCAACATCTATCCCGTGCCCGACATCCGGAACCCATTTTTGGGCGTCCACTTTACCCGCAGCGTGCACGGCGACGTCTACCTGGGTCCCACTGCCATTCCGGCCTTCGGGCGGGAGAACTACGGTCTCCTGTCCGGGATCGATTCAGAGGCCCTCGCCATCGCCTACCAGGACCTGGTGCTTTTCCTGGCCAACCAGCAGTTCCGAAGCGTGGCGCTCTCCGAGCCGGTCAAGTACCTTCCTTCCTACTTCTACAGGGACGCGGCCAGGCTTGTGAAAGGGCTCTCGCCGGACGATCTGGTTGCGGCATCCAAGGTCGGCATCAGGCCGCAGTTGGTGGACTGGGAGACCAAGCAGTTGGTGATGGATTTCCTGGTGGTGGCGGACGGCTCGTCGCTCCACGTACTGAATCCGATCTCGCCCGCCTTCACATCCTCCATGGACCTGGCGCAGGGGATGGTGGCCGAACATTTCCGGATGCCTTGATGCGCCCTCCCTGCAAGGGGAGGGAGGGGGGGAGCTAAGGGAGGTCGGTCTCCCCCATCAGGTACCTGTCGCACTCCCTCGCTGCGCCTCGCCCTTCATTGAACGCCCAGACCACCAGGCTCTGTCCCCTGCGGCAGTCCCCTGCGGCGAAGACGCCGGGGATGCTGGTGCTGTAGTTCCCGAATGCCGCTGCCACGGTGCCGTTGGGGTTCTTCGTCAACCCCAACGCGTCCAGGAGTTGCTGCTCCGGTCCGAGAAACCCCATCGCCAGGAGCACGAGCTGCGCCGGGTGCTCCTTTTCGGTCCCGGGCTGCTGCTTCGGCATCAGTATGCCTTCGCCGTCACCCTCCCACTTAACCCCTATGCTCCGCACAGAGGCAACCGCGCCGTCGGCGCCGGGCTGAAAGCTGAGGGCTGAGGTCGCGTACAGGCGCGGATCGCTGCCGAACGCCGCCGCGGCCTCCTGCTGGCCGTAATCCATACCGTAGATCAGCGGCCACTCCGGCCAGGGGTTGTTCGCGCTCCGCTTCTCAGGCGGCCTGGGGAGTATCTCTAGCTGGGTCACGCTGCGGCACCCCTGGCGCAGGGAGGTCGCCACACAGTCGGTGCCGGTGTCCCCCCCGCCGATTATCACCACATCCTTGCCACTGGCGCTGATGAGCCTCTCGGAACGCTCGAGTATCGCCCTGGTGTTGTCGGTAAGGAAATCCATGGCGAAATGTATCCCCTGGAGATGCCGCCCGTCCACCGAGAGATCGCGAGCCCTGCCGGCTCCGAGAGCCAGCAACACTGCATCGAACTCGCTGAGCAGCCGCTTGGCCGGGTAATCAGTGCCGATCTCCGTGCTGCAGACGAAGTTGACCCCTTCGGCCTCCATCTGTTCCAGCCGGCGCAGGACCACTCGTTCCTTGTCGAGCTTCATGTTGGGTATGCCGTACATGAGCAGTCCACCGGGACGGTCCGAGCGCTCGAAGAGGGTCACGCTGTGGCCGGCACGGTTCAATTGGGCGGCGGCGGAGAGCCCGGCAGGGCCCGATCCCACCACAGCCACCTTCCTGCCGGTGCGCAGCTGCGGCGGTTCCGGCACTATCCATCCCTCCTGCCACCCCCGGTCGGCTATGCTCGCCTCGATGTTTTTGATGGTGACCGCGGGCGCGTCCAGTCCGAGGACGCAGGAACCCTCGCAAGGTGCAGGGCAGACTCGCCCGGTGAATTCCGGGAAGTTGTTGGTGCGGTGCAGCCTGTCCAGCGCCTGGCGCCAGAGGTTGCGGTAAACCAGGTCGTTCCATTCCGGGATCAGGTTGTAGACGGGGCAGCCGGATGCCATGCCGTTCAAGAGCATGCCGGCATGGCAAAACGGGGTGCCGCAGTCCATGCAGCGGGCTCCCTGTTCCCTGAGTTTTTCCTGCGGCATCTGCAGGTGGAACTCCTGCCAGTCGCCAAGGCGCGCCTCTACGGTGCGGTCTGCCGGGAGCTCCCGGGGGTACTCCATGAAGCCTGTTGGTTTGCCCATTTTTCGTTTCCTTTGGAATCTGACGGGTTGGTCAGATCGATCAGATCTGACAGATCTGAGCTTTTCTACCCGCCGCCGACCCTGGCGCTGTCGCGCAGGTTCTCCTCGAAGGCGGCCTCCATAGCTTCGTCGCCGGTGAGCCCGGCCTCCCTCGCCCTGGCCAGCGCCTTGAGCACCCGCTTGTAGTCCTTGGGCATCACTTTCACGAACTTCGGCAGGCTGGACTCCCACTCCCCGAGTATGGCCGCCGCCCTGCTGCTGCAGGTCAGCGCCCCGTGCCGCTCTATCATCGCCTTCAGCTCCGCTTTGTCCTCTTCCTCGAGCGGCTCCAGCTGCACCATCTGGCCGTTGCAGCGGGTGGAAAAATCCCCTTCCCGATCCAGCACGTAGGCGACCCCGCCGCTCATCCCCGCGGCGAAGTTTCGCCCGGTGGGGCCGAGCACCGCCACACACCCGCCGGTCATGTACTCGCAGCCGTGGTCGCCTACCGCCTCGACGACGGCCCTTGCCCCGGAATTGCGCACGCAAAAGCGCTCGCCGGCCATGCCGCGGATGTACACCTCGCCGCTGGTAGCCCCGTAGCAGGCGACGTTCCCGGTGATGATGTTCTCCTCGGCCGCGAACCCGGACCCCTTTGGCGGGTAGAGGACGATCCTGCCGCCGGAGAGCCCCTTGCCCAGGTAGTCGTTGGCATCTCCCTCCAGCTCCAGCGTCATCCCGCGCGGGATGAAGGCGCCGAAACTCTGGCCGGCGCTTCCCCGGAAGCGGAGCTGCACCGTGCCGTCCGGGAGCCCTTCGGCGCCATGGCGCTTGGTGATCTCGTTGCCCACTATGGTCCCCACCACACGGTTCACGTTGCCGATGGCGAGCTCCGCGCGCACCGCCTCACCTCGCTCGACAGCGGGTCTGCAGAGATCGAGCAGGAGCGTCATGTCCAGCGATTGCTCCAGGCCGTGGTTCTGCTTCTCCACGCAGTATCGGTTGACCTCCGGGTCGAGTAGCGGCTGGTACAAAAGGGGATAAAGGTCGAGCCCCTTCGCCTTCCAGTGCTCGATCGCGTTTATCGGCTGGAGCAGGTCCGTGCGGCCGACCATCTGGTCGACGGTGCGCATGCCGAGCTGGGCCATGATCTCGCGCAGCTCCTGTGCCACGAACTTCATGAAGTTGACGACGTACTCCGGCTTGCCGGCGAACTTCTCGCGCAGGCGCGGGTCCTGGGTGGCCACACCGACCGGGCAGGTATTCAGGTGGCAGACCCGCATCATCAGGCAACCGAGCGTCACCAGCGGGGCGGTTGCGAAGCCGAACTCCTCGGCCCCGAGAAGCGCGGCAACGGCGACGTCCCGCCCGGTCTTCAGCTGCCCGTCCGTCTCCACCGCGATCCTCCCGCGGAGCCCGGTCCTGATCAGGGTCTGGTGGGTCTCCGCAAGCCCGATCTCCCAGGGGAGCCCGGCGTGCCTGATGGAGGAAAGCGGAGAGGCGCCGGTGCCGCCGTCGTAGCCGCTGATGAGAACCACGTCCGCGTGGGCCTTGGCGACCCCGGCGGCCACTGTGCCCACGCCGGATTCCGAGACCAGCTTCACGCTTATCCGCGCCTGCCGGTTGGCGTTCTTCAGGTCATGGATCAGCTGCGCCAGGTCCTCGATCGAGTAGATGTCGTGGTGCGGCGGGGGGGAGATCAACCCGACTCCCGGGGTGGTGTGCCTGGTCTTCGCGATCCAGGGGTGGACCTTCAGCCCCGGGAGTTCCCCCCCTTCGCCCGGCTTGGCACCCTGCGCCATCTTGATCTGGATCTCCTGCGCGTTGCTGAGGTACTGGCTGGTAACCCCGAAGCGCGCCGAGGCCACCTGCTTGATGGCGCTGTTCTTTGAGTCTCCCGACTCGTTGCTCCAGACGTAGCGCTCGGGGTCTTCGCCCCCCTCGCCGGTGTTGGACTTGCCGCCGATGCGGTTCATGGCGATGGCAAGGGTCTCGTGCACCTCCCGGCTGATGGAGCCGTAGGACATGGCGCCGGTCTTGAAGCGGCGCACTATCTTTTCCACCGGCTCGACCTCGTCGATGTGGATGGGCTCGACCTCCCGGAACTCCAGGAGGCCGCGCAAGGTGAGGTGCTTGACCGACTGCTCGTTGATCAGGGAGGAAAAGAGCTTGAACTGGGCGTAGTCGTTGTTGCGGGTCGCCTTTTGCAGCGCGTGGATGGAAAGCGGGTTGAAGAGGTGCTCCTCCCCCTCCTTGCGCCACTGGTACGCGCCGCCCGGCTCCAGCGTTCTCGGCGGCGCAGCTCTCCTGGGGAAGGCTGCCCCGTGGCGCGAGAGAAGCTCCGTCTCGATCTCCTGCAGGGTCACCCCCTCGATGCGCGAGGTAGTCCAGGTGAAGTGGCGCTCGACGACCGAGCTGTGCAGGCCGACCGCTTCGAAGATCTGGGCGCCGCGGTAGCTCTGGATGGCGGAAATTCCCATCTTCGCCATGGTCTTCACCACACCTTTCACCACCCCCTTCACAAAATGTCCCGCCGCCGTCTCCTGGTCGACTCCGGCGAGCATCCCCTGGCGGATCATGTCCGTGAGCGTCTCGAAGGCGAGGTAGGGGTTGACGGCGTCGGCGCCGTACCCTATCAGGCAGGCGAAGTGGTGCACCTCGCGCGGCTCCGCGGATTCGACCACGAGGCCCGCTCGGGTGCGGTTGCCGTTTCTGATCAGGTGGTGATGCAAAGCGGAGAGGGCAAGGAGCGCGGGGATGGCGCTCAGGTCGCGGCTGACCCCCCTGTCCGACAGGATCAGGATGTTGTGCCCGGTTTCGATGGCCCGGTCCGCCGATTCGAAGAGCTGATCCAGGGCGGCTTCCAGCGAGCCGGGGCCGGTCCCGGCAGGGAACAGCAGTGACAGAGTCCGCGCCGAGAAACCGGGCTGGTCGATCTCCCGCAGCTTTTCCAGCTCCCGGTCGCTCAGGATCGGGTGCGGCAGCCGGATCAGCCTGGCGCACTCGGGGGCCGGGTCGAGCAGGTTTCCCTGGCAGCCGAGCAAGGTCGAGGTCGAGGTGACCAGCTCCTCGCGGATCGGGTCTATCGGCGGGTTGGTGACCTGGGCGAAGTGCTGCTTGAAGTAGTTGTAAAGAAGCTGCGGGCGGTCCGAGAGGACGGCGAGCGGGGTGTCGGTCCCCATCGACCCTATTGGCTGCACCCCGTCTCTGCCCATCGGCTCCAGGATGAAGCGGATATCCTCGTAGCTGTACCCCATCGCCTGCTGGCGCTCCAGGAGCGTGGCCGGCTCTTCGGGCGGGTCCCCGCTCCCCTTGGGAAGCTCGTCGAGGGTCAGCTGGTGCTCCTCGAGCCACCGGGCATAGGGGTGCTGCGCGGCGAGCTCGTCCTTGATCTCTTGGTCGGGCACGATCCGCCCCTGTGCCAGGTCCACCAGGAACATCCTCCCCGGCTGCACGCGCCCCTTTTCCACGACCCGTTCCGGCTCGATCGGGAGTACCCCCGCCTCGGAAGCCATGACCACGACTCCGTCGCAGGTGACGTAATAGCGCAACGGACGCAGGCCGTTTCGGTCAAGCACCGCTCCTATGTAGCGTCCGTCCGTGAAGGCGAGGGCGGCGGGGCCGTCCCAGGGCTCCATCAGGCAGGCGTGGTACTGGTAGAATGCCTTCAGCTCCGGGCTCATCGACTCGTGGTTCTCCCACGGCTGCGGGATCATCATCATGACCGCGTGCGGCAGCGGGCGCCCCCCCATCACCAGCAGCTCCAGGCAGTTGTCGAACATGGCGGAATCGGAGCCGTTGGTGTTTATCACCGGGTGGATCTTCGATATATCCTCGCCGAAGAGCTCGCTGGCGAGGCGGCGCTTGCGGGCGGCCATCCAGTTGATGTTCCCCCTGAGCGTGTTGATCTCGCCGTTGTGGGCCAGCAGGCGGTAGGGGTGCGAGCGGTCCCAGATGGGGAGCGTGTTGGTCGAAAAGCGCGAGTGCACCAGGGCGAGGGCCGTCTCCATGCGCCGGTCCATGAGGTCCGGGTAGTAGGCGTCGAGTTGCCCGGTGGTCAGCATCCCCTTGTAGACCAGGGTCCTGCTGGAAAGGCTCGCCACGTACCAGTAAGGATCGATGCCGCTTCTGCGGATCTCGTTCACCGAGCGTTTCCTGATGAGGTAGAGGCGGCGTTCGAAGGAGAGCCGGTCAGGGCAATCGGCGCCGCGCGCTATGAAGAGCTGGCGCATGAACGGCTCCGCTGCCCTGGCGGTCCTGCCCAACGTGGCGTTGTCTGTGGGTATGTCGCGCCACCCGATGATCTGCTGCCTTTCCGAGGCGGCGATCGCCTCCATTATCTGCCGGGCGCGCTCCCGCTCCGCGGCATCCCTGGAGGTGAATATCATGCCTACGCCGTAGTCGGCGGGGGAGGGGAGGCTGACGCCAAGAGGCGCGAGCTGGGCGCGCAGGAAGCTGTCCGGGATCTGCATCAGGATGCCGGCGCCGTCGCCGGTGTTCAACTCGCAGCCAAGCCCTCCCCGGTGGTCCAGGTTGACCAGGAGGTCGATGGCCTGCCTTGCGATGTCGTGCGACTTCTCCCCCTTCATGCTGACGACGAACCCTACGCCGCACGATCCGTGGTCGAACTGGGCCGGGGGGAAGCCCGGCTGGGCGCCTGCAGTTTTATTCATGGCTTTGACCTTTTCGCCTGAATGTGGCGGGGAGGTGGGAATACCCGGTCAGGGGCGGTTTCCGGCGGTTCCGGGCACAACGAGACAAAGCATATCAATTGGAAATCGATTGACAATTGAGGAGGGAGAAATGGCGGAGGGCTTTTGCCGGGTCGCGAGGGGAGGCGGTGCGGCCGCTTCGGGTGCAAATAGCGGCGTGAAGGCGGGACGGTGCGACGCTAAGGACGCTCCAGCACCCGCAAGGCGCGCAGAAAAAAAGGCTCAAGGGTCTGCCCCCAAAGCCTTTTAGCGTCCGCTGCGCACCCTTCGCGTTCATCTGAGCGACTGGTCCGGGTCCCGTACTAGGTCGACTGCAGTTTCAACCGCTTGTTCAGGGTCTGCCGACCCATCCCGAGGATCTTCCCCGCCAGCCCCTGGTTCCCCTTGGCGAGCTTCATCGCCTCCCCGATCATGTACTGCTCGATCTCGTCCAGCGTCGGGAAGTGCCCGAAGATGGCGTAGAGCGGGCTCTCGTCGCTGCAGGGGGGCGCCGTCGCGGGACGGGGCTTGGGGGCGGGTCGCTCGTCCCCGATCACGCCTCGGAAGCTCTCCATGGAAAGTATCCCCGAGCCGTGGCGCATCACGGCGTCGAAGACCAGCGCCTCCAGCTCCCTGATGTTGCCGGGGAAATGGTACAGGGCGAGCATGACGGCGAGCTCCGGCGGGGGGGTCGGCTTTTTCTTTCCCAGGCACTCCGCGGCGGAGCCGAGGAAGTGGTCCAGGAGAAGCGGGATGTCGTCCAGCCGCTCGCGCAGGGGGGGGAGATGCACCCGGTGGCCGCAAAGCCGGTAGTACAGGTCGTTTCTGAACCTCCCCTGCTTGATCATCTCCTGCAGGTCGCGGTTGGTGGCAAGCACGATGCGGGCATCGCTTTTCTTGATGAAGTCCGAACCGACCGGGTAATACTCCTGCTCCTGCAAAAGGCGAAGCAGCTTGATCTGCGACATCTCGTTCAGATCGCCGATCTCGTCGAGAAACAGCGTCCCTCCGGCGGCGCGCGCTATCAGCCCGTCCCTGGCCTGGTCGGCGCCGGTGTAGGCCCCTTTTCTGTGGCCGAACAGGGTGTCCGAGAACATGTTGTCGTCGAGCCCCGCCACGTTCAGCGCCACGTACTCCCCGCTGCAGCCGCTCAGGTTGTGTATGGCACGGGCGATAAGCTCCTTCCCGGTGCCGGTCTCGCCGGTGATGGTGACCGGCTGTCTGGTCCCTGCGACCACCTCTATGTACTGGAAGATGGCGCGCATCGCCTTGTTGCCGGTGACGACGCTCTTGAACGCCTCCGGGTGGTCCAGGCGGTCGGTGAACATGTACTGCTTCAGTACGGAAAGCTCGTTGGAGAGGCAGCGGAGTTCCAGCGCCTTCCTTACCGAGGTCACCAGGCGCTTCACGTCGATCGGCTTCACCAGGTAGTCGAAGGCGCCTTCCTTGATGCAGCTCACCACCGTTTCCACCTCGTTGTCGGCCGTGGCGACGATCACCTTTATGTGCGGGTACTGCGAGACGATCTGCGGCAGGAGTTCGAGCCCCGAGACGTTGGGCATGCGCAGGTCGAGCACTATTACGGCGAACTCCTCGCTGGCGAGAAGCGCCATCACGGCCCGGCTGTCGCTTTCCGTGACCACGTCGGGATAGCCGCTCGTGTTCAGGCAGTTGCGGCAGGTCTCCAGTACCTGCATCTCGTCGTCTACCAGCAGAATCCTTTGCATGTGCTTGTTTTGGCTTAACACTTAAATCCCTCCTGCCTTGACTTGTAGCGCGTCATCCACGTCCGGTACGGGGAGGGTGAAGAAAAAACATGCCCCCTTGCCGACCTCCCCCTCGGCCCAGATCCTGCCGCCGTGGCGCTGTATGATCCGCTGCACCGTGGCGAGCCCTATCCCGAAACCCTTGAATTCCCTGTCCGAGTGCAGGCGCTGGAACGGGCTGAACAGCTTGTCCGCCTGGGCCATGTCGAAGCCTGCGCCGTTGTCGCGCACCAGGTACACCCGCTCGCCGCGCTCTTGCAGCTGCTCGAACTCGACCACTGCCTCCTCCTTGTTAGCGGAGTACTTGCAGGCGTTGGAGATGAGGTTTTCGAGCACTACCCTGAGCAGGTCCGGGTCTCCGTGGGCGCTCGCGTCGGGAACGATGGAGAACTGCAGCCGGCGGCCCGGTTCCCTAAGTTGCTGGGTGGCCGCTATCAGCGTGGCCATCTGACTCAGGTCCACAGGGGTCCGGTTCATCTCGGAGCGGGTCACCCGGGAGAACTCGAGGAGCGTCTTGATCAACCGGTTCATGTTGACCGTCTCGTTGTAGATGACCTGGATGAACTCCTTGCACTGCTCGTCAAGGGTGGCGCCGAAGAGTTCCAGGATCACCTGGCAATAGCCGTTGATGTTGGTGAGCGGCGTGCGCAGGTCGTGCGAAACCGTGTAGCTGAACCCCTCCAGATCCCGGTTGGCTATCTCCAGGTCCTCGGCGCGCGCCGTCAGCGACCGGTTCAAAAGCTCGATCTCGCGGGCGCTCTGTATCCTCTCGGTGATGTCCTCCTGCACCGCAACCAGGTGGCTCATCTTGCCGTCCTCGTCGTACACCGGGGAGATGGAGGTCGACTCGTAGAACATCTCCCCCCCCTTTTTCACCCCCTCCAGTTCGCCGTGCCATTCGAACCCGGCGGCGAGGGTGGACCAGATTTCGCTCCCCCCTTTCTGCATCGACCTGAGGTTGGTGCCGAGCACCTCGGAGGCGCTGTATCCGGTGAGCGTGGTGAACTTGGGGTTCACGTACTCGATCACCCCTTGCGGGTCCGCGATGACGATGCTGCACGGGCTCTGCTCCACCGCCATGGAGAGCTTGCGGATGTGAGCCTGCTGCGCCTGGAGCTCCCTTTCCATCTGGAGGGAGCAAAGGGCGCTCTCCACGGCGGCGAACAGCTTCCCGCTGTCGATCGGCTTGAGGACGTAGCGGCTGACGCCCAGCTCGATGGACTCGATCAGGTAGTTCATGTCGCTGTGGGCGCTGGTGACGATCACCGGCAGGGAAGGGTTCAGCTCCATCATCTGCCGGGACATCGCGATGCCGCTCATCAAGGGCATCTTGATGTCGGTTATCACCAGGTCGGGGGAGATCTCCCTGAAAAGCTGCAACCCCTGGGCACCGTCCTTGGCGCTTCGGATGGTGAGCCCGGAAAAGCGCCTCCCCAAAAGGGTCAGCACCGTTTCCCTGGTTATGTCGTCGTCCTCCACGTAAAGCAGGCTGAAACCGGCCTGCGGCGCAGGATACCCTCCCATGCTACACCTCGATCCTGAACTCGGCACCGTCGCCGCAGTTTCGGGCGGTCAGCGAGCCGTTCATGCTTTTTTCCACAATGTTCTTCGCCATGAACAGGCCGATGCCGGTCCCCTTGCCCTGTTCCTTGGTGGTGAAGTAAGGCTCGAAGATCCGCCCCAGGATGTCGTCCCTGATCCCGCCGGCGTTGTCGGCGATGCTCACCACCGCCTTTCCATCCCGGGAGGTGATGTTCACGCTGACCCGCGGCTCGCGGCAGCAGCGCTCGCTGAAGGCGTCCATCGCGTTGTTCATGATGTTGAGGAGCACCTGCGAGAACTCGTTGGGGTGGCCGTTTATGGTGGGGGCATCGCCCGAGGTCACCTCGACCTTGATCCCCTTGTCGGACAGGCTCCCATCGATGAGGGCGAGCGTCCGTTCGACCACCTGGCGTGGGTCGAACTCGGTTTTCTCCTTGTCGGGGGTGAAGAAGTTCCTGAAGTCGTCGATGGTCTGCGACATGTGCCGCACCATCTGCATGATCTTCCGCGTGCTGGCATCGAGGTACGACTTGCTGAAGTTGCCGTACTCGTAGCTCAGGGTGAGATCCTGCACCAGGAGCCCCACTGCGTTTAGCGGCTGCCGCCACTGGTGCGCGATGTTGCCGATCATCTCCCCCATGGCGGCCTGCCGGCTTTGCTGCATCAGCACCTCGTCCTTTTTGCGCAGCTCCTCCATGGCCTGAAGCCTCTCGGCGGTCTCCTGCGTGAGCGCGGCCGTCCGCTCGTCCACCCTCTGCTCCAGTTCGCGGTTCAGGTTGGAGAGCGAGGCCTTGGCGCCGAGCAGTTCCTGGTTCTTTTCCGCGGCGAGTTCGTAGGTGGACAGCAGCAGTTCTATGGTGTGGGCGCAGTCGGCTTTGACGCGGTAGCTTCTGCCGCGGTAGGAGACGGCGACTTCTCCCGCGTTCTCCCCGACGCGGCAGGCCCTGTCGCCCTGGAGGACCGAGCCGATGCGGGTGAGCAGAAGCTTGTTGCTGTAGGGCTTCGACACGAAGTAGTCCGCGCCGACCTCCAGGCTGTGCAGCACGTCGGAGGGATCGTTCAGGTGGGTGAGCAGGATGATGGGGGTGTCCTGCGCCTTTTCCATGGTCCGCACCCGTCTGCAGAGCTCGAAACCGTCCATCTGCGGCATCAGGATGTCGCTTACCACCAGGTCGGGAGCGTCGCTCGTTATCCGGTCCAGGGCCTCGCTCCCGTTTCTGGCCACCGCCACCCGGTAACCCTTGCCGAGCAGCAGCTGCTCCAGGACCATCGCCTGGGTCGGGCTGTCGTCGACGATCAGGATCAGGTGCTGCGAATTGACAGTGGTAACGCTTTTTTGCATGGGGCCTTCCTTGACTAGGACGCAACCGGCGCGTCTTTCCTGGTGACGGCAGCCAGCAGGTCGATGATCCCCTCGGGGGGGAGGACGTGCTGGGCGGCGTCGATCTGTACCGCCTCCCCGGGCATGCCGAAGATCACGGAACTCTCCCTGTCCTGCGCGATGCAGATCCCTCCCCGCTCCCTGAGCAGCTTCAACTCCATGGCGCCGTCCTTGCCCATTCCCGAGAGCAGGACGCCTGCCGCCTGCCTCCCGTACTGCGCCGCCACCGAGCGGAAAAGTGCGGCTACCGAGGGGCGCACCCCGTTTTCCGGGGGGGCCTGGGAGAGCGCGATCCTGTCGCCGGCGGCCGCCTCCATGTGGCAGCCGTCGGGCGCCACGTAGACATGCCCGGGCGAGATGGCCATGCCGTCCGCCGCCAGCCGGACCGGGAGGCGCGAACTCTGGTTCAGCCAGTGCACGAAGTTCTCGGTGAACCCGACCGCCATGTGCTGCACCACCAACACGGCAGCGCCGAACCCGGCAGGAAGCCCGGCGAGGATCTGGCGCAAAAGCGGCGGCCCTCCGGTCGATGCCCCGATGGCGACTACCCTGATAGAAGGGCCGGGCGCGCTGCAGGGGAGCTGGCGGGGGCGGGGAGCTGCGGCGCCGGAGGGGAACACCCTACGCACCACCTTGATCTCGGACATGAGCTTTATGTGGTGGATGAGGCTCGCGACCGATCCCCGGTAATCGGGTGAACCCAAGGGCGCGGGTTTGGAGAGCACCATGAGGGCGCCGGCCTCCATGACACGAAAGAGGGTGGCCGAGTCCTTGGGGTCCATCTTCCCCGTCACTATGACGATCGGGACGGGGCAGGTGGACATGATGGCGCGGGTGGCCTCGAAGCCGTCCATCCCGGTCAGGTTCACGTCCATGGTGACGAGATCCGGCTTCAGCCGGCCGACGGCCTCCACAGCGGCCTCGCCGCTTTCGGCGGTTCCTATCACCTCAAGCTGCGGGTCCGCCTCGAAGGCGGCTACCAGCGCCTTTTGCACGGTCTTCGAGTCTTCCACCACGAGAAGTCTGATCATTTTGGTCCCTGTCAGGTCAGTTTCTGTATCACGTCGATCAGGCTCCCCTGGTCGAAGCTGCTTTTCACCAGGTAGGCGCTGGCGCCGACATCGATGCCGCGTTCGCGGTCGGCGCGGGATTCCAGGCCGGTCACCAGAATCACCGGCAGCGAGGCGAAGCGGCTGTCGCCGCGGAGGGCGGCGGTGAGCTGGAAACCGTCCATGCGCGGCATCTCCACGTCGGATACGACGATGTCGCAGCTTTCGGTTTTCAACTGGGTGAGGGCGTCGAGCCCGTCGATGGCGGTGCGCACGAGGTAGCCCGCCGATTCCAGTATGTTCTTCAAAAGGGTGCGCGAGGTGATGGAATCCTCGGCGATCAGCACCGAAAGCCGCGCGGGCCTGTGGCCGGGAGCGGACGGCGCGGCCGCCTCGGGGCGGTCGAGCAGGGCGCCACGGAACAGGTCTGCGACGTTCAGGACGGGGACGACGCGGCCGTTGCCAAGGACCGTGGCTCCCGCGA
>CAZFMI010000077.1:0-17448 GCA_964519915.1 uncultured Geomonas sp.
CGGTCAGCAACGTCGTCCCCGACTCCAACGCCGAGCGGGCCGGCGTGAAGAAGGGGGACCTGCTGCTCTCCCTGGACGGCGAGTCCCTCGCCGACAGCATCGACCTGGTTTACGCGGTGAAGCAGAAGAAGCCCGAAGACCGGGGCATCCTGAAAGTCGAGCGGCAAGGCGAGGTCCTGACGCTTGAGGTCATCTTCAACATGGGCGAGCCGCCCCCGCACACGAAGCCTTGATATCGCCCCCGGCAGGGGGCTGCAGTTGACAAATACGCTCCGCGGCGCAAGGGCCGGTCGGAGCCGGAGGAACTGTTATGTACGCCTTGAGTAACGCTGGAAACACCATTGCAATGGTCTTAGCCGGGGGCAAGGGGGAGCGGCTGAGCCCTCTTACCATAAGACGGGCCAAGCCGAGCGTCATGTTCGGCGGCAAATACAAGATCATCGATTTCGTCCTCAGCAACCTGTTCAACTCCGGGATCAAGAAGGTCTACATACTGACCCAGTACCGCGCCTACTCGCTGAACAAGCACATCCGGGAATCGTGGGGGAAGTGGACCGGGCTGGGGGAATTCTACGTGGCCATCTCCCCCGAGACCAGCAGCGAGAGCGAGGAGTGGTTCAAGGGGACCGCAGACGCCATCCTGCAGTACCTGAGGTTCGTCGAGTCGTCGGACGCGGATTACGTCGCCATCTTCGGCGGGGACCACATCTACAAGATGGACGTCAGCCAGATGATCGAGTACCACCGCCGCAACCGGGCCGACCTCACCGTCGCCGCGCTCGAGATTCCGCTTGAGGAGGCTACCCGCTTCGGCGTATTTTCCGTGGACGAGGATTACCACATCACCGCCTTCAACGAGAAGCCGGCACAGCCCGAAAACATCCCCGGAAGGAACACCTGCTTCGCCTCGATGGGTAACTACATCTTCTCCACGAAAAAGCTGATCGAGGTGCTGCAGGAAGGGAAGAAGCGCTACGAGGACCTGGATTTCGGCAAGCACGTCATCCCTATGATGCTGGAAAACCGTGACAAGGTCTTCGCCTACAACTTCAACGACAACCTGATCCCCGGCATGAAGGCCGAGGAAAAGGGGTACTGGAAGGACGTGGGGACCATCGAATCGTACTATGAGGCGAACATGGACCTCATCAACGTGTCGCCGCAGTTGAACTTATACAATTACAAGTGGCCCATCCTCACCAACCAGGGGAACCTCCCGCCGGCCAAAACCGTCTTCGACGAGGAGGGGAGGCGCGGCATGAACATCGACTCCTATGTCTGTGCCGGGTGCATAACGAGCGGGGCCACCGTGAGAAGGACCATCCTCGGCCCCCGCAGCAAGGTGAACAGCTTCAGCCTGGTCGAGGATTCCATCCTCTTCGAGAACGTCACCGTGGGCAGGAACGTGAAGATCAAGAAGGCGATCATCGACAAGAACATCGTGATCCCGGACGGCACCGAGATCGGCTACGACCATGAAGCGGACCGCCTCAAGGGGTACCGGGTGACCGAATCGGGGATCGTGGTGGTATCCACGGCCGAGATGAAGTAACCCGGCACAGGGAGCGGAACGCCGTGCCGGCGGCCCTTGACGATCCGGCAGGCATGGTGTCATGCTGGAACGGTTCTCATGCTGTCGGTTTTTTAGCGACGGGAGCCCCCGATGCGGTCGGAAACCAAGAAAAATGCCAGGCGCGAGGTAAGCAAGATCGTCGTGGTCTACAGCCTGAGCTTGCCGGGGGGGGAGTACTCTACGTGGAGGCGCGCGAGGCGGGGCACCCATTCCTGGCCGCCATCATGGACCTCACCATACCGGCGGGGATGGGCGGAAGGGAGGCCGCGCAGCAGATCCTGGCTTACGACCCCGCGGCGCGCCTGATCGTTTCCAGTGGCTACTCCAGCGACCCGGTCATGTCAAAACACGCGGATTACGGTTTTTGCGCCGCGGTGGTGAAGCCGTACCGCTGCGAGGAACTCCGGCAGGCATTGGAAAACATGCCGTAGCGGTTGGGCGTGACGGCCCTGCCCCCTGCCTCCCCCCCCTGCCCCTGCCTTCAACTCCGCTCGCCCCATAGTTCCTTCAGCCGCCAGCTGCGGCCGCACCCCTCGTGGTACTGCTTGTATTGATGAGGGTTCTTCTTGTAGTACTGGTGGTGGTACTCCTCGGCCGGGTAGAATTCCGTGGCGGGGCGAATCTCGGTCACCACCGAACTCTTCAGCCTGTTGGATTGCGCCGCCTCGACCCTGGAGGCCTCGGCCTGCTCCCTTTGGCTTTCGCTCGTGTAGAAGACCGCGGTCTGGTACTGGCTGCCGAAGTCGCAAAACTGGCGGTTACGGGTGGTGGGATCGATGTTGCGCCAGAAAACCTGCAACAGTTCACCGTAGCTCACCAGGGAGGGATCGAAGGAGATGCGCACCGCCTCCACGTGCCCGGTCTCGCCGGCGCATACCTCCTGATAGCTCGGATTGGGGGTGGTGCCGCCGGTGTAACCAGGCGTCACCGACAGCACGCCCGGCATCTTGTCGAACGCCGGCTCCATGCACCAGAAGCACCCCCCGGCGAAGATGGCTGTTTCGCTGTTTTCCGTGGCACTTTTCTCTGCGGCACTTGTTTCCATGGCTCCTCCCCTTGGCTCGCGGCCCGGACCCCTCCCGCTCCCCGGGAGAAAATGGTTACCCGGTCACCGCGATCACCTCTTCATAGGTGGTGATCCCCTCCAGCATCTTCCTGATCCCCTGTTCCCTCAGGGTGACCAGCCCGTCGCGCCTGGCCGCCGCCTGCAGCTCGGCCAGGTCGAGCCGCTCCGAGATGACCCCCTTCACGTTTTCGTTCAGGTCCAGCACCTCGAAGATCCCGGTCCTCCCCTTGTAGCCGGTTCCGCGGCACTCGCCGCACCCCTCTCCGTACCATACCGTCACCGCACGCGTCAGCCCCAGGTACTCGAGCTCGTCCGAGGTGAGCCGGCGTTGCCGCTTGCAGGCGGGGCAGATCCGGCGCAAAAGCCGCTGCGCGATGATGCCGATCACGGTCGAGGAGATCAGGAAAGGGGGGACCCCCAGGTCGATGAGTCTCGTCACGGAGGAGGGTGCGTCGTTGGTGTGCAGCGTCGAGAGCACCAGGTGCCCGGTGAGCGCTGCCTGCACCGCGTTCTCGGCGGTCTCCCTGTCCCTGATCTCGCCGATCATGATGATGTCGGGGTCCTGCCTCAGGACGTTTCTCAACACCTTGTCGAAGGTCACCCCTATCGCCCCCTGCACCCCCACCTGGTTGAATTCCTCCATCACCATCTCGATCGGGTCCTCGACGGTGACTATGTTCACCTCGGGCGAGGAGAGGGTCCTAAGCGACGAGTAGAGCGTGGTGGTCTTGCCGCTCCCCGTGGGGCCGGTGACCAGGATGATGCCGTTTGGCCTGCGCAGGAAGGACGAGTAGAGCTGGTACTCGCGCGGGTAGAAGCCGATGCTGTCGAGTTCCTGCATCAGCACGTCCGGATCGAAGATCCTGATGACCACCTTCTCGCCGAAGGCCACCGGCAGCGTGGAGACGCGCAGCTCGACCTCCTTTTCCTGGTGGCTGGTCTTGATCCTGCCGTCCTGGGGACGCCTCTTCTCGGCCAGGTCCATGCGGGAGAGCATCTTGATGCGGGAGACGATCGGCGGGTGCAGCTGCTTCGGGATCACGTGCACGTTGTGCAGCACGCCGTCCACCCTGAGGCGCACCAGCGACTTCTCCCTCTTGGGCTCGATGTGGATGTCGCTCGCCCGCTGGTCGAAGGCGTATTGCAGCAGGAACTCCACGGCCGAGATGATGTTGCGGTCCGTTCCCTCTATCTCGTGCCCTACCTTGAGCCGCACGAACTGCTCCAGGTTCCCGAGGTCCACCCCTGCCACCGCCTCGCTCTCCGCAGCCTGCACCGAGGCGCGGAAGCCGAAGAACTCCCTCAGTATCTTCAGGATGTCGTTGCGGGAGGCAAGCACCCGGCGAAAGTCCATCCTCTTTATCGCCTTGAGCTCGTCGATCACCTCGTCGTTGAAAGGGTCCGCCACCGCCAGGGTGACCACCCCGTCGGAGTAGCCGACCGGCACGATCAGGTGCTTCAGGGCGAAGGGGCGCGAGATGTGCGCCGTGACCAGCTCCAGGTCGAGCCGCATCGGGTTGATCTTCAGGTAAGGAAGGCCTACCGCAGCGGCAAGCACCTCGGTGATGGCGTCTTCGCCGAGCAGCTTCCCGCCTGAACCGGGGATCTCCAGATTCAACGAGGCGATCACCTCGGCGGGGGAGGCCTTTTCCGGGGCATGCTGCAGGCGGCGGGCGTAACCTGCCTGCTGGGCCCCGGCCAGGCGCTGTGCCTGGGTCTCTCCCCTTGCCGAAAGCTCATCGAACTGCTCCTTGGTGATCAGCTCCCGCTGCAAAAGTATCTGGGCGACGTTCTTTATGGTGAGCATCTTTTTCTTTTGCATAGACGCTTCCTTTCTCATTACATTCAGAGTCGGAGTATCAGCGAGAACCCGAGTAATGTCAAGGCACTCCAAGTTTGACAATGCCCCGCTCGCGGATATCATTAACTATCGCCGGTCGGCAAGGCGCACACTTCAGATGACGGAGGAGGGGTACCATGTTCGAACTTTTCGAGAAAGCCGTATTGACCGCTCTTGGCGCGGCTGCGCTTACCCAGAAAAAGGGGGAGGAAATGCTGCAGGAGATGAAGTCCCGCTACAAGATCAGCGAGGAGGAAGGAAGGGCGTTCCTGGAGAGGATCCAGGAGATGGCTAGGACCGGCCAGCAGCGCTCCGCGGAGATGGCCGAGGCGGAGGTGAAGAAGGCGCTGGACCGCATGGGGATGGTGTCGCGAGAGGATTTCGACCGCCTGGAGCGGCGCGTCAGGGCGCTTGAGGCACTCCAGGTGCAGAACGTGACACCAGAGCCGGAGAATGAATGTTTAGAATCGTAAAACTGAACCGGAACGTCAGGAGCATCCGGCGTTACCGGCAGATCATCACCGTGATGGGGGGGTACGGGCTCGGGCACCTGCTCGAGTACCTGAACCTGACCAACGTGGTGGCCTTCTCCCGGCGCATGCTGCGCCGCCCGTCGCAGGTGGCCCATCTCTCCGCGCCGGAGCGCCTGCGGCTCGCCCTGGAGGAGCTGGGAACCACCTTCATCAAGCTGGGGCAGCTCCTCTCCACCCGCGCCGACATCATACCCGCCTCTTTTGTCCAGGAACTGGCACGCCTGCAGGACGAAATCCCCTGCATCCCGTTCGAGGAGATCAGGGAGCAGATCGAGCGCGAGCTGGGTGTGCCCCTGGCGAACAGGTTCGCCCATGTCGCCCCGGTGGCGATCGCCGGGGCATCCATAGCACAGGTGCACCGGGCGCGGCTTGTGAGCGGCGAGGACGTGGTCGTCAAGGTGCGGCGCCCCGGCGTCACCCAGATGGTCGAAACGGACATCGACATCCTGATGGGGATGGCGCTTTTGCTCGAGCGCCACATGGCCAGAAGCGACATCTACGACCCGGTAGGGGTGGTGCGGGAATTTTCCTACACCATCAGGCGCGAGCTGGACCTCTCCCGGGAGGGGCACGCGATCGAGAGGATACGTGACAACTTCCCCGGCGACACCACCCTCTACTTCCCCCGGGTCTACTGGGAGGCGACCGCCAAGGGGGTGCTCACCACCGAGTACGTGGACGGGATCAAGGTAAGCGACCACTGCGCCATTGAGCAGGCGGGGCTGGACCGGCGCGAGATCGCGAAGCGCGGGGCGAAGGCCTTCTTGAAGATGGTGCTGGAGCACGGCTTCTTCCATGGCGACCCGCACCCGGGCAACGTGATGATCCTGCCGGGGAACGTGATCTGCCTGCTCGACTACGGGATGGTGGGGAGGCTCGATCCGACGGTCAAGCGCTACCTGACCGACGTGATGCGGGCGGTGATCGACAGGGACGTCGAGGGGCTGGCCTACATCGTCGTCGAGGCGGGGGAGGCGGGCGAGAACGTCAACATGCACGCGCTGAAAAAGGGGCTCGCCGAGTTCATCGACAGCTACTTCGAGATACCCCTCAAGGAGATCGAGGTGGGGAGGATGCTCCTGGAGTTCATCGACCTGGTCTCCACCCACCGCATCAAGGTGCACCCGGACCTGACCCTGCTGGTGAAGGTGCTGGTGGTGGTCGAGGGGATGGGGCGCAAACTGGACCCCGACTTCGACATGGTGGGACACCTGCGCCCTTTCCTGGAGAGGGAGTTCAGGCGGCAGCGCTCACCGGGGCGGCTTTTGCAGGAGATGGAGCAGGGATTGGAGGGGTATCTCTCCCTGGCGCGCAACCTCCCCCGGGACATCAGGGAGATCCTCAACAAGATCAACCGCAACAAGTTCCGCATCGACCTGGAACACAGGGGGCTGGACCGTTTCAGCAAGGAGCTGGACCGCTCCGCCAACCGCGTCTGCCTAAGCCTCATCATCGCAGCCCTCCTGATCGGCTCCTCCATCGCCATGCAGACCAACCGCGGCCCCATGCTCTGGGGGCTGCCCGCCTTCGCCTTTTTCGGCTACAGCTGCGCCGGGCTGGTCGGTATCTGGTGGATGATCGCCATCATCCGCTCCGGAAGACTGTAGCAAAAAAGACACACCTACCGTTGCTTTTACACCACACGTGCATTTTCACCACACTCCCCCCGGCAACCGCTCAGAACAGCCCCCCCCGCTAGCGGCGCGAAGCTGCACGCTTTTTTCCGACGAGAAGGAAGCAGCTTTCTTGGCCCGGTCCTTGCTTGATACTCCGCATACTGATTATCAGGAGCAAGCAGATGATATTCCAACAGACCTTGGGGAACAAAGCAAAATTCAGCGGCATCGGCCTGCACACGGGGAAGAAGATCACCCTGACCCTGCGCCCCGCCGAGGCCGGGACCGGCATCGTCTTCCACAGGGTCGACCTCGCCCCCGCCGTGTCCATCGAGGCCCACGCGTCGAACGTGGTGAACACGAGACTCTCCACCACCATCGGCCGCGGCGAGGCGAGCGTCTCCACCATCGAGCACCTGATGGCAGCCCTTTACGGCTGCGGCATAGATAACGCGCACGTCGACATCGACGGCCCCGAAGTTCCCATCATGGACGGCTCCGCCGCCCCGTTCGTGGCCGAGATCGTCAAGGCCGGCATCAAGGTCAGCGGCAAGGCACGCAAGTACCTCGTGGTGAAGAAGCCGGTAAGCGTCGTGGAAGGGGACAAGAAGGCGTCCATCATCCCCTCGCGCCACTACAAGATATCGTTCGACATGCAGTTCGCCCACCAGGCGGTAAGAACCCAGTCGAGGTCCATGCTCTTCACCCAGAACACCTTCTCCGACGAGTTCGCCGCAGCGAGGACCTTCTGCTTCCTCGCCGAGGTGGAGATGATGAAGTCACACGGCCTCGCCCTGGGGGGGTCGCTGGAAAATGCCGTCGTCATCGGCGATCACGGCGTCATCAACCCGGAAGGGCTCAGGTTCCAGGACGAGTTCGTGCGCCACAAGATCCTCGACTCGGTCGGGGACCTGGCGCTCACCGGGCACCGCCTGATCGGACACGTAAAGGCGACCAAGTCCGGGCACGACCTGAACCACAAGCTGGTCACCGAGCTTTTGAAGCGCCCCGACTGCTACTCGCTGATCGAGTTCACCCCGCAGGCCTTCAACGCGCCGTTCAACCTCGCGATGCCGGAACTCTCCTGGCTGGAGGCTTAGAAAAAGCAGGGTAAGGTTAAGATTAAGATCAAGGTTCAGAGCGGGGTCAAGACGACCCGGTTCCGGCATGACCGAAAAAGCAGCCTCCTTCCGCGGGGCTGCTTTTTCCGTTCCGGGAGCACCCATCGCGCTACTTGAATTCCCGCAACCTTTCATATAGAGTGGCCAGATGCCGAATTCTCCTGAAATGGGGGCTCCCCCCCTGCAAAAGACGGGCTCCGACATACCCGCCAGCGAACTGAGGAAGAGAAAGCGCGAGGGGGTGATCGTTTGCGTCTCCCTGCTCCTCATCATGATCCTGACCTACGTCGAGATCCACCTCTCCCGCCTGAGCGAACAGGTGCCGATGGGGAGCAACATCGCCATCTTCGGCATCATCAACCTCGTGATCCTGCTCATCATCCTCCTGGTCTACCTGGTCTTCAGGAACATCGCGAAGCTGTTCCTGGAACGGCGCAGAAACGCGCCGGGGGCGAAACTGCGCACCAAGCTGGTGCTCGCCTTCGTCACCCTCTCCCTGGTCCCGACCATGCTCCTCTTCGTAGTCTCGGCGGGGTTCATCAGGAACAGCATCCAGAACTGGTTCAACAGCCAGGTGGAGACCTCCCTGAACGAGTCGATGGAGGTGGCCCAGGTGTACTACAAGACCTCCGCCGCCAACGCCCTCTACTACGGGGACCAGATCAGCGAGGCGATCAAGGAACGGAAGCTCCTGAACGAGGAGAACCTGCCGCAGTTAAAGGCGCTGGTGCGCCAGAAACAAAAGGAGTACAACCTCGGCGTGGTGGAGGTCTTCTCCGCACAGCGCGAGGAGCTGATCCGGGCCGGGAACCCGAAGCTCCCGCTGGGCGAGTTCACCAACCCCTCCTCAGACGACATAAAGGTGGGCCTTTCGGGGCAAAAGCTCACGCGGGTGAACGCCATTGGGAAGGCGGACCTGATCCGCGGCATCGTGCCGGTACGATCAAACTTCAACGACAGGGACGTGGTAGCTGTCGTGGTGGTGAATTACTACGTCCCCTACTCCCTGGTCTCCAAGATGCGCGAGATCTCCGCTTCCTACCAGGAGTTCCGCCAGCTGAAGATCCTCAAGAACCCGATCAAGACCGGCTACATCCTCACCTTGTTCCTGATCACCATGGTGATCATCTTCCTTGCGGTGTGGTTCGGGGTGTACCTGGCCAGAAGCCTTACCATCCCGATTCAGGAACTGGCCGAGGCGACCCGGCAGGTGGCCGAGGGTAACCTCGACGTGCACCTGGGCGAGAGCGGGCGCGACGAGATCGGCATGCTGGTCTCGTCCTTCAACCGGATGACGGAGGACCTGAGGGCGAACCAGCTGGCGCTGCAGCACACCAACGAGGAGCTGCGAAAGAGCAACCTCGAGCTGGAGCAGCGGCGCCGCTACATGGAGGCGGTGCTCGCCAACGTCACCGCCGGGATCATCTCGGCGGACAAGAACGGCCTCCTGACCACGGTGAACAAGTCCGCGGAGAAGCTTCTCCTCATCAACACCGACCGGGTGTCCGGCAAGAACTTCCGCGAGGTGCTGCGCCCCGAACACCTGGACATCGTCAAGGGTCTTTTGCGCGACATGGTGCTGGCCAAGCAGGACTCCATCGTACGCCAGGTGGTGATCCCGATGCGCGACGCCGAGCTTACCCTGCTCACCAGCCTGACCGTCCTCAAGGACGAGAACGACGCCTTCATGGGGATGGTGGTGGTGCTGGACGACATGACCTCGCTGATCAAGGCGCAGCGCATGGCGGCCTGGCGCGAGGTTGCCAGAAGGATCGCCCACGAGATCAAGAACCCGCTCACCCCGATCCAGCTATCGGCCCAGCGCCTGAGAAAGCGCTACCTCTCCCGCTTCGAGGGGGAGGAGGAGGTGTTCGACCAGTGCACCGCCATGATCATCAAGTCGGTCGACGAGCTGAAGGGGCTGGTGGACGAGTTCTCCAACTTCGCCCGCATGCCCGCCGCCGTACTCTCCAAGAACGACCTGAACGGGATACTGAAGGAGGCGCTCACCCTTTACATAGAGGCGCACCGCCACATCCACTTCGTGCTGAACGCCGACGAGGAGATCCCCCCCATACTGCTGGACCGCGACCAGATCAAGCGGGTGGTCATCAACCTGCTGGACAACGCAGTCGGTGCCATCGAGGGGGAGGGGGTCATAGAACTCTCCACCAGGTACGACAGCCAGTTGAAGATGGCCACCTTCACCGTTTCCGATACCGGCCACGGCATCGCCGCAGAGGACCGCCCGCGGCTCTTCGAGCCGTACTTCTCCAGGAAGAAGAGCGGCACAGGCCTGGGGCTTGCCATCGTGAACACCATCATCACCGACCATCACGGCTTCATCAGGGCCAAGGAGAACTACCCGAAGGGCAGCCGGTTCATCATCGAGCTTCCCGCCGACGCCGCTTGAAAGGCAGGCTAAGGTCAAGGTCGAGGTTAAGCCGGAAAGGGTTCCCTCGACCTAAACCTTAACCTCACCGCTTAGCATCAGGTCAGGATGAGGATGAGGTTAAGACCTGATCCTCTCAACCTTGACCTTGACCTTAACCTGTTCCGAGACCTACCTATGCCGCTGAAATCTAAAAGAGCCTGGCTGTTGCCGCTTTCGGCGACCATCCTCACGCTGATCGTGCTGAGCGCGAGCCTCCTGCCGAGGCTCTTGGACCTCGATACCTACAAGCAGGAGATCCTGACACAGGTAAAAAGCGCCCTGAAGCGGGACCTCCATTACCAAAGCGGCGAGTTTTCCCTGAAGCTCACCCCCGCCTTCACCTTCACAGGCGTCACCGTAAAGGAGAAGGACGGCAGCGGCGATTTCATCAGCGCCGACCGGCTCACCGTCAAGATCGCCATCATCCCGCTACTGCGCAAGGAACTGGTGCTGTCGCGCATCCAGCTCGAGCGCCCCGTGCTCCATATCTCGCGCAACCGCCAGGGGGTGTTCAGCATAAGCGACCTCTTGACGCCGTCAACCGGCGGCGAGGCTCCCGGCATCAGGGGGGTGGAACTCCAGAAGGCACAGATCAGGTTCACCGACTTCGCCTTCTCCGACACCCCTGTCGTGACCGAGCTCTCGGACACCGACCTCTACCTGAGCCGCCTCACCCGCGGCAAGAAGTGCGATTTCAAGCTCTCCGGCTCCCTTGCCTCCGGAAGCGCGCAGGTCCCCGTTTTCCTGGCCGGGGTAGCCGGCATACCCGCCACGGGGGCGCCGCTAAGCGCAATGGAGCTGCACGGCAGGATCCGCACCGGCCCCGTCAACGCCGGGCACTTCTGGCCTTACTTCAGCAAATGGGTCCCCTTCAAGAGCCTCGGCGGCGAGCTCGCCCTCGAAGCGAGCTTCAAGGGCCGCCTGAACGCCTTCAAGAGCAAGGCGGAGTTCGAGATCACCAGGCTGAACCTGGACTACCCGCAGGTCTTCCATGCCAGGCTCACCCCGAAACTCGTCAAGGGATCCTGCCTGCTTGAGCTCTCCGACGGCGAACTCGTGATCGGTGCGGCCAAGGTGGACCTGGACGGTTTCAAGGTGAACGGAGGGGTCCGGTTATCCGACCTCCATTCCGGCGACCCGCGCATCACGGCCGACGCCACCAGCAACAGCTTCAACCTGCGCAGCTTCCGCCAATACATCCCCTACGGCATCATCGTCGACGACACCTCCCGCTTCATCGAGGAAAAGATAACCGGCGGCATCTACCGCCTGGACCAGGGGCGGCTGGACGGCAGGATAAGCCAGATCCTGCACATGGAGCGGGGGCAGAACTACAACGTGCTGACCATCAAGGCGCGGGTCGAGGAAGGGGTGGTCGACTACGGCTCCGGCATGCCGGTGTTCAGCGGGATCAAGGGGGAGCTGCAGCTCGCGGGGAAGGACTTCACCCTGAGGGGGATGACCGGCAGGTTCGGCAGCTCCCCGCTGTCGCTCGAAGGGCGCATAACCGATTACCCCCTCCACGTCCCTTGCCAGTACCTCTTCACCGCCAAGGTGCAGCCCAGGAAGCCCGAGGCCGTATGGCTGCTGGGCAAGGGACTCACCTCCTTTTCCGACGGATCCACGCTGAGCCTCAAGGGGGAGGGGACCACCTCGCTCTACAAGCTATCCGGTCACGCCGACCTCGCCGGGGCCGCCTACGCCTTCAAGGATCTGGTCGCGAAGCCGGTAGCGCGCCCCAACACCCTCTCCTTCGCCATGACCTTCGAGAAGGAGCTGTTCCGGATCACCGGGCTGAACTACCAGCTCCTCCCCGCCTCGCTCTCGGCGACGGCCGTTTCCCGCTACGACGGGTCGGTCACCTTCGACGTGAGGAGCAACAGTTTCCAGGCGGGAGAGGTCGGGCAGTTGGTGCCGCTGGTGCGCGAGTACCATCCGGCGGGCCAGGTGCAGATGGTCCTTCACGCCTTCGGACCCGACATGGAGCGGCTCGCCTGGAACGGGAACTTCGCCCTCTCCGGGATGTCCTTCAAACTGGGAGAGAAGGTGAAGCCGGTCACCGGGGTGAACGGCAATGTGCGCATGAACGGGGAAACCTTCGAGACCTCGCAGCTCGCCGTGCGGCTAGGGGGATCCAGCATCAGCGGCAAAGGGACACTGAGCGGGTTCGACAATCCGAGCATGCTCCTCTCCTTCAGCTCCCCGTCGCTCGACCTGGCCGACCTGGGGCTTGCGACGGGGAAGAGTCCGGTACGGGTGGAAAAGGTGCAGGGAAACATCGCCTACCAAAAGGACAACCTGCAGATCGCCTCCCTCTCGGGGACGCTGGGGAAGAGCACCCTGCAATTGAAGGGTACCGTCCTCGACTTCGAGCACCCGGTGGCTGACCTCTCGGTAAACGCGCCCTACCTGAACCCGGAGGACCTGGCCCCGCTTTTCGCAGGCCCGTCCGGCGGGGACACCCGTTTCACGCTGAAGGCCCATGTCAGCGCCGCCGAGGGGAAGGTGAAAGAGATGCCGTTCCAGCGGCTTAGGTGCAACGTGCTTTTCCAGGACAAGCTCCTGCAACTCGCCCCGTTCGACTTCCACGCCTTCGACGGAGAGATCTCAGGCAGGCTGCGCAGCGACTTCGGACACGACGTGCCGCGCCACTCGCTCAACTACAACGTGCAGCGGGTCGCAGCCGACCGGCTGCTGCACGCGCTGGGGGTCAAGAAACAGGAGATGACCGGGGCGATGTCGCTCTCGGGGGATCTTTCGTGGCGGGGTGAGAGCGAGCCCGAATTGAAGAAAAGCGCACAGGGCAACGTGAAGCTCAGGGTCGAGCGGGGCAGCATCAGGAAGTTCTCCACCCTCTCCAAGGTCTTCTCGATCCTGAACGTTTCGCAGCTTTTCAAGTTCCAGCTGCCGGACATGGTCTACGGCGGGATGCCCTTCAACAAGATCACCGGGGATTTCGCCGTGAAAGACGGGACCGCCTCCACGCAGAACCTGTTCCTGGACAGCAACGCCATGAACATCTCGGCGGTAGGGAAGCTGGACATGGTGAAAAACGAGCTCGACCTCAACATCGGGGTGCAGCCGCTGCAGACTGTGGACAAGGTGGTAAGCAAGATACCGATCGTCGGGTGGGTCCTCACCGGAAAGGACCGCTCCCTGATCACGACCTACTTCGAGGCCAAGGGACGGATCGAGGACCCCCAGGTGAGCGCCGTGCCGGTGAAGTCTCTGGCCAAGGGTGTTTTCAACATCTTCAAGAGGGTGTTCGAACTGCCTGCCCGCCTCATCACTGACACGGGCGAGGTGATCATAGGAAAGTGAGCCGTGGCTTCATTGGAGCGAGCTTTTCCGGCACCGGGGGCGCTACCAGAAACAGGCACATTGTCTACACTTTTTTTAGTTGTAAAGTCAGCTTGGGTTATGTTATTTTCGACAGCGTTTAATACTTAAATTTCACCAACACGGAGGAGACTGTGAAGAAGACTTTGGTAATGTTGGCAATTGTTGCTGTGGCCGCTGCCGGCTGCAAGAAAAAAGAAGAAACCCCGCAGACTACCGCTCCCGAGGCAGCACCCGCAGGTCAGCAGGCGCCCGCAGCCCCCGGCGGCGATCCCCATGCCGGCCTGAAGCCCCAGGAAGTCAAGCCTGGCGCAGGGCACAAAGGCAAAGTCCTTGAGACCATGGACTCCGGCGGGTACACCTACGTACAGATCGAAGAGAACGGCGAGAAGCTGTGGGTTGCGGCAATGCAGACCCCGGTTAAAGTCGGCGACACCGTCGAGTTCCCGGACTCCCCGCCGATGGTCAACTTCCAGAGCAAGACTCTGAAGCGCACCTTCGACAAGATCATCTTCGCACCGGGCCTCGCCGTCAACAAGTAGGCTTTCCCTGCAGCAGCATCAGGAAAAGGCGCCTTCCCCCAGGGAAAGCGCCTTTTTCTATTTCCACGCCTGGCAGTCCCCGCTTCCCGGACCGGCAGCGTCGGCCGCTTTATTACCTGCCCGGTTACCAGCACCTTCCATTACACCCTCACTTCGAGCAGGAGAGAAATCCCCACAGACTAACGCTTGCGCCGCGCTTTGCCGCCTGCCGCCGCAGCTCCCTCGAGCGCCGCAAGATCCTCGGGAGCGAGCTCCAGCGCACCTTCGAAATGGCGCCTGGCCAGGGCGCGGTCTCCCTCCGCAAGCGCAAGCTCGCCCAGCGCCAGCAGCGCCGGCAGATGCCTTGGAACCAGTTGCAGCAGCTTCTGGTAGGAGCGCGCGGCACCCTTCAGATCCCCCATCCTTTCCTGGAGCCCCGCCAGGGAAAGCACCCCCCACGGGTTGCCCGGCTCGCGCCGCACCATGCCGCGGTACAGCTTTAGCGCCCCCTCCCAGTCACCCTCCTGCTCCAGCGCCTCCGCGCAGAGCAGCTCGGTCACGAAGCAGTAGCCCAGAAGAGCCCGCTGCGCCGCGAACTCTTCCCGGCTGAAGCGCCCCTTCTTCCCCGCCTTCTCCAGAGCCTTCAGCATGACCTGCCGCGAGCGCTCCACGAAGGGGTCTCGTCGCACCAGGAACCCCTCGCCCCGCTCCTCTTCGAAGAGATCGGCGCGCACCCCCTTCTCGCGCACCGCGCGGGACAGAAGCTCGGTCCCTGGATAGTAGACCAGGGGCGACACTTGCCCGTCGTGCGGCCTGATCTTGTCGATGAGCCGCACCGTCTGCTGCAGGTCCCCCTCCCCTTCCCCCGGGATCCCGGTGATCAGGTAGACGGAGAGGTTGATGCCGGCACGCCGCACGGCTGCGGCGGCACGCTCCACGTCGGCAGGGAGGATCCTTTTCCCGAGCGCCTTTAGCATCTCCGCCGATCCCGACTCGACGCCGAACTGGATGCACTCGCAGCCGGCCCTTTTCATGGCTACCAGCATCTCCTCATCCACCGCGTTCACCCGGGACTGGCAGTTCCAGAGGATATTGAGGCGCTCCTGCTGCAACAGGCGGCAGATCTCCAGGACCCGGGCGCGGTTTGCGGTGAAGGTGTCGTCGCGGAAGGAGAAGTAGAGCAGGCCATAGCGCTCCTTGAGGGCACGGATCTCCTGCACCACCGAGGCGGGGGAGCGGAAGCGGACCCCGCGCCCCCAAAAGAGCGGGGAGGAGCAGAACAGGCAGCTCGCCGGGCAGCCGCGGGAGGTGATCACGAACTCGAGCTGGCGCCGGTAGTCGATCCCGATGCTCCCGGCTGTTTCGCCCCCCGGCAGCGGCAGGGCATCGAGGTCGGCAATCGGCGCGCGCGGAGCGTTTTGCCTCGCGGCGCCCCGATCGCGCCGGGCGATCCCTGCCACAGCTTCCATCGGCGTGCCGGCGGCACGTGCCTTCAGGAGTTCGGCCAGCGTCTCCTCCCCCTCGCCCAGCACTACGACGTCCACCTCGGGGTGCCTGTCAAGGAGCTCGCGCCACGAGTGTGTCGCGTGCGGCCCGCCCATGACCACGAAGCATCCCGGATCGAGCTCCTTGGCAAGGCGGGCGAGCCTCAGTGACTCTACCCTGTTGTGGGTGAACTGTGATATCCCCAGCACCTCTGGACGCAGTTGCGCGAGGACCTGCCGCACCCGGTCCCAGCCGTAGCCGGAGAGGTTCGCGAGCGTCACCTGGTGTCCCGCAGCTCTCAGCACTGCATCCAGGGAGAGAAGGCCTGCCGGCAACAATGAGGTGAAGGGGTCGTCAGCCCCTTCAGGGTGGCTTTTGTAGGAAAGGAGGATCTTCATCTGTTCCCATAAAAAAATCCGGCACTGGGGCCGGATTTGGAAGTTCTTCGTGGAAGTGAGGGGCTAGTTGCTGCTGGCCAGGCCAAGGGCGTCGTTTTCCGCGGCGTCGTCCGGGTTCTCCTCCTCGACACCCAGGATCAGGTCGTCAAGCGAGAAGACATCGGGGTTCACCTTGGTGATCCGCTTGGCGCCCAGGAAGCGCGAGCGGTAGTAGGAGGTATTCATGGAAGAGATCACCACCCGGCGGTCGCGCGAGGAGGCGTGGATCATCTTGTTGTTGCCGAGGTAGATCCCCACGTGCGATGCATAGGAGGCGTAGGTGCTGAAGAAGATGAGATCCCCCTTCTGCAGGTCGCCAGGTGCCACGGCATTGCCCACCTCGAACTGCTCACGCGCCGTGCGCGGCAGGGAAACCTCGAGCTCCCCGAACACCTTCTGCACGAAGCTGGAGCAGTCAATGCCGGAACGCGAGCTGCCGCCGAAGCGGTAGCGGGTCCCGAGGAAGCCGTAGGCGGACTTCTTCAGTTCCTTAATATTGTCCACCTTGAGCTCCGTGCTCCGGGAGAGGTCCACCTGGTCCTCGGGCTCGAGGGTTGCGCTCAGCTCCTGCAGGCTCTGCTCGTAGTCCTTTTCACTGAAAAGGTCGCTGTGGCGCAGCTGCAGCTTCTTTGCCACCTTCACCTTCGGCTCTTCCTCCGGCGCACTATCCCTTAGCACCAGCACCTTTCCCGCCTTGACCCGGCTTCCCTTCAGGGCGTTCAGGCGCCTGAGCTCCGAGACCGGGATACCGGTCTTCTTCGAGATGCGGGAGAGGGTCTCGCTCTTCTTCACCTTGTACACAGCCGCAGCAGACGCGGAAGCGGCGCTCTTCCCCTCGGAAACGGAACGGGGGGGGATGACCAGGAGCCGGCGCGGCTTGATGTTGTTGCCGACCAGGTTGTTGGCGTCCTTGAGCTCTGCGACGGTGACGTGGTATTTCTTGGCGAGTGAGTATAGGTTTTCGTGCTTTTTAACGCGATGGGTCTTTGCGGCGAGGGCGAGCGAAGGGATGGAGAGCATGAGAATACACAGGGTGATTAGCTTGACGCATCTTATCATGAATCCTCCTTCATTTGTTTTAGAAAAAACGACAGGTTTGAGAATTTATATAACAAAAAACACATACTGTCAACCCAACGATGATATTTCCCAGAAATATTTTTTCAAAACCCTGTACTTGCGAGGCGTTAGCGCCGCACCTTTTCCTCCATGCGCGGTTTGCGCGCAGCGGTCACCCGTATCAACGAGCGCTCCATGTTGACCACCACGACCCCGGTCGGGACCTTGATCTGCTCCTTGCTGATCTGGATGTTGTTGTTCCCCTCTTTCACCCTGGAGAGGTCGAGGTCGATCACGATATCGAGCTGCTTGGGCGAGCCTACCAGGTTGGAGAAGGACTTGAGCTGCAGGTCCACCTCGTCCGGGTAGCTGCGGGCTAGGGTAAGCGTCTCGGGGAGGTTGTGGAAGGTGACCGGGGCGGTGA
>CAZFMI010000078.1:0-16275 GCA_964519915.1 uncultured Geomonas sp.
CAACCTCAACCTCAACCTCAACCTCAACCTCAACCTCAACCTCAACCTCAACCTGCTTTTCTACCCCGGCAGGTACAACGTTACTGTTGTCCCCTTTCCTTCGGTGCTGGCCACGGTCATCCTGCCGCCGTGGGTCTCAACGATCCGGTACACGGTGGCGAGCCCGAGCCCGGTCCCCCCCTTCTTGGTGGTGAAGAAAGGCTCGAAGACCCGCTTCACGTCGGCGGGGCTCATCCCGGAGCCGCTGTCCTCGACGTTAATCTGCACCTCGGGGTTTCCGGCGTGACGCACCGTTGCCCCCTCGATGACGATGCGCCCCTCCCCCGCGATGGCCTCGGCGCTGTTCACCAGCAGGTTCCAGAAGACCTGCGAGCACTGGTCCTTGTCGAATACCACCACGAGATCGTCGGGCACCCTGTTCTCGATGCGCACCCCGTCCAGGCGCGGATCGGTGGAGAGCAGGGAGCAGAGATCGGAGATGACGCGCCTGAGGTTCAAGGGGACCTTGGTCGGCTGCGTCGGCTTGGCATAGAAGAGGAAATCGCGCAGCAGGCCGTCCAGCCTGTCGGTCTCCCTGAGGATGATGGAGAAAAGCCGCTTGTCCTTTTCGTCCACCCAGGGCCTCAGCGCCACCAGCTGCACTGACCCGCTGATCGCCGCCAACGGGTTGCGGATCTCGTGCGCCATGCGCGCCGACAGCTCGCCCACCGCGGCCAGGCGGTCGGCCCTTTTCAGCTCCGCCGCCATCCGCTTCATCACGGTCAGGTCGTGCAGGTCGAAAATCGCACCGACCGTCTCACCGTCCTTGCCCGTGAGCGGAACGGACTTGAAGGAGAGCAGGAGTTTCCTGCCGTCCCGGCTTTGGTGCTCGAATTCCCCTTCCCCGCCAGCGAACACCCCCTGGTCGAACCGTGCGAACCCCGGCAGGACTTGCGGGAGGGGGCGGTCGTAGGCCTCCTCCTGGCTGACTCCGGTCAACTGCTCCGCGTAGCGGTTGAATACGCGGATCCTGCCGGCAAGGGTGATGGTCAAAAGGCCGCTGTCTATCGTCGAGACGATGGAGGAGTTGAGCCGCTCCAGTTCCTCGTAGTCGATCGCCTTCTCCTGGAGCGCGGTCTCGGAGACGCGGGCGCGCTCGGAGAGGTGCCCTGCGAGTATGGCGGTGAGGAAGAAGGCGGCGCAGTAAAGGAAGATCAGGTAGAAAAGGTATCCCGCCCCGTACTGCTGCGCCGGATAGGGGCTGAGCCCCAGCGGAAGTAATTTGCCGTAGAACTGGAAATCCAGTATGGCGCCGTAAAGGATGACGCAGAGCGAGGCGGTGTAGTACGCCTGACGTCTGGCCAAAAGCGTGCTGGCGCTGATGATGGAGAGGAAATAGAGAAAGGCGTAGGGGGAGGTGACTCCGCCGGATACCAGGATCAGCACGGTCACCAGGATCAGGTCCCAGACGATCTGGGCATAGGTGAGGGTGCGGATCTGACCACGCGAGTAGTGCAGTACGGCCAGGGAACCGAGGGAAAACAGGTAAGTGGCGACGATCAGCCGGATCAGGACCTTGCCGGCTATGTCGCCGCTTACGTCGTAGGTGTGTACGTCAAGGTAGAGGGTGGTAACCAGGAAAACGGATACCACCAGCAGTCTAAGCAGTATGAACCAGAGCAGCCTTTTCCTGTCGATCATCCAATCAACCGCCGACCGCGCCAGCGAGCTTGAAGATCGGCAGGTACATGGCGATGACCAGGCCGCCGACCGTGGTCCCCAGGAACACCATCAGCAAAGGCTCCATCATGGCTGTCATGGCGCCGACGGCGTCGTCCACCTCGTCGTCGTAGAAGTCGGCGATCTTGTTCAGCATGGAGTCCATGGCGCCGGTCGCCTCGCCGACGGAGATCATCTGCACCACCATGGCGGGGAAGACGCCGCATTCGGCCAGCGGCTCCGCGATGGTCTTGCCCTCGGAGATGGACTGGCGCACCTTGTAGATCGCCTCCTCGACGACCTTGTTCCCGGCGGTCTTTGCGACTATCTCCAGGCCGTCCATGATGGGTACGCCGGAGCTGATCATGGTCCCCAGGGTCCTGGTGAACTTGGCCACCGAGACCTTGCGGATCAGCGGGCCGGCGATGGGCGCCCTGAGGGCCAGCCTGTCGATGGTCTTCCTGCCGTTGGGGGTGGCGTAGTACTTGCCGATGGCGAACTTGATGCCGAACAGGGCGGCGATGATGACTACGATGTACTTGGTAAGGAAGTCGGAGAGCGCGATGACGATCTTGGTCGGGGCGGGGAGCTCCCCTCCGAATTCGGCGAACATCTTGGCGAAGGTCGGGATGACGAAGACCAGGATGACGCCCACGACTATGACGGCGATGGACATGATGGTGATGGGGTAGACCATCGCCCCCTTCACCTGCTTCTTGAGCTTCATCGCCTTTTCGATGTAGGCGGCAAGCCTGGCCAGGATGGTGTCGAGGATACCACCCACCTCCCCCGCAGCCACCAGGTTCACGTAAAGCTGGTCGAACGCCTTGGGATGCTTCGAGAGCGCGTCGGCGAAGGTGGAGCCGCTCTCGACGCTCTCCTTCACCTTGACGAGGATCTCCTTGAAGGTCTTGTTCTCCTGCTGCCCCGCGAGGATGTCGAGGCACTGCACGAGCGGCAGACCCGAGTCGATCATGGTGGCGAACTGGCGGGTGAAGACGACGAGGTCCTTGGTGTCGATCTTCTGGGCTCCCATCCCGGGGAGCTTCAGCTCCATGCTGAAACCCTTCCCCTGCTCCTTCACCGTGATGCCGGTGAAGCCGTAGCGCTTGAGCTGGGTCTCCACCTGCGCCGCGCTGTTGGCCTCCATCACCCCTTTCTGGGCGCTTCCAGCCTTGCTTCTTGCTTCCCAATCGAACTTGGCCATATCCTTACTCCTTTCCCGGGCCGGCGCCGGGACTGGGTGCTGCTATCTCTGGGGGGGGCGCCTGAGCTGTCCCGCGGTGCCCGGGGCGAGCATCTGCTTCAGCTCGTCCGGCTCGGAGGAGCGGCCGAGGGCGTCTTCCACGGTGATGACGCGCCTGGACAAAAGGTTCATCAGGCACTGGTTCATGGTCTGCATGCCGAACTTGTCCTGCCCGACCTGCATCTGCGAATAGATCTGGTGCACCTTGTCCTCGCGGATCAGGTTGCGGATCGCGGGGTTGGGGACCATCACCTCGAGGGCCAGCGCCCTCCCGTTCCCGCTCGCCCTTGGTATCAGCGTCTGGGACATGACCCCCTCGAGGACGAAGGAGAGCTGCGTCCGCACCTGGGTCTGCTGGTAGGGGGGGAACACGTCGATGATCCTGTTGATGGTCTGGGCGCAGGAGTTGGTGTGCAGCGTGGCGAAGCAGAGGTGCCCCGTCTCGGCCAGGGTGAGCGCGGCCTCGATGGTTTCCAGGTCGCGCAGCTCGCCGATCAGCACCACGTCGGGGTCCTGGCGCAGCACGTACTTGAGCGCGTGCTTGAAGCTCTTGGTGTCGGCGCCTACCTCGCGCTGGTTCACGATGCAACCCTTGTGCGGATGCAGGTATTCGATCGGGTCCTCGACGGTGACGATGTGGTCGCGGCGCTCGATGTTGATCCTGTCGATCATGGAGGCGAGGGTGGTCGACTTGCCGCTCCCCGTCGGTCCGGTGACGAGTATCAGGCCGCGCGGCTTGTCGCACAGGGCCTTGACCACGGGGGGGAGCCCCAGCTCCTCGAAGGTGAGGATCTTGTAGGGGATCACGCGGAAGACGCCGGCGACCGCGCCGCGCTGCACGAAGATGTTCCCCCTGAAGCGGGAGAGCCCCTTGACGCCGAAGGAGAGGTCCAGCTCGCTCTCCTCCTCGAACTTGTGCTTTTGGGAGTCGGTCAGGATGCTGTAGCAAAGCTGCTTGGTCTCGACGGCGGAGAGCGGCGGGATGTCCATCGGGGTGAGCTTCCCGTCGATCCTGATCTGCGGGGAGGTGTTGGTCGTGATGTGCAGGTCCGACCCACCCCGTTCCACGAGGTCCTTAAGCAGTTGATGAAAATTGATCATGAATACCTCACCTGTTAATCGTCAGCAACCGTTACCCGCAGCACTTCCTCGAAGGAGGTCACGCCCTCCGTCAGCTTGGTGAGGCCGGACTGGCGCATGGTCTTGATGCCGAGGCGCATCGACTCGCGCTTGATCTCGGCCGTGTTGGCCCCGTTGAGAATCAGTTCCCGGATCGGCTCCAGCATGGGCATCACCTGGTAGAAGCCGACCCTCCCCTTGTAGCCGGTGCCGTTGCACTTGGGGCAGCCGGCGCCGCGGTAGCAGACCACCGACGGCGCCTGTTCGGCAGGGAGCCCCGCGTCGACGAGCGCCTGCACCGGCACCTCCTCGACCACCTTGCACTCGCTGCAGACGCGCCTGGCCAGGCGCTGCGCGGAGATCAGGTTCACCGCGGAGGCGACCAGGAAGGGCTCGATCCCCATGTTGAGGAGGCGGTTGATGGTGGAGGGGGCGTCGTTGGTGTGCAGCGTGGAGAGCACCAGGTGGCCGGTGAGCGCCGCCTTCACCCCGATCTCGGCGGTCTCGAAGTCGCGGATCTCGCCGATCATGATGATGTCCGGGTCCTGGCGCAGGAAGGCGCGCAGCGCCGCGGCGAAGTTGAGCCCGATGTCCTCGTGCATCTGCACCTGGTTGATCCCGGCAAAGTTGAACTCGACCGGGTCCTCGGCGGTGGAGATGTTCTCGGTGATCTTGTTGAGCTCGGAGAGCGCGGAATACAGCGAGACCGTCTTGCCGCTGCCGGTGGGGCCCGTGACCAGCACCATGCCGAACGGCTTGTGGATCTCCCGCTGGAAGTGGGCCAGAGCCTCGGGCTCGTATCCGAGCTTGGACATGTCCAGCTGCAGGTTGGACTTGTCCAAAAGACGCAGGACGATCTTCTCGCCGAAAAGGGTCGGCAGGACCGAGACGCGGAAGTCCATGTCCTTGCCGCCGCCGAGCTTGATCTTGATGCGGCCGTCCTGGGGCAGGCGCCTCTCGGCGATGTCCAGCTCGCTCATGATCTTTATGCGGGAGGTTATCGCGTTTTTCAGCTTCAGGGGGGGCTTCATCACCTCGTAAAGCACGCCGTCGATGCGGTAGCGCACGCGGAAGTACTTCTCGTACGGCTCGATGTGGATATCGCTCGCCTTCTTCTTGATGGCGTCGGTGAGGATCAGGTTCACCAGCTTTACGACCGGGGCGTCCTCGGTGGCGCGCTCCAGCGAACCTACGTCCACCTCCTCGTCGTCCCCGATCACCTCCAGGTCGTCTATGTCGAGGTCGTTCATCACGTCGGCAAGGGAGGCGCTCTGGTCGTAGAGCTTGTCGATGGCGCTCTTGATCGAGCTCTCGGCAACGACCACCACCTCGACGTTGTAGCCGGTCATGAACTTGATGTCGTCGATTGCGAAGATGTTGGAGGGGTCGCTCATGGCGATGATGAGCGTGGAGCCGGCACGGTTCACCGGCACGATCTGGTACTTGTGGGCGACGTCGGGGGGGATGATCTTCACCACCGCGGGCTCCACCTCGTAGTCGGCCAGGTTGATGGTGGGGACGCCGTACTGCTTGGAGAGAAACGAGGTGAGGTCCCCCTCGCTGATCAGGGAATCCCTTACCAGTATGGAACCCAGGCGCAGCTGCCCGCCCGCCGCCTTCTGCTCGGCCAGTGCCTGTTTCAACTGCTCCTTGGTGATCAGGTTGTTGGTGACCAGCAGCTCGCCCAGTCTGCTTACATGCATAGGTACCTCAGGGGTTCAATAGCCTGTGAATGGTATTTTGTAATAACGGCATTGTCAAGGTTTACCTGGGGTTGGCAGATGCGCGGCCAGAGCCCGTTCCATGCACCCCTTGGGCGCAGGCACCCCGGTCCAGATTGCGAACGCCGCCTCCCCCTGTGCCACCAGCATCCCCACCCCGTTGGCGCAGGGGATCCCGAGGGCACCCGCCTCGGCCAAAAGGGGCGTCAGCGCAGGGGCGTACACCATGTCGTAGACGCAGGCGCCGGGCTTCAGCGCCGAGAGATCGAGCCCCGGGAAAGAGTCCCCTGCCATGCCGACCGAGGTGGTGTTGACCACGAGATCGAACCCGGCGAGGTACCCCGCGTCGCAGAGGCGCTCAAGCGGCTTTGAAGCGAAGGCGGTCTGCGGCAGGCGCCCCTCCAGGAGCCCGACCAACCGCGCCGCTGTGTCCGCGGAGCGGTTGGCCACCTCGACCCGCGCGGCGCCCGCCAGCCCCAGCGAGGCTACGGCGCTTCTGGCCGCCCCCCCGGCACCCAGCACCAGCACCGAGCTTCCCTGCGAAGTAAAGCCGAGCTTCGACGAGAGCGCCGCCAAGAGCCCGATGCCGTCGGTGTTGTAGCCGGTGGCGACTCCGTCCCTCAACGCCACCGTGTTCACCGCGCCGATCAGCTCCGCCTCGGGGGCGATCCGGTCCAGAAGGGGGAGGATGGCCACCTTGTGCGGGATGGTCACGCTGAAACCCGCGACCCCCAGGGCGCGCAGCCCCGCAACCCCCTCTTCCAGAGCCTCCGGGGAAACCGGGAACGGGACGTAGACCCAGTCGAGCGAAAGCTCCCGGCAGGCGGCGTTGTGCATGACCGGAGAGAGGGAATGGGAGACGGGCCAGCCGATGATCCCCGCCACGGTCGTCTTTCCTGTGATCGCCATCAGCGCACCCCGTAGCTTGAGAGCAGCTGCATGATCTGCGGCTTCGACTCGGGAGAGATCCGGGCGGCAAGCTCCAGGTCCCTTACCCCCGCCTCGCGGTACCCCATCTTCAGGAACGACTCGCCGGACTCCGCAAGCGCCGCGGCGTAAATGAGGATGGCCTTGCCGGTGTCGAGGTCCCTGAAGAACATGTCGCTCTCACCGAAGACGCCGCGCAGCGAGTACAGGGGCCAGACGTCGGTATCGGGGGTCGAGAAAGGGAGGTCGGGACGATCCACCCGGAAGATGATGCCACGCTGGTGCAGGCGCAGGTCCTTGAAGGCGATGGAGTACCTGGTGGAGAAGTCGATGTAGACCGGGCGCTGCGCGTACTGCTCCATGATGGAGAGCAACAGCGTGTTCTCCGGATAGCGCTGGTCCGGCGGGAGCAAGCGCAGGCGGCTTTTCGCGAACAGGCCCGGCATGGAGTCGAGGTACCAGTCGAAAACCAGGTGCGGGGTGTGCGGCAGCTCGAGGTCCTCCCGCATCCGCTCCACGCCCTGCAGGTACCAAAGCGGGAAGGCGCCGGAGTCGCCCCAGGTGTACATGACCGCGCCCTGGGGGAGCGAGCGGAGCGTGTTGGCCGCGTAGTCGAAGGCTATGTAGTTCTCGTGCTGGTCGTTCTCCACGTAGTTCGAGGCGCAGACGGTCACCGGCAGCACGAAGAGCAGGGACAGCACCCCTATCCGCAGAGGCGCCGCATCGGGGGCCCTCTGGGCGATTTCCCTCAACGCCGCGAAGAGCCCGACCCCGATGAAGACGGCGGAGAAGAGGTAGAGCGGGGTGAAGAACTCCTCGGTGAGGAAGATCAGCTCGAAGGGGGTGTTGAAGTAGCCGACGATGATCAGGAGGAAGAAGAACAGGGCGATCAGGTAGCCGATGACCACGTGCCGCTTCTTCGCGGCGAAGGCGGCAAGCCCCAGGATGAGGAGCATGAGACCCGCAGCGGTGAACTCGAAAGGGATGCTGAAGGCGTTCATCTGCGCCCAGAGCAGTCCCAGGTCGCGCTCCGGCTTTTCCACCGGGTACCCCCTCCTGAGCAGGTTCCAGAGGAACTGGGTCAGGTTCTTCGAGTCCCCCCAGTTCAGGATCGGTTTCTGCAGCGCCCGGACGATCAGGTGCAGGTGGATGGCAAAGCCCAGGATGCCGAAGGCCAGGGCGATCAGGAACTCCTTCACCCGCAGAAACACCCGGCGGTCGGCCGAGACCAGGAGCCAGGCGAAGGTCGGGATCATCAGCACCATGATCTGGTGCGCGCCGGTGCCAAGGCCGCAGAGAAAGGCGCCGAGGTAGACGTAGGCCGGGCGCTCGCGACCCTCCAGGTAGCTCTCGCGCCAAAGGAGCATCAGGTAGAACACCACCGCGCAGATGAAGGCGAGCAGCGGGTACGGCTTGTCGTGGTTTGACTGCAGCCAGAGCCTGGCCGTGCAGGCGAAGGTGACCGCCGCGCTCAGGGCGCAGAGCCTGGCGGGGAGATCCTTGAGCCTGTCCGGCCACGGCCCTTCCTGGTCCTTCAACAGGTGCACGGTGAGGAAGTAGACGCCGTAGCAGGCAAGGGCGGCCGAGACGGCGGTGGCGATGTTGACCCTGAAGGCGACGCTCCCGAAGGGGAGAAAGGTGAACGGCTTTGCGTAGTTCACGAACAGCGGGTAACCGGGGGAATGCGCGCTCCCAAGCGATGCTATGGCCGTGATGAACTCTCCGCTGTCGAAGAAGGTGACCGTGGGGGCAAGCGTAAGCATGTAGATGGAGAGGGGGATCAGGAAGGACAGCACTGCAAAGGGGTCCACCCTCCTGAAGGTTCCGGAAATGTTCACGCGGGCGCTCCTGATTCGTATTTTTCGCCGACCTTCCTAAGCGATAGCTTGTCCCGCCACAGGCAGTAAAGGCCCGCCGCCGTAACGGGGAAAAAACCCATGGCGTGGACCACTATGGCGATGCTGAGCGCCTCCTCGCTCCTTATCCCGAAGGCGGAGAGGGCCGTGACGCAGGCAAAGTGGTGCGTCCCGACGAAGCCGGGGGAGGCAGGCACCATGACGGCGAAGACCAGGAAGACCATGATGAACATCGATGCCGTGATGGGGAGCTCGACCCCGAAGGAGCGCAGCAGCAGGTCGACGGGCCAGATGGCCGTCGTCCAGACGAGCAGCGAGGCGGCCGCGGTACCCGCCATGCCGGCGGCACCGGAGGGGAACCTGATCCCGGAGATGAACGACCTAAGCAGCGAGGCGGACTTGCCGGCCGCCGCCGCCGAGACGGGGGCGAGCAGGCGGGCCACGAGGCGCAGGGTCCACTCGGTGCGCGTGCGAAGCAGGGCCAGAAACGCGAGCACGCAAAGGTAGAGGGCGAAGGTGACGTAGCCGCCGGTCGCGAGCCCCCCCTGGACGTCTTCCATCCCCGCCGGGAGCTCTATGGTGAAGAAGGTGACCAGGAGCACCAAAAGGATGGTGAAGCCGTCGCAGAGCCGGTCCACCACCAGCGACGCGAAGACGGCGGAGGTGTCGATCCCCTCCTTGCGCCCCAGCGAATAGGCGCGCACCAGCTCGCCGAGCCTTGCCGGCAGCAGGTTGTTCGCCATGTACCCGATCAGGGTCGAGGGGAAAAGGTTGGAGAGACGCGTCTTCTTGATGGGCGACAGGAGGAACTTCCAGCGCAGCGCCCTCAGGTAATAACTGACGAAGGTGAGAACCAGCGCAGGGAAGAGGTAGAGGTAGTCCATTCCGGCGAAGGCGGCTGCCATCTTGTCGAAATCGATCTTCCTGAAGAGGAGGAAAAGGCAAAAAGCGCTGACTGCCATGCCGACCAAGAGCTTTTTATCTGGTTTTTCCTTGAACAAACGGGCTCCTGTCATCGGTTGATCCTGCTATCGGTTCCCCTGACACCCCTGCCGTCCCCAGTCCCCCGCCCCTACCGGCTCGGCACCCTTCAGGATGCCGCGGCAGCGGGCCACGTCGGCGGCGATCGCCTCCTTCAGGGCCTGCAGATCGTCGAAGCGCTGCTCGTCGCGCAGCCTCTCTATGAAGAAAAGCGTCAGCTCGGCCCCGTACAGGTCCTCCTCGAAGTCGAAGAGGAAGACCTCCAGGGAGAGCCCGTTATTGCCGAAGGTGGGGTTGGTGCCTATGTTGCAGGCGCCGTCGTGGAGCCGGTCCCCTATGCAGACCTTCACCGCGTACACCCCCGGCGCGGGGAGGAGGTCCTTCTCCGCTTTCAGGTTCGCCGTGGGAAAGCCAAGCCCGCGGCCGCGCCGATGGCCGTGCACCACGGTGCCGGTGACGGCGTAGTGCCGCCCGAGGACGTCCACCACACCCCCCACGTCCCCGGCGCTCACCATCTTCCTGACGGTGGTGGAGCTGTAGACCGTGTCGCCGTTTGAGATCGGCTGGAGCACCTCCACCGCGTACCCAAGGCGCTCCCCGAGCTCCCTCAAGAGCGTCACGTCCCCTTCCCTGCCGCGGCCGAAAGCGTAGTCGTAGCCGATCACCAGGCGCTCCACGCCGATGGCGCCCACCAGGACCCGTTCCACGAATTCGGCGGCCGGTATGGAGGCGAACGCCCTGTCGAAGGGGATCTCCAGCAGGTAGTCGATCCCGCAGGACTCGATGAGGGAGCGCTTCTCCCTGCAGGTGGTGATCAGCCTGATCTCCTTGTGCGCCTGGACCACCTGCAACGGGTGCGGGACGAAGGTGACCACGACGGAGACGCCTCCCCGCTCGCTTGCCAGCTCCCGGACCCTGCGGAAGATCTCGCGATGCCCCAGGTGGACCCCGTCGAAGTTGCCGATGGTGACCACGGGGCGGCGCAGTTTTTCCGTTATTTCGGAGACGCTTTTGAAAATTACCATGGGCGCTGCGTATCCTTAGGCCTCAACCGGTTCCGCCTCCTCCACCAGGGGGGGCTTCTTCTTGCCGAACAAAAGCGCCACCCAGACGCTCACCTCGTACATGCAGTACAGCGGGATCATGATGACGAACATCGTGATGAGGTCGGCGTGGAAGGCTGCTACGATGGAGCTGGCCAGGAGCGCGTACTTCCTGCGCGTCGCCAGCATCTGGTAGTTGACGATGCCAAAGCGCGCCAGCAAAAGCGCGAGTATCGGGAGCTCGAAGATGAGCCCGAACATCAGGATGAGGCGCAGGCAGAAGTTTATGTAGGCGGAGATGTTGTACCAGCTCTGCAGCCCGGTCGCCTCGTAGGAGAGCGAGAAGTTGATGATGACCGGCCAGATGATGACCAGGAAGAACATCGCGCCGACGCAAAAGGCGAGCGAGGCCGTGGTGACGAAGGGGACCACCAGCCGCCTCTCCTTGCGCGTGAGCCCGGGGGCCACGAAGAGCCAGAACTGGTGGAAGATGACGGGGAGCACGATGACCAGGCCGGCCAGCATGGAGATCTTGCACTGGACGAAGAACGGCTCGAGCGGGGCGCTGTAGTTGAGCGCGCGAGGCTTCTGCTCCACCGCGTGCTGCTCGCCCAGCTTGAACTGCAGATAGGCGGCGGGGTAGCGCTTCTTCACCTCTTGGTAGACTGAGTTCTTTATGTCCGTCAGGTACGTCTTGCCGGTAAGCGGTTTCTCGACGAACCTCAGCAGGTCGTTGGAGAAGTTCCAGGCCACCCCCATCCCGATCACGATGGCGATCACGCAGACGATAAGCCGCTTCCTGAGTTCAACCAGGTGCTCCATGAACGGCAGAACTTTTTCTTGAACCATATACCTCACTTCTCCTAATGAATGCCGAGTAGAGCTCAATCAAATTTTATACCACAGCGGCCAAAGCCAGCGCAACAGCTTTCAGCGGCGCCTCGGCTTGGGGCGCTTCCCCTTGATGGGGATGCGGGCGTAGCTCTCCCTCACGTCCTGGATCGGCTCCACGGGGCGCTTTTCCAGGGTCCCGATCAGGGCGAACTCCACCTGTTTGCGCGGCTCGTTCACCGCGGCCACCTTCACCCGGACCTTGTCCGCGATCCGGTACATGGCGCGGCTTCTCTCCCCCACCAGGGCGTGGCTCTTCTCCAGGTGGACGTAGTAGTCCTGGGGGAGGGTCGCGACCGGCACCATCCCCTCCACGAACAGGTCGACCAGCTCCACGAACAGGCCGAAGGGGGCCACGCCGGTGATGAAACCGTCGTACTCCTCGCCGATCTTGTCCCGCATGAACTGCATCTTCTTCAGGTCGACCATCTCCCGTTCCGCCTCCATGGCGACCCGCTCCCTCTTGCTGGTGTGGATCGCCGTCTCGGGGAGTCTCGCCTCCAGGCGCTCCAGGTCCGCCTGCTTCATCTTCTTCGCGAGCACCCGCTTCAGGATGCGGTGCACCACCAGGTCGGGGTAGCGGCGGATGGGAGAGGTGAAATGGGTGTAGGAGGAGGCGGCGAGGCCGAAGTGCCCCAGGTTCTCGGCGCAGTAGCGGGCCTGCTTCATGCAGCGCAAAAGGACCTCGTTGATCAGGCGCTCCTCCGGTTTCCCCTCCACCTCGGCCAGGAGCTTTTGCAGCGCGACCGGATTCACCTTCTCATCCTTCACGGCGAGGATGTAGCCGAAACCGAAGACGAACTCGGAGAGGTCCTTCAGCTTGAGCGGGTCGGGGTTCTCGTGCACGCGGTAGAGCGAGGGGACCGGCGTCTTTTCCAGGAAGTCGGCGACCGCCTCGTTCGCAGCCAGCATGAACTCCTCGATGATCCGGTGTGCGAGGTTGCGCTCGGCGCGGACGATGGCCGTCGTCTCCCCCTGCAGGTCGAGTACGATCTGGGGCTCCGGGAGGTCGAAGTCGATGCTCCCCCTCCCCCGGCGCACGGCGTTCAGGCGCAGCGAAAGCTCCTCCATCACCCGGAGGTCTGCGACCACCGGTGCGTTTTCGGAGATCGCCGCGGCATCCTTGTCCACCAGTACCCGCTTCACCGTGGTGTAGGTCAGGCGGGCGTCGCTTCTGATGACGCTCGGGTAGAACTTCGCCTCCACCCTCGCGCCCCCCGCATCGAACAGCATCTCGGCGGTCATGGTGAGCCGGTCCACCTGCGGGTTCAGCGAGCAGATGCCGTTGGAGAGCTGTTCCGGGAGCATGGGGATGCAGCGATCAGGAAAGTAGACGGAGGTGCCGCGCAGGTACGCCTCGGTGTCCAGCCGCGAGCCCTCGGTAACGTAGTGGGCCACGTCGGCGATGGAAACCCAGAGCCGGATCCTCTCCCCTTCGCGTGCCGCCGAAACGGCATCGTCGAAATCCCGCGCCGTCTCCCCGTCGATGGTCACGGTGAGCCTCTCGCGCAGGTCGACGCGGCCCGAAAGCGCCTCCTCGGTCACCGCCTGCGGCTGGCTTTGCGCCTCGGCCAGGACCTTCGCGTCGAAGACGTTGGGGAGCTCGTATTTCTTTATCACGGTGAGCGCTTCCACCTCGGGATCGTTCGCATTGCCGAGCACCTCCACGATCCTCCCCTCCAGCGGGCGGGCGCCGGACGGGTAGGAGGTGATCTGCGCCAGCACGATCTCGCCGTCCTTCGCCTTGGAGGTGCCGGCCCCGGGTGCCACGAACAGGTCCCGCCCGAGCTTGGGGTCGTCCGGGATCACCCTCCCCCCCTTGCCGACCGCCTCGAAGCGCCCGACGATTTCCGTCACCCCGCGCTTCACGAGGGCGGTCACCCTCCCCTCTTTCTTGCCGTCGCGCCTGGTGGAGACCACCTGTGCCTCGACCAGGTCGCCGTTCATGTACTCGGAGAGATAGCGTGCCGGCACGAAGAGGTCGTCCCCCCCCTCTTCCGGCATGACGAAGCCGTAGCCGTCCCTGTGGGTGGAGAGCTTCCCGCGTACCGTCCCCCCCGCCCCGGAAATGGCGTAGATGCGCCCCGGCAGCTTGACGATCTCCCCTGCCTCCAGCAGCAAATCCAGGTGGTTGTCCAGCTGATCCCTATCCCTGCGGGAGACGTTGAGAGCCTTCAGCATCTGCCGGTACGGCACCGGTTCGCCCTTGGCGAGCAGCCTCAGGATGGCATCTTTATTCTTGCGCATGAAAAACCCCCTCTGATACCAAGCGGAAAAACAACATTGAGGGATAATGCAGGTCGGCCAACCGAAAGTCAACCCTCACCCTGCCCGGCAAAGCCCTCCCCTCTTCCCTAAGAGCGACGGGGGTGAGGGGGGAGCCGCATGCGGTCCGATCGAAGGGGTGGCGCTAGGCCGCCAAAAAGCAACCGCGGCAGGAATGCCGCGCCCACCCGAAAAGCCGACTGTTCCTCGGAGTGTGACTTGGGTCACATGCCGGCCGTCAATTGTCCATTGCCTTTTCTTCCGCGCTCCGGTAAAAATACGGGTTGGATTTTTGCCCCGTCAACAGGAGTCACCATGCTTTGCCGCACCGTCGCAGCAGCCGCCCTAGTTTTCTGCACCTCTCTCCCCGCTTCCGCGCTCACCCTGAAACCTGCCGACGAGGCGCTGGCCGGCGCCGCCCATCGCATGCAGGCGAAGGATTACCGCGGAGCCAGGGAGGCGGCGCTCAATGTAAATGACCGGGGGAGCCGCGCCTTTCTCTCCGGCATCGCCGCCTCGCGGCTGGAGATGTGGGAAGAGGCGGCCGCGCAGCTGGCCGTCGCGGCCGAGTCCTATCCGATCCTGGCGGACTACGCGCTCTATTACCAGGGACAGGCCCTCTCCGAACTGGGGCGCCACGACCAGGCGCTCCCGCCGCTTTACAAGGTCCTCAAGCAGTACCCCGACTCCCGCCTGGCGCGCGCCGCCATGATCCTTTACGCCGACACGCTGGCCGCCGCGGGGCACACGAACGAGGCGCTGCAGAGCTACTCCGGCTTCCTGGAGCGCTACCCCGCCGGGAACGACTCCATATCGGCCCTCTTCGGGTCGGCCCTCTGCCGCGAAAAGCTGGGGGAGCCGGCGGCCGCGGCCGGCCTGCTGCGCAACATCTACCTCAACTACCCGGCCTCGCCCTTCGCAGACAAGGCTGCGCGAGAGCTGCAAAGGCTCTCCGCCGCAGGGACCCAGGTGGAGCCCTACAGCACCGCGGAGCTTTTCAAGCGAAGCGGCACCCTGTACGGCCTCGGGCGCTACCTGCAGGCCGCCGAGGCGTACGCCGTGGTCCCCGTGGGGGGGGAGAGCGCGGAGTTCGTGGAGAAGCTAAAGCTCAAGAAGGGACAGGCGCTCTACAAGGCGAGGCGCTACCAGCAGGCCCAGACCACCTTCGCCAACATATCGAGCGCCAGCCACGAATCGGACCTCTGGCTCGCCAGGACCCTCGACAAGGCCGGGAAGGTGGACGACGCCTTCCACCTCTACATGCGCCTGGCGCAGGACCCCAAGGGGGGGCAGGTAGCCCATGAGGCCCTGCTGGAGGCGGCCTATCTGAAGCGCTTCCAGCGGAAGTGGAGCGAGGCGTTCCCGCTTTTCCGGAAGTACCTTGCCGCGGTCCCCGCCCAGCAGAGCGCCAACGTGCTCTGGGAGACGGCATGGGCAAGCTACCAGTCCCGCGACTACCAGGAGGCGGCATCCCAGTTCAGGAAGCTGTCAGAGCGCGACGACGTCAGGGACAAGGCGCTGTACTGGCTGGGGAAGACCCTGGCAGCCACAGGCGACGCCAAGGGGTCCCAGGAAGCGTTCGCGGCACTGGCCGCGGAGTACCCCCTGGGTTACTACGCGCTGATCAGCAACAACCACGCCGGAGAGGACCTCCCGCTCCCCCCCGGCAGCATGCTCGAAGCCCTTCCCATGCCGGCAGGGTTCGAGCGGGAGAAGGCACTGATCGGCCTGGGGCTCTTCGACGAGGCGGCGCGCGAACTCTCCGCCTCGAAGAAGAACAAGAGTCCCGCCGCCGTAGCGCGGCTCTACCTCGAGATGGGGAACTACAACGGCGCCTATCACACCATGGCCAAGGAGAAACCAAAGCGCGACAAGGAGAGCGCCACCGTTTGGGGGGTCACCTATCCGCTCGCCTTCAGGGAGGATGTCGCCAAGAACGCCGCCGCCAACGCTATTCCCGAGAGCCTCGTATGGGCGATCATGCGCACCGAGAGCAACTACTTCCCCGCAGCCCTGTCGCCGGTTGGCGCAGTCGGACTGATGCAGATCATGCCGGCCACGGCGGAGAGCATGTCCAAGGGCGATTCGAAGAGGCTCACCCACCCCGACCTGAACATAAAGCTCGGCACGCGGCACCTGAAGGACCTGATGGAGAGCTACGACAGGAACCTGACCCTGGCGGTCGCGGCCTACAACGCCGGGTCCGGCAACGTGAAACGGTGGCAGAAGGGTTACGGGGACCTGCCGGAGGACGAATTCATCGAGAGCATCCCGTTCAGGGAGACCCGCGAGTATGTGAAAAAGGTGGTGAGCAGCATGGAGATGTACCAGAGGCTTTACCGCCTCCCCGCCTACAAGCATCCCGAGCCTCAAAAACGCGCCACACCGGAGGGGGGTGAGCCTACGGGCGAACCGAAGCTGGCACAACTCGCACCGCAGCAGTAAGGCCCGCTCGGGCGCCCCGGAAGCATAGAAACCTCCCCCGCCTTGCCGGTTCGGGAGGTTTTTTTTATTTGAAGATTTTCTTC
>CAZFMI010000079.1:0-15922 GCA_964519915.1 uncultured Geomonas sp.
CCCCGTCATGTTCTACGGCAGGGGAGCCGGCATGAACGCCACCGCCAGCGCCGTTGTGGGCGACGTCATCGACCTCTCCCGCAACATGGGTGCCGGTATTTCCCGCCGCTGCGCCCCCTTGGGGTACCTGGACGAGAAGGTGACCACCCTGCCGATCAAGCCGATCGGCGAGATCGTAAGCAAGTACTACATCCGTTTCCAGGCCCTGGACCGTCCCGGCGTTCTGGCCCGCATCGCGGGGGCCCTGGGAGCCCGCGGGATCAGCATCGCCTCCATGCTGCAAAGCGCGAGGAGCGCGGAGATCGTGCCGATCGTCATCATGACCCACGAGGCGCGCGAAGAGGATGTGCGCAAGGCGCTTGCCGAGATCGACACCTTCGAAGTGATCCGCTCCAAGAGCACCTTCATCAGGATCGAGGACAACCTCGAGTAGCGCCGGTTCCCGGAGTGCGCGGGCGGCGATCCATAATAGAAAAAGGAAGGGCGGGGAGTTCACCCCGCCCTTCCTTTTTTTGTAGGAGCGGCATTCCTGCCGCGATCCCGTTAGCCCCGTCAAGGGGGGAGCATGTCCGCGCCCCACCCCCTGCCGAACGTATAACATGGGCCGTGGGAGTCGGAGTTGCCCGGCCGTTACCCCTTCGCCTCGTACCCTTCCACGACGCTCCGGTAGTGCTCCTCGAAACCTTGGGCAGATTTCGCCTCTGCCTTTTGATACCCGGCCACGATGCCGTCGCGCATCCCTTCCGGAATCACCCTCTCCGCCAGCGGGTAGAGGATGTCGTCCTCCTTGGAGATGTGCTCGCGCAGCAGCTCCAGGTACCCCCTGGCGTTGGCGACGATGGCCTCGTTCTGCCCAGCCTCGCCGTCCAGGGCGCGCCTTGCCGCCTCCTCCATCCCCCGGACGAATTCCCGCCCCAGGTCGTGCTCCATCAGCATGGCCGCGATCGGGCTGTTCGCCCGCGGCATGCCGTTTTCCACCATCGCTTCGAACAGGACATCCTCCTCCTTGGCGTGATGGAAACGGTCGGCGTAATTCCTGATGAAGTCGACCCCGTCCAGGTAGAACTGGTATTCGGTAAAGGTACCCTCTTCAGTGCGCTTGGCGTTTTTCTCCAGCAGGGCGAGCATCCTGAGAATCAGCTGGTGCTCGTCCTTCAGCCTTTGTGTGATGTCCTGTTTCATCCGCTAGTTCCTCCTCTCGCCGTTGATGCCGATTATGACGGTCTCCAGCGGGATCTCCTTGCCGGAGAGGCCCAGTGCCTGCCTTACCATCACGTCGAGGCCGCGGCAGCAGGGGACTTCCATGATCGCCACGGTGATGCTCTTCACGTCGTTTTGCCTGAAGATCGCCGCCATCTTCTCGACGTAGGGGGCGCTGTCGTCGAGCTTCGGGCATGCTATGGCCACTGCCTTCCCTTTCAGCAGGTCGCTGTGGAAGCTTCCCAGCGCGAAGGCCACGCAGTCCGCAGCGATCAGGACGTCGCTGTCCTGGAACCAGGGGGCGGTAGGCGGCACCAGGTGCAGCTGCACCGGCCACTGCCTGAGCTCCGAAGTTGCCTTTGCCGTCGTTTCCGTCTCAGTTGCCTCAGTTCTTTCAATAACCCTTGCCATGCTGCCCGGGCAGCCGCATCCTGCATGTGCCATGTCGATTCTCCTGTTCTTTATATCGTTGTTGTGGGTTTATGGGTATGGGGGCGACCGGTCCTGCGACATGCCGAAACGGCCCGCACCCTAATTCTCCGCTTTTTGCTCCAGGTAGTCATTTATTTCTTTTTCGATCGCCGCTTCCTGGTCCTTGGTCAGCCCGTGGATGGAGACCACGTCCTTCAGGAGGCAGATGCCGACCTTGCAGGTAACGCAACCGATCTCGTATCGGTTCAGGATCTCGCCTATCTCAGGATAGCTTGCTATTACGTTCTGGATCGCCGCATCACCTAAGCCGTTTTTGAATTCCATCTCTTCCTCCTGTGCGCTTCGTTGAACTGAAGATAGCCCGTGCAAGGAAAAATGTTTATGACCTCCGTCAAATTTGTGCGATTGTTCGAATGCCGCGGAAAATGCGGCTACCGGCAAGGAATCGTTGACCTCTTCATGAATGTGCGTAGAATTGGTGCCTAAATGTCGCCCCAGCGGAGGTGTCGGATGGAACAGGATCTCAGGTCGCAGATCAAGGAGAGGGAGCGGACCCATCCGCTTTCCAGGGAAGAGTCCGAGCTTCTGGAGCGGGCTTACCGGGAGTTAGCGCAATCCGGCATCACGCAGAGGGTTCCCAAGGCGGGCGAGCCGGCCCCCGATTTCAGGTTGCCAAACGCGGTCGGCATACCTGTCTCGCTCTCCGACGCGCGCGGACACGGCCCCGTGGTGGTCACCTTCTACCGGGGTATCTGGTGACCTTACTGCAGCCTTCAGTTGAAGGCGTACCAGAAGATACTCCCCGAAGTCCTCGGGCTTGGGGCTTCCCTGATCGCCATCTCGCCGCAAAGCCCCGACAAGTCGCAGGCGACGCTGCTCAAGAACTTCCTGCAGTACGAGGTGCTGAGCGATCTGGGGAACGTGGTAGCGCGGCAGTACGGGCTGGTGTACCAGCTCCCCGAGTGGGTGCGCGATCTGTACGTCTCGCTCGGAGTCGACCTCCCGGCCTTCAACGCGGATTCGTCGTGGGAGCTGCCGCTTGCCGGCACCTTCGTGGTGGGGCAGGACGGGGTGATAATGACCAGCTATGCGGACAGCGATCCGAGAAACCGCCTGGAGCCGCAGGCGATCCTGGATGCGCTACGCGGCGCGAAGAAAGTCTGATCTCGCGCAAAGCCGCGAAGACGCAAAGAAAGGCCCACTGCGACAAACGACGCCATCGGCAAAAGAAAACCGTTGGCGATCCGTTCTCACGTAGTGCGATTGTCGGGTAGCGCCCATTGTGAAAGTTACTGCGACGTGGGTAGCAGTGCAGGTTTTGAGTATTTGAAGAGGGTTTTCTTTGCGCCTTTGCGCGAGCGTGAGCATCAAGCAGTTTTGGAGGGTTGTCATGAGCAGGAGGATAGGGATACTGACCGGCGGGGGGGACTGCCCCGGGTTGAACGCGGTCATCAGGGGCGTGGTGAAGGCCGCGGTAGGGCGCGGCTGGGAGGTGATCGGCATCGAGGACGGCTTCGACGGTTTCCTGCATCCGGAGAAGTGCCGTCCCTTGGGGCTGGAAGAGGTGCGCGGCATCCTGCCGCGGGGAGGGACCATCCTCGGCACCTCGAACAGGGGGAACCCCTTCGCATTTCCCATCATGCGCCAGGGGAAGCTGGAGCTGGTCGACGTCTCCGACGAGGTGCTCTCGAAGATTGAGCACCTGGGGCTTGACGGTCTGGTCGTGGTAGGGGGGGACGGCTCCCTGAAGATCGCCCAGGAGCTAATGCGCCGCGGGGTGCCCATAGTGGGGGTGCCCAAGACCATCGACAACGACCTTCTGGAGACCGATGTCACCTTCGGCTACAACACGGCGCTCGAAACAGCCACCGATGCGCTGGACAAACTCCATTCCACCGCCGAGAGCCACCACAGGGTCATGGTCCTGGAGGTGATGGGACGCTACGCCGGCTGGATAGCACTGGAAGCCGGCATCGCCGGGGGGGCGGACGTAATCCTCATCCCCGAGATCCCCTACGACATCCAGAAGGTGTGCGGGGCCATCGTCGAGCGCGGCCGGCGCGGCCGGCGCTTCAGCGTGGTGATGGTCGCCGAGGGGGCCTGTCCCAAGGGTGGGAACCGGGTGGTGAAGGAGGCCGCCGGCGGCAAATCGGTGGTGGAGCGGCTGGGGGGGGTGGGAGAATCCTTCTCGCACGAGCTGGGGGGATTCCTGGAGATGGATATACGCGTCACCGTGCTGGGGCATCTGCAAAGGGGAGGGTCGCCATCGACCTTCGACCGCTGCATTGGGAGCAGGTTCGGCGTGAAGGCGGTGGAACTGGTAGAGGTCGGCGCCTTCGGCCAGATGGTCTGCCTCAAGGGGAGGCACATCACCTCGGTTCCCATAGAGGACGCGGTAAAGAGCCTCAACCTCATCGACCCGGCGGGGGAGATGGTGCGGCATGCCGAGGCCCTCGGCATCATGCTCGGCAGGTAAAGGATACTGTTGACTTTGATTAATCTCTGAACTAGACTGCCGGAATCTGAAATAAACTGCCAAATCCCCGTCCGCCGCCCCAGGCGGCCAAGGGGAGCAAAGAGGTGGCTTAAAAATGAAGAACCCCATCGCCGGTGCCAACAGAAGCGTCCTGTACGGACTCATCGGCTTTATTCTAGGCATATCGGCGCCCTTGGGCTGGATGGTGGTCCGCCTCGCGCTTTTCGCGGATCCGGCCGCTTCGCTTGCCTCCCAGGTCTTCTCCGAGATGACCCAAAGCGCCCAGGGGATGGCTCTGTACATCTACATGGGGGGCGGCACCGCCTGCGTCCTCGCCGTGCTCGGTTACTTCATAGGAAGGGCTGCCGACGAATTGCACCAAAGGGGGGAGAAGCTGAACCTCCTGGTGAAAGAGGTCGATTCCCAGAAGAAGCTGTTCGAGAACCGCTACAAGGTGCTGGACAACAACATCAAGAACTTCCACAAGATCGGCAGCAGGATCCAGAAGGCGGTGCGCAAGGACGATGTGCTGGAGCTTTGCGTGGAGGGGCTGCACGAGATCCTAGGCTACGAGCGGGTCAACGTCCTGATGGCGGACCCGGAGAGAAAGCACCTTTACTTCGCGGCTTCCGCGGGGAACGACGCCCCTGTGGGACCCGAGGTGACCATCCCCCTGGACAAGCGCTCCGGCGTCATCTACAAGAGCTTCCAGGACAAGCAGGTCTATTTCGTCGAGGACATCACCAAGTACCCTGCCGATTACCTGCTGCAGCCCCCCTTCAACACCATCGAGCCGCTCCGCTCGACCACCTTCATCCTCTGCCCCATCGTGCTCAAGGGGGAGACCATAGGGGTCTTCGGCCTGGACAACAAGAAAAGCCACCGGGCGCTGAACGACACGGACGTGGACACCATTCGCCTCTTCGCGGACCAGGCGGCCGCGGCCATGATGCGCATCAGCCTGCTGCACTCCATCGACCGGCTCACCCTGGAGCTTGGCAAGACCTTCTCCGAGATGCTGAAAAACCGCGACAACTACTCGGCGAACCTGTTCCGCCTGAAAAGCGCCGCCGATTCCCTTGCCAGCGGCGCCTTGAAGATCGACGGCTCCGCGCACGGCGTGATGGAGTCGGTGGACGGCGCCAGCGTCTCCGCGGCGGAGATCTCCGTCGCCACCGACCAGATCACCCAGAACATGGACGCGCTCTCAGACTCGGTCTACAAGGCGGTGTCCGCCATGGAGCAGATCAGCTCCACGCTGCGGCAGGTCGAGAAGAACACCGGGCATTCGCACGGTCTCTCCAGCAGGGTGAAGGAGCATGCCCAGCAGGGGACCGACATCGTGCGCGAGACGGTCGATGCGCTGGCCGAGATCCAGCGCTCGGTCGAGCTCTCCTACGAGGGGATCAAGCGTCTGAGCGCCAACAGCGGCAGGATAGAGGGGTTCGTCAGCGTGATCAACGACATCACCAAGAGGACCAACCTCCTTGCGCTGAACGCCTCCATCATCGCGGCGCAGGCCGGCGAGTACGGCAAGAGTTTCGGCGTCGTGGCGGACGAGATCAGGAACCTCTCGCTGCAGACCGGTCTCTCCACCGGCGAGATCACCGGCATCATAGAAGAGATCATGACCGAGTCGCGCATCGCCGCGGACAACGTCACCGTTACCAAGGATCTCGTCAAGAAGGGGGTGAAGCTCGGCGAGCAGACCGGCGCCTCCCTGGCAAGCATACTGGAGAGCTCCCAGAAGGCCCTGGAGATGACGCAGCAGATAAAGCACGCCACCGAGGAGCAGGCCTCCTCCGTGCAGCTGGTCACCCGTACCATCGAGGACGTAAGCTCCATGACCATGCAGATCTTCAAGGCGTCCAAGGAGCAGGCGCAGGCGACCAAGAGCGTGGCGCGCGCCCTCGAGGACGTGAAGGATCTCAGCCACGACATGGCCTCCGCGGCCGGGAGGCAGACCTCCGAATGCAACGAGATCAAGGGAGCGGTCGATTCCGTCACCAGGATGGCCGACGCCATCTTCGACGGCATGGAAAAGCGCCAGGAGGAAAGCGGCGCGGTCATGAAGGAGCTCGAGCAGATCAGGGCGAGCGCCGAGTAGAATAAACGCTGGACTTTTATATAACGACGTGTTAATAGACCTAACGGTGTTCGGCCCGCTATAGCCAAGTGGAGCCGCCAGGAACACCTGAGATCGGACATACCGCCTGGATTTCGCAAGGAACCGGTACGGGAAGCGATAGCTTGAACAGCGCCGGCGCCGGAATTTCGCGCCTTGCGTCTATTTGACAGCGTCTTCCCTAACCGGAGACGTTTTTTTTTGCCCGAGATGCCGGGATGCGGTCAAAGCGAAGTGGAGCGGGTTCGGCGATCCGCCGTTTTATCAAGCCGTATACCTACTTGTTCGCCCGTCGCGAAAGTCCTCCCGGAACCGCCTTCTCAAGGGGGGGACTCAAAACAGGAGCCGTACCGACATGCAAAAGAATAAAACCGTCCTCGACTTCCAGAGGATGAAGGCTGAAGGGGAAAAGATAGCGGTCCTTACCTGCTACGACTTCCCCACGACCGGGATCATGGACGCTGCCGGCATCGACATGATCCTCGTCGGTGACTCCGTCGGCGTCGTCGTGGCGGGTCACGACAACACCCTCCCCGTCACCATGGAGGAGATGATCTACCACACGAAGGCGGTGATGCGGGCGCGTCCCAAGGCGCTCGTGGTGGCCGACCTCCCGTTTCTCTCCTACCAGACGGACCTGAAGAGCGCCAGGATGAACGCCGGGCTCCTGGTGAAGGACGGAGGTGCCGCCGCTGTGAAGCTGGAAGGGGGCGCGCAGGTGGCCGACACCATCGCCGCCATCACCGACATGGACATACCGGTCGTCGGGCATATCGGCCTCACCCCGCAGTCGCTGCACAGGATGGGTGGGTTCAAGGTGCAGGGAAAGGGCGAGGAGCAGGCGGACAAGCTTGTCGCCGATGCGATGGCCGTCGAGCGCGCGGGTGCATTCGCCGTGGTGCTGGAAGGGATACCCATGGCGCTGGCCGGGCGTATCACGGCGGAGCTCTCCATACCGACCATAGGGATCGGGGCCGGTCCGCACTGCGACGGGCAGGTGCTGGTGATACACGACATCCTCGGCCTTTGCAGCAAGTACTCCCCGAAATTCGTCAAACGCTACGCCGAGCTGGCACCGCTGATCGGCGAGGCGTGCGCGAACTACATAGCCGACGTCAAGGGCGGCACCTTCCCGGAAGAGAGGCATAGTTTCAAATGATAGTGATCGATTCGGTGGCGCAGATGCAGCAGTTCGCGCGGCAAAGGCGGGGCGAGATCGCCCTGGTGCCCACCATGGGGTACCTGCACGAGGGGCACGCCTCCCTGATGACGGAAGCGCGCCGGCGCGCGAAGACCGTGGTGGCCAGCATCTTCGTCAACCCGACACAGTTCGGCGTGAACGAGGACCTGGACAGCTACCCGCGCGACCTGGAGCGCGACAAGCGGATAGCCGCCGAGGCGGGAGTCGACGTCGTTTTCGCCCCGACGGTCGCCGAGATGTACCCCGCGGGGTACCAGAGCTACCTGAACGTGGAGGAAATCACCACGCACCTTTGCGGAGCCAGCAGGCCCGGCCATTTCCGCGGCGTGACCACCGTGGTCGCCAAGCTGTTCAACATCGTCGCCCCCGGGGTCGCCCTGTTCGGCAAGAAGGATTTCCAGCAGCTGGCGGTGATCAGGCGCATGGTGCGCGACTTCAACTTCGACGTCGAGATCGTCGGGATGCCCATCGTGCGCGAGGCCGACGGGCTCGCCATGAGCTCGCGAAACGCGAAGCTGAGCCCCGAGCAGCGCCGGCAGGCGCTCTGCCTCTCCCGTTCCATAGCCGCCGCCAGGGATGCCTTTCGCGGCGGGGAGCGGAGCGCGGCATCCCTCAGGGACGCGGCGCTTGCCGTGATAAGCGCCGAGGGCGCGGCGCAGCTCGACTACCTGGAATTCCGGGATCAGGACACCCTGCTCCCGCTGGAAAAAGCGGATGAGAGGACGCTGCTCGCGCTGGCCGTGCGGGTCGGCCCGGTAAGACTAATCGACAACAGCATACTAGGGGAGGATTAGAAGATATGGACAGGAAAATGTTGAAGAGCAAGATCCACAGGGCAACGGTCACCGGCGCGGACCTTCACTACGAGGGGAGCATCACCATCGACCTCGACCTGATGGAGGCGTCCGACATCATCCCGTACGAGGCGGTCTGCATCTGGGACGTCACCAACGGCAGCCGTTTCGAGACCTACGCCATCGAGGGAGAGCGCGGATCGGGCGTCATCTGCATCAACGGCGCAGCCGCAAGGCTCGTGGCCCCGCAGGATCTGGTGATCATCGCCAGCTTCGTCAGCATGTCCAACGCGGAGGCGCTCGCCCATGAGCCCAAGCTGGTTTTCGTGGACGACAAGAACCGCATGCTGGAGACCCGCAAGGAAGTGGCCGGCCAGGCGACGCTGAAGAGCGTGCACTGGAAGAACTGAGCCCACTTCCGCGCCGACAGGAAAAGACCAGGGACGCTGTCGCAGGCCGGAGTAACCCGATCGAGTCGCCGGTCGAGGTCGCAGGTGTGCGGCGGCGTCCCTTTTTTCGGTTTTTCTTTTGTGGGTCCGGGCGCTTTAATGTAAAATCAGACGCTGGAGTTGCACCTTCTTCATCGGACCGCGGCCTCCGCGGTGACGCCTTTGGGTGGGAACCATGAGAATTTACGCCGCGTCATATCTGCTGCCGATCTCCTCCCCGCCGATAGAGGGGGGCGCCGTCGCGGTGGAAAACGGCCTGATCGCCGCAGTCGGCACCCTCCGGGAGCTTCGCGAGTCGTACGCGGCGCCCGTCACGGACCTGCCGGAGTGCGTGATCATGCCCGGCCTGGTGAACGCCCACACCCACCTGGAGCTGACCCATTTCCCGGCCTGGAAGGTGCGCAAGGACCTGGATTTTCTTCCCAAGAGGTACGTGGAGTGGGTCCAGCAGGTCGTAAAGATCAAGCGGGCGCTTCAGCCGGGGGACATGGAGCACTCGGTCCGGGAAGGGATGCGACTTTGCCTGGAATCGGGGACCACAGCGGTGGGAGACATCCTCTCCGACTTCTCCCTGGTCCCGTTATTCCGGGACACCCCGCTCACCGGCCGGTTGTTCCTGGAGGCGATAGGGCACGACCCGATGCAGTGCGCCTCGCTCGTGGAGAGGATGGAGGCGCTGCTGAAGGTTCAGGGGTCGCTTCTTCCCGGCATCTCCCCCCACACCCCCCACACCGTTTCCAAGGAACTCTTCAAGGCGTTGCAGGCGCTGTCGGAGAAACTCCGGGTGCCGAAGGCGGTGCACCTCTCCGAGACGGCCGAGGAAGCCTCCTTCATGCACGACACCACAGGCGCCATAGCCGATCTGCTCTATCCCATGGCGCACTGGGAGCAGTACCTTCCCCACCCCATGCGCACCACCTCCGCCCATTTCCTGGACGACCTGGGTGTCTTGGACCGCGGCACCCTTGCCGTACACGCCGTGCACGTCACCCCCGACGACGCGAAGCTGTTGAAGGAGCGCGGCGTGAGCGTCGTCCTCTGCCCGCGCAGCAACGACCGCCTCTTCGTGGGGTGCGCGCCGCATCGCCTGTTGAAGAGCGCGGGGCTGCCGCTCGCGCTTGGTACCGATTCCCTTGCCAGCAACGACTCGCTCTCGCTTTGGGACGAGATGCGTTTCCTGCAGCAGGCGGCGCCCGACGTCTTCAGCGCGGAAGAACTCCTGGCCATGGCGACCATGGGCGGGGCGCGCGCGCTGCAGATCGAGTCGAGCGCGGGGTCGCTCGAGGCGGGGAAGAGAGCCGATTTCCAGGTCCTTTACTGCGGCCGGTCGGCCGGCGCCTCCCCCTATGCGACCCTCCTTGCCAAGGGGCGGCTGGAGCTGGTCTTCGTGGCGGGGGAGCGTTGCCCGAAGCCGTGATGTATACCCTTTTTGCCCTGTCATTTTCCGGGGCGATCTGCTAATATCTCTTCGTATGGGCGAAAAGCTGATCTGCAACAACAAGAAGGCATTCCACGATTACTTTATCGAGGAGCGTTACGAGGCGGGGATGGTGCTGCAGGGGACGGAAGTCAAATCCCTTCGCAACGGCAAGGCCAACCTGAACGACTCCTTTGCCATGGTGAAGAACGGTGAAGCCTTCCTGCACAACTTCCACATCCTGCCGTACGAATTCGGCAACCGGGAGAACCACGATCCCGACAGGATGCGGAAGCTACTTCTGCACAAGAAGGAGATCGTGAAGCTTTTCTCCAAGATCAGGGAGCAGGGGTACACGCTGATACCGCTTCGGATCTACTTCAAGGACGGCAAGGTGAAAGCCGAGTTGGGGCTAGCCAAAGGCAAGAACAACTACGACAAGCGCGAAGTGATGAAGCAAAAGGACATGCACCGCGACCTGGTGGCGGGCCTCAAAGAAAGAAGCCGCGGCAGCAGGGACAGAGAGTGATATTTGAGCATACAACGTAGAACATAGAACATAGAACGTTTTTCAGGAATTTCAGATACGGGGGTGTAAAGGTTTCGACAGGGAATTAAAGGTTATGGCAGCGAGCAGGGGTGGGCTGGCCCCTATATCAAGCCCAAAGCAATAAATGCAAACGACAAACTTGCAGGTTTCTTCGCCGCTGACAACTACACCTTCGCAGGTGCAGTAGCAGCGTAAAGTCATATCCCTCCCAACGGGGGGTTATGCGGGGTAGAGGGTAGATAGCGATCTGGTAACCCTTCGCCCGTCAACAGAAGCAGACCAGAAAGGCCTCGTTTTACTGGTAAGAGAGTAATAAATTAACCAGTGTAGGAGAAGCGGAAAGGGTCAACCTGTCGCCGTTATCCGAAGGAGTAGGACAAGATGACTACGCTCGTAGACGCTGTTTCTGTAGGTTCTTTGGACGCGGGTTCGACTCCCGCCACCTCCACCAATTAAAGGTCCACCAAGGACCGGAGTAGTGCAAAAGCCCCGCCAAAACGGGGCTTTTTCTTTGTCTGGCGTCCAGCTTTGTGCTGGTTTTTCTGTTGACATCCGGGGGTATTGGGGGTAGAAAAGGCCGCAAATACCCCCTGTTGAAAACCGATACCCCCAGGAGGCCCAGTATGGCACTTGCTGACGTGAAGGTGAGAAACGCAAAGCCCGGAGATAAGCAGATCAAGCTAACAGACGGCGACGGCATGTATCTGCTCATTACTCCCAGCGGAGGCAAGTGCTAGCGTCTCAAGTATCGTGTTGAGGGAAAGGAAAAGGTGCTGGCCCTCGGCACCTACCCGGAAGTATCGCTTTCAGAGGCAAGGGAGAAGCGAGCCGCAGCAAGAAAGCAGTTAGCTAACGGGATTGATCCGGGAGCCGTAAAGAAGGCAAAGAAGGCCGCAGCGGTTGCCGAGCTTGAAAATAGCTTTGAAGTGGTGGCGCGGGAATGGCACGAGAAATTCAAATCGACCTGGACCGAAGGCCACGCCGACACCATCATGAGCAGGCTTGAGCAAAACATCTTCCCTTGGCTAGGAAAAATGAGCATCAGGGAGATCGAAGCACCTGATGTGCTATCTGCCCTGCGCAGGGTGGAAGCGCGGGGAGCACTGGAGACCGCGCACAGAGTAAAAACAATCTGCGGGCAAATATTCCGGTATGCCATTGCTACCGGTAGAGCAAAGCGGGACGTTGCCGCAGACCTGAAAGGGGCGCTGCCGCCAGCGATAGCGCGACACCATGCAGCGGTGACGGACCCCAAAGAGGTAGCCCCGCTACTGCGTGCTATTGAGGGATACAAGGGCGTTTTTGTCGTTCGCAGTGCGCTGCAACTGGCGGCGCTCTTTTTCGTGCGCCCAGGTGAACTAAGGTTAGCGGAATGGGCTGAGGTCGATTTTGAGTCGGCACAGTGGAACATCCCCGCCGACCGGATGAAGATGAAGCAGCCGCACATCGTCCCCTTGGCATCCCAGGCCCTGGAGATCCTACGCGACCTCCACCAGTTGACAGGAGGGGGGCGTTACCTGTTCCCCAGTGTCAGAACCCGGTTGCGCCCCATGAGCGACAATACCGTCAATGCAGCGCTCAGGCGTCTAGGGTATGAGCGGGACGAAATGACCGGCCACGGCTTCAGGGCAATGGCGCGGACCATCCTTGACGAGGTGCTACAATTCCGCCCTGACTTCATCGAGCACCAGTTAGCTCATGCAGTGAAAGACCCGAACGGCAGGGCATACAACCGGACGGCGCACCTTGCCCAGCGGCGCGAAATGATGCAGGCGTGGGCGGATTACCTGGACGAGCTGAGAGCCACGGCTTAGCCTCTTTCCTGTAACGACAAGGCCCTCAGGCGCACTACTGGGGGCTTTCTTATTCTCTTGACGCTTCCACTTCCTTGCTCTAGTTCTTCCTTCCTATAATTGTTTTGAAGTAGACACTAATGGTTTGAGTATGGTACAAAATTTAGCTTCAGTTAACGATGGTCGAAAGGAGAGGAAGGAATGGCAAAGTTTAAGAAGGGTGATGTTGTTCAGCTCAAAAGCGGTGGGGTTTCAATGACAGTGGCCGATGTAGACGACTACTCGAACCAGGGCAAGAGTGAAAACGGCGTGAAATGTGTTTGGCAAGAAGGGGCGAAACACTTCGAAGAAGTTTATGATGAGGAGGTTCTTCAGCTTGCCCCGGCTCGTGGTATCGGAGCCGGAAGCGCGACAGTGAACGTAAACAATAGACGAAAATGGTAGTACAGAAAGGCCCCCAGGTTCAAAACTGGGGGCCTTTCTGCTCCTAATGGTGTTACCGCTCTTCCCCCCTATCAGCCCTCATTCCGCGCCCCGCTTGCATCTCACCCTAAAAACTACACTACCGCAGTAAAAAACAAGGGAGATATTTAACCAAGCTGCACGGTGTGTAATCTCCTGTCCCTGCCCTGTTAAGACCTTCCCTTTTCGGCCCCATCCCCCCGCTCGATACGGGGAGTTCCCGCACCCTCCCCTCCCTAGCCCAAAGATACATACCAAGCCCCCCTCAAAAAAATTTAAAATTTCTTGTTACTTCATTAAGAATATCCGCCCCCCTCCCCGTATATAACGTCTGTGAAAGGGAAGAATTTCTTAAAAATTCAAGGAGTAGCACCCACATGGACCAGACCAAAATGATTAACGACCTCATCAACAAGTACCAGGACACCCCGGAGATTCAGAGCGACCTAAAGAAGATGCTTCAGTATGCTGAATCCGAGTTCCGGTATTTCTGCCACCAGTTCACGAAAGAGCAACCGCGCCCGGCTCACAGCGACCGCACCAAGGGCGTCAACAGGATCATCTCCGAGATCAGCGAGATCGGCCTGTCAAGAAAGACGCGACTGTTGCAATCGCCGCCGCTGCCGCATCGGCGGTAAAGGGAGAGTAGCAATGTCTGACGCCCCGCTCTTCTTCCTGGTCGGGTACACCGCAACCTTCGCGAACGGTTCCCGGTGCTCCGGTAGCGGTCCCTTCCGTGGTAATACCCCAGCCGATGCTGCAAGAGCGTGTGCCGGGTGGGTCCGCACTAAACAGCCTGAAGCCGAAGACATCACTGTTTCCCCCAGTGCTGTGCCGTGTCCGCCGACGAGATCACCTCGGGGAAGGAACCATACTCCCTACGGCAGCGCCTGACTCCTCAAAAGCCGGAATCACGGCAGTATCAGAAGTGCGCGGGGGATTAGTGGTCCCTCGCTCCCTCCCTGCTCTCCTTCAGGGGGGGGCGCTCCGCCGGTAGCGGCACAGAACCGGCACCCCCAAAACATCAACAGGAGATCATCCCATGTCCATTTTCGATGAAACTAGCCTTGACCAGCTTCACGCCTTGACTGCAAAGCGCCTTGCCGCGATCCGCGAAGAGGGCGCAGACTTCACACTCGTCAACTCGGAGAAGGCGTTCAAGGGGATCATGTCCCAGGACCGCAAGTGCATTACTTTCGACCCGGCAACCCCGGCACACATCGGCGCTCAGTTTGAGCACACGACCGGCGCCTACATCGTCCTGACCGTAACTAACTGTGCAGGCTGCAAACAGTGTGACGTTGCCGCCGTCACCGGCTCCGCTTCGGTCTATCAGAAGGCTATGCAGCGCGGCCCAGGCGGCGCAGTGGTGGCCCTCTCCCCGGCTGGCGTATCGCTACCTATCCTGAAGGACGAGGGCCACAGGATCACGACGCCGTTGCGTTTCGGCAGTCTCAGGGGCGCAGTCCTCAAGACCACTTCCGGCTTTATGGAGGTGACCGGCGCGTTTATCCGTGGGCCGGTCGTAGAACTTCAGGTAAGCCCGTACCAGGAGCCGAAGCAGAAGGCCCTCCCAGGCGGCATTCAGCGCCCCGACTACCTCGACCGCGCCCCAGCCAAAGCTCCCTGGAGCAGCGCTGGCTCCTTCAGTGGGTGGTAGTGGGGGATATTTGCCGGTGTTGCCTCATAGTTATCGGCGTGGTAGCAACCTGTGCGTTACCATGCACTTTACAGCCCGCCCCTCACCATCCTCTTCATCAGAATAAAGGAACCTCAGATGCACCCTAATCCACACTATCGTATGACGAGCGAAGAGCATCAAGCTGCGCTTGAAAAACTGAAGGAGGTCTCTGCACAGCACGGCGGTGACCTTGCTTCAGCTATAACCCGTCTGGCGATTCTCGCTGCTGAGAATCTGAGGAAGCCCGGCACGATCCAGCGCGATTTAAGCCCGCTGCAGTTTGGAGAAGATACGGAACAGTTAGCGAAACAATTGACAGGAGAAGCAAGGGGACGCCGTCTAAATGCGCTGGAAATACTTACAGTCTACTGCAGAACCCATTATCCTGGCTTTAAAGCAATGCCGGGTGCTCCTGGCTTTCGTTGCTACGACCGCGTCCGGCGCTCCCGTCACTTCCCCGAGACATAACTTCCGGGGATAGAGGGGCGTCAGAGATAGAGAATGGGTAGTAGCCTGCCTAAGGCAAACGCGAAAGCATAAAGACGGCTCCTCTGGAAGCAGCTTAGGAGGGTTTGTGTCTTTGAATAAAAGAACCGCCAGAGGCTTCGGCCCCTGGCGGTTTCTACTACTTACGGAAGACTACTTACGGAAGACCTTTAAGAGATGTTGAAGCTTCCTTACGGTATCTTCCAAGGCTGCTGCTAGGTTACCGGCCTGTTTTACCAAGACTGTAATGGCAGCAAGAAACGCCACTATTACAAGCAAGGTATTGTACAACGGGTGCATCTGTGCAACATGTACAACGGAATCAAGCATGTGCCCTCCTTTGAGGAGTTGCACCCTTTGCGTTACGGTGTTTTTCGCTTCACTTTTTGTTTAGAAACATGTATCTTTTCACCTAACAGCAGTTGCGCGGAAAAGGGTGCAACGGGATAGAAGTTGAAGTCGAAGAGCCTTTGCGGGCCGGAATCCCGCTTAGGCTCTTGCCTTTTCTGCGACAGAGGTCCTGTACCTGTGTCAAGGATAGGTGTAGGATGGCACCTTCTGTGTATCTTGTCAAGGGCATATTGGGTGTACCGGGGTGAGGGGCTGGTTGTTTCTCTTATCACCAGGGAATTGAAGAGGTTATGGGGTTGGATAGCTGCTATTTAATTGCTTGACAGATAATACAGCCAATAGAGTTTCTAAGCTTTGATAAGGTTTTTAAGTTTTGATAGAGTTTCTAAGCTTTGATAAGGTTTTAAGTTTTGATAGAGTTTCTAAGCTTTGATAAGGTTTTAAGTTTTGATAGAGTTTCTAAGCTTTGATAAGGTTTTTAAGTTTTGATAGAGTTTCTAAGCTT
>CAZFMI010000080.1:0-3888 GCA_964519915.1 uncultured Geomonas sp.
GGTGGCTGCTGGGTTATACCAACATCGCATAACGCTCTGCAAGGGTTTTTATCGCAGCCTCTGCAAACCCAGGCCAACCGCTAATCGGCGCCCCCCCCGGCGTCCCGGGACCCGAGGCAGCGATAAAAACCCTTGCAGAGCGTTATGCGATTTTGGTATAACCCAGCAGCCACCCTTATCACCACAGAAGAACAAGAGGTCTCAATGTTTGGATTCGGCATGCCGCAACTCATCCTCATTCTCGTCATCATGGTCGTGATCTTCGGCCCGGGGAAGCTTCCCCAACTGGGGGCGTCCCTGGGTAGCGCCATCAGGAACTTCAAAAAGGCCTCCGAAGAGGACGGCAAGGCGATCAATCCCGTCGAGGAAGAAAAGAAACCGTCCCAGGGGTAACCAGCCGCCATGTCCGAACCGCATCGCGACATAACGGGAGTGATCCTGGTCGGCGGCAAGAGCCGCCGCATGGGGAGGGACAAGGCGTTCCTCGAGGTCGCCGGGAGGCCTCTGTTCGAGATCGTCCTGGACCTCTTCAGGGAAAGCTTCTCGCGCGTCCTCCTGGTGGGAAACCGGGGGGAACGCTTCGCGGGGTACGGGCTTCCGGTCGTGCCGGACATCTACCCCGGCAGTTCCCTCGGGGGGCTCTACACCGGCCTGCATCACGCGGAGACGGACCGGGTCTTCGTCTCCTCCTGCGACCTCCCCTTCCCCAGCGCAAAGGTGCTGCGCCACCTCTGCTCCCTGGGGGAGGGTCACGACGCCGTGGTGCCAAGCACAAGCTACGGCTACGAGCCGCTCTTCGCGCTCTACGCCAAGAGCTGCCTGGCGCCGATCAAGGCACAGCTCGACAGCGGCGAGTTCTGTGCCTTCTCGTACTACCCGCAGGTCAACGTCAGGTACGTCCCCCCCCAGGAGCTGGCACCGTTCGACCGTGACGGCAAGGCTTTCCTGAACCTCAACACCCCTGAAGAATTCGCAAGCATAGGAGAAGAAACATGACGCAGAAGGTAGTCTCATTTGTCGCCAAGTCCGGCACCGGGAAAACGACCCTGCTGGAAAAGGTCATCGTCCACCTGAAGGAGCGCGGTTACCGCCTGGGGGTAGTGAAACACGACGCCCACCGCTTCGACATAGATCATCCCGGCAAGGACAGCTACCGGCTCACCGCGGCCGGAGCCGACACCATGCTGATCTCGTCGCCCGAGAAACTCGCCATGGTCAAGAAGCACGCCGAGTCGCCCCCCATCGAGGAGCTGCTGGCGACCTATTTCAACGACGTGGACATCGTGCTCACCGAAGGTTTCAAAAAGAGCTCCATGCCCAAGATCGAGATCAACCGCCAGGAAAGGAGCGCCACGCTCCTTTGCCGCGGCGAGGAGCACGACCCTACCCTGGTGGCGGTGGCAAGCGACGCGAAGCTGGAGCTCGATGTACCCGTGCTCGATCTGAACGATGCCAGGGGTGTCGCGGACTTCATCGAGGAAAGGTTCCTGAAATGATCGATCCCGGCCTCCGGCTGCAGGTCCGCTCCAAGATCTGGCTGGAGATAGACGGAGAGCCGGTCTTCGGCCAGGGGCGGGAGAAGCTGCTGCGCCTGGTGCAGGCGACCGGCTCCATCAACGCCGCGGCCAAGGATATGGCGATCCCCTACCGCAAGGCCTGGACCTACATAGATTCCATGGAAAAGCGGCTGGGCTTCCCGCTCGTGAACCGGCTGAAGGGCGGGGCCGGGGGCGGGACATCCTCCCTCACCCCGCAGGCGGAAAACCTGCTGAAGAAATTCGATCTCCTGAGACAGGGGTTCGACGACCTGGTGAACGACAAATTCAGCGACCTCGGGTTCTGAAAAATTCGAAGCAAGGAGTGGCGGGCATGGTCAGCATCGAGCAAGCGCAACGTACCATTCTTGAGCAAATCGGCCGGCTGGAGACGGAAAAGGTATCCGTGTTCCAGGGGCTGAACCGGGTGACCCCCGAGGACCACGTCGCCCCCTGGGACATCCCCCCGGCCGACAACTCGGCCATGGACGGGTATGCCTTCAGCCATGCGGGGATGGCCGACGGTTCCCTGAAGGTGACCGGGTTCCTGCCGGCCGGAGAGGTCCATGATATCCCGGTGCCCCCCGGCGAGGCGATCAAGATCATGACCGGAGCCCCCGCCCCCCCCGGCTGCGACACGGTGGTCCCCATCGAGGAGGTCGAGGAGCAGGGGGACCGGATCCGCCTGCGCGGGGCGGTCAAGGCGGGGACGCACGTGCGCAGGCGCGGGGAGGACATCGGCTGCGGCAACGTGGTGATTCAGGCAGGTTCGCTTTTGCGCCCCCAGGAGATCGGGATGCTCTCCGCCATGGGGAGCACATCCCTTGCCGTTTACCGCCGCGCCCGGGTCGCCATCCTCTCCACAGGTGACGAGCTCCTCGAACCCGGATCGACCCCCATGCCCGGAAAGCTCATCAACAGCAACAGCTACAGCCTGGCCGCGCAGGTGCTCGACGCCGGGGGGGACCCGGTCCTTTTGGGGATCGCCGCGGACACCCTGGAGGCCACCTGCGAGAAGATAAAAGCGGGGCTAAACGCGGACATGCTGGTGATAACCGGGGGAGTTTCGGTCGGGGACCGCGACTACGTGAAGGCGGCCATCGAGGCGATGGGGGGGGAGGTGACCTTCTGGAAGGTGAACATGAAACCGGGCAAGCCGCTCGCGTTCGCCATGCTGGACGGCAAACCGATCTTCGCCCTTCCCGGCAATCCGGTAGCCGCCATGGTCTCCTTCGAGCTCTTCGTGCGCCCCTCCGTTCTCAAGGCGATGGGGCACCGGCGCATCTTCCGGCCGCAGGTAAAGGCGCTCCTCAGGGAGCCCGCCTCCAACAAGGGGAGCCGCCCGCACCTGGTGCGCGGAATCGTGTCGCTTGAGAAGGATCGCTACCTCGTTTCCACCACCGGCAACCAGAGTTCGGGCCGCCTCTCCTCGCTCATCCTCGGCAACGGCCTGATGAAGCTCGCGCCGGAATCGAGCCTCGCCGCGGGGGACGAAGTGGAGGTCATCCTCCTGGACCGTGGCTTCGAGATGGGGTGCGTGGAGGCATGATCATGCCTGGCGATGCGATAGGGGTCTCCCTGCTGGTCCCCCTGCTGGCCTGCATCCTCACGGTGGCGGCCCTATACTCCAGCGTGGGGCATGGCGGAGCATCCGGCTACATCGCCACCCTTGCCCTCTTCAGCGTGGCACCGGCGGCGTTCAAGCCGACCGCCCTGGTCCTCAACATGCTGGTGGCAAGCATCGCCACCTACACCTTCGCCCGTGCCGGCCACTTCAACTGGCGCCTTTTCTGGCCCTTTGCAGCGACCTCGATCCCGTGCAGCTTCATCGGCGGGTATCTCAGTCTCCCTTCGCATGTCTACAAGCCGCTGGTGGGGATGATTCTTCTGGTGTCGGCGTTGCGGCTGGTTTTTTACCGGGAGCATGATGAAAGGGTCCTTCGGCAGCCTTGCGTGCCGTGGGCCCTTGCGATAGGGGCGGGTCTCGGCCTTTTGTCGGGTCTGACCGGCGTCGGCGGCGGAATTTTCCTGAGTCCCCTCCTGCTGCTCCTTAAATGGGGGCGGACACGCGAGGTGTCGGCCGTGGCGGCCCTGTTCATCCTGGCAAACTCGGGAGCGGGGCTCCTTGGCCACGTCAGCAGCCTGCAGGCCGTGCCCCCTTTCGCCCCGATGCTTGCCGTCGCAGCAGTTGCGGGGGGGGTCCTCGGCTCGTCCCTGGGGAGCAACCGCCTGCCGGTGGCGGGTGTCCTAAAGGCCTTGTGCGCGGTCCTCACCATCGCGGGCTTCAAGCTGCTGTTTGTATAGCCCCAGCTCTCAGAATCTTCCCCCCTGACAACCCCACAACGGCATCGCC
>CAZFMI010000080.1:3988-15842 GCA_964519915.1 uncultured Geomonas sp.
CTCTTTTCCCTCTTTTCCCTCTTTTCCCTCTTTTCCCTCTTTTCCCTCTTTTCCCTCTTTTCCCCCTTCGCCGCCGCAAAGCGGGGACGGCATCCATAGATACATGCATATATCCGAAAAAAGCATTGACAGGTTCCGGCGCGGGGGCTATATGAGTGTATAGCCATCCAGTAAAGGGGACCGATATGAATGACCTCGTCGGGTTTCGCGCCGACATCCTGAAGGCGCTTGCCCAACCCACCAGACTGAAAATCATCGACTTCCTGCGCGACGGGGAACGGTGCGTCTGCGAAATATTCCCGGCCATCGGGGAGGAGCAGTCCAACACCTCGCGTCATCTGAGCCTGATGCTGTCTGCCGGTGTCCTCTCCCGCCGCAAGGACGGGCTGAAGATCTATTACGCCATCAAGCATCAGGAGATCCTCCAGGTAATCGACATCGTCGCATCGGTCGTGAAGCTGGAGATATCGGGACGCCACCGGCTTCTCGAGGCGGTATGACCTTCGGTTTAGCTATGAGGTGAGCCATGAAGGATCTGGTAATCGAATGGCGGCATTACGACAAGGAAGGCGAGACCTGCGATCGCTGTGCGGCCACCGGGTCTTCCCTGCGCGAGGCCGTGGCGCAACTCAGTGAAGAGCTGGCGGGAAAGGAAGTGGCGGTAAGGTTCGTCGAGACCGTGCTTCCCGAGGAACAGATGGCGCAATCCAACCTGATTCTCTTCAACGGGGTAGCGCTGGAGGCTTTGCTGGACGACGCTTTCGCCGGCGAGGATCCCTGCCCGTCGTGCTCATGCCTGACCGGCTCCGAAACCAGCTGCCGGACCGTCGGATTCGAGGGGAGAACGTACCGGGAGATCCCTGGGGAGCTGATTCGCAAGGCGGCCTACAAGGCGCTGCGCTAGCCGGGCATGTTGCCAGGTGAGCCCCCCTCGCCCCGGCCATCTCCCGGAGCGAGAGGGGAGCATCTCGCAGCTCGCACGGTCGCCAAAAAAAGTACGGTAAACACCGCTCTTTTTAAAGCGAGTGGTGTGAATGGAGCAGCTATGCTGAAGGATTTCGCCGACTACGTCGTCTATAACCTGATCGGCCTCACCCCGGGCTCCCGTTTCGCAGAGGCGCTCGACTTCTTCGTCTACGACACGCTGAAGATCTTCCTGCTGCTGGCCACCATCATCTACGTGGTAGCCATGGTCCGATCGTCGTTTCCGCCGGAAAGGACCAAGCGGATCCTCTCCCGCAAACGCGAGTACGTCGGCAACATCCTGGCTGCACTGCTTGGGACCGTCACGCCATTTTGCTCATGCTCCGCCGTTCCGCTCTTCATCGGGTTCGTAGAATCGGGTGTCCCGCTGGGGGTCACCTTCTCCTTCCTGATATCGTCCCCGATGGTGAACGAGGTGGCGCTGGTCATGCTCTGGGGGCTCTTCGGCTGGAAGATCGCCCTCATTTACATCGGCACCGGGCTGCTGGTCGCCGTAGTCGCGGGCATGACCATCGGGAAGCTGAAAATGGAGGGATACGTACAGGATTATGTCTGGAAGATGCAGGTAGGCGACGGCGAGACAGTGACCAGGACCTTGCGCCAAAGGCTCGAGTACGCGCGCGGCTACACCTTGGACCTGCTGAAGAAGATATGGCCCTACGTGGTTGTCGGCGTCGGATTGGGCGCCTTCATACACGGCTACGTCCCCACCGAATTCGTGGCCCGCTGGGCCGGCCCCGACAATGTATTCGCAGTGCCTGTGGCGGTTGCCCTTGGAGTGCCGCTTTACAGCAACGCCGCGGGGGTCATCCCCATCGTGCACGCCCTGATGGAAAAGGGGATGGCCATAGGCACCGTGCTCGCCTTCATGATGGCGGTAACCGCCCTCTCGCTGCCGGAAGCGATTATCCTGAAAAACGTCCTCAAGACCCGCCTGCTTGCCACCTTCTTCGGCACCGTGGCTGTGGCAATCGTCTTTGTGGGGTACCTGTTCAACGCAATTCTGTAGTCAGTCAAACAGGCGCAGATCTGATCGGAGGATCACCAGATGGATAAGAACGCAGCGCAAGCATGTCCGGGCAACATGGAGTTGGAGCCTCTGATAGAGGCGATCCACCGGCGCTATTCCCAGCTTACCGACGACGACTGCCAGCGCAGGCTCTTTCTGAACCGGTTGCGCACTCTGGGAACCTTCGGAGCCGAAGCTGCCGACTACCAGGAACCGGAGGAGGAAGCGGAGCTCCCCAAAGAGCTGGAGATCGCCTTCGCCGTATGCCATCCGGAGTGCGGCAACCAGGCCTTCCTGATCATCGAGGGGGGCCCCCAGAGCTGCGACCGCTGCGGTGGAACCATGCTGCCGGTGAAATTCGGCAACTACCGGCTGAAAAGAAAGTAGGTCGGCCAACAACACGGGAGGTGAATCGCCATGAAAATCGAGGTCCTGGGAACCGGCTGCGCCAAATGCAAGACCCTCTACGAGAACGCCGTGCAAGCTGTGGAGCAAAGCGGCAAGAGCGCTGAAGTAGTGAAAGTGGAAGACATCCCTTCCATCATGAAATACGGCGTCATGAGCACCCCGGCGCTGGTGATCGACGGCAGGGTGAAGTTCTCCGGCAAGGTCGCTTCCGCCAGTGAGATAGCAGCCATGCTGTAACCCTGGAACCTCCCGGTTCCTCCCTGTTCCAGGGGAGCAAAGGATGGGGAAAGGACAAAACACATACAAAAGGAGTTGCCATGAAATTCTCTTCGACTGCAATCGCCATGACTCTTCTCTTTGCCGGTGCCGCGCACGCCGAACTTCCCTCTGCCGGCGACGCGGCGGTGGGCCGCGCCCTCTCCTCCGGCAAACCCGGGGTCATCGACCTTGGAGCCCGCACCTGCGTACCATGCAAACAGATGGCACCCATCCTGGAATCCCTCTCGGCCGAATATCGCGACAAGGCCTCCGTACTTTTCATCGACGTGCACGAGAACGAGGCGGCCGCCAACAGGTTCCGCATACAGATGATCCCCACCCAGATCTTCTTCGACAGCCGTGGCAAGGAAGTGAAACGCCACATCGGGTTCATGGACAAGGCGGACATCGTCAAGGAACTCAAAGCAGCCGGCCTTAGATGAGCTTCCTGGACAACATCGAGCAGATCATCACGCTCTATCCGCTGATAGCTTTCGGTGCCGTCTTCCTGGCCGGAGTCCTGTCTTCGGCCTCCCCTTGCGTGCTCGCCACCATCCCCCTGGTGGTCGGATTCGTCGGGGGGTATGCAGAAGGGGACCGCTGGAAGGCCTTTCGCTATTCCCTGGCCTTCATACTCGGTCTGTCCATAACCTTCACCGCGTTCGGCGCGGCGGCCGGGCTCTTGGGCACCATGTTCGGCACCCTTGGCGGGAAGTGGTACCTCATCGCCGGGACCATTGCCCTTTTGATGGGCGGGCAGATGATGGGACTGTACGAGATCCCGCTGCCGGTCAGGCCCGAGTACAGGCCCAGGCGTGGCGGCCTGGCCGGCGCGCTCCTGTTGGGGCTGTTCTTCGGGATCGTATCCTCCCCCTGCGCCACGCCGGTGCTGGTCGTGCTCCTTACCCTGGTTGCCGGCAAAGGGCAGGTCCTCTACGGCATCGCCCTTTTGTTCTGCTACGCCATCGGGCACTGCCTCCTCATGCTCTTCGCCGGGACCTTCACCGGGTTTGTGGAGGGGTTCGCCAAGGCAAAAGGAGTGGCAGGCTTCTCCGCCTTAGCCAAGCGGGCCAGCGGCTCGGTCATCGTGCTGGTTGGGGGGTGGTTCGTCTGGCAGGGATCGGGAGTTTGGAGATGACAACGGAAGCAGGCTCTTGAAGGCTTAAAGTTTTGCAGCAATCGACACCGGCCGGCAGCTCCGGGTACGCCGGCAAAAAGCCCCGTCGGCGTATGCCGCGGGGCTTTCTCTTTTCGCCGCGTCAAAAGGTTCGGCTAGGGCGGGCACTGGGCGCACATCGATTTGAACAGGTTGGTACTGAGGTATCGGTCACCGCGGTCGGGCAGGATCACCACTACCACCCCCGATTCCAGTTCCGATGCCAGCCTGAGAGCCCCGGCCACGGCAGCCCCTCCCGACATGCCGCAGAAGATCCCCTCCCGCGCGGCAAGCAGCCGTGCCGTTTCGAAGGCATCGTCGTCCTCCACCACCAGCTTGCGGTGGTAGGCGGCGGGATCGTAGATCGCCGGTACGATGGCCTCCTGCATGTTCTTCAATCCCTGGATCTTGTGCCCCAGCACCGGCTCGACCCCTATGACCCGCACCTCCGGCTCGGTCTCCTTGAAGTACCTTGCCAGCCCCATCAGCGTGCCCCCCGTTCCCATGCCGGCCACTACATGGGTGACGTTGCCGCCGGTCTGGTGCCAGATCTCCGGGGCGGTGGTCTTGTAGTGCGCCAGCACGTTGTGCGGGTTGGCGTACTGGTTCGGCATGTAATACTTCCCGGGATCCTCCGCGTGAATCTTGTGGGCAAGGCGGATCGCGCCGTCGGTTGCCTCACAGCCAGGGGAGAGCACGATCTCCGCGCCGTAGGCCTCCAGCACGCTGCGCCGCTCCACGCTGACGCAGGCAGGCATGACCAGTTTGATGCGATACCCCCTCGCTGCCGAGATCATGGCCAGCGCTATGCCGGTGTTGCCCGAGGTCGGCTCCAGGATGACCTTGTCAGGGGTCAACTCACCGCTCGCCTCGGCAGCGAGCATCATCTGGCGCGCCGGCCGGTCCTTTACCGACCCGCCGGGGTTGTTCCCTTCCAGCTTTCCCAAGATACGTACAGCCGGATTCTTGCACAGAGAGTAGATTTCAACGATGGGAGTCGAGCCGATTGACTCAATCAGACTTTGCCCTCTCAAAACATGCCTCACTTTGCAGACAGATCGTGCGCAACAGTTGTCCCAAGGTCCCGCTATCTGCCCAACTTCCCGCTGAATTTGAATTTCCAACTATATCCATTGCTGCGTTTAACTGCCGCAGCATACCACCACAGACACAGATCAACAACGAAATATTGTGTCCCGCTAACTTCCGGGCATCGCGGCAGTTGTTTTGCTATTGACACCTGGGGATGAAGCGTCTAGTTTTGCCGGAAAAGCAGTCGACTGCAGCTAGTTTGCGAGGAAACGCATGTCGAACGACAAACTGAGAGTGTACCTGGCATCGCCGTTGGGGTTCAGCCCTGAGAACAATCATTACAGGGAAAGGATCAAGGAGCGCCTTCGCGAGTTGGACTGTGCCGTCTTCGATCCGTGGGAGCAGGAAGAGGTGGGGCGGCGCATCGAAGCAGCGCTGTCCATTGCAGACGCCGTGGAGCGCGCCAAGGCGATCCGTGAAGCAGCCGGATTCACAGGCGGAGTAAACGCAGAAGGCATACGCGGTGCCGACGTGGTCCTGGCCGTGCTCGATGGAGCGGAACCCGACAGCGGCACCGTCTCGGAGCTAGGCTTTGGCGCAGGGATCGGCAAAAGGTGCTTTGGACTCAGGACCGACTTCCGCGATTGCGGAGATCTCCCCGGCCTGCCCCTCAACCTGCAGGTGCAGTTTTTCATCGACTACAGCGGGGGGAAGCTTTTCAGGAAGATAGGGGATGTCGAGCTGTAGCCCGACGCAAAAGCGTCCCCCGTGGCCCGGACAAAGGAGCATTTTTTAATTTACATCGCATAAGCATTGGCTTATATTTCCAAAACTTTTCTGTCTTAGGTGCAAGCCACTGCTCCGGCTACCGATTTGCTGCTCTTCCAGGCATGCCTCGCCTTGCAAGTTGTTTTTCTAAAGAGGGAATTGTTATGACACGGTACCGCAAATGACTACCACAGCATATTCGATTGAGGCTATCAGCCCCCCCGCCAAGGCATCCTCGAGGATTTTTCATAGGCCGAATACCTGCTGCTGATCACCACTGTCACCATCTTTGTCGCGGAATTCCTGGTCATGATGGTGCTACACTATCTGCCCTCCCTGACAGGTGTGGAAAGAGCGGTTACTGATGCCGTGTTCCTGTCGCTCACCGTCTTTCCGTCACTTTACTTCTTCGTGCTGAAGCCGATGAAACTGCATATCGCTCAAAGATACTCGGCAGAGGCGGAAAAAGACCGGCTGATCAAGGAATTGAAAAAGGCCCTGGACGAGGTGAAGACACTACGCGGAATCGTGCCGATCTGCGCCTGGTGCAAGAGCGTGCGAGATGACGAAGGGTATTGGCAGGATGTGGAGGTTTACATGGAAGCGCACACCAACGCCGAATTCACTCACGGGATCTGCCCGGACTGCGTGCAGAAGGTAGAACTCTGATAGAAAAAAGAACCAATCGGCGTGAACCTGCATGGTGGGTTGCAGGAGGTCTGGTCACCGTGGCTGTCGTGTCTGCCTTCATAGGCGAGATCGCCAGTGAACGTGGTTGGAGCAACTACCTGCGCCTGATTCGAAGCGGGTCCGACTGTAAAGCCACCATCGTCAGTGCCGACACAGGCAGCAACGGCGGGGCAACGTACCGGTTCAACATCGGTGGCCGCAGCTACCACGGCACCGGGCCGGTTTGCAGCGCGCGGGTGGGGCAGCAGGTCGAGATTACCTATCTCGCCGGCGATCCTTCCAACTCCTGTCTCGGCTCCCCGGTTGAAAGACTGGCAGATGAGGTCGTATCCTTCCTGTTTGGCGGACTCTCCTTTCCCGACCAATCCTGATCCCCCCAATCCCCTTGCCTCCCCGGGCCACGGCTTTACCAAGGAGTTTGATCTTGACACGCCGAAGCGATGGGTCTAGTTTTGCCGGACTTTTCACCTGCAGATGGTCTCGAAGGATCGGCGTTGGGGCATAGCAAAGATAGTCACCATTCAGAGCGACAGCACGGCGAACGGAGAGCCCGGCAGGCAATCCAGTTATTGGTCTGCTGCGTCATAGGTTTCACCTGTTTTCTGGGCGCCTACATGCGGATCCCGGTGCTGCCGCTTCTTGCCAGCGGTATTGGCGCAAGCACCACGCAGATCGGCCTGATCAACGCGGCCTTCATGCTCTCGGCGGGGTTGCTTGCCGTCCCTTCCGGCCTGCTTTCGGACAGGATAGGCATCCGGCCGGTCCTTCTCGCCGGGCTGGCACTAATGAGCAGCGCCTCCCTTCTCATCCCCCTCAGCGACAGTTGGTTCGTGCTGGGAGCCGTCTACCTGGTATTCGGCGTCGGACTGGCAGCCTTCACGCCCACCATGATGTCGTCCGTGGCCAAGGTCGTGCCGCAGTCGCACGTGGGACGCGCCTATAGCTGGTACACCACCGCCGTCTATCTCGCCATGACCATAGGACCTGCCGCGGGCGGGTGGTTGGGTCGCCGGCTCGGGTTCAGGGATGTCTTCTTCGTCTCCGGCTGCCTGATCATCCTGGCTCTGCTCGCGGTGATTTCCCTGCTCCCCAACGACAGCGGCGGCCGCATCGGATCCGAGACCAACGAGGCAACCGGGGACCGCAGCAGATGGGCCGGCGTGCTTTCCAACGGAAGGCTCATGGCAGCACTTACCGGGACCCTCGGTGGCTGCTTCGGCTTCGGAATGTTCATCTCTTTCCTGCCGCTGCATGCACGCGCAACGGGGCTGAGCGTCGAGCAGATCGGGATCATCTTTGCGGCGCAGGCGCTCGTCAACGTCCTCTTGCGCGTACCGTTTGGCCACTTGAGCGACAGGGCCGACCGTGGCATCATGTCCGCCCTCGGCCTGCTGGCCTGCGCCGTTGCCCTCGTCCTGACCGGCATCAGCGACACGATGACCGCCCTCACCATGTGCGCCGGGCTGCTCGGGGCAGGCATGGGATTGACCTTTACCGCGCTCAGTTCCCTGATTGCGGTCGTCATGCCGCCCGGTCAACGCGGCCTCGGCATGGGGCTCTACAACAGCTGCATCTATCTCGGCATGATGCTCAGTTCCGCCAGCATGGGGCTAGTCATAAAAAAGAGCGGCTTTGGTACAGGCTTTGTCATTGCAGGAGTTGTGACATTTGTCATGACTGCACTTTTCTCTTACCTGTACCGCGCCGCCATGAGTGCCACCGGCGCGGCCGGCAGGCGATAAAAGGGCATGCACGCTCCGACGATTGCAGCTTCAACCTTGGCGCGCCGCCTCGATTGCAGCGATATCGATCTTTGTCATCTCCATCATCGCATCGAACGCGCGTTTGGCGGCAGCACGGTCGGGATCGGTTATCGCTTCGGTCAGAGCGATCGGCGTAATCTGCCAGGACAAGCCCCATCTGTCCTTGCACCAACCGCACGCACTCTCTTTGCCGCCGTTGCCGACGATTGCGTTCCAGTAACGATCGGTTTCGGCCTGGTCAGTGGTTGAGACCTGAAACGAGAATGCTTCGTTGTGCTTGAACACCGGCCCGCCATTGAGCCCGAGGCAGGGAATTCCCATCACCGTAAACTCAACCGTCAGCACATCCCCTTTTTTCCCGGACGGGAAATCTCCCGGCGCCAGGTGCACCGCGCTAACGTATGAATCGGGAAAGGTCTGGGCGTAGAATCTCGCCGCGTCCTCGGCGGCGCCATCGTACCAAAGGCAAATCGTGTTCTTTGCTCGCTTAACCATCTCGGTCCCCCTTTTGTGTCTTCGCGTGTCCGTCACATCGTGAACACAACTACCTTTCCTCTTTTTTCCTCAGCAGAGTACCGACTGTGTTCCGTACTGCCGGCGCTGCTTCAATAGCCGTAGCGGCGGCGTTCGTCGTAGTACCGCTCGTTGTCGCGGTACTGTTGCTGCGTCTCGTTGTTCAGCCTGTTGCTCAACTCGCGCGAACGCTCCAGTTGCTTATAGCCGTCGCTAACCGCGGCGCCCCCTCTCCCCGGCCGCTGTTTTTGCTGCTTGTCCTGGATCCGCTTCGCCTGCGCCTCGGTTATCACCGACTTCTTGCTTATCCACTCGTCGTAGTTGGAGGGCCATCCTTTGTAGGTGACGTAATGGCGTCCTCCCTCCGATGCCAGTATGTACGCCTGGTACGGCTGCCCCTGCCAGTTCACCCAGACGAGTTTTTTGCCGTCGATCGTGTGGGTTTGCCGCGGTTGTGCCCCTGCAGGCTGCGGCAAGTCCGCCGGCTCGCGCACTTCGGTGTGCACCTCGGGCGCCCACTGCTCCGTCTTGACCGCAGGAGCCCACTGCTCCGTCTTGACAGCAGGAGCCCGTTGCTTCGTACCGGCGGCAGGTGCAGCCCCCTTGTCGGCGTTGCCGGCAGCCTGCCTCTTGTCATTGTCGCACTTGTCCGGCGGGTCGCCGGCCCACACCACGCACAACGGTTCGGCCTCGGCAACAGGCGTTACGGCGAAAATCGGGCACAAGGCCAGCAACAGAAAGGTTAAGCTAAAGCGCATGATTCATCCCCTTTGCGTGGTATCTTGCCAATCGGGCGAGTACTTTGTCATACGGCAGGAATTCCGTCAATGGCATCCGTTTCCCGCACCTGATGCGCGGAAAGCTATGCGTTAACGGACTGGCGTGCCGACCGGGGGAAAGCCGACTCGTACACTCATCCGCTGCCGTCCCCGGACCGATGCTCTCACAGGTCCTCTTTGTTGTGTGTGCGATATTAGAACCAGCAAAACTGCAATTGACGCACGTCATTGATATGCCAGAATATCTTCCTGAAAATGTCCAAATGCGTGTTGGCCAGAATTCCTGTCAACGGCCGTGGAACCTCCAAGACAGGTGCAGACACAGACCCTTAAGGGCTTGGGCCTGTTTTCTTTGCCGAATGCGCAAGCAAGCGGGAATGTATTAGATTACCGAGCCTTTGTAAAGGCTGATGCAATCAGTCAATTCCGAACATCATATGTAGAGGTTTACGAAACGCCCGGAAAAACCGCAGGTTCCGCGTCCTGTAAGGCAGAGTATCTGCAGTAGCTCAGATACCATCTCGACTTTTGCACCAGATCCCCTATGCCAGATACCAAGGCGAACCGGGTACGCCTTCGCTGTGAAGCCTGAAAAGCCAAAAGCAGACAGTGGATCAACTGCAACGTACTGTGCATACTGTTTCTCTATATCTCCAAATCGCGAAACTGCACCTCGGCCGGAAGCCACTTCATCAACCGTTGTCGATACAGGGGATATCATGAAGCTTGGAAAGCTGGTGGAAAAAAACCTGCAACTGGAATTGGAGAACCGGGAACTCAGGCAGCGGGAAGCCATGCTGCGCAAGCTGGCACTCGCGGTTGAGCATAGCCCGGTTTCCGTAGTTGTCACGGACCGAAGCGGCGTCATCGAGTACGTGAACCCCAAGTTCTGCGAGGTCACCGGTTACACCCGCGAAGAGGCGCTGGGGAAGACACCGGGCATCCTCAAGAGCGGCACCCACCCGGCCGACTACTACCGCGAGCTTTGGAGCACCATCCTCTCCGGCGAAGAGTGGCGCGGCGAGCTGCACAACCGCAACAAGGATGGCAGCTTGGTGTGGGAGATCACCTCCATTTCCCCTGTTTTCAATGACTCCGGTGCCATCACCCACTTCATCGGGGTGAAAGAGAACATCACCGAGCTCAAGAGGCTGCAACAGGAACTGCAGGAAATGGCCCATTTCGACGAGCTCACCGGCCTGCCAAACCGGGCGCTCTTCATGGACAGACTGCAACAGGTGATCGTCCATGCCCGCAGGGAGCTGAACCGCTTCGCCCTCCTATACGTCGATCTGGACGGATTCAAAGAGGTCAACGACCGCTTCGGCCATTTGGCAGGCGACGAGGTGCTGCAGGAGGCGGCCCAGCGGCTTGCCAGGTGCATCAGGAGTTCAGACACGGCGGCGCGTCTGGGAGGGGACGAGTTCACGGTTATTCTTGATGATATCAAGCACTGGGAGGAACCAGGGATCGTGTCGAGGAAACTGCTGGAGCTGTTCACCATCCCGTTTATCTGCGGCGATGACGTCTGCCGCCTGGGGGTATCGATCGGGATCGCCATCTACCCTGACCACGCCCTTGACGCGGCAGGCCTGATTTCCTGCGCGGATGCCGCTATGTACACGGCCAAGGAGCAGGGGAAAAACACCTGCCGCTATTGGTCAAAGAAGCAGTGAAAGGTCGAACTTCCACGACATTAAGCTTTCTGCGAGGAACATATGTCGGCACGAGGCTGCACTTATAATCTCGGCCATCACTGTGGCTATAGCATCTTGGATCTTCTGGCACTTCCTGGGAGAGAATGCTTTCGCTGTGCTTTCATTGAACTTCAGAAAAATAACTGGGGAGGTTAGCGAAGCATGAAACCCCTTTTACTCTTCATTCTTTTTGGTTTTTATCTGTTACCGCCGACCTCGTTCGCTGGAGGTTATCCAGGCTTTCCAGAGCTAAAGCCAACATTTTGTGCCCTACTTGATAAGAAAGAGGCCGATAAGCTGCCCGTGCCATGGCATAAGTATCGTGATTTCATAAAAGTTTGCCCTAGGTAAGTGAAAATCTGCAGTACCAACGGAAATAAGAGTAGACGTTTATGACCCGACCGTTATTGGTGATCACTATTACGCCCCCCTTATTTGGAGCGAGAAGCAGAAGCGATATCACATGAGGGATAACGAGCCCAAATCTGGAGCCAGACCAAAGCGATGACAGCGACGGACAGAACCAGTCAAAGCCTGCCCCAGATTTTTCCCCCTCAATCAATAAGTAAGAAGAGGTAAGAAGAGGGGTCAGCCCTTGACCCGAGACAACTCATTCTCGAAACCGATTGCCGGCACGCCGGCTCCTTGGCTCCCCTAGTCTCATCGCCGCATCATCAGCGCGAACACGCCCCAGCCCAAGTATTCACGCGTGTAAGCGGCGTAGCGCTCGGGTTCCGAGGTTAGTTTGGCTCGAACATCTTTCGCGAACTCGTCGTCGGGATTGGCTTCAAGCCATC
>CAZFMI010000081.1:0-14795 GCA_964519915.1 uncultured Geomonas sp.
TATTGCCGGACAGTCTCCAGGTTTGTTCAAACGGGTCGCAGTATGAGCCCCGGGTGCGCGGAGTTCTCGGTCTCCCCTACTTCACCAACTGGTTCAGCTGGAAGATGGGGAGGAGCACGGCCAGCACCACGAGCCCCACGCAAAGCCCCATGCCGAGCACGAGGAGCGGCTCCAAAAGGGCCATCGAGCGCGTGACGCTCGCGTTGAATTCCTTCTCGAAGGCGTCTCCCGCTTTGATCAGCATCCGGTCGAGCTCGCCCCCTTTCTCCCCGACCGCGGCCATGTGGGTCAAAAGGGGAGGAAAGAGCGGGCTGCTCTTCAACGCCTGGGAGAGGCTTCCCCCCTGTATCAGGGTTTCACGGGCGTCGGCCAGGAACCCCTTGTACTCGCGGTTCACCACCGCCTCGCCCGTGATCTCCATCGCCTTGATGATCGGGACGCCGCTGGCCAGAAGAAGCCCCAGCACCTTGGCGAAGCGCGACAGGATGAGCCGCTGCCAAAGGGGCCCCAGAATCGGGAACTTCAATAGCAGCCGATCCCGTTTTTTCAAGAGCTCCTCGTGTTTGGAGAACTTCTTGCCGAGAGCGACCATGGCGATCGCAGCCATAAGCAGGAGCCACCAACCCTTGCGGAGCAGGGTGCTCACCTTGATCAGTGCCACGGTGATGAAAGGGAGCGTGGCCTTGCTCTCCTGGAATACGGTGATTATCTTCGGGACCACGAAGGCGAGCAGAAAGAGCATCACGGCGCCACCGACCAACACCATGAGGGAGGGATAGGCAAGCGCGGTGGTGACCCGGCTCCTTACCTCGGCCTGGTCCTCCTGGAACTCGGCCAGCCGCTCCAGCACGATCTCTAGCGCACCGCTGGCCTCGCCTGCGGCCACCATCCCTACGTAGCTCTCGGAGAAGACCTGCGGCTCTGCGGCAAGCGCCTGGGCGAGGCCCTGCCCCTCGGCGATCCGGTCCCGGACCCGACCAAGGACGCGCTTCAACTCGCCTGGCGCCTCCTGCTCCCACAGGGTGCTGACCGCCTCGTGAACCGGGACGGAGCTCCCCAAAAGGGTGGCCAGCCTTCGGGTGGCAAGGGAGAGTTCAGGGACGCCGACGCGGGAGCTGAAGATCCCCTTGCCGCCGGATTCCTCGGCCGGGGCGATCTCCTTGGCGTAGAGACCCTTCTGCTTCAGGCTTAGCCTCGCGTCCCCCTCGCTTGCGGCGTCGAGGGTGCCGGCGACCTCGGCCCCTTTCTGGTTGAATGCGCTATAGCGAAAGGTCGGCATAGTCGTCCTGGGTGACCCTCAGGACCTCCTCGATGGTGGTGATCCCCCGCGCCGCCTTGTCCAGCCCGTCCTCGCGCAGGGTGCGCATCCCCTTGGAGACTGCGTACTCCTTGATGGCGCCCGAGGAGGACTGCCTGATGATCATGGAGCAGAGCTCGGCGTCGATGGGGAGGAGCTCGTAGATGCCGATCCGCCCGATGGTTCCCAGGTCGAAGCATTTCTCGCAGCCGCGCCCGCGGTAGAGCAGGGGGGGGAGCTGTATCCCGGGGTACTGTCGGTCCGGGGTGTACGATTCCTTGCAGTGCGGGCAGATGACCCGGACCAGCCGCTGCGCGAGCACCGCGGAAAGCGAGGATGCCACCATGAACGGCTCGATCCCCATGTCGATCAGGCGCGTGACGGCGGTGGCGGCGTCGTTGGTGTGCAGGGTGGAGAGCACCAGGTGGCCGGTGAGCGATGCCTGCATGGCGATCTCGGCGGTCTCGGCGTCACGGATCTCGCCGATCATCACGATGTCAGGGTCCTGCCTCAGTATGGAACGGAGCCCGGCGGCGAAGGTGAGGTCGATCTTCGAGTTGACCTGGATCTGCCCGACCCCCTTCAACTGGTACTCGATCGGGTCCTCGACCGTGATGATGTTCTTCTCCGGCGAGTTGATCTGGGAGAGGGCCGCGTAGAGCGTGGTGGTCTTGCCGCTGCCGGTGGGGCCGGTGACCAGGACGATGCCGCTGGTCCGGGTGAGCAGGCGCTCCATGACCCTGTCGTCACGGTCGGAGAGGCCGATCTCCTTCAGGCTCAAAACGCCGCGCTGCTTGTCCAGCAGCCTCAGCACCACCCGTTCGCCGAAAAAGGTCGGGATCAGGGAGACGCGTATGTCGACGTCGCGTCCGGCCACCTTGACGCGGATGCGGCCGTCCTGCGGCAGCCTCTTCTCCGCGATGTTCAGGCCGGACATGATCTTCACGCGGGAGGTGAGCGCTTCCTGTATCACCTTCGGGGGGGAGAGCATCTTGTAGAGCAGGCCGTCGATCCGGAAACGGACCTCCAGCTCGCGCTCGAACGGCTCGATGTGGATGTCGCTTGCGCGCTCCTTCACCGCCTGGAACAGGATCGAGTTCAGAAGGCGGATCACCGGCGCCTCGTCGGTGAGCTCCATCAGGTCGCGCGGCTCGTTGAACGAGGTGGCGAGCGTGGAAAGCTCCTCCCCCTCCAACTCCTCGACCACCTCCTGTGCCGAGCCGGAGAGCCTGGAGTAGAGGCGGTTCACCGCATCCAGCAGCGCCGGGCGCGGAACCGCGACGATGGAGACGGGGAGGGCGAAAAGCCCCGCCAGCTCGTCCACCGCGAGGAGGTTCGCCGGGTCGGCGCTGGCGGCGACGATGGAACCCTCTTCCTCGCGAAGCGGCAGGAGGAGGTTGTTGCGCGCGAAGTTGAGCGGCACCCGGTTCACCAGGGCCCCGTCCACACTGGAGTCCTCGATCTCGGCCTGGAAAGGGAGTCCCAGGCGCGTCGCTATCTCTTCTATGTCGAAGGTTTCTGCCATTTACGTATCCGCTTGTCCTTTAGAAACGACCTGTTTGTGGGGAATAGCTCCGTTCGCGCAGCCGTTTAAGGCTGGTCGGCGGTCACCGAAGCGGGCTTTTCTTTCAGCGCCTGCTCGAGGTCTATGGGCGCGGTGGCCTTCACTGCATCGCTGAAGTTGTTTCTCTGGTTCGCCGATACCTCCGCCATGTCGCGCGCGTCCTTTATGATGCGGGGGGTGAGCATGATCAGGAGGTTGGTCTTGTCGCGTGTGGTCCTCTTGGTCTTGAAGAGCCACCCCAAAAGCGGGATGTCGCCCAACAGCGGGATCTTGCTCTCGGTCACCTGGTCGGTGTCCTGGATCAGGCCGCCGATGATCACCGTGTCGGTGTTCTTCACCACGACGGAGGTCTTGGCCGAGCGCTTGGTGCTTCCCAGGTTGGAGGTGTTGCCGGTGCCGAAGTCCTTGACCGCGGAGATCTCCTGGTAGATGTCGAGCTTTATGTACTCCCCCTCGCTGATCTGGGGTTTGATCTTCAGGATGATACCGGTGTCCTTCCTCTCTATCGACTGCTGCGAAAGCCCGGTGGAGGTGAGGTTGGTCCCCGAGAGGAAGGGGACGTTCTCGCCCACGAAGATCTCGGCTTCCTTGTTGTCGCTGGTCATGATGTTCGGGGTGGAGAGGACGTTCAGCGCCCCGTTGCTCTGCAGTGCCTGCAGCACGACCGGGAAGGCGGCGACGCTCGCCAGGTCGCTTATGGAGATGCCTGCGGCGGTCAGCGCGCTTACGGTGTTCCCCAGCGTGTTCAGGGTGCCGAATGGGTCGAAGGTTCCCACGGCTCCCACCGTGCCGTTGGAGGCCCCTGCGATAGCGCCCCATTTCACCCCCAGTTCCTTCGCCTTGTTGACCGACACCTCGGCGATCATCGCCTGCACGAAGACCTGGCGGCTGCGGCGGTCTAGTTTCTGGATCACCTGCAGGAGGTTCTGGTAATCGGTGGGGGACGCCATGATGACCAGGGAATTGGTCGCCTTGTCCGGGGTGATGCTGATCTTCCCCCCCTCGAAGACCGCCTGCACGGGTGCCGCGGCGGTGCCTGCCGTGGTGGAGGTGGCAGCGGTCCCCTTGACCAGCCCCTCCAGCACCTTGGCGACCTCGGCCGCCTCGGCGTTTTCGAGGTAGTAGACGTTCACCTTGCTGCTCGTGGTGGGAGGAACCACGTCGACCAGCGCGATCAGCTTCTTGATGTCTTCCTTGTCCTTGTCGCTGCCGAAGATGATCACCGCATTCAGCCTGTTGTCGGCAACCAGCGGGGCGGCGGCCGCAGCCTGGCCCGGTTTCGCCGACTGCTTGCCGGCGAGCCAGTCCTTCACCAGGGTGGCCACGCTGTCGGCGGCGGCATTTTTCAAAAACACCAGCTCCGCCCCTTCGCGCACCTGGTCCGTGTCGACGTGCTTCAGTATCCCCAGTATCTTCTGGATGTTCAGCGCGGAGTCGACGACGAGGATCATGTTGGCCGAGCCGAAGGCGGAGATCTGGCCGTCCTTGGAGACCAGCGGCTGCAGGAAGGTGACGGCGTCCTGGGGCGAGACATGATCCAGCTGGATCACCCGGGCCTGGTAGCTGTCGTTCACCGCACCCTTATCCGTTTCGCTAAGGACCCTCATCCCGAGCTGCCTGGCGCTCCCGGTCGGCACGATCTTCAGCACCTTTCCCGCCGGCACCACCGTGAACCCCTTCAGTTCCAGCACCGAGGTGAAGACGTTGTAGGCCTCCTCGTTGGAGAGCTTGGCCGGCGAGAAGACCGAGATCTTTCCCTTGACCCGGTCGTCCATGATGAAGTTCTTCCCGGTCAGGTCGCTGATGAACTTCACCATGGTGGCGATGTCCACATCGGTGAAATTCAACACCACCCCCTTGGCAAAGACCAAGGTGGGGGCGGCAAGCAGGAACATGAGCATGGCCGTGATGCGTGCAACTCTAATTTTCAACTTAAACCTCCAAGAGGCAGATTAAGATAAAGATAAAGATTAAGAATGGTATAGATCTGAATGCATTTCCTTCAAGGTCAGTACTATCTTATTTATTTCCATGTACAACTCTGAAAGAGCACTATCAAGTGAATCGGCCTCCTCGCTTTTGAGATAGCCTACCCTCCTGGAGTATTCAATGTGACTTTGCGTTTCGGTTAAAGAACCTCTTGCATGATAATAAAAATTTACCTTGTCTAGAAGGTGTTTCCTTCCAAAAGCCTCAGCGATGTTAGCTGATATGCTCAAAGCCGATCGTCTTATTAGGGAAGTAAGTCCGTAATCTTCTTTTTTGGGAAGATGTTCGGTCACAGAGTGCACCCGCTCGGCCACTGTCATCGCCTGTTGCCACACCGGCATGTCTTTAAAGCTACGGTACATGGCATCCTCGTGGGTCACAGTGCTAGCGTGGCATGCGTGTCGGTGCTTATTCTGCCTCTCCTTAATCTATATCTTTATCTTTATCTGCCTTATCTGATGTCGTAGTTAAATGTGGTCGGCTGGCCGTCGCGGATCAGGTCGAGCTTGATCCTGCTCTGCCCCTTGAGCGAGGCGAAGGACTGGATCGCCTTCTCCGGGGAGTCGATGGGGAAATCGTTCATCCGAAGCAGGACGTCGCCGTTTCTGATGCCTATGGTCCCGAAGATCCCCTGCGGCTTAACCTCGGAGGCCCGGAACCCTTCCACCTTCCCGTCCTTTATGCTGGGGAGCAGGCGGGCATCGGTCATGGCCTGGCCTATGTTGTCCAGGGCGGCGTTCAGCGCACGCTGGTCGACCACGTAGTTGCCGCCACCGGCCGACGCGGCAAGCCCCCCTGAAGGCGTCGACGGTGCCGGGATCCCTGCCGGCGGCTGGGCCGCCGCTTCCGCTGCTGCCGCGGTGGGGGTGAGGATCTTCACCCTCTTGCCGCCGATCAGGATCTCCGCCATGTCCTTTTTCACCGAGACAAGCGGACCGGCCGAGAAAACGGTGTCCCCCAGCCGGAAAACACGCTCCTCACGGGTGGAGGTCTTCAGCACCAGCGCGAAGCTCTCCCGGAAGGAGCCGACCGCGGTCCCCAAAAGGGTCAGGTCGCCGACCGCAGGTGCCTGGGGGAGAGGGGCCTGCCCCGCTGCCGCGGTGGCCTGCAGTATCGGGCTCAGTTTTCCCTGGGTCGCCCTGCCGAAAAGTCCCCGCTCCAGGATGGCAGCGAAGCTGAGCAGGTCCTGGGAGTCGCTCTCGGGGGGTGCCGTCGCCTGGAGCTGCTTCTGGGCATTTCTCGGGTACAGCCCGGAGATCTTGAAGCTGAGCAGATCGGCCGCGATGAGTGCAGTTAAAGCGATGACGGCAAGGCCAAGAGTTACGTTGAGGGGAAGAATCCAGCGCGGCATGAAAAACCCTTTTTTGCTGAGAGTTGGAGCTGACCGAATATATTAGATGCCCCTGCGTTATGCAACAAAAAAGGGGGCGCAGGACGCTCCTCCCCCCTTCCCGGCAGCTCTCTTTCATGAGCTGCGCCGGGCTTTCGGCGCACCCCGGCTGGCGGCGCTAAGCGGGCCTGGTGCATGATGAGCGAAGTGCCGCAGCGCTTCCAATGATGCGACTGCAGTTAGAGCAAAAGCCGTGCCGCCGCGCCAGGCGCCCCCTTTGCCAAAGGGGCGCCCCATTTTGGGGGGGGTAAAGGGGCTTTGGCGTCGACGCCTCCCCTCTTTTTTGACTCACGACAAATAATTGACGCCGCCGTTGTCGGCTCCTTGTTGAAGTGGGCTTCCTTGCTGTGCTACACTCGCGCCAGCTTGATACCCGGTCCCGGAGTGAGCCATGAAACCTATAGTCGTCACCGCCTCAACCATGATGGAGCTTTCGGAGCTGGTCCGCGGCACCGCCGCCCTACCCGTCAGCGGGGTGGGGCATCTGCAGCTCTTTCGCGGCGCTCTCGGGGAAAGGGAGATCCTGCTGGCCACGACCGGCATCGGAAAGGTGAACGCCGCCAGTGCCGCAACGCTGCTCCTGGAACGCTTTTCCCCGGAACTGCTGGTGAACACCGGCTGTGGCGGGGCCTTTCCCGGCTGCGGCCTTTGCGTCGGCGGGCTCGCCGTTGCCGACAGCGAGTGCCTGGCCGACGAAGGGGTGCAGACGCCCGAGGGATGGCGCGGTCTCGACCTGATCGGCATCCCCGTTTTCGAAGGGGGAGGGGAGCGGATCTTCAACCGGATCCCGCTTGATGCCGGGCTCGTCCGGGAGGCGCTGGAGTGCGCCAGGAAAGGCGGGTGCCGCGCCGTGGCAGGCCCCTTTCTCACTGTCTCCACCTGCAGCGGCACCTCGGCCAAGGGGGAGGAGCTTTTGCAGCGCTTCCCGGGCGTCTGCGAGAACATGGAAGGGGGAGCCGTGGCGCAGGTGGCGCTTTGCTACGGTGTGCCGCTCCTGGAGGTCCGGGGCATCAGCAACATGGTCGAGGATCGGGATCTGGCCCGCTGGGACCTGAGGCGCGCGGTGAGCGAGGCCCAGAGCCTGGTGCTCTCCTTCCTGGCAACCAGGTGCAGCTGAGTCTGTGCCCGCGCCATGTTCATACTCCTGCCGCCGAACGGGACGGCCGAGGGGGTAGCCCCTTTCTCGCCCTTTAATTCTGCCGACCTCCAAGGTTCTCTTGCACAACCAAGGACCTAGTAGTATATTGGCCAGTCTTAGAATTTTCCTATGCTTCCGGCGAGCCGGCCGGCAGCGACCAAACGGAGCAGGTGCAAGCCCATGGACGCAGTTGTTACTGACAAAATAGATTCATCATCGTTGCCGCTGTTATCCCTCGGGTTTTCCCCCTGTCCCAACGACACCTTCATCTTTGATGCCCTGGTCCACGGGCGCGTGAGCTGCGGGTTCCGGTTCCGCGAGAGGCTGGAGGATGTGGAGACGCTGAACCGCATGGCGCTCGCCGCCACGCTGGACGTCTCCAAGGTCTCCTACCACCTGCTGGGTCACATCCTCAAGGATTACCTGCTCCTTAGAAGCGGAGGGGCGCTCGGGCGAGGCTGTGGCCCGCTGCTCGTGGCGCGCGAGCAGCTCGACCGGGGGGAACTGGCCGGAAAGAGGATAGCCCTTCCCGGACAGTACACCACCGCCGCTTTGCTCCTCAGGCTCTTCGACCCTTCGCTCGTCGATTTCGTTTACCTCCCCTTCGACAGGATCATGACCGCTGTCGCCGAAGGCTCCGTGGCCGCCGGCGTCATCATCCACGAATCGCGTTTCACCTATCCCTCCCACGGGCTGCGGAAGGTCGTCGACCTTGGGAAGTGGTGGGAGCGGGAGACCGGGCACCCCATTCCGCTTGGCGGGATTGCCGCGCGGCGTTCCCTGGGCAGGGAGACGCTCCTGGCGCTCGAGCGCGGTATCGCGCGAAGCGTGGAGCACGCCTTCGCGCGTCCCGCCGATGCGCGCCCCTACATCCGGGCCCACTCGCAGGAGATGAGCGACGAGGTCTGCGACGCCCATATCGGCCTGTACGTGAACGACTTCTCACGCGACCTGGGAGGCGAAGGGGAGACGGCGGTGCGGCTTCTGCTGGGCCGCGCGGTAGAGGCCGGCATCATCCCGCCGTTTGACGGGCCGCTGCTCATTTCATGATACTTGCGCTCTCCTGCTCAAGTTATCTCCATTGCTTCCGAAGCGTGCAATTGGCACCCGTAGCTTTGTGGAGGTTTATCGGATGGTAGAATCGTTCAAATGGAAGCGGCATGTGCTGGTGGCGGCCGGCTTCATCCTCCTGTTCTGGGTAGGCGACGCGCTCATCGACGCGCTCCTTCTGGACAGGGCGTCTTTTTGGGAACAGCTCCGCACGCCCACCATGTACGAGGTGCTGATGCGCACCTTTTACTCCTCCCTGCTCGGCCTTTTCTTCGCCTCGCTATCGGTGGTTTGCGAGCGCGGGCGGAGGGTCGAGACCGCCCTGCGCCACTCCGACGACCTCTCCAAGATCTTCTTCGAATCATCGCGCGATGCCGTGTGCATCATCGACACCGACGGGCTGACCATCGCGGGGGCGAACGGGGTCTTTCTCGCCAAACACACCCTCCAGGCGCAGGATGCCGAGGGGAGCAGCTTCCCCGACCTCATCGCCCGGCACGGGCTTTCCGACCAGATCCTGGGCCAGCTCGCGTCATGCGCCGCAACCGGCAGCTCGATCAGTTCCGAGATCAGCTACTGTGGGGACGACGGCAAAAACCGCTACGAGGAAATATCGATCCACCCGATCGGGGACATGCAGCAAGGGGTCGAGCGGCTGCTTTACGTGGCGCGCGACATCACGGTGCGCAGGAGTTCGCAGGAAATGCTGGTGGCCTCCGAGGCGAGGTACCGGGCCATCTTCGAGAACACGGGTACCGCCATGGCGATCATCGCGCCGGACGGCACGCTGCAGACGGTGAACCGCGGCTTCGAGACCATCACCGGCTACAGCCGCCAGGGACTCGAGGGGAAGAAGCCTTGGACGGAGTTCGTGAGCAACTGCGACGCGCTGCAAGACCAGGTGAAGGCGGAGGGGGGAGGGACGCTGCGCCAGAGCTTCGAGCTGCAGATGGCCGACAAAGCCGGGGGCGAGCGGGCCATGGTGGGAAACTTGGCTGTCGTGGAAGGGATGGAGCAGGCCGTGCTGTCGCTGGTGGACATAAGCGCGCACAAGGAGGTCGAGGAGGCGCTCAGGGAGAGCCGGGCCACCCTCGCCGTGGCGCAGCGCATCGCGCGCCTGGGGAACTGGAACTGGGACCTCACCACCAACGCGCTCACCTGGTCGGACGAGATGTACCACGTCTTCCAGGTCGACCCCGATGAATTCACCCCCACCTACGAGTGGTTCCTGCAGTCGGTGCATCCGCAGGATCTCGAGCGGGTGGTCCGGGCGGTCAACGACGCCATATACAACAAGAAGGCTTTCCAGCTCGACTACAGGATCGTGCTTGCCAGCGGCGCCGTGCGCACCCTTTCCGCCCAGGCGGAGGTGACCTACGATGCGCAGGGGACGCCGCTGCACATGGTGGGGACCAACCAGGACGTCACCTGGCGCCTCGAAGCCGAGCAGGCGCTCAGGAACTCGGAGGAGAAATTCTCCAAGGCCTTCCACGCCAGCCCCGACTCCATCGTCATCACCCGCGCCGCGGACGGCACCTACATCGACGTGAACGAGGCGTTCCAGGAGATCACCGGATACCAAAGGGGAGAGGTGATCGGCAAGAGCTCCATCGACCTCGGGCTTTGGGCGGACCCGGACGCCCGCATGGTGATGCTCAGGCTCTTGAACCAGCACGGGCACGTCCGCAACCTCGACGTCCGCTTCCGCGTCAAGTCGGGTGAGCTCCGCGAGATGCTCTGGTCCGCCGACGTGATCGAGTACCAGGGGGAGGCCTGCCTGATCGCCGTGTCGCGCGACGTGACCGACCAGCGGCAGATGGAGAAGGAACTCCTGGAAAGCGATGCGCGGCTCTACATGAAGCACGAGGAGTTGAAGAACGTGTTCCACCAGATGGAAGGGATCAGGCGCGAGTGGGAGGAGATCATGGACTGCATCAGCGACATGTTCATCCTCGCCGACCAGTTCGGCAAGATACGCAGGTTCAACCGCGCGGTGGAGACCTTCACCGGCAAGGCGCACCGGGATATCGTGGGCAAGGACTGCCTCCCCTTCCTCGAGGAACACGGCCTGAAGGGGCACCTGGAATCTCCGGGGGTCGAGCTGCCGCACAAGGAAAGCGGCAAGTGGTTCGTGGTGAAGCGCCACGCCTTCCCGACCGCCGAGGTGGACGGTTCCTCCAGGGAGGTGGTGATCATTAACGACACCACCAACATCGGCCTGCGCGCCTCTACGCTTGCCGACCAGACGGCGCACCTGCTTTCAGCCTCTAGTTAGAAAGCCTAGCCAAAACAGACACTTGGCGCACCGGAGGCTCATTGGAACTTGACTCGCGAGCGCGGCCATGTTATACGGGAGCCTCGCCCAACAAAGGAGGTGCGCATGGCATCACCCGAGCGGAGCGGCAGGACGAGGCGCATATGCGCCATGGTTCTGATGCTCCTCCCGATCCACACGCTTCCCCTGCTGGCTGCAGAACAAGTAGAAACACCGGTTGCAGAAGCAACAGTCGAAAAGGCAGAGCCGCAGCAAAAATCGGTGGTAAAAAAGCTGGTCGGCATAGCATCCTACTATGCCAAGAAGTTCCACGGGAGAAGGACCACCTCCGGGGAGCGCTATCATCCCGAAAAGATGACGGCCGCCCATCAGAGCCTTCCCCTGGGCACCAGGGTTCGCGTCAGGAACCTTGCCAACGATAAGGAAGTTACGGTTGTAGTCAACGACCGCTGCCGCAAGAAGAGTATCCCGTTCATCGATCTTTCACGGGCTGCGGCAAGGGAGTTGGGTTTCCTCGGTGCGGGCATAACCAAGGTGGCCATCATGCCGCTGGCCGACGGAGAATCCTGAAAAATTCATAAAAATTTGGGCGAAGCAGAGGAAAAGGCCGGGTAACCCCCGGCCTTTTCTCGTCCCTTCCCGCGCGCACGGAGCGGGGCCTTGGCCGGCGCCCCGTAGCGCTGCGGGCATGAGAAAAGGCAGCCCTTTCGGACTGCCTTTCGGGTTCGGTCAGGTGGGCGCCCTCTTTATTTCTTTTTCGACTTCTTCTTGCTGCCGACGTTCTTTTTCTTCTTGGAGGACTTCTTCGAGCGTCCCTCTCCCTTGGACTTTTTGCCCTTCTTCCCTTTTTTCACGCCCTTGCTGCTTTGGTAGCTTTTGTACTTGCTGCGGTAGCTTCTGGGCTCCGGCGTGAACTCGTCCCTGATGTTGCTGAGGAGAACGGCCGCCTCCTCCAGTTCTGGGTCGGCCTTCCTCGCCGCCTCCAGCGACTCCTTCGCCTCGGCTATGCGGCCGTCCTTCATCTGCACCCGCCCCATCGCGTTCAGCGCCTTGGCGTGATCGGGCTTCAGGTTGACCGCCTCCTTGTATTCGGCTGTGGCGGCTGTGTAGTCCTTCTGGAACTCGTAGACCAGGCCGAGCTTGTAGTGGGCGTTCGGGTCGTCCGGCGCGAGTTCCACCCCTTCCTTCAGGAGCGCGGCCAGCGCGTCGTAGTTCTTGTTCTTCACGTAGATGGCGGTGAGCGCGGTGCGGGCTTCCTGGTCATCCTTCTTGAGCCTGAGGACCTCCTTGTACGCGACGGCAGCCTCGTCGACCAGGTTGCGCTTTCTCTGCAGGTTGGCGAGCTCCCGCTGTGCATCGATAGACTCGCCGTCGAGCTTCACGGCGGCCTGGTAGGCATCCGCGGCAGCCACGAGGTCCTTCGTGTTCACGTAGGCGCGCGCGAGCTTCAGCTGCAAGACCGGATCGGCGGGGTTCAGCTTGATCAGCTCCTGGTACTGCTCCAGGGCCTGGGTGAAGCTTCCCCTGAGGGTGTAGATGTCGGCCAGCCGGTGCCTTGCCTGTTCGTGGTTCGGGGTGCTGGCGAGTACCTGGCGGTACTCGACTACGGCCTCGTCGAGGAGCGCCTTCCTCTCGTAGATGCCGGCCAGGTTGATGTGCAGCTGCGGGTTCTCCGCCTTGTTGCGCAAAGCGTCGCGGTAGTAGGACATCGCCTCGTCCTCGCGTCCCACCGCGAGCAGCGAGTCGGCCAGCCGCTGTTGGGCCACCGCGTCGTCGGGCTCCTCGGCAAGCCTCAGCCTGTACTCGCTGATCGCCATGTCGTAATCCTTGGCTGCCCGGTGCTTCTCTGCGAGCGCCATGTGGTCGACCTTCGGGACCTCCCTTTGTTTGCGTTCCGACCCGGCCAGCCCCCGCTCGTGCTCGGCGCTCTTTTGGTCCCCTTTGCGGCTGTACCCTTCGGCGAGCAGGCGGTGGATATCCCTGTTGCCCGGGTCGGCTATGGCAGCAAGCTTCAGCTCGTTCACCGCCTTGTCGGTCTCCCCCCGCTCCAGAAGGAGTGCGCCCAGGCCGTGCCTGGCGCGGGCGTTCGCCGGCTGCAGGCCGAGCGCCTTGCGGTAGGCGTCCTCGGCCTTTTGCTTATGCCCTACCGCCTGGTAGGATGCCGCAAGGCCGGTATGCAGGGAGGGGTCTTCAGGGAAGGCTGCCAGCGCCTGGCCGAAGTGGAAGATGGCAAGCTGGTGCAGCTCTTTCTCCGCCATGAAACGGGCCAGCCCTGCGTTGTAGCGGGGGTCGCCGGTCTTAAGCCCCGCGGAGAGCTCGACGGCCGCTTCTTCGCCGGCCCCTTTTAGCTGGTGCAACAGTCCGAGGTTCCCGCTGGCGGGATAGAAATCCGGGTCGATGGCCAGGGCCTCGCGGTATTCCAGGATGGCAGCGTCGGTGTTGCCGCTGCGCTCGAAGGAGAGCCCCTTCAGGTACCGGCCCGCGGCCCCGGTCGGGCAGAGCTCGGCCACGCGCCTTTCGGACTCCTTCTTCTTCAGCTCGCTTGCCTGGGGTGAGAGCTCCATGATGATCCGCTTGGCGTCGCGGCAGCTGTTGGAAGAGGGGAATGGCCAGGTGAAACCGGTGGTGAACATGGCCACCGCCAGAAGCGAGGAGAGCGCTGCGTATCTTTTCATTTATGGCCCTTTTCAGATGTTTTGCGTTTGGTGTGGGGGCGCCATGAGGTGGCGCGAACGCAGCCCCGGTATGTCGGGCACTGCCGGGGCAGGCGGGCCCCTTGCGGTTGGCGGATTATACACATGGGGGAGGGCAAGATCAATTGCAAAACGCCAATCATTAACGATCACGGCAGCTTGAGCCGCGTAACTACAGCAAACAGGGGGGGTGGCGAAGGTTAGGGCGGATTACCTTGACTTTCATGATAAAGATGGTTAAATCATCTGCACCGGTCAGCCGTGGACCAACACGGGGCCGGTTTTTCAGTTTCCGTTCACGGCCCAAGCCGCCCCCGAGAAGGTGCGCCGGGCTAGCCAGAAGGGGCGTTCATGGCGGTGATTCCCAAAGAACCGTTGGAGTGGCTGAGCCTTTTCCGCCAGCAGATGGACGAGATATTCCGCTATCTTTCCACCCTTGAAGGGCGCGAAGGCTTTACCGAGAAGGAACACTCCCCGCTGGTGGATATCTACGAGACGGGTGGCTCCTTCGTGGTAGAGGTGGAACTTCCCGGCTGCGATGTCAAGGACATCTCCCTCAGCATCTGCTGTTCCACGCTGGTCGTCGAAGGGGTGACCCGCGAGGGGACGGTGCCCGGCGTGAACTACACCTGCCTCGAGCGCTGCAACGGCCGCTTTTGCAGGGCGATCGAAATACCGCCCGGGGCGGACCTGGATAAGGTCGAGGCGCGCTACCAGCGGGGTCTTCTCACCGTCGTATTCCCCTGGTGCAAGAGGAGCAAGCCGCATATTCGGGAGATCTCGATAGAGTAAGGAGAGGTACATGGAAAACAGGCAGGAGACCGAAGAACTCAACATACCCGATGTTCTGCCGCTGCTCCCGGTGCGGGACGTGGTTGTATATCCCTACATGATTCTGCCGCTCTTCGTGGGGCGTGAGATATCCATCAGTGCCGTCGACTACGCCCTTTCCAAGGACCGCATGATATTCCTGGCGACCCAGAGGGACGTGGGGGACGAGGACCCCGCCCCGGAGGCGATCTACGAGGTCGGCACCGTGGCGATGATCATGCGCATGCTGAAGCTCCCGGACGGCAGGGTGAAGATCCTGGTGCAGGGGCTCACCAAGGCGCGCATCACCGAATACCTGGCGGAGAAGCCGTTCTACTCGGTGCGCATCGACAGGATCATCGAGCCCGCGGCGCAGGAGAACACCCTGGAGGCCGAGGCGCTGATCCGCACCGTGAAGGAGGAGCTCGGCAAGATCGTGGCGCTCGGCAAGGCCGTCTCTCCGGAGGTCATGGTCATCGTCGAGAACATGCAGGAGCCCGGCTCCCTCGCCGACCTGGTGGCCAGCAACATCGGGCTCAAGGTCGAGGAGGCGCAGGGGCTTTTGGAGGTGATCGACCCCCTCGAGCGT
>CAZFMI010000082.1:0-14276 GCA_964519915.1 uncultured Geomonas sp.
AGCTACATGGAGAGCTACCACGGCAAGAACTACCGCCTGGGCTACCCGGAGAAGGTAGCAGGCTGCGCCGACTGCCACTCCGCGCACGGGATCCTCCCTTCCGCCGACCCGAACTCGACGGTACATCCCAACAACCTGGTCAAGACCTGCGCCGCCTGCCACGAGAAGGGGAGCACGCTCTTCACCAAGTTCTACGCCCACGGCGAACACAACGACCGCGAGAGGTACCCCATCCTGTTCTACACCTTCGTCGCCATGACCGGTCTTCTGGTCGGCACCTTCGCGGTGTTCTGGCTGCACACCCTGCTCTGGATGATCCGCGGCTTCGTCGAGAACCGTGAGAAGGCCGCGGCCCTCGAAGAAGGGATCATCCTGCACCACGTACCCGAGGGGCACAAGCAGTACCGCCGCTTCAAAAGGGTCCACGTGTTCATGCACCTGCTGGTCATCATCTCGTTCCTGGGGCTCTCCCTGACCGGCCTGCCGCTCAAGTTCAGCGATCAGATCTGGGCGAAGTTCTTCATGGACCTCTACGGCGGCGCGCCCAACGCGGCCCTCTTCCACAGGGTCTGCGCAGGCATCACCTTCGTCTACTTCGCGATGGCGATCTCCATGAGCATCCACTTCCTCTTCATCAGGAAGGACATCAAGGGGAACCCGCTGCAGAGGCTGTTCGGACCCGACTCGCTCTGCCCGAACCTGCGCGACATCAGCGACGTGATCGGCATGGTGCGCTGGTTCTTCTTCAAAGGGCCCAAGCCCGCCTTCGAGAGATGGACCTACTGGGAGAAATTCGACTTCATCGCAGTCTTCTGGGGTATGTTCGCCATCGGCGGCTCCGGCTTGATGCTCTGGTTCCCCGAGTTCTTCGGCATGTTCCTGCCGGGGTGGGCGTTCAACGTGGCGACCATCGTCCACTCCGACGAGGCGCTCCTTGCCACGGGCTTCATCTTCTCCGTCCACTTCTTCAACACCCATGGACGTCCGGAGAAGTTCCCGATGGACTTCGTCATCTTCAACGGCCAGATGTCCAAGCACGAGTTCGTAGAGGAGCGTGGCGACCAGTGGGCACGCTACGAGAAGGAAGGGATCACCGAGCAGTTCGCCGCCAAGAAGTCCTCCGGCATCCTGTACGACTTCTGCCTGAAGACCTTCGGCTTCGCCGCCCTCTTCATCGGCATCATGCTCCTCATCCTGATGATCTACGCCTTCATGCACCCGCACCACTAGGAGCTGAAGCAACACGGCAAAAAGGGCCTCCCGTTCGGGAGGCCCTTTTTTTTACGCTCTATCTGCCAGACCGGTCCGGTCCTGCGGCCCGGTGATCCCTACAGCATGTCCACCGGGTCCACGTCGATGGTGAGCCGCACGGTCGACGGGTGGCTGAACCCCCCCTTGAAATGGAACAGCAGCCGGTGCAGGTCGGCACGCTCCCGCCCCTTCAGCAGGATCTGCCAGCGGAAACGCCCCCGCACCCTCCCAAGCGGTGCCGTCACCGGCCCCAGGATCTCCACCCTGAGACGGCACTCCCTCTTGATCTTGCCTAGCAGCCCGGCGGCCTCCTCTGCGGAAGCCCCCCCCTGCCCCGCCGCCACGGAGGAGACGGTGAGGGCGGCTAGGTGCGCAAAGGGGGGATACCCAACATCCTCCCGGAAGGCGATCTCCTGGTCGTAGAACGACCGGTAGTCGTGCGAGACAGCGCAGGTCAGGGCGTAGTGCTCGGGAGCCAGGGTCTGCACCAAGACCTTCCCCGGCTTGTCCCCGCGCCCCGCCCGCCCCATCACCTGGGTCACCAGCTGAAAGGTCCGCTCTGCGCTCCTGAAGTCGGGGAGGTTCAGCGAGGCATCCGCAGAAAGGACGCCGACCAGGGTCACCCCCGGGAAGTCGTGCCCCTTGGCGATCATCTGCGTCCCGATCAGGATGTCGACCTCCCCCTCCTCCAGTTCCTTCAGCACCCTGGCGTGCCCGCCTTTCCCCCTGGTGGTGTCCCGGTCCATCCGCGAAACCCGCGCCTGCGGGAAGAGCTGCTGCACCTGCTCCTCTACCCGCTCGGTCCCGCGACCGAGCATGGTGATCTCGCCATCCCCGCAGTCGGGGCATTTCTTCGGGGGGAGCATGGAGTAGTCGCAGTAGTGGCAGAAGTTCTTCCCCTTGACGCGATGGAAGGTGAGGGTGACGGCGCAGTTGGGGCAGCGCAGCACATGGCCGCAGGAGTCGCAGACGAGATAGGTGGCAAAGCCGCGCCTGTTGAGAAAAAGGAGGGTCTGCCCCCCGGCGTCCAGGTTCTCGCCTATGGCCTCCAGAAGCGGCGGCAGAAAGGTCTCCCCCTTTTTACGCCTGGCATCCAGCATCAGCGTCTCGGGCATGGGGAGTTCGCGCACGCGGTCGGGAAGCGGCAGGTAGCCGAGCCGCCCGGTCATCGCCGCATGGTAGCTCGTGACAAGGGGGGTTGCCGAGCCGAGGATGACCACGCCGCCGGCAAGCTTGCCGCGTACCAGCGCGAGGTCGCGGGCGTTGTAGCGCACCCCCTCGGACTGCTTGTAGGAACCCTCGTGCTCTTCGTCGACCACGATCACCCCCACCCCCTCCAGCGGGGCGAAGAGCGCGGAGCGCGCGCCGATGACGATGGAGGCCTCGCCACGCCTGATGCGGCGCCACTCGTCGAAGCGCTCGCCGTCGGAGAGGCCCGAGTGCAGCACGGCGATGCCGCAGTCGAAGCGCCTCTTGAAGCGCCCGACCAGCTGCGGGGTCAGGGCGATCTCGGGGACCATCACCAGGGCGCTCTTCCCGGCGGCCAGGGCCACCGCTATGGTCTGCAGGTACACCTCGGTCTTGCCGGAGCCGGTGACCCCGTGCAAAAGGTACGGCGAGAACTCTCCGGTTGCGACGGCCGCCGAAAGGCGCGCGAAAGCCTCTGCCTGCGCGGGGTTCAGCTGCAGCGCCCCGTCGTGCCCGTAATCCTTGGCCTTGAACGGGTCGCGGTACACCTCGCGCAGCTCCAGGCTTGCCGCGCCGAGCAGCACCAGGCGGTTCAACTGCGGCGTGCAGTTGCCGAAGCGCTTCCTTAGTTCCAGCGCGCCGCACTCCCCCATCTCGATGAGGTACTCGAGGATTTCCAGCCCCTTCCCCCTCGGGCGCGCCTCGCAGTCGGGGACCGGGCTGTAGACCCGTTCGGTCCTCACGCTCTTGCCGCCGGCCAGGAACTCCTTCAGCACGGGGGTACCGTCCTCGGCCGTCTCGCAGCGGTAACGGCTCACCAGGTTGATCCCGGCGGGGAGCGCCATCTTGATCACCTCCCCGAGCGGGTGCAGGTAATAGCCGGCGATCCAGCGGTAGAACTCGAGCTCGGCCCGGGTGAAGAGCGGCTCCTCGTCGAGGAGCTCCAGCACCTCCTTCAGCTCGCCGGAGCCTGCCTCGGCGTCACCCAGGAGATATCCGGTCACCTTGCGCCTACCAAAGGGGACCAGCACCCTCTTGCCGGCGACGGCCAAAGCTGAGAGGCGTGCGGGAACGAGGTAATGGAAGCTTCCCTCCAGGGGGAGCGGGATGGCGACCTCTACGATGTGTGGAAGGGGCGTCTGCATGTGTGGACGATTCGATTGGGGGTTTCGCTTCGCAAGGCCAAGCGGAAGCGGCAATGAAGGAGAGGAAGTGGCGTGGCCGTGATGCTGCAAAGGCAGGAGGGCATCCCCGCCGCGATTGCCACAGCCGGATCGCGTCGCAGATGCCGCTCCTGCAACGGTGACGGCACGCGTTGGCGCGCCCTACCGGCGGGGGCGCGCCAACGCTCATGGGTGTTATTTCTTCAGGACCTCTTCGGCCACTGCGCGCCCCAGCGCCTCGCACTCGGCGAGCACCTCGGGCTTGGGCATGAACGCGGCGCGGACAAAGGGGACCGGCAGCTTGAAGTTCATCCCTTTCAGCCGCTCCTCCAGCATCCGGCACGCCTCGCCGCTCCAGCCGTAGCTGCCGAAGATCCCGCCGATGTTCCCCTTGAGGCTCACCGTGGAGAGGTAGGCAAGCACGTCCCACATCGGCTTGGGGATGTCGCGGTTGATGGTGGGCGTGCCGAAGATGAGGGCGTCGCACTCCTCCATCAGGTCGCGGATGTCCGCCACCGAGGCGTGGTTGATGTGGCACAGGGTGACGTGCACCCCGGCGGCACCGGCCCCCTTGGCGACCGCCTCCGCCATCTGCTCGGTGTTGCCGTGCGGGGAGAGGTAGAAGATCGCGACGCGGCGCCCCGCCGCCTTGGGCATGGACCACTTGCGGTACAGCTCGACGGGCTTTCTTGCGTCGCTGCGGAAGATGGGGCCGTGGCTCGGGCAGAGCATCTTGAGCTCGGCGCCGTCAAGCTTGGCCACTGCCTGCAGGATGCGTTCCTTGAAGGGGCGCATAATGCAGTCGAAGTAGAAACGGGTCTCGCCGGAGAAGTCGGGAACCTCATCGGCGAAGAGCCCCTCGGCGGAGAAATGGGAGCCGAAGGCGTCACAGGAGAAGAGCACCCCATCCTCCTTGAGGAGGGTGAACATGGTGTCCGGCCAGTGCAGAAACGGCGCGGCGATGAAGCGCAGCGTGCGCCCGCCGAGGTCGAGCTCGTCGTTGTCCTTCACGATCTGCGACTCGAACTGGTGGTGGATCTGGTTCCCGAGGAAGGTGCGGGCGGCCTGGCTCGATATCACGGTCGCCTTGGGGCAGTGCTCGAGGAGCAGGGCGAGAGAACCGGAGTGGTCCGGCTCCGAGTGGTTGACCACGATGTAGTCCACCTCTGCGGGGTCGGTCAGGGAGCGCACCTTCTCCAGGAACTCGTCGAAGCGCTTCCTCTTTACCGTGTCGATGATGGCGGTGTGGGTGTCGCCCTTGACCAGGTAGGCGTTATAGGTGGTGCCGTGCTCGGTGGGGAAGAGGTCGTCAAAGACGGCGAGGCTGGGATCCTTCACCCCGATCCAGTACAATCCCTTCCCTAATTCGACTGCTCCTGACATCTGCCACCCCCTGTGGATATGTAACACGGCGGCCGCCAGGATCTCCTTGCGGCCGCTCTCAGTTGACAAGCGGCCCCCGCGGCAGCTTTATCCGCGGGGGCCATTTCGATGCAAACGATACCAAAATCACCTGATGAAAGCAAGAAAAACGGGCTACTTTACCGCGCCGCCCCTGCCGCGGCGGTACTCGACCACCGGCTGCGCGTCGCGCCTCGCCTGTCCGCTCCCCTGGCCGGGGCGTCCGCCCGGTGCGGGGCGCCCCTTGGGGCCGAACGCCTTCTTGCGCGGGTCGAAGGAGGGACGCCCCTTCCTGGCACCGGGCGCGCCGGAGTTCGCCCTTCTCAGGGGGCGGGTCGGCTCGAACCCCTCGATGACGTGCAGCGGGAGCTTCTTTCCGGTGAAGCGCTCGATCCTGTCCAGGTAGGCTACCTCGTTGCCCGAGCAGAAGGAGATGGCGATCCCGGTGGCGCCTGCGCGCCCGGTCCTGCCGATCCTGTGCACGTAGTCCTCGGCGAACTTGGGAAGGTCGTAGTTGATCACGTGGCTGATACCGGTGACGTCGAGGCCGCGGGCGGCCACGTCGGTCGCCACCAGGAGCCGCACCTTGCCGCGGCGCATGTTGGTGATGGTCTTGTTGCGCGCCCCCTGTGACATGTCGCCGTGCAGGGCGGCAGCCGCGTGCCCCTGGGAGTAGAGCTCGAAGGCGAGCTGGTCGGCGTCCTTCTTGGTGGCCGAGAAGATGATCGCCTTGGTGACGCTCTCGTCCGCGATGAGGTGCTGCAGCAGGCGGTTTTTGTGCCGCATGTCGTCGGTGACGTGCAGGCGCTGCTCGATCTGCAGGTTGGCCACCTCTTTCCCCTCCACCGCGACCCTTACCGGGTCCTTCAACAGGCGCTGGGCGAGCTTCGCCATGGCGTCGTCCATGGTGGCGGTGAAAAGAAGGGTCTGGCGCTCCGCGGGTGCCGCGTCCGCGATGCGGTCGACGTCGTCCGAGAAGCCCATGTCGAGCATGCGGTCCGCCTCGTCCAGGACCAGCATCTCCAGCCTGGAAAAGTTGATCGAGCGGCGGTCAAGGTGGTCGATCAGGCGCCCCGGGGTGGCGACGATGATGTCGACCGGCTGGGCGAGCAGCATCATCTGCTCGCGGTAAGGCATCCCGCCCAGGATGGAGCCGCAGCGAACGCGCATGAACTTGCCGTAGCTCCTGACCGCGTCCACCACCTGGTTGGCGAGCTCGCGCGTCGGGGTGAGCACCAGGATGCGCGGCCCCTTCCCGCGTATCTCGGAGGGGGTGAGCAGCCGCTCCAGGGCGGGGAGCACGAACGAGGCGGTCTTGCCGGTCCCGGTCTGGGCCGAGCCGATCAGGTCCTTGCCGGACAGGGCGAGCGGGATGGACTGGGCCTGGATCGGGGTAGGCTGGCTGTAGCCGCAGTTGGCGAGTGCTTTGAGGATAGGGGCCGAGAGGTTCAGTGATTCAAAAGACATGTGATTCCTTTTGCTCCCTTTTGGCAAAAAGGCGCCGCTTGCCGCTACCCGAAGATCCCCAAGGGAGGGCGCGCGACTGCTCGTTGCTGAAGGGTCGGTGAAATGTGGTGCGTGCCAAGCCGCTGCGACAGCGTCGCAGGCTTAAATTTCGAACGGCAACACGCTTATGACCGGCAAACCGTACATCGTCGCCAACCATTAGCTGCTGCCGCATTTCTCGTGGGGATTAACCTGAATGCGAGGGGTTGGATCGATGGGAGGGGGAAAACTGCTCCCCGGTAGAAATGATGTCAGTCAGACGAACAGCTTTACTACAGCTGGGCGCATAACGCAAGCTTTTCTTCGCATGTATACGGGTAAAAGAGAAAACCCCGCCGGAGCGGGGTTTTCGGTGCGTGCCGGGACAGCGTGCAGCAGTCGTGGAGGGCACGTTCAGCAGCTGGGTCCGGGGCTACTTCTTCTTGGCGGCAATGGCGTCCTTGAGAGCCTTGCCGGGGCGGAACTTGGGCACCTTTGCTTCGGCGATCTTGATTTCCTTGCCGGTCTGCGGATTCCTGCCGGTGCGGGCCTGACGGCTGGCCACTTCAAAGCTGCCGAAACCTACCAGGGTGACCCTGTCTCCCTTTTTGAGTGCACCGCTCACGCTGGAGATGAATGCACCGACGGCCTTCTCGGCCGCGCCCTTGGGGATGTTTGCGGACTTCGCCACTGCTTCGACCAGTTCTGCTTTAGTCATGTGAGACCCTCCTTGCCTGGATTAAATTATGGTCACTATAATCATATATTCGCAGTTTGCAAGGGTTTTCTTGACTCCCCGGGCATTTTCTCCAGGACAGGAGCGGTTCTAGCCCGTCCCGCCACCGTAAAGCCAAGCCTGGCAAGGCTTCGCGGGAAGCCCCCCCGCCCCAGCTCCCCGCCGGGGATCCTCCGCCGCGACGGCAGCAAAAACGGCGGGTTACGGCTCGGGAGCCGGCTCTGGAGCCGGCTCGGCTGCGTAGCTGGTAGGCTCGGAGCCGGCTATGAAGCATTCCTGCAGCGCTCCCGGGCTCCCCTCGCGGGCCAGATGCCCGGTGTGCGGGTCGATGAGCGCGAAGGTGACGTTCCCCGGCGACTGGAAATGCCTGACCGGGACCCCCGAGAGGGCGCGCTGCATGAACTCGGTCCAGATCGGTGCGGCCGCCTGCCCCCCCGACCCGCTGGAACCGAGGCTCCGCTCCTGGTCGTAGCCGACCCAGACCCCGGCCACCAGTTGCGGTACGAAGCCTACGAACCATGCGTCCTTCATGTCGTTGGTGGTCCCGGTCTTGCCGGCGACGGGGCGCCCCACGGCCCGGGCTCTACCGCCGGTGCCGCTCGTGACGACACTTTGCATGAGGTTGGTCATGATGAAGGCGGTCTCCGGCGGGACCACCGGGTAGGCGCCCCCGGTTGCAGCGGAAAGCACGGGCTGCGCCGGCTGCCGGGCGCTCCCCTCTTCATCCTCCCCTTCCCCGCCTTCGACTTCCTCCTCGTTCTCCACGGAGGCGCTGGAGATCCTGGTGAAGACCGGGATCTTCGGTTCCGAGACCTCCTCCAGCACGTTCCCTTCCCGGTCCAGCACCTTTGTGACGAAATAGGGGGTGGTGCGGTACCCGCCGGAGGCGAACACGCCGTAGGCGCTGGTGAGTTCCATCGGCGTAACCGAGGAGGAGCCCAGGGCTAGGGTGAGGTTGTTGGCCATAGGGGAGGCGATGCCGAGCTTCTTCGCGTACTCGATGGCGGCGGAGGTCCCTATCCGCTCCAGGATCTTCACGCTCACCACGTTAATCGAGTCGGTGAGCGCCTCGCGCATGGTCACCGGCCCGCGGTAGGTGTTGTCGTAGTTCTTGGGCTTCCAGGCCTTTTCCTGCCCGCTTTCGTACTCCACCTGGGAGTCGTCGATGACGCTCGCCGTGGTCATGCCGTTGTCGAGCGCGGCCGCGTAGATGATCGGCTTGAACGCGGAGCCGGGATTCCTCTTCGCCTGCATGGCGCGGTTGAACTGGCTCTTCCTGAAGTCGTACCCCCCGACCATGGCGCGCACGCCGCCGGTCAGCGGGTCTATGGCGATCAGAGCCGCCTGGGCCTCGGGCACCTGGTCCAGGGCGAACACGGCGCCGGCGCGGTCCTGGTCCGGCACCTTCACCTGCAGCTCCAGCACGGCGCCAAGCCCGATGGCGCGCTTTGCTTCGGGCTTGCCGTAGCCGGATACCAGCTCAAGCTTCCCGGCCCACTCCATATGCTTTCTGGGGACCGTCCCGGTGCGGTCGCCGACCCTCACGGTAAGTTCGCGATTCACCGGGTCGACCGCGGTCACCACGCCCTGATAGACCGACCCCGCCTTCAGCGACAGGTCGTCTATCTCGTCCTCGGCCTTCCTGCAAAACGGCTCGACCTCGGCCTCCTCCAGGTACTTCGCCGCCCCCCGGAATCCCTGCCGCTTGTCCAGCGCCTTGAGGCCGTTCACCACCGAGTCGTACGCCGCCCTCTGCATCTCGCCGTTCATGGTGGTGTAGATCTTCAGGCCGTCCTTGTAGAGCCGCTCTTCGCCGTACTTCTCGACGAGCTGCATCCTGACCTGCTCCAGGAAGTAGGCCGACTGGTCCGCGTTCACCTTCTTAAGCGGCTGGATGACGATCGGGGCGGCCTTGGCGTAATCGGCCTCGGCCCGGGTGATGTAACCCTCCTTCACCATGCGCTCCAGCACGTACGCCTGCCGCTCCTTGGCGCGGTCCAGGTGCTTGATCGGGGAATAGCTGTTGGGCGCCTTCGGGAGCCCCGCCAGCATCGCCATCTCGGCCAGGTTGAGAGTCTCGACCTCCTTGCCGAAGTAGGTCTCGGCGGCCAGTTGCACCCCGTAGGCCCCCGCCCCCATGTAGATCTGGTTCAGGTAGATGTAAAGGATCTCGTCCTTGGAGAGGCGCTCCTCCATCCTCTTGGCCAGGATCGCCTCCTTGAGTTTTCTGGAGAACTTCTTCTCCGGGGTGAGGAGCATCGATTTGGCGACCTGCTGCGTGATGGTCGAGGCCCCCTCCTTCTTGCGCATCGAGACCACGTTTTTGAACGCGGCCCGGAGCACGCCCAGGTAGTCGATCCCCTTATGCCGGTAGAAGTTGGAGTCCTCGGCGGAAACGAAGGCCTGGATCAGCCGCTTGGGCATCTTGTCCACCGGGACGACGGTGCGCCGCTCCAGATAGAACTCCCCCACCAGGGTGCCGTCGGTTCCGAAAACCTGGGAAAGGATGGGGGGGCGGTAGTCGGCCAGTCGGTCCACCTTGGGGAGCGCGCCCAGCAGGTAGAAGAAGTAGCCGAGAAAGGCCAGCAGCAAGATGGTGGAGCATCCGGCGAAGGCGCCCAGGAAGACCTTCATCCCGGAACGCTTCTTCAACCTGCGGTGCTGCGCCTTGTAAGTTTCCATTGGCAAGAATCTCCGTTCATCGATGCGCCCAGGGAAAGGCGGGCAGTCGTCCCCTGCAAGCGGCGCCTTTACGGCAGGGGGAAAGGCGTGAAGCTCCCTTGCCCTGCGGAAAGGGGGGGGCGAGCCCTTGCGGAACCGGCGGGGGCATCTCTTTTTTCCGGCACGGCAGCCTGGGGCTTGGCCAAAGCGAAGATTATCCCAGAACGGCGGATGAATTCAAGGTTAATGTGTTCCGCCGGTCCTCCCCTGCTCCGAGCGGGGCGCGGAGGCGCGTTAAATATGAAAAAAATATAAAGTTTTCCTATGAAACCCGATGCGGATGTTACTCCGCGCTTTATTGGAGCCATCCTGGCTGAACCTTAATTAGAGGAGGGAGCATGAAAAAGATCACCATGATACCCGCTGCAGCGGCGCTTTTCACCTTGGCAGGAACGGCGTTCGCCGCCGAATTCCAGCCTTTCGGCGCGCTCGGGATCGGCGGCGCCGGTGTCGCGCGCACCACCGGCGCCATGGCCGGCTACTGGAACCCCGCTGGGCTCGCCTTCAACGAGAAGGCGGTATCGGTCCCGGTCGCCGTGAGCGCCGGGCTCAGGGTCTCCAGGGGGCTCGCGGAGAACGTGGACCGGCTGGCCGAGTTCACGGAGGGCGACCCCTCCGCGCTCGACAACCTGAAGAACATCAACACCGCTGCAGTGGACAGCCAGGCCCTGGGGGACATCGTGAGCCTGCTGTCCGTGATCAAGGACATCGACACCCAGAAGGGGACCGTTTCCCTGGGAGGGAACGCGGTGGTCGCCGTACAGGTGAAACATTTCTCCTTCGGCGCCTTCGGCACCATCGAGGGGTTCGCCAAGCCTGAAGCCGACACGGTCAACGTGCTTCCCAGCGCGGCAGGAGGGACGACGCCGGTCACCCGGACCGAGTTCGCCAACCTGGCAGGGGTCCCCGGCGACTCGAACCTGTTCTTCACCGACGCCGCGCTGCGCGGCGGGATCATCGCTTCCCTTACCGGCAACGGCTTCACCCCCGCAGCGGCCGACAACATCGTCGACGCCCTGGACGCCGAGTTCGCCGGCAGCAGCACGCTCACGCAGCAGCAGGCAGCCGACGTCCTCATGAACACCATATCCCCCGCCTTCACCAGCGGAGGGAGCATCGACGACAACGAGACCTCGGTACTCGTGAAAAGCCTCCTCTACGTGGAGTTCCCGATCTCCTACGGCCACCCCATCGATCTGGGCCAATACGGCAAGCTCGGCATCGGGATGTCGCTGAAGCCGATCAGGGGGAGGGTCTACGCCTCCCAGCTGAACCTGGTCGAGGACGACAGCGTCGACTCGGGGAGCATCACCGACAATCTGGACAAGAACTACACGGAGAGCAACAGCATCACCTTCGACCTGGGAGCCTTCTACAAATACAAGAACTGGAACGTCGGGCTGGTCGGCAAGAACCTCACCTCCCCTAAATTCGACGCCCCCGAACTGAAGGACCAAAACGGCCAGTTCGTCCTCGACGGCAGCGGCAACCGGATCAGGACCGACAAGGTCACCCTGAAGCCGCAGGTGCGCCTGGGGGTCGCGGTGGATGCTCTCTCCTGGCTCACCGTCGCGGCCGACCTCGATCTTACCGAAAACGAGACCGTCCTCTCCAGCCTCGACTACAAGAGCCGGCACCTCGGGGGGGGCATCGAGGCGCACCCCGTGAGCTGGTTCAAGGTGCGTGCGGGGATGTACAAGAACCTCTCGAACGGCGAGGTCGGTCCGGTCGCCACGGGCGGCCTCACGCTTGGGACGAAGTGGGTGAATTTCGATCTCGACCTTGCCTACTCCCTGGAAACCGCCAAGTACAAGAACGACGACTACCCCAAGGAAGCACGGGCGCAGGCCGCCCTCAACATCCAGTTCTAGCTCCCCCCGCGCCTCTTACCTGCCGGGCCAGCCGGCCCGGCAGGTGAAGGACGCCCCGCCATCTGCACCCCCAGTGCCGAGCCTCGCTTTTGCACTTCTTCAGCACCCCAGGCGCCGTCTTCGGCCGGCCGGGTGCCGCCCCTGGCACCGGATTGCGTATACATCTCCATATCCCGGAAGAAATGATGCTATTATCGCTGCGGCCATTACCAGCTAGTCCGGAGACCGAGAGCAGATGCGTTCACGCCTGGAAAAACTTGCCACCGACCTTGTCCGCGGGGCGTTCATGGAACTCTACCTGACCCCCAAGCCGGGCCTGGTCGACATGTGCGACAGCGGCGCACACCCGGACCTCTCCGTCTCCAGGATGGAGGAGTCGCTGAAGATCGTCGCGCTGTACCTCATGGATCTGAGCCAGGCGGTCTCCAAGGGGGAGGACATTGCCGCTCAGGTCGAGCTCGGTGTCGCCGCCGAAAGGGCGGTGCAACGCGCGATAGGGAGCAGCTGCCACAAGGGGTACATCTTTCTCGGAGGGCTGGTCCTTTGCGCCAGCGCTGGCGAGCCCAAGGGGGACGAGACCGCCCTGCGCGCAGCCATCGCCTCGCTGGCCGCGAGCTTTTTCGAAATGGGCGAGCCCGGCTCCACCACCCGCGTGCGCAACCGCTTCCAGGGCGGCGGCATCAGGGACGAGGCGCTTGCGGGGCTTCCCAGCCTCTTCGAGCAGGCTCTCCCGGTGTTCAGGCGCGAGATCTCCAACGGCGGTAACCGCGGCAGCGCCGTGTTCGCGATGCTCGGGCGGCTGATGCAGACCGTCGAAGACAGCACCACGCTCCGAAGCGGCGGCAGGAGCGGGCTCAAGACCGTCAGGGAAGACGGCAGGTACCTGGAGCGACTGGTCGCTGAGCGTGACGACTTCATCAGCTTTCTCGCCGAACGCAACTCCCATTACCAGCGCGAGAAGCTCACCATGGGAGGGGTGGCCGGCCTGCTCGCGCTTGCCCTCGCCTGGCTGTGCCACACCGGAGAGCTCGAGGCGGCCTAGCGCCGCTGCGCCGCAAGCTCCCGATCCGCCTCGATCCGCGCCCCCCTCCCCTTTCCCAAATCCCCTGCAATTTCCGTTTACTTGGCCGCATCCGCATGATAAAATTCACGCCTTGCGTCCCGTACCGTGACCCCTCGCAGCCAAAGCTGCGCGGTGCGCGCTACCGGCCGGGCCTGCACCGGCCACACCGGTCGCCGGAACATCATCCCCACCTATGCCGAACCAAGGGTACCTGCATGTCATTTGACGGTGATTTGGAGCACCTCCCCATAGTGGACGTCATCCAGTTGCTGCACGCCACTGGGAAGTCCGGAACCTTGACCCTCAAGAGCGCAAAGGGGGAGAGCCAGCTGGTTTTCCTGGACGGCTTCGTCGTCAGCGCAAACCATGTCAACAACAGCGTGCGCATCGGCCAGGTCATGCTCGACATGGGGCTGATCAAGAAGGAAGACCTGGAGAAGGCCCTGCAGGAGCAAAGGAAGGCCGGCGTGGAAAGAAAGCCGATCATCCAGACCATGATAGAGGGGGGGATGGTCCGGACCGAGGCCGCCTATCGCGGTCTCGAGGCGCTCATCGAGATGACCATCGTCGAGGTGCTCACCTGGACCCGCGGCACCTTTTCCCTGGACGTCAACAAGTCCGTAGTCTCGGACGAGTACCGCTACTTCCCCGAGCAGGCGAAGCAGGAGATTCATCTCAACACCCAGAGCCTCCTCATGGATGCCCTGCGCATCTACGACGAGCGAAAGCGAGACGGCACCCTCACCCCCGAGGCGATGTTCGGCTCCGTCAGCAGCCAGCTCCCCGAGTCGGCCGGAGCGGACCCGGACATCTCCGCGGCAGACCTAGGGCTGGAGGAGCTGGACGAACTGGAAAGCCGGGCCCCCAGGTTCTTTTCCGCCCTCGCCCAGGAGAGGTCCGACACCCCGGCGGACAGGCTGCGGGAAGAACTAGCCGGCGTGCCTGCCGTGGAGCAGCAGCTGCTCTTCAGCTACCTGGAGAGCGTGGCGGCCAAAGAGCAAGCGCCCGGGGAGGCAACCGGGGTCATCCTGCTCAGCTCGGCAAGGATGCTCCGGGAATGCGTATCCGCCGTATGCGGGGCCCGCTTTCTCTGCGCCACCGACGACCCCACCCAGCTGAACCCGATCATAGACCAGGCCCTCGCCAAGGAGCGCGCACCGCTATTGCTGCTAGACGCCGGGGAGCCGGCGGAGAGGACGAGCGCGCCCGACCTGCTTCCCCTGTTGCAGCAGGAAAGGGGGCGCTACCCCGACCTCCCCATCATCCTGCTCGCCTCACCGGGGGATTACCAGCTCATCGCGCGCGCCCTCGAAGCCGGCATCAGCGCCTCCCTCCCCAGGGCCAGCCGGGAGGAGCGCCCCGGGAGCTTCATCGCGGATACCGTTGACAGCTGCCGT
>CAZFMI010000083.1:0-13515 GCA_964519915.1 uncultured Geomonas sp.
TCGACCTGCGGCTTGATGTTCTCCCACTGGTACTGCTTGAGCTTGGCGACCTCGATCTCGTTATCGAAGTGGCCGATGTTGCAGACGATGGCGTTGTGCTTCATCGCTTTCATATGGTCGTGGGTGATGACGTCGATGTTTCCGGTGGTGGTGACGAAGATATCGGCCTTGTCGGCGGCCCAATCCATGGTAACCACCTTGTACCCTTCCATGGCAGCCTGCAGCGCGCAAATGGGGTCGACCTCGGTCACCCACACCTGGGCCTGGAGCCCGCGCATCGCTTGTGCGCAACCCTTGCCCACGTCGCCGTAGCCGCAGATGACGGCGACCTTGCCGGCCACCATGACGTCCGTGGCGCGCTTGATGCCGTCCATGAGGGACTCGCGGCAGCCGTAGATGTTGTCGAACTTGGACTTGGTGACCGAGTCGTTCACGTTGATGGCCGGGAACTTCAGTTTCCCCTTCTCGTGCATCTGGTACAGGCGGTGCACGCCGGTGGTGGTCTCCTCGGTGACGCCCTTGATGCTGGCAGCGGTCCTGGAGTACCACCCCGGCTGCTCGGCGAGGCGCTTCTTGATGGCGGCGAACAGGAATTCCTCCTCCTCGCAGGTTGCGTTGGCGATCACCGAAGCATCCTTTTCGGCGTCGCTTCCCAGGTGAAGGAGCAGCGTGGCGTCGCCCCCGTCGTCCAGGATCATGTTCGGGGCGCCGCCATCGTGCCACTCGAAGATCTTATGGGTGTAATCCCAGTACTCGGCGAGGGTCTCGCCCTTGTGGGCAAAGACGGGGATCCCCGCTGCCGCGATCGCCGCTGCCGCATGGTCCTGGGTAGAGAAGATGTTGCAGGAAGCCCAGCGCACCTCGGCGCCCAGGGCGGTGAGGGTCTCGATCAGCATGGCGGTCTGGATGGTCATATGCAGTGAGCCGGCGATGCGCGCACCTTTGAGCGGCTGGGTCGCCGCGTACTCCTCGCGGATCGCCATAAGTCCCGGCATCTCGGTCTCGGCAATGATCATTTCCTTGCGTCCCCAAGCTGCCTGCGACATGTCCTTCACGATGTAATCGTTCTCTTTCATCGATGCTTCTCCTTTGTTTTGTTTGTCCCTCACTTATGATGACGGATCAATTTCCCTTCACCGCCTTGATCAGCAGCACATCCTCCTGGCCGCTTTGCGCGGCCACCCGCTCCAGGTGGATGCCGGCAAGGCCCGCGCCGGCAAGCCATCCCCTCAACTCCTCTTCCTCGAACCCGAGCCACTGGTCGGCCAACTGCTCTCGCGCCCACTCCCGGTCATGGCGGGCCAGGTCGGCCAGCACCAGGGTCCCCTGCGGCTGCAGCACCCGGTATATCTCCAAGAGCACCGCCTGCGGATCGGGGGCGTGATGCAGCACCATGTTGGCGATAACGCAGCCGGCCCCCCCGTCTGCGATGGGTAGATGCGTCATCTCGCCGAGCCTTAGTTCCGCACCGTCCTGCCCCTCTTCGGCCATGCGGCGGCGCGCTTCATCGAGCATGGCGGGCGAGTGATCGACGCCGATCACCTTGCCGCACCTGCGGGCGAGCTCGGGGAGCAGCGCGCCGGTCCCGACGCCGATCTCCAGCAGTGTCGCGGCCGGAGGGACCAGGGCCAGCAAGCGCTCCAGGTACTCCGGCACCGGCAAGAGCGTGCGCGAGAGTTCGTCCCACTGCCCGGCATGCCGGTCAAAGAACTCAAGGCTGCGCCTGCGCCTTGCCTCGAGAGCCAGCGCAACCGCAGCCAGGTCGTCGCGCCGCTCGGGGAGCTGCTCCAGTTCGCGCTCGAATACGGGGCGGATGGCACAGAAGAAGGCGTTCTCCTCCCCTGCCCTGTAATAGCTCCAGGTTCCCTGGCGCTTTACCGACAGGACACCCGCCTCGGCAAGTATCTTCAGATGCCTCGATATGCGGGATTGCCCCATCCCCAGTATCTGCGTCAGCTCCTGCACGGTCAGTTCGGCGCGCAGGAGCACAGCAACGAGTCGCAGGCGGCAGGGGTCGGCCAGTGCTTTGAACAAATCGATCATGCCCGTATCAACCTTGGCAGTTGTATTAAATCAAGTTTTCTTGATATAGCATGAAGGACGCGCAGTGGCAAGGGGAGATTCGCGGATCCAAAAGAAATCCCCCTGCTGCGTGGTCGCAACAGGGGGATCAGTCGATAGTGCTGTCGAGGTTTTTTATGCAGCCTGGTCTTCGGTAACCACACCCTGCTCGGCAAAGAGTTCGTCGAAAATCTCCTGGACGGTCTCGATGCGGTTCGCCTTCCAGGCGTTGGTGCCGCAGAAGATCAGCCCGCTGTCGACTTCGCCGCGCTGGGCGCGGTCCAGCGACTTCACGATGCAAAAACGCTCGCCGCTCTCCTTGTAGGAGCATTTTTTCAGGCAGCCCAGGGTGCAGACGGAGCCGTGGTCCTCGTCGTAGGACACGATCCCTTCCTGATTGGTCAGGATGGCGCGGCCGGGAAGACCTGCAGGACTCATGATGAGGCCGATGTCCTCCTTCTTGCAGTCAAGATAGGCCTGCTTGAAGGCGTCCTCGGCATCGCACTCTACGGTGGTCACGAAACGGCTGGCCATCTGCACGCCGTCTGCCCCTTCGGCCAGCGCGTGCAGCAGGTCCGCACGGTCCCAGATGCCGCCTGCGGCAATGACCGGCATATCGAGACCGTACTCGCAGCGGAAGAACTCCTTCACGCCGCGCACGGTCGCGTACTGGTCGTAATCACCGTTGCCGATGTTCTCCAGCTTCTCGCCCAGGTGCCCGCCCGCGGTATCGGGGTCCTCTACGACCACTGCATCGGGAAGGCGGTTGTAGGACTTGTCCCACTTTTTGGCGATCAGCTGCGCGGCCCTGACGGAGGAGACGATCGGCACCAGCGCCACCTCGGGGGCATGAGCGGTAAGCCCGGGCAGGGTCATCGGCAATCCCGCCCCGCAAACCAGGACCTTGGCGCCTCCCTCGACGGCAGCGACCACAAGTTCCTCGAAATCGGTCAGCGCCACCATCACGTTCACACCGATCACCCCGTCGGGCGCGATCTCGTAGGCCTTGCGCAATTCGTCCTTGAGGGCGATGGAGTTGCTCTTCAGGTAGTTCTTACCGTCGAAAAACTCGCTGTTCAAGGTTATGCCGGGCGAGGCTACCAGACCGACCCCCCCGCACTTGGCAACATGGCCTGCCAGAGATCCTGCCGATATCCTGACGCCCATACCGCCCTGTATGAGCGGGTAGCGTGCCTCGTGTTTTCCTATGCGCAACGGCTTGAACATACTTCCTCCTGGTTTCGGGTCTGCCATGTTTTACACATTAGCAGAGAAAGGCGTTGATATTTGTAATACTAATGTAAAACCAGCGACCTCCTTTCCCGGTGAGATACCCCTTGCCAAAACCTGTCGGCGATGCTACAGGTGGGTGCATGAAAAAGCACAGAAAACTCTCCAACCCACTGATTGCATTGATAGGTATCCAGTTGATCTGGGTGGTCATGGTGGTCTCCTGGATCTACTGGTTCCTCGGCAGGAACGAGGAATTCCACCAGCTCGCGCTTCGTTACAAACCGGAGCTGGTGACCCGGGGCGTGGAGTGGATCGTACTGGTCGAGGGGCTTTTGATGCTGGTCGCCGTCCTGGCCGGGGTCTACGTCATCTTCCTTTACTGGCGGCGCCAGGCCAAGCTCTACCTGCAGCAGCGCACCTACATCTCGCAGCTCACCCACGAGCTCAAGTCGCCGCTTGCCTCCATTCAACTGCACCTGGAAACGGTAAAGCTAAGGGACCTCCCCAAGGAGAAGCTGGAGGGTTTCATCGACACCATGCTCTCGGATACCGAACGGCTGAACGTCCTCACCAGCAACCTGCTGATGGCCACCAGGATCGAATTCCGCCAGTTGGGCGAAAAGGCGAAGCGGATCGACTTCTCCGCATTCGTGACGGAATACCTGGAAGGGAAACGGGGCGACCTGCCGGAGGGGGGGCGCCTGACCCTGGAGATCGAGCCGGGCATCACAGCGATCATAGATGTCGAGGGTATGGAGATGGCGCTTAGGAACCTCTTGGAAAACGCGCTGCTCTACTCCCCGGTCTCCCCTGACATCCGGGTGTCGCTAAGGCGCAGCGGCAAGCAGTGCGTGCTTGATTTCCACGACAACGGCAAGGGGCTCAAAAGGAACGAACTGGGGAAGATCTTCGACATGTTCTACCGGGTGCGCACACCGGGGGAAAACATCAGGGGGACCGGCCTGGGTCTCTATATCGTGAAATCGGTGGTCAACGCGCATGGCGGCAAGATCACGGTAAGCAGCGAAGGCCTGGGCAAGGGTTCCACCTTCCATATCACGCTGCCGCTACCCGGCGGCCAGCAGCAGAGAGGTTAGCGGCATGGCCGGGGAGAAACCGTACATACTCCTGGTCGAGGACGAGATGCATCTGGCCCGCGGCATCACCTTCAACCTGGAGCAGGAAGGGTACCTTGTCAGCCATGTGGAGAGCGGCGAGGAGGCGCTGGAGAAGGTCCGGGTCGAGAAGTTCGAACTGATCATACTGGACGTGATGCTTCCCGGCATCGGCGGTTTCGAGGTATGCCAGAAGATAAGGGAGCTGGACTCCCGGGTGCCGGTGCTGATGTTGACGGCGCGTTCGGCAGAGACCGACCGGATCAACGGGCTCGCCGCAGGGGCCGACGATTACCTGATCAAGCCGTTCAACTTGAAGGAGTTCCTGCTCAGGGTGAACGGGATGCTGCGTCGCTCCGCCTGGTATCGTCCGGAACCGGTCGAGGAAGGATACCGTTTCGGGGACAACGAAGTCTTCCTACTTTCCTACCGCGCGAGGACCAGGCAGGGGGAAATCGACCTGACCGACCTCGAGGTGCGCATGCTCTCCCTGTTCTTCCACCGGGAAGGAGAAGCCATTCCGCGCGGAGTGATCCTGGAGAATGTCTGGGGTTACTCCACCGATGCCGAAACGCGGACTCTCGACAACTTCATCGTGCGGCTGAGGAAGTACTTCGAGCCCGAGCCGTCCAAGCCGATGTTCTTCCAGACCGTGCGCGGCGTAGGGTACAGGTTCACGAGGAAGGCGTGACGGCCTCTAACGGCCGTTCTATTCTATGTTCTGTGTTCTAAGTTCTATGTTCTACCGCCCTTAGGCCGCGCCCGCGCCACGGCAACACCATACCACAAAAGGCCCCCTGGAGATTCCAGAGGGCCTTTATGGTTTCAACGTAGAACGTAGAACATAGAACCGGTTCACAACGGATTCTTATGTATCGGTTCACAACGGATTCTTATGCAGAACCGGTTCTTACAGTCCTGCTTTTTCCCTTATGATGGCGGCCTTGTCGGTGCGCTCCCAGGTGAACTCGGGGAGCTCGCGGCCGAAGTGGCCGTAGGCTGCGGTCTTCCTGTAGATGGGACGCAGCAGGTCGAGCTGCTCGATGATGGCGCGCGGACGCATGTCGAACACCTCGCGCACGATCTCGGCGATCCGCTTGGACGGGATCTTGCCGGTGCCGTTGCAATCAACCATGACCGAAACCGGCTCGGCCACGCCGATGGCGTAAGCCACCTGCACCTCGCACCTCTCGCACACGCCGGAAGCTACCAGGTTCTTCGCCACGTAGCGCCCCATGTAGGCTGCGGAACGGTCGACCTTGCTGGGATCCTTGCCCGAAAATGCACCGCCGCCGTGGGCGCCGTGCCCGCCGTAGCTGTCGACGATGATCTTGCGGCCGGTGAGACCGCAGTCCCCCATCGGTCCGCCGATGACGAAACGACCGGTCGGGTTGATCAGGAACCTGGTCTTCTCATCCATCAGCTCGGCCGGAATGATCTTGCGCACCACTTCCTCGATGATCCCTTCCTTGATCATCTCGTACGAGACCTCCGGGGAGTGCTGGGACGAAATGACCACGGTATCGACGTGGACGGGCTTGTCGTTGATGTACTGGATGGAAACCTGGGACTTGGAGTCCGGACGGAGGAAATCGAGGACGCCGTTTTTCCTGACGTCGGCAAGCCTTGACACCAGCTTGTGAGCCAGGAGGATCGACATCGGCATCAGCTCGGGAGTCTCGTTGCAGGCAAAGCCGAACATGAGGCCCTGGTCACCGGCTCCTTGCTCTTTGTACATCCCCTCGCCTTCGGTGACACCCTGCGCGATGTCGGGAGACTGCTTATCGATCGAGGTGAGAACAGCGCAGGTCTCCCAGTCGAAACCCATGGCGGAGTCGTTGTAGCCGATCTCCCGGATGGTTTCTCGTACCACCTTCGGGTAGTCGATGATGGCGTTGGTGGTGATTTCACCGGCAATGACCGCCATGCCTGTCGTTACCATCGTTTCGCAGGCCACCCGCGACTTGGGGTCCTGCGTTAGGATGGCGTCCAGAATGGCGTCGGATATCTGGTCTGCAACCTTATCAGGATGGCCTTCAGAGACAGACTCAGAGGTAAAAATAAAGTCCTTCATTTCCATACTGTACAAACCCCCTTACGATATGTGCATCAGGTAAGCTTTTGAGCTGGCGAATTGTATAGGCGCCATTCTCCTTTGTCAATAATTAAATATGACCAATTTCAGATATTTCCGACATATGGTCGCTCCACGGCCCGTCAAGGTTAATTGAATCCAATCCGCTTTCCGATACAATCTCCTACCGTGCGATTGCAGCAGAAATCACTCAAGTAAAGTAGCAGGTAACAGCCGCCGGCATGGCAAGCAGGGAGAGAGCTGACTTTCATACAAGATACGCCAATGAAGAGGGAGACATTATGCGAATAGCATGGCTCGTTGTACTATCCTCGCTCATCGCAGGTTGCGGTTCCGGCTCGAAGGGAAGCACAGCCACGGAAGGAAACGTGATGCTGCCACAGCCGGGGCAGGGTGTGGCGCGTGTACAGATAACCACCCAGGGGCCGACTCCGGACACCGTGCTTTACGGGGCCCAGTTCACCCTCAGCTTTCCCCCTGGCGTTTCATTGCCTCCCCCTGCGAATGGCGGCCTGCTGCCGGCCGAGGTGCTGCAGCCGGCACCAAGCGGCAGTTACGCAGGTGCGAGCTATATCGAAACGGCGGCCGGCCTCGGACCGGCGATGCTGGTCAACATCTCCCACCCCGGCGGGTTCACCGTCGGCCCCCTGGCCACCGTGAACTGCACGGTCCCCCCCGACGTCGGGCTGAGCGCCGGCGACATCACCATCCAGGGGTTCTCCGCCCGAGACTCGAACGGCGCCCCCATCCCCGGCATCACCACGCGTCTGACCCTTCAAACGCAATGAGCGGCTGACGGATCACCGCCGGCCGCTCGCTGTTGCCTCGCCCGGACCTTAAAGCAGGTCCGCAGCGTCCCATTACTTATTCGACCAGCCTCATCGAATTGATGAATACCGGCTCGACGGGAACGTCCTGGTGTCCTCCCTTGTTCCCGGTCTTCACCTCGCGAATGGCGTCAACCACATCCATCCCCTCAATGACCTGCCCGAAAACCGCATAGCCGAAACGATCCGGGGTCTTGCCGGCGTGATCGAGGAAGGCGTTGTCCACCACGTTGACGAAGAACTGCGAGGTAGCGCTGTCCACAACGGAGGTGCGTGCCATGGCCAGGGTGCCGCGCAGGTTCTTCAGGCCGTTGGTCGCCTCGTTCTTGATGGCGAACTTGGTCTTTTTCGGCTGCATGTTCTCGTCCAGCCCGCCCCCCTGCACCATGAAGGTCTTGATGACGCGGTGGAAGATGGTTCCGTCGTAGTAGGCATCCTTGACATAGGAAAGGAAGTTACGCACTGAGATGGGTGCCTTGTCCTTGAAGAGCTCGATCTTTACGGTCCCCATCGAGGTCTCCATGATGACCACGGGATTTTTTTCTTCAGTCATTATCATTGCTCCTTTTGTGTGATTTTGATACACCTGTTGCTGACGCAGCAGTCTTCAATAGCATACAACCAGTTAACTGAAAAGTTTTTCCTCAGGTTGACGCGCCGGGCACTGACGATATCATGTAGCAGCCAAACATTGTACCAGACGCACGACTTGAATGACACGTCCAGCACCCGGATTCACAGGAGCCACCGATGAAATTCTCCACGCTGACACTGTTGGCCGCACTTACTCTCTCAATTGTTGCAACATCGCTCCCGTCGAATGCAGCCGCCGCACCGCCGCAGCAAGGGGCCAAGGTCGGCGAGCCTGCTCCCGGCTTCTCGCTCGACGCCTTGGTCGGGACGGCGCCGGGCAAGGAATTCCGGCAGATCACGCTGGACGAGTACCGCGGCAAGTGGGTGCTGCTCTTCTTCTACCCGATGGATTTCACCTTCGTCTGTCCCACCGAAATCAAGGGGTTCGGCCAGGCGTTGGGGGAATTCGAGAGGCTCAACACGGTGGTACTGGGCGCCTCGACCGACAGCAAGTATTCCCACCTGGCCTGGGTGCAGCGCGGAGACCTGGGCGCGCTGCGTTACCCGCTCCTTTCGGACCTGAAAAAGGAGGTCTCGCGCCAGTACGGCTGCCTTGACGATAAGGAAGGGGTGGCCCAGCGCGCGCTCTACATCATCGACCCGGAAGGGGTGCTCCAGTACATGACGGTGCACAACCTCGACGTGGGAAGAAGCGTGGAGGAGACCCTGCGCGTGCTTGAGGCGCTGCAGACAGGCTCGCTCTGCCCGCTTGGGTGGCAACCGGGACAAAAGACCATCCCGAAGAAATAGCGCCCCCTGCTGCTGCCGACCTCCCCCCGCGGGAGGAGCGTTCCCCCTTCTCCCGGGAAGACCGGGAGAAGCGCTTCCCCTACCCCATCATCGCCTTCATCTTTGCGAAGAACCCCTCGGCGCTTTTCTCAGCCTCCTCCGGGGTTACCTCCTTGACCACTCCGCTTTGCTGCACGTTCAGCACCGCCTCCGGAATCTCCTCCAGAAAGCGCGACGGGATGCGCTCCTGCAGCTTGCCGTACTTCTTCCTGAAGAGGGTCCTGGTCATCACCAGTTGCTGCCTGGCCCTCGTGATGCCGACGTAGCAAAGGCGGCGCTCCTCGTCCACGGTGAAATCCTCGTAGATCGCCCTTTTGTGGGGCAGTATCTCGTCCTCCATGCCGACCAGGAACACGAAGGGGAACTCCAGCCCCTTGCTGGAGTGCAGCGACATGAGCGTGACGGCGTCCTTGCCGTGGTCCTTCTTGTCCTTGCCGGAGAAGCGATCCTCGTCCATCAGCGACACCTTCTCGATGAATCCCGGAAGCGTCGCCTGCGGCACCCGCTCCTCGTAGGCCGCCATGGAGTTGATGATCTGCTCCACGTTCTCCACCTTCCTGCGGGCGGCCTTGGCGTCGTCTATGGTCCTGAAGATCTCCTCCTCGATATGGAGCTTTTCGAAGAGGGCCTTCCCCTTCTCCGCCAGCCCGCCTTCCTGCTGGAAGGCCTCAGCCGCATCCAAAAGCGTCTGGTGGAAAGCGTGCACCTTCTCCTTGATCTGGTCCGAGACCCCCTCTATTTCGTCTACGCGCTGGAAAGCCTGAAAAAGCGGGACCTCCTGCTCCAGGGACCATTGGTTGATGCGGATCACGGTGCTGTCGCCGATGCCGCGCTTGGGGAAGTTGACGATGCGCAACAGGGCGACCTCGTCCAGGGGATTGGCGATCACCTTCAGATAAGAGAGGGAATCCTTCACCTCCTTACGCTCGAAGAACTGGGTCCCCCCCACCAGCACGTAGGGGATGTCCTCGAAACGAAGCTGCTCCTCGAAGGCGCGGCTCTGGGCATTGGTGCGGTACAGGATGGCGAAGTCGCTGTAGGGGATATCGCGTTTGAAGCGTTCCAACTGGATGCGCTCCACGACCGAGGTCGCCTCCTCCTCGTCGTCCTGAACGATGCAGAGATCTATCAGCGGGCCGCTTCCCGACGCGGTCCAGAGTCTCTTCTCTTTTCTCACCTTGTTGTTGCCGATCAGGCTGTTGGCCGCCTCCAGGATGTGCCCCGTGGAGCGGTAGTTCTGTTCCAGCTTGATGGTCCGGCACCCCTTGAAATCCTTCTCGAAGTCGAGGATGTTGCCGACGTCCGCGCCGCGCCAGCCGTAGATGGACTGGTCGTCGTCTCCCACCACGCAGAGGTTGCCGCACCCGGAGGCCAGCAGGTTTATCAGGAGGTACTGAGACGAGTTGGTGTCCTGGTACTCGTCCACCATCATGTAGCTGAAGCGTTCCTGCCAGTGCTGCAGGACCGGAGGGTGGTGCTGCAAAAGCTCCGCGGTCAGCATGATGATGTCGTCGAAGTCAATGGCGTTGAACGCCTTGAGGGCGGACTGGTAGCGAGGGTAGACCAGCGCGGCCATCATGTCGATGTCGTCCAGCGGATTGGGGATGAACTTCCCCGGCGGGATCAGCTTGTTCTTCGCCCCCGAGATGCGCCAGATGATGCTCTCCGCGTCGTATTTCTTGCTGTCCGTGTTTACTTCGCGAACGATCTGACGCACGAGCCCCACCTGATCGGCGGTGGAATAGATGGAGAAGTTCTTCTTGTAACCCAGCCGCTCGATGTCCCTTTTCAGCACGCGAACGCCCAGCGAGTGGAAGGTGGAGAGGACGATCCCCTTGCAGTTCTTGCGACCCACCAGATGCTCCACCCGCTCCTTCATCTCCTTGGCCGCCTTGTTGGTGAAGGTGACCGCCAGGATCTGGTCGGGCGGCACCTTCTTGTTCAGGACCAGGTGCGCGATGCGGTAGGTAATGACGCCGGTCTTGCCGGAGCCTGCCCCCGCGAGGACCAGCAGGGGGCCCTCCGTGTGCTTTACCGCGGCCAGTTGTTCTGGGTTTAGTCGGGACAGATCAAGCATGAAAACCTCTTGAAGAAGCGGGCGCTTCCCGCCCGGCTGCGGCAGAAAGCCGCGCCTTCCGGGCGAAAAAAGAGCCGCCACCATGAAGGCGCGGCACCACATTGTTACCAGAACGGGAGAGGCAATGCAAGCCGCTATGTTTCAATCCGGCGCGTGCTGTGCTATAAAGCATCGTTCTCCCTTTTGGACCGCCCTCCCCCCTCCCCCTCCGGGAGGCGGGGTGCTTCACGACAGGGAACGCGGATCCCGCCGACGCCCAAAAACTCATCCATTTGCCGCAGCTCCCCCTGCCCGGGAGGCGGCCGGGTGAGGGAGCCGCCGATGGTGTCGTCCGGTCAAAGACAAATACCCCCGAGGTGCTAGCTATGGATGAAACTACCGCGGAGCAGCGCATCAAGTGGCTCGCAAGCGAGCTCGAGCGCCACAACCGCCTCTACTATGAGATGGACATGCCCGAGCTCTCGGACGCCGAGTACGACGCCCTGTTCAGGGAGCTGCAGCAGCTGGAAACGAGCTTCCCCGAACTGGCCCTCCCGGACTCCCCAACCGGGCGGGTAGGCGGACGTCCCCTCGCCAAGTTCGCCCAGGTGCGCCACAGCACCCCCATGCTCTCGCTCGAGAATGCCTTCACGGAAAAGGACGTCGTGGAGTTCGATGACAGGGTCAAGCGCTACCTGGGGCTTTCCTCCGGCACGGAGATCCCGTACGTCTGCGAACCGAAGATGGACGGCGTGGCGGTGGAACTCGTGTACCGGGATGGTCTGCTCGCCATCGGTTCCACCCGCGGCGACGGGGTGGTGGGCGAGGACGTCACACAGAACCTGAAGACCATCAAGGACATCCCTTTGCGACTGGAGACGGAGCACCCTCCCGAACTCCTGACCGTGCGCGGCGAGGTGTTCCTGCCGCTCGACCCCTTCCGGAAGTTCAACCAGGAGCGCGAGGAGGCGGGGGAGCCCCCCTTCGCCAACCCGAGGAACGCCGCGGCAGGCTCCCTGCGCCAGCTCGATTCCAGGATCACCGCGAAGCGGCCGCTCAGCATCTTCTGCTATGCGCCCGGAGAGCTTGCCGGGATGGAGTTCCAGTCGCAGAGCCATTTCCTGGATACGGTCCCGGACTGGCGTTTGCCGGTGAACCCCCTCAGGCGCCTGGTTGCCGGGGTGCAGGCGGTCCTCGCCTACTACCAGGAGATGATGGAGAAACGCGACGACCTCCCCTACGAGATCGATGGGGTCGTGGTGAAGGTGGATCCTTTCGCCATGCAGCGGGACCTGGGGGAGAAGAGCCGGTCGCCGCGCTGGGCCATCGCCTGGAAGTTCCCGCCGCGCCAGGCGACCACCGTGGTGAACGACATCGTGCCGCAGGTCGGCCGCACCGGCGTCATCACGCCCGTCGCGCACCTGGAGCCGGTGAATGTCTCCGGCGTCCTGGTTTCCCGCGCCACCTTGCACAACTGGGAGGAGATGGAGCGAAAGGAGATCCGCAAGGGTGACACGGTCATCGTGGAGCGCGCCGGAGACGTGATACCCGCGGTGGTCCAGGTGCTGACGGAGAAGAGGCAGGGGACCGAGAGCAAGCTTGAGATCCCCAGGAGCTGCCCCGTCTGCGGCGGGGAGGTGGTGCGCATCCCCGGGGAGGTTGCCGTCCGCTGCATAGGGCTTGCCTGCCCCGCGCAGTTGCTGGAAAGGGTGAAGCACTTCGCCTCGAGAAGGGCGATGGACATCGAGGGTCTGGGCGAGAAGTTCATTGAGCAGCTCTTGAGCCTCAAGCTGATACAAAACGTGGCCGACCTCTACGCGCTAAGGGAAGAGCACTTCATGCAGTTCGAGCGGATGGGGAAAAAACTCGCCGAAAATCTCCTGGGCGCCATCGAGAGCAGCAAGGAAAGGGAGCTTTCCCGGCTCATCTTCGCACTGGGGATCAGGCACGTAGGGGAGCACACCGCGAAGCTTCTGGCGAGCGCCTTCGGAAGCATGGAAAACCTGTCCAGGGCAAGCGAGCAAGAGCTGACCTCGATCAGGGAAGTCGGACCACAGGTGGCGGCAAGCATAGCGGATTTTTTCAAAAACGAGGAGAACCTGCGGGTCATCGAGCGGCTGAAGGGGGCCGGCGTCAGCCCCAAGGTCGAGGAGAAGCGGGTCGGAGGCAGGTTCACCGGCCAGACCTTCGTATTCACCGGCGCCCTGGAGAGGTTCACCCGTGACGATGCCAGGAAGATGGTAGAGCAGGAAGGCGGTCATGCGGCAGGTTCGGTGTCGAAAAAGACCGATTACGTAGTCGCCGGTGCCGAGGCCGGAAGCAAGCTGGAGAAAGCGCTGCAGTTGGGTGTGAGAGTGCTTAGCGAAGAGGAGTTCCTGGAGCTGATGCAGTAGGCGAAAGAGGGAGTTCCTTCTGGCCTAGCGGTGTTCCTTGCGGTAGTTGTAGAGCCTCTCGGTGAAGCCCCCATTTGCCGCGAAGTCGGTCGCCAGGCGGTCCATCTGGCGCTTGAGCAGGAAGCTCGCCTGGTGGGACAGGCAGAGCAGGATGTTGGCGCTCACCTCCGGGCTGGCGGTGTGCAGGGCGCGCAGCGCCGACAACAGAGGCTCGTCGAAGAACTCCGACCGGGGCACCCCTTCCAGCTCTTGAGGACCGTCTGACCTGTCTGACCTGTCTGACCTGTCTGACCTGTCTGACCTGTCTGACCTG
>CAZFMI010000084.1:0-13149 GCA_964519915.1 uncultured Geomonas sp.
CTTGGACCGCAGGCGACCGGGGCAACGCCAAGCCCCACTAATGATTTCGATATGGTGCTATAATCCTGCCTATCTCCGAACCGGCTGCCCGCCCCCTGAGCCCGCAGGCGTGCGGGCAGCCCTGATAGAAAGGTTGTGCCATGGCCTCCCCCGTTCCCGATACCCTTAAAGATGGTCGCACCCGCCTTTGGTTTGCCTCCCTCGCCCTGCTTGCCAAAGCGGAGCAGGTTTTCTTCTCCAACTGGAGCGAAGCCGCCCGTACCCTGGATGAAGAAAGCATCCACGACCTGCGCGTTGCGTCACGGCGCCTGCGCGAAGCGCTGACGCTATTCTCGCCGGCACTCCCCCGCGCCAGGTGCGCGAAGGCTTTGAAGCAGACGAAGCGGGTCACCCGGATGCTGGGCGAGCTGCGCAACGCAGACGAGGGGTTCTTGTTTTTCTCCTCGCTCGGCGCCGACGAGCGCTCCCGCTGCCAATGGGAGGTCGATCAGCTTCTGCAGGAGCTAGGACGCGAGAGGGAGCAGGCTCGGGAAGGGCTCTCCCGAAGGTTCAAGGAGCTCGGTCAGCAGCCGCTTCGAAACCGGCTTCGCGCTCTGCGCGACCGCCCTAACCTGTTCAGATCCAGGGAGGCCGACCCGTTCCAGGAGTTCTCGCTGTTCGCAGGCAAGGCTCTCATGGAGCGCGCCGATGCCGTTGACTCGCTTCTTCCCGGGGCACTCGATGAGGCGGACAGCGCCGCCCAACACGCGCTCAGGATCGCCGTAAAAAAGATGCGCTACCGCCTGGAGACCGTGGAGCCGCTCATGGCTGAGGGGTGCCCCGGGCTGCGCGACGCGCTGAAGAGCTACCAGGAAGTGCTGGGGAAACTGCATGACCTAGATGTGTTCGGCGAGATGGTGCGGGAGCGGGTCCGCGAGGGACCCGGACGGGAGAAGCTGCTGCGGGTAATTGCCGGGCGCAGGGGTGGGGTTTTCGCCGCTTTCCTGGAACTCGTGCACCGCCTGCTTCTGGCAACAGCGGCAAAGGAGGCGGTCGCTAAGATATCGGCACAGGAGGGCCGGCCAGATCGGCCATCATCCCTGCGGTCGCCTTGCAAACCTCAGCGGCAAAAGCGAGGTTCAACGTCTCCAGGGTGTCGCTCGGCTGATGATAGTGGGGGTTCCTGAAGTTGGTGGTATCGGTCAGCAGGACGGCTGGGTAACCGCGGTCCCAAAACGGCGCGTGGTCGGACCTCCTGGTGTCCCGAAAGATCCCCTCGCCGTTGCCGGGGACAACCATGGGGACCACAGGCAGAGACACCTCGTACCGTAGGACTGCCTGTGCGAATCCCTGCACCAGCCCACGCGACCTTTCATTCCCTATCGCTGCCAGGAAATCCCCCTGCTGGGGGACCTCAAGCGGGAGCCCCGCCGGCACCGTCTGCCGCGCCGATTCGCCGGCAAAGGCAACCGATTCCAGGACCAGCACCCCCTCTATGTCCCACCCCTCCTCCTTGGCCCGGGTGGCCAGCGCGCGGCTTCCCCTGGTACCGGTGCCGGAGGTGCCTTCTTCGCTGTTTTCCTCCAGGTTCACGCCGACAAACTGGACCGTCTTCTCGAAGGAGAGGCGGCTGAAAATGGCTGCCAGCTCCAGGAGTACCGCAATGCCGCTGGCGTTGTCATCCGCCCCGGGTGAAGTCGATACCGTATCGAAGTGGGCGAGCACCAGGACCCGCCGGTCGGGCGAGCGCGTGCCGCGTCGGGTCGCGATCACGTTTTTGAACTCGTCGCCGCTATCGTTGAAGCGCTGCTCCTCCATGGAGTAGCCCAGAGAGCGCAGGGTATCGTGCACGTAGAGACGCGCCTGCTCCAGGGCGGCGGGCGCCGCCACCGGATGCCGAACACCCTCAAGCGCCTGTATGTGCTTCCTGATCCGCTCGACGGAAACAGCAGCCAAGGCCTCAGCTATAAATTCCATACCATCTCCCATCTCTCGTTCATTTACCTAACCCCTGCAGCTCCAGCTCCAGTTGGCGCACCCTCTCCTCGTCGCGGCCGATCTCCTCCAGCTTCTTGAAGTAGGCGATGCGGGCGGGAGCCGGCGAGGAAAGAGGCTTCCTGTTCACGTAGGGGTTGTCCTTGAAGGTCGCCTTCCCCTTGGCCCGCTTCTTCTCGAACTCCTCCACCTCTTCTGCGCTGGGGGTGCGTCCTTTTGCCACCGACCACTTGTGATGCAGCCGGTCCAGTTCCTTCTTCTTTGCCTCCAGCCCTTCCCGAAGCCCCTGCAATTCCGCAGAGAGCCGCGCTTGATCCGCGGAAACCGCGTGCGTCACAGGGGACGGAGCGCCCTGCACCGCTTGAGGTGCTGCGGCAGGGGCCGCGGTAACCACCGGCTTGCCGCCGGCGACAGGCGCCGTGGCGGGGGTTTGCTCAACTCTCAGCGAATCGATCTCCTTGGCCCGCTTCAGGTACCTCTCGGGTATCTTGTCCGAATCGTCCGTGAAATGCATCACGCCCTGATCGTCCCGCCACTGGTAGGCGGACGCGGCGCTTACAGCCGGCACGCAGAGCACAAGTAGCAAGACTGCCAACGACGTATGTCGCATGATGTTCCTCCTGGCCGCACGGTACACAGCTGATCCGAAAGCAGTGATAATATGGATATTTAAAAATTTGTCAATTTTCTTTCAGGTTTCCCATGCCCACCTTACCGAGTCTTTCCGCTCCCGATTTGCGGCAATAGCGGCTCCTCCACGACTTAAATGCGGCAGGTCGCATGGGGGACCAGAATACCTGTTCTTCCGTTCAGCCACGAAGGAATTTCTCCTTTCTTCCAAGATTGTAGCAGCGGCATCCTTGCCGCGAACATAGTAGTGATTGGCGTACGCCGTGGCACAAGTTGACACACAATTGGCACATGCTAATTTTTAGCGTTCCGCCAACACGTTTCCCGCCGAGGCAACGATGACCGACACCCGACACCTGCACGTCCTGAAAGCACTGTTATTCCCGCAGCAAGCGGTCACGGCATTTGCCATCCTTGAAGGTGCGTCGATGCCGGATCTGCCTCAGACGCTCTACTCCTTTCGCCCGGAGCACCGATGCCTATATCGCGGGGAGTTGGAGCCCGACATGGCCGAGGTTGCCCCCTATCTGGTTATCCTTGACCGCGATGCACCCTTTACATACTGGCTGCTGCTGAACGGGTGGGGCAGGAATTGGGGCATCTTCGGCGTCTCTAGGGCAGACATCGCCGTCCTCAACAGGCACTTTCGAAGACACGTAAGAGTAGCCTTGGGTGACAGGACCGTTTACTTCCGCTACTACTCACCACACGTGATGCGCAACTATCTCCCCTCCTGCGATGCCGACCAACTGCGCACCATCTTCGGCCCGGTGCTGATGTATCTGACCGAGGATGAGGACCCGCAATTCGCCGACCTTTTCTGGCTCCAGCAAGACAATCTGCGGCAAAGGGTACTGCCATTGAGAGACCCGCGGCCGGTGAGTCCTGACTATCTTCACTCAGTGTCGGCCCGAGACGAGGCGACGGCAAAGGGTGGAAGACTGTTGCAGAGAGCGGAGCAGAGCAAAAAGGTCGGCGAGAGCATCTACGTCGAGCGGATGAGCAGTTACCTTTACGAGTGCTTCCCCGAAACGAAGCAGGTGCCCCGCGACGAGATGGGGCGGACCATCCTGGAACTCACCGACCGCGCTGCAGGCTACAAGTTGATCCTTGAGACGCATGTCGCGCCGTTCATAGTGGCGGCATGGCTTTTCGGAAGGACCTTCGACGAGGATTTCAAGGCCGCCAAGGAGGTTCTGGAAGACTACGAGATGGACACCGGCATGAAGGCCCAGTGGCTGTGGAATTTCATAGAGGCAACGGTGGACGACTTGCCGGAGGAATGATCCTGCACGTTGACAGGGGTGACCCATGACCGGATATGGAAGCATGCTAGCCGGCTTCTACCAAAGTACCAGCGACGCAGCCAGGGCGCGTTTCCGTACCATCGCCGAAGTTGGGGGCAAAACTGCGGCAACCTGGAAAGCAGCCAAAGAAAAGATCCAGCAGAAGGTGGCCTATGCGAGGCAAGCGGTAAATAAAAAACTGACTCCGCAACCTGCCGGTGCGACTATCGAGGCCTGCCCGAACGGCAGAAAAGCCGAGCGCGTCGCCAAGCGGAGAGCGAAGATCGCCGCGAGCAAGGATAGCCTGAAATCCATGCCGCCCGGCAAGCAGAGGGATGCGCTGCAACAGGCAACCACGCGGTTCGAAAGGAACAACGTCGCAGTGGAGCGGGCACGGTTGGCTGAAGACGTCTATAACGTGGGACAAGGGGAACCGCCGGAGGGGTGGGAGAGGGTTTCTCCTCAGGAACTGGCGAAACTGGGAATGAATAAAAGTATGTTTCCACAGTTAAATCCAAAGTTCCGACCGGACGAGTACAAAGACGGCTACTATCCAGAATTGTACAAAACCAAACCTGATATTTTCGGTGAAGTTCGCTATGTACTGGCTTTTCGAGGTACGCAAGGAAGAAAGGATGGCGTCACTGATATGGTGCAGGCCTTTGGAGGTGAGACCGACCATTATACAAGGGCGATAAAGACCGCTCGAAGTTTAAAGAAAGTGATGGGAGATAAGTTCGACATTACTGGACATTCTATGGGGGGAGGGATGGCAGCAGCGGCGGGGATCGTTTCAGGTACATGCGTATATGCAATTGACCCTGCTGGTGTGCACCCTGCTACTTTGGAACGAGTAGAAAATAGTGATGGACTTGCCTCAGCATGCCAATACGTCCAAAATTTTGTAGCAGAAGGGGAAATTCTCGACACAGTGCAGGCACCAGCCTTCCAACGTGCTGTAGGGGCCGGAATTACAACAGTTTCCACAACTGGAGGATGTGCGATTGCTTTAGCCGCTCACAGAGCGGTCATGGATGAAGGCACCATTACATTTGCCGCGGCAGGCCCTGTCCACAGAGTTCCTATCATTACAAATGCGACAGATGTGCTGGGCGGCAAATCCGAACAGGGATTGTCTCCTGGGCTTGGCGGTACCCTGAGAAACAGGTTCGATCCTGTTCGGAAAGTTCATCTGCACGATCCTAAATATGTGATTGCAGGATTGGAGCAGCAAAAAGCAGATGATCTCAACGTCATGGACAGGAATATAACTGCATGATAAAGATCCTAAAGTCCATATTTATAATATTGGCGATACTCACAGGTTGCCCAGGAGGTAAAGCAATGTCTGCAATTGATTATAGCCTGGATTTTTCAGACCCTACAGTACGAGAGCTTGTAAAGGCAATTACTGCTGGAGATACTAACACTGTTAAAAGATTGGCCAACGAAGGAGTCAATCTCAACGCTGTAGGTGAATATGAGAACACGCCTTTACGTGTAGCCGTGAAGCTCAAGCGGAAGCAGATAGTGAGGCTATTATTCGAGTTGGGTGTTTCCCCCAATTTAAGGACTCCGAAGGGGACTGTTGCAGCTGCTGATGATGCTGTCATTGAGAAGGATCTTGATTTTTTAGGATTGTTCCTTCAATTCAAGTTGGATCCTAATTTATACTGCCACGATGTGCCCCTGATATTTTTCGCGGTTTCAGAAAGTAACTGGCCGCATTACGAGATGCTATTGGCAAAAGGCGCCGACATAAATTCAAAAGCAGCTAACGGCAGAACTCTACTGCTCGAACTGGTTATGCAAATGGAGTATGACCGGGCGAAGGAACTCATGCTTCGAGGGGCTGATTTCCGGCCAGTATCCGAACAGGGGCTGAACGTGCTGGAAGAGCTAGTCGATTACCAGAGGCGCCTTTGTAACGGGCCAAACCTTACTGATTGCCGAAAAAGGGCCGAAATCCTCAGACTCATCAAAGAGCGTGGCGGCACCGTCCCTGCCGGTTTGCCCTACATGTAGCCAGCGCCCCTTCCTTCATGTAAAGACACAAAAAAGAATCTGATTAGCGGTGATCTTCCGCTAGTTCCCTCTCCCTCTGGGAGAGGGTGCCCGCACCCTGAAAGAAGAGAGCATCCACGACCTGCGCGGGCGTCACGGCGCTTCCAGGAGCGGGTCCACGAGGGGCCGGGAAGGGAGCAACTGCAGCGGGTGCTGGCCGGGAGGAGGGGCGAGCTCTTCAGCGGGTTTCGCCAGCTTGCCCACCGCCTGCCGCTGCCAACTACAGCAGAGGAGGCGATGACTAGGCTGTCGCCGATGCGGGACCGGCAAGATCCAGCAGCATCCCCGCCGTCGCCTTGCAAACCTCAGCGGCAAAAGCGAGGGAATTGAAAAGCGGCTTTCGCTGCTCACCGAGGAACTGAGGGAGGTGCTGGCTTCGAGCGGGTCGAGAAGGCGAAGGAGAAGAAGCAGGCCGAATCCGAGATTGGCGGAGCGGTGAATCGCGGCAGGAGTGCCGCTCCTACATGTTCGAGGACGGTCCCGTTCGAGGAGGGGCTGCAGCGGTGGACGCTGATACAAAAAGGCCGGGGCGTCCCCCGGCCTTTTGAATGGAGCACACATGGCAGCGTGTGCCCGAGAAACAGCTTCGTCTACTTGTCCTCCCCGCCGTAGCTGAGTCCAGCGAGCTTCTGGTAGTACTCGAACCTGTCGGCGGCCCAGGCGCTTGCCTTCTCCATCAACTGGTCGGCCGCCTCGGGGTTGATCTTCCTGAGCACCTTGTAACGGTTCTCCCCGTTGGCGAAATCCTCGAAGCTGGTGGTGGGGGCCTTGCTGTCGAGCTGCAGCGGGTTCTTGCCCTCGCCGGCCAGTGCCGGGTTGTAACGGTACAGCGGCCAGTACCCGGAGGAAACCACCTTCTTCTGCTCGTCAACGCCGCTGGTCATGTTGATGCCGTGGGCGATGCAGTGGGCGTAGGCGATGATGACGGAGGGACCGTCGTGCGCTTCCGCCTCGATGAACGCCTTGACCACCTGCCCCGGATTCGCAAGCGATACGTTGGCCACATAGACGTGTCCGTAGGCCATGGCCATCATGCCCAGGTCCTTCTTGGCCATGGTCTTGCCGCCGGCGGCGAACTGCGCCACCGCGCCGATCGGGGTGGATTTGGATGCCTGCCCGCCGGTGTTGGAGTAGACCTCGGTGTCGAGCACCAGGATGTTGACGTTCTTGCCCGACGCGATGACATGGTCCAGGCCGCCGTAGCCGATGTCGTAGGCCCAGCCGTCGCCGCCGATGCACCAGACCGATTTCTTCACCAGGTAGTCGGCCAGCGGGAGAAGCTGAACGGCAGCCTCTTCCTTGCAGGAGCCGAGCAGTTCCTTCAACCTGGCAACCCTTGCGCGCTGGGCCTCTATCTCCCCCTGGCCCGCCTGCCTGGAATCGAGGATCTCCTGCATCAGCGGAGCCGCCGAGGAGCAGCCGCTTTCGCAGGTCATGAGCTGGGTCAGCAGCTCGCGAGCCGCCTCGCTGAACTTGTCCACGGCAAGCCTCATGCCGTAGCCGAACTCGGCGTTGTCCTCGAAGAGCGAGTTGGACCACGCCGGGCCGCGCCCGTCCGCACGCTGAGCCCAGGGGGTGGTGGGGAGGTTGCCGCCGTAGATCGAGGTGCAGCCGGTGGCGTTGGCGATCATGGCGCGGTCGCCGAAGAGCTGGGACAGAAGCTTCAGGTAAGGGGTTTCGCCGCAACCGGCGCAGGCGCCGGAGTACTCGAAGATCGGCCTTACCAGCTGGCTGCCGCGCAGCGTGTCGAGCTTCACCAGCGAGGGGTCGATGTCCGGAAGCGCCAGGAAGAAGTCGTAGTTTGCCGCCTCGCAGGCGCGCAGCGGCGGCTGGAACTGCATGTCCAGGGCCTTGTGGGCCGGATTCGCCTTGTCCTTCGCCGGGCAGTTGTGGGCGCAGGCGCCGCAACCGGTGCAGTCCTCGGGCGCCACCTGGAAGGTGACCTTCATGTCCTTCACGTCCGGCATCTTGGAGTCGGCGCTTTTGAAGGTGGCCGGGGCGTTCGCCAGCTCGCTCTCGAGATAGGCCTTCACGCGGATGGCTGCGTGCGGGCAGACGAAGGAGCAGATGGCGCACTGGATGCAGAGTTTCTCGTCCCATACCGGGATCTCCACCGCGATGTTCCTCTTCTCGTACTGCGAGGTCGCCGTCGGGAAGGTGCCGTCGATCGGCATGGCGGATACCGGCAGGTCGTCCCCGAAACCGGCGATGATGGTGCCGGTGACTTCCTGGACGAACCTCGGTGCGTGCGCCCCAACCACTGCCGGCTTCCTGAGCGGGGAGGTGGCCTCGGCAGGAACGGCTACCTCGTGGATGTTGGCAAGCGCCTGGTCGACGGCGGCGTTGTTCATCGCCACTACCTTCTCGCCGGCCTTGCCGTAACTTTTCTTGATCGCCCCCTTGATCTCTGCGATGGCCGTTTCAAGCCCGATGATGCCGGAGATCTTGAAAAAGGCGGTCTGCATGATGACGTTGATGCGGGCGCCAAGGCCTAGCTCCTCGGCCAACTTGATGGCGTTGATGGTGTAGACCTTCAGCTTCTTGTCGATGATCTGCTGCTGTACCTCGACCGGCATCTTGTCCCATACCTCGCCCTGCTCGAAGGGAGAGCAGAGGAGGAAGGTGCCGCCGGACTTGGCCTTGCCGAGCATGTCGTACTTCTCCAGGAAGGTGAAGTTGTGGCAGGCGATGAAGTCCGCGTTGTCGATCAGGTACGGGGCGTTGATCGCCTTCTTCCCGAAGCGCAGGTGCGAGGTGGTGATGGTGCCTGCCTTCTTGGAATCGTAGACGAAGTAGGCCTGGGCAAAGTTGTCGGTCGACTCGCCGATGATCTTGATGGTGTTCTTGTTGGCGCCCACGGTGCCGTCGGAGCCGAGGCCGAAGAACATCGCCTCGTAGGTCCCCTCCATCTGGTTCCTGAAGGAGGTGTCGTAGGGAAGGCTCGACCCGGTGACGTCGTCGTTGATGCCCACCACGAAGTTGCTCTTGGATGAGGAGGCGGAGAGGTTGTCGAACACCGCCTTCACCATGGCCGGGGTGAACTCCTTGGACCCCAGGCCGTAGCGCCCTCCCACGATGACCGGGTAGCCGACGAAGCCGCAAAGCCCGGCGGCCATCCCCTCGCCCACGGCGGTGCGCACGTCGAGGTAGAGCGGCTCGCCCAGGGCGCCCGGCTCCTTGGTGCGGTCCAGCACCGCGATTTTCTTCACGCTTGCCGGCAGTGCGTTGCAAAACGCCTTGAGCGGGAAGGGGCGGTACAGGTGGAGCTTCAGGACGCCGACCTTCTCCCCCTTGGCGACCAGGGTCTCAACGGTATCCTGCACGGTGTCGGCACCGCTTCCCATGATGACGATTACCCGCTCGGCATCGGGAGCGCCCGCGTAATCCGCCAGGCCGTACCTGCGGCCGGTGATCGCCGCGAACCTGTCCATCTCCTGCTCGACGATCTCGATGCAGGCAGGGTAGAACCTGTTGATGGTCTCGCGCCCCTGGAAGTAGACGTCTGGGTTCTGGGCGGTGCCGCGCATGACCGGGCGGTCCGGGGTGAGGCAGCGGGCACGGTGCGCGTTGACCAGGTCGTTGTCGATCATGGAGCGCATGTCGTCGAAGGTGAGCTCCTCGACCTTCTGCACCTCGTGGGAGGTACGGAAACCGTCGAAGAAGTGCAGGAACGGGATGCGGGAGCGCAGGGTCGCCGCCTGGGAGATCAGGGCGAAGTCCATCACCTCCTGCACGTTGTTGGAACAGAGCATGGCCCAGCCGGTGGAACGGCAGGACATGACGTCGGAATGGTCGCCGAAGATGGAGAGCGCCTGGGTGGCCAGGGCGCGGGCAGAGACGTGGAACACGGTGGAGGTGAGCTCCCCCGCGATCTTGTACATGTTGGGGATCATCAGCAAAAGCCCCTGGCTCGCCGTAAAGGTCGTGGTGAGCGCTCCCGCCTGCAGCGCGCCGTGCACGGCCCCGGCCGCGCCACCTTCCGACTGCAGCTCGGAGACCAGGGGCACGGTCCCCCAGATGTTCTTTTCGCCCACGGCGCTTTTCGCGTCGGAGATCTCCCCCATCACCGACGAAGGGGTGATCGGGTAGATGGCGATTACTTCGTTGGTGGCGTGGGCAACTTGGGCGGCAGCCGTGTTACCGTCGATGGTTACCATTCTTCTGCTCATGCAATAGCTCCTCTTTCAAGATGGTGGCGACTCCGGTTCGGTTCTCGTTTCAAAGCTCCGGCTTTGCGGCCCGGCACACAAAAGATGATGCGGCCGGCAGCCGGTCTCCTTCAGCGTTTGTAGCACCTACCTGTGGATCATCTGCTCCGGCGAGAGGTGCCAGGGGACTACGGCCTGAAGGGCCTCCCGCATCAGGTCGGATACCTTCATGTTGGCCTGCCGGGAAAGTTTTTCGATGGTTTCGCGCTCTTCCCGGCTCACCCGCACGGACAGAACGTGATAGCGCACTTCCTCTTTGTTCTTCCTCATGGTTGCCTCGTTGCTGCCACATCCCCTGTGGCGCTTTCTACGGTCTGTAGACCTTGAGCAGCGCCTCGGCCATCTCGGCCGGGCTGTCCGCCACGCTGATGCCGCATTCCCTCAATACCGCGACCTTCTCGGTCGCCGTCCCCTTCCCGCCGGAGATGATGGCGCCGGCGTGCCCCATCCTCTTCCCGGGAGGTGCCGTCACCCCCGCGATGTAAGCGGCCACCGGCTTGGTCATCTGCTCCTTCACGAACCGGGCGGCCTCCTCCTCGGCGCTGCCGCCGATCTCCCCGATCATGATGACCGCCTCGGTGCCGGGGTCCTCTTCGAACAGGCGCAGGCAGTCGATGTGGCTCGTGCCGTTCACCGGATCGCCGCCGATGCCGACGCAGGTGGACTGCCCGAGCCCTATGCAGGTGAGCTGCCAGACCGCCTCATAGGTGAGCGTGCCGGAGCGGGAAACCACCCCTATCTTGCCGGGCTTGTGGATGTAGCCGGGCATGATCCCTATCTTGCACTCGCCGGGGGTGATGACGCCGGGGCAGTTGGGCCCCACCAGCCGGGTCTTCTTCCCCACCAGGTACTGCTTCACCTTCACCATGTCGAGGACCGGGATCCCCTCGGTGATGCAGCAGACCAGCTCGACCCCCGCGTCTACCGCCTCCATGATGGAATCGGCCGCGAACGGGGGGGGGACGTAGATGACGGAAGCGGTGGCCCCGGTCTCGCGCACCGCATCGGCCACCGTGTCGTAAACCGGGAAACCGTCGACGACGCTCCCCCCCTTGCCGGGGGTCACCCCCCCCACCATCCGGGTGCCGTACTCCCGCGCGCCCTGGGCGTGGAAGAGGCCGGTGGCGCCGGTGATCCCCTGGGTGATGACCCTGGTCTCCTTGTTGATCATTATGCTCATGTCACCCTCCTTAGGCGGCGGCCGCAACGGCCTGGACGATTTTCTGCGCTCCGTCGGCCATGCCGTCGGCAGCCACTATGTTCAGGCCGCTTTCCGCCAAAAGCCGCTTGCCGAGCTCGACATTGGTACCCTCCAGACGGACCACGAGCGGCACCTGGATGCCGACCTGCCGGGCCGCCTCGATGACGCCGGTGGCGATGACGTCGCACTTCATGATGCCGCCGAAGATGTTGACCAGGATCCCCTTCACGTTCTTGTCGGAGAGGATGATCTTGAATGCCTCGGTGACGCGCTCGATGGTCGCCCCCCCCCCGACGTCTAGGAAGTTGGCGGGATCCCCGCCGTAGTGCTTGATGATGTCCATGGTCGCCATGGCGAGCCCTGCGCCGTTCACCAGGCAGCCGATGTTGCCGGTAAGCGAGATGTAGGAGAGATCATGCTGGGAGGCCTCCACCTCGTTGGGGTCCTCCTCGTCGAAGTCGCGCATGTCCCCTATCTGCAGGTGACGGAACAGCGCGTTGTCGTCGAAGCCGAACTTGGCGTCGAGCGCGAGGAGCTCCCCCTCCGCGGTCACCACCAGGGGGTTCACCTCGAGAAGGGAGCAGTCGCAGGCGATGAAGGTCGTATAGAGGCCGGAGAGCACCTTGACCGCCTTGCCGGTCAGCTTGCCCCTGAGCCCGAGGCTGAACGCGATCTTGCGGCACTGAAACGGCGTCAATCCCACCAGCGGGTCCACCGCCTCGGTGAAGATCTTCTCGGGTGTCCTCGCGGCCACCTCTTCGATGTCCATCCCACCCTCGGTGGAGGCCATGACGGTGACCCGGGAGGTGTTCCGGTCCACGAGGAGGCTCACGTAAAGCTCGTTCGCGATGTTGCAGCCGTTTTCAACCAGGACGCGGTGCACGACCTTCCCTTCCGGCCCGGTCTGGTGCGTGCGCAGGGTCATGCCCAACATATCGCGCGCGATCATCTGCACTTCGCTCGAGCTGCGCGCCAGCTTGACGCCTCCACCCTTGCCGCGCCCTCCGGCGTGGATCTGCGCCTTCACCACCCATGGTCCCTCGCCGAGACGCTTGGCCCATTCTCTGGCACTGGCGCCGTTGTAGCAGACATGGCCGTCAGGAACCGGCACGCCGAACTTGCGCAGGATTGCTTTTGCCTGGTACTCGTGGACGTTCATACTCCCTCCTTTTAAAGATCAGGTTTTGGCGACCGTTGCCCCGTTACCGTCTGCAACCCAATCGCACCCGCCAGTCAACCACCATCGCATCGTTAACGCCGCCTTGTTTTATTTTGGATAAAAACGGCCCCCAAAAAGACGTTCATTAGCATAATAGCAATAACCTGTTTTAGCAAACAGTTTTATAATAATTCGCTACAAAAATTGGTCTGACAAATCCACCCTCAAGCGCACCCGGCGGCAAAGGCAACAGACAGATAACACAATTCAAAAATAAATGCTATAAAATCGTCGCTTAGGGGGATATTTTTTTCATGGCGCATATGGCGGGCCGGGTCAAAACGACAGCCGAAAAACAGCCAACGGCTTTTGGTTACATTGTAATACAGCAAGCGGACAGGCCGAACCGCGGAAACGGCCGCGGGTTCAAAATAAAACACGCCGTAAACGCAGCAGGTTGCACCTGCTGTTTTGCAGATAAAAAAACCCCCATTCCACCGGAGGGAGGAATGGGGGCAATAGCACCACGGGGCGCTGGTGAAACCGGAAGCTAGAGGTTTTGCGCGTCCACCACGGCGATGGCGGCCATGTTGACCACGTCGTTCACGTCGTCACCCCGCTGCAGCA
>CAZFMI010000085.1:0-12885 GCA_964519915.1 uncultured Geomonas sp.
TATGGTGGAGGGAGGAGGATTCGAACCTCCGAAGTCGATGACGACAGATTTACAGTCTGTTCCCTTTGGCCGCTCGGGAATCCCTCCAGACAGAAGTGCTTGCTAGTTTTCATGCTGGAGCTGACGATGGGACTCGAACCCGCAACCTGCTGATTACAAGTCAGCTGCTCTGCCAATTGAGCTACGCCAGCCTATCGCCGCTACCATCCGCTACCGTTTCGCTTGCGAACCTTGCGTTGCGAAGCGAATCCCTGTTCTAAAGCAAAAGGGTCCCGGTGTCAACATCTTTTTTTCGCCGCATATGTTTTTTTGTCCCAAGGGCCGCATCCACCCGCTCCCCCATCGAGCCCCGCCCCCCGGCGAAAATGCAAACCTACACTATATCGGGCGTTTCTTCCGGCGCAAGAGGAATTTTCGGCCAGCTCCCTTCCGGCCCCTCCTCCGCGCAGAAGCGAGAGCGGTTTTTTCGCGGTTGCCTCCCCGGTTACCCGGTTACCCGGTTACCCGGCGTCCCGGAGCATCCCGGACGCCGGGGCCAGCACCTCGCTTGCAAGCACCATCCGCTCATCTTCCAGACACAGCTGGTGCGCGCTGTGCTCCAGCCTCTCGTAGAGGTGCAGGTACCTGGCGACCTCCGCCTGCTGGGTGGTCTTGCGGCCGTAGTACTTGCCTGTCTGGGAGAACACCGATGTGACCACCCTGTCGTCATAGACGGCGAAGTCGAGCGAGCCGTAGACGTCCGAGCCGCTGAAACCGATGGTGGAGGGGAGTTCGTCCCTGAAGGCCACCCGCACCTCTACGCCGTCCCTGTGCTGGGCCTGCAGCACCTTCTGCACTTCCGGGTCGGCGAGTTCCTCACGCGTGGTCACGAAAATGCGCGTAACCTGCAGCCCGCGTTCGACGGCGCGCAGGTTGGCCTGGTAGAAGTTGACCAGCGCACCGCGGCTCAACCATCCGGTGCTGAGCGGGTCAACAGCGCGGATCTGGCGCAGCGCCTGGTCTGACTGGCGCGCCCCCTCCAGGTAGAAGTCCATCTCGTCCAGCGGTATGTACCCCTGCTGCAGCTGGCCTATGTTCTTCAGTGTGCCGGCGATCAGCTCCTGCGCCTTTGCCTGGCACTCGGGGTCAGCCACCTGGGACAGCGCGAAAGGAATGGCGTGCGCCTGCTGGTACTGCACAGTCAGTTCGGCCTTCAGCTTCGCCACATCCTCGCGCACCAGGTATGTCACCAGCGACAGCAGGATGCCCAGGCCGAAGGTGAGGTACGCCGCCTCCTCGTTGTGCAGCACCAGATGAAAGAAAATGGCCAGCCCCGATCCTGCCAGGAATTCTATGAACACCGCCATATCATGTATCTTCTTGTTTACTTCACTCATTCTTCCCATATCTAGTCCTCCTTTTTTTACTGCGGGATCATCCCCGCCGCCTCCCTTGCTGCAGGAGGGCCGGTCAAACAAAAAAAGCCGGGCCGCCGTCATATCAGTAGATAATTTGGCGACCCGGCTGTCTCAGTGAGACCCTGTAGGCTTTCCGTCCCACTCTCGCAAGTGGTTTAGTATTGTCAGTATCTTGTACTTCTTTGTCTGTATCTGAACTTCTCAATGTGAGATTCAGATCGACAACATACAATGTGACATCCGCAATGTCAAGGAAATTCATTTTCAAAGCTGCGCAACCTGCCGTACCAACGGACTTTTCAAGGCTAGCCGGACACAGTGCAGTCGTAGCTGTTATTACCGCTCAGACGATCGGCGCAAGCTGTGTTCATGGACGTTTTCATCCAGGAGCGGTTGGACCACGGCCGGGGAGAACAGTTGACGGCATGGGGCTACCTCGCCACCCCCCAATTTCTGGTTCGAGTCTCTGCAGAACTGGCAGAGCGAGTTCCTGGCACTTTTGGCCATGGTCCTCGTATCGATCTGGCTTAGGGAAAAGGATTCGCCGGAGTCCAAGGAGGTGAATTCGCACGACCAGACCGGGAGGTAGAGGGCACAGTTGCCTCCATTTCCCGTGGAGACAGTCGGATTTTGCGGCAACTGTAACGGCAACAAATCGTTTTTCCTGTATCTGTACTCGTCCCCCTTGCACCGTTATAGTAAGCCAAGCTACGGTCAAAGGGGGAAATCTATGGAATGCTGTCTTGGCAATGGGGAATTGATGCGGTTTGACGGAGGCCGGCGCGGCCTCATGCTGCGCTGCCTCAAGGGGACTGTCTGGCTCACCATAGGGGACGGCAGGGACTACCTGGTGCAGCAGGGAAGCAGCTTCGAGTTGAAGGGCGGGAACTCGGCTCTCGCCGAGGCGCTCGGGTCCGCCCGGATGCACCTGGAGACCCTGCCCTGCGAGACTGCCGGCATCGCGTCCATCGCCGTGCAGCAGGTATGCCGCTCTTTCGGGTAACGCCGCCTGCAACTCGCCCGGAGCTCGGGAGGGGATGCGGGGAGATCGACGGGCCTTGGGCCAAGCTGAAAAGGGCGATGCGAACGGTTGGTTCGATCGCCCTTTTCAGGAAAATCTGCTTCCGGTCGCTTTTCAAAGCTTGAACTGGTTCACGACCCGCTGCAGGCTCGCCGCCAGGACCGAAAGCTGCCCTGCCGCGGCCGCCTACTGCTGGGCCCCCTTCGCCGTCTCGTGCACGACGCCGGTGATCTGCTGGATGTTGCTGCTGATCTCGCTGGTGGTCGCGGTCCGCTCATGAGCTAAAGAGCGTATCGGCAGCAGAAGCAGCAATCATTGCCGCCTGACTACCTCCTGTTCCCCGCCCCGAACAGTTCGGCAGCCGCATCTTCACGGCCGCACTCCTTCAAGGCGGCAAGACAGCTCTTGCGCTCCTCCGGCACATGGTAGAGCAGCAGCGACTTCTGCAGCCCCTTTTCACGGTCGCTCTTCGCGACGAACACCTTTTCGCCGGTGAACGGATCGCAGCCCGTGTGATAGATGCAGGTGGCCAGGGTCCCGGGCGTCGGCGTGAAATCCTGCACCTGCTCCACCTTCATCCCCCAACGCTTCAACATCAGCGCCAGGTCAACCATGTCGGAAAGGGTGCATCCCGGATGGCCGGAGATGAAGTAGGGGACGATGTACTGCTTCTTCCCGGCCCTGGCGCTCTCTTTCTGGAAGGAGTCCCTGAAACGCTCGAAGCAGGCGCGCCCGGGCTTGCGCATCACCGAGGTCACCCGGTCGGTCAGGTGTTCGGGCGCCACCTTCAAGAGGCCGCTCACGTGGTGCCCGACCAGTTCCGCCAGGTAGCGGGGCTGGCGCTCCAGCAGGTCGTAGCGCACCCCCGATGACACGGCGACGTTCTTCACCCCGGAGATCCTGCGCGCCCTTGCCAACAGCCTCGAACTCCCGGCATCGTCGGTGACCAGGTTGCCGCACACCTTGGGATACAGGCAGCTGCCCCGGCGGCACTTAGCTCCCGCGGCCTTGTCACCGCAGGAGAGGCCGAACATGTTGGCGGTGGGGCCTCCCAGGTCGCTTACGCTGCCGCGAAACCAGGGAAGTGCCGCAAGGCGCTCCAACTCCGCCAACACGCTCTGCTCGCTCCTGGACTGGATGGTCTTTCCCTGGTGATGGGTGATGGCGCAGAAGGCGCACCCTCCGAAGCAGCCGCGATGCGTGGTGATGGAACTCCTGATCTGCTCGTAGGCGGGGACGGCCTCCCGGTAGCTTGGGTGCGGCGCCTTCGCGAACGGGAGGGCGTAGATCCGGTCCAGCGCCTGCCCCGAAAGGGGGAGGGCCGGGGGATTGCACACCAGGTAGCGCTCGCCGTGGCGCTGGATGACGACCCTGGCGCAGCCGGGGTTCTGCTCGCCGGACAGCAGACGGAAGGAGTCGGCATAAGCGGCCTTGTCCGATGCCACCTGATCGTACCCCGGGAGCTCCAGCACCTCGGAGGGAGATCCGGGAGGGGTGGGCGAGGCGTAAGCCGTGCCCCTCAACTCCCTGATCGAGCCGAACTGCTCGCCGGCCTGCAGCCGCTTAACGAGTTCCAGGAGCGGGCTCTCCCCCATGCCGTAGACAAGCAGGTCGGCCTTGGCATCCAAAAGCGCGGAGCGGCGCACCTTGTCCTCCCAGAAGTCGTAGTGAGCGAAACGCCTGAGGCTCGCCTCGATGCCGCCGATCACGACGGGGACATCCCTGTAAGCTTCCTTGAGCCTTGAGGTATAGACGATGGTGGCGCGGTTGGGACGGGCGCCGTGGCGGTTGCCCGGCGTGTAGGCATCGTCGCGGCGCAGCTTTCTTGCCGGCGTGTAGTGGGCCACCATCGAGTCCATCGCCCCCGCCGCCACCGCGAAGAAGAGGCGCGGGCGCCCAAGCGCCATGAAAGGGTCCTTGCTGCGCCAGTCGGGCTGCGGGATGATCCCAACCCTAAGCCCCTCCGACTCCAGGAGCCTCGCCAGCAGCGGCACCCCGAAGGAGGGGTGATCTACGTAGGCGTCCCCGGTGACGAAGATGACGTCGAGTTCGTTCCAGCCGCGCGATTTTGCTTCGGAGAGGGAGATCGGGAGGAACTGCTGCTTGGGAGGGTGCTGCTTGGAGGACTGCTTTCTTGCCTGTTTCATAAAAACCTTGAAACCGCCGGCCAGGGGGAACGTCCGAGAACGTCCGGGAGAAGCGATCCTTCTCGATCCCTTCTCGGAAGTCCTCGGATTTTCCCTGCGGCCGGTTGTTTTGACTTACGGGTAGATGCCGAGGATGTCGAGGCCGAGGGTCTCGGGGAGACCGCACATCAGGTTCATGTTCTGGACGGCCTGCCCGGATGCGCCCTTCACCAGGTTGTCTATGGCCGATACGATGATGAGCCGCCCGGTCCTGTCGTCAACGGCAATGCCGATGTCGCAGAAGTTGGAGCCCCTGACGTGTGCCGTGGACGGGAGCGTCCCTGCGGGAAGGACCCTGACGAAAGGCTCGCCGTCGTAGAAGGCGTCGTAGAGCTTGACCAGGTCCGGCACGTTCACCTTGCCAAGCGGCTGGGTGTAGATGGTGGAGAGGATGCCGCGGTCCATCGGGACCAAGTGCGGGGTGAAGGTGATGGTGAGCGGGTCGCCGGCCAGAAGCGACAGCTCCTGTTCGATCTCCGGGATGTGCCTGTGCACTCCGCCGACGCCGTAGGCGCGGAACCCCTCGTTCACCTCGCAGTAGAGCCCATCGACCTTGGCGCCGCGTCCCGCGCCGGACACGCCGGACTTCGCGTCCACGATGATGGATCTCGGATCGATGACCTTATCCTTGAGGAGCGGGGCCACCCCCAGTATCACGCTGGTCGGATAGCAGCCGGGGTTGGCGATCAGCGATGCCTCGCTGATCTGCGCGCGGCGCAGTTCGGGAATGCCGTAGACCGCCTCCGTCAGCAACTCCGGATTGAGATGCCTTTCGTACCAGCTGCCGTAGACGTCGGCGTCGTGCAGACGGTAGTCGGCGGAGAGGTCCACGATGTTCTTCCCCATCTTCAGGAAAGTCGGCACCACCTCCATGGCAGCCTTGTGCGGCAGCGCGGTAAACACGATATCGACCTTCTCGGCAATCCCGACCGGTTCGAGGTTCTCCAGGACCAAGTCGCACCTGCCGCGCAGCGTGGGGAATATATCGCTAACCGGGCGCCCTGCGCTCTGCTCGGAAGTGACGCAGGTAACGGCGACCTCGGGATGGGAATGAAGGATCCGGATCAGTTCGACACCGGTATATCCACTTGCGCCAACGATGGCAACCTTAAGCATGAGAGGCCTCCTTTATCTAGGAAACAGCAAAAAGTACAGGTGATCGTATCACAGCCATGACACCGATGACACGCACAAAGGGAGGCAAAACGAAAGCCGGATCTCCTCCCGGGACTTGGAGAGCGCACGGCAGACAAACAGCAAAAGGAGGAACCCTCTCGGATTCCCCCTTTGCAATGCTGAAAGACAGCGCAGTCTCGTAAAGCGGATTAACGCTTGGAGAACTGGAAGCTTGCGCGAGCAGCCTTCTTGCCGTATTTCTTTCTTTCCTTGATGCGCGAGTCGCGGGTGATGAAACCGGCCTTCTTCAGCGTGCCACGCAGGTCGGCATCGGCCTCGATGAGGGCCTTGGTGATGCCGTGCTTGATAGCGCCGGCCTGACCGGAATCGCCGCCACCCTTGACGGTGCAAAGGATGTCGAACTTGCCGACGTTGTCGGTCAGTTCGAGCGGCTGCATGACTACCATCTTGGAGGTCTCCCTGCCGAAATAGTTGTCAAGAGTCTTGGTATTTACAATGATCTCGCCGGTGCCGGCCTTGATCCAGACCCTGGCGATCGACGACTTCCTTTTGCCTGTAGCGTAAAAGCTCACTGCCATTTTATATCTCCTGATGAACGAATTAAATGTTCAGATCCTTCGGATTCTGAGCTGAGTGCGGGTGGGTTGCGCCCGCATAGATCTTCAGCTTCTTCAGCATGTGGCGGGCAAGCTTGTTTTTGGGAAGCATGCCTTTGACAGCCTTCTTCAGAAGTTCTTCCGGTTTCTTCTCAATCAGCTTGCCGGCAGTGGTCTCTTTCAGGCCGCCCGGGAAGGAAGAGTGGCTGTAGTAGGTCTTGTCGGAAAACTTCTTGCCGGTGAGGGCGATCTTTTCGGCGTTGACGACGATGACGAAATCGCCGGTGTCAACACTCGGGGTGAAGGTCGGCTTGTTCTTGCCGCGCAGTACGTTTGCGATTTCAGTCGCAACGCGGCCGAGCACCTTATTATCCACATCAACCAGGTACCAATCCCTGGTCACATCTTCTTTTTTGGCTACTTGCGTCTTCATCGAAACCTCACAGCTATCTGGAATTAGCACCTGAACTTACAGAAGATTGAGAATTTAATTGATTTGCCAGTTCATGTCAAGACAAAAAACCAGGAGAAAAATTAGTCGCCGCTTCAAAAGCAAAATTCGCGCGGCGTGCAGCATCGACCTTTTGCGCTCCGCTCCCCGCGTCAGACGCAGGGAACGGCAGTATGCCCCTGAAACATGGAGTCCCGATCGCAGCCCCCGGGCGCCGACGCCTCCTCCGGATAAAAAACCTGCATCAGGCAGAGCCCTTGCGGCGGCACCGTCATGCCCGACTCGTGCCGCGCCCCCCCCTTGAGGAGCCGGGCCACATCGTCGGCGCTGCGCCTCCCCTGCCCCACGTCTATCAGCGTGCCGGCGATGATGCGCACCATGTTCTTCAGGAACCCGCTCCCTTTTATGTCCAGGTACAGAAACCGGTTGTCCTGCACCAGCTCCATGCTGTAGATCTTGCGCACCGTGGTCTTGGCTGCGCAGTTTGATCCGCGAAAGGCTGCGAAGTCGTGCTCTCCCACGAACAGCTTGCAGGCCGCGCGCATCGCGTCCACGTCCAGCCTCCCCTTCAGCCGCCATGCGGTGTGGCGCGCCAGCGGAGAGCGGAGGTTATCCACCAGCATGGTGTAGCGGTAATGCTTGGCAACCGCGTCGAAGCGCGGGTGGAAGCCAAGCGGCACCTCGCAGGCGTCTCGCACCGCGATGTCGCTGGGGAGCAAGGAGTTCAGCCCCTCCCTGAAGGCGCGCAGCGGCAACCCCTTCTCCGTCCTGAAGCAGGCCACCATGCCGCGCGCGTGCACCCCTGCGTCGGTACGCCCCGAGGCGTGCAGCGTGGCACGCTCGCCAAGCATGCGGGCAAGGGCCTCCTCCAGCACCTCCTGGACCGTGAGTCCGTTTGGCTGCACCTGCCATCCTGCGTAGCCGGTGCCGTCGTATTCTATGATGAGCTTGATATTGCGCATAAGTGACAGTTCAGGTTCGTTCGGCCGGGTCCGACCGGTATCTCGGGCCGCCCCCTACTTCAGGTATTTTCCGATCAGTATCTCGGCGATCTGCACGGCGTTGGTCGCGGCTCCCTTCCTGATGTTGTCGGCGACGATCCAGAGGTTCAGGCCGTTATCAATGGAGGCGTCCTCGCGGATGCGGCCGACCAGGGTGAGGTCCGCCCCCGCGGCGTCGAGCGCCATCGGGTACTCCCCGTTGCCCGGGTTGTCGACCAGTTCCACGCCCGGCGCGTCCTCGAGCAGTTCCCGCGCCTTTTGGACCGTGATCTTCCTCTCCGTCTCGATGTTCACCGACTCGGAATGGCCGTAGAACACGGGGACCCTGACGCAGGTGGCGGTGGTCCTGATGTCCGCTCCCATGATCTTCATGGTCTCGTTCGCCATCTTCATCTCTTCCTTGGTGTAGCCGTTGTCCAGGAAGGAGTCGATCTGCGGCAGGCAGTTGAAGGCGATGCGGTGCGGGTAGACCTCGTTCTTGGTGGGGCGCCCGTTCAGGAGCTCGCCGGTTTGCACGCGCAGTTCGTCGATCGCCTTCTTCCCCGTGCCGGAAACCGCCTGGTAGGTGGAGACCACGATCCTCTTGATGGTGCCGAAGTCGTGCAGCGGCTTCAAGGCCACCACCATCTGGATGGTGGAGCAGTTCGGGTTGGCGACGATCCCCTTCTTCTTGTAGCCGGCGATGGCTTCCGGGTTGACCTCGGGGACCACCAGCGGCACATCCTTGTCCATGCGCCAGGCGCTGGAGTTGTCGATGCAGACAGCGCCGGCCTTGGCGGCGGCAGGGCAGAACTCCTCGGAGCGCGCTCCCCCTGCCGAAAACAGCGCTATGTCGATCCCCTCGAAAGAGTCGTGCTTCAGCTCTTCAACCAGCACCGACTTCCCCTTGAATTCCAGCGCCTGCCCGGCGCTTCGGGCGCTCGCCAGGAACCTGATCTTACCCACCGGAAAATCGCGCTCCTCAAGACACTCGATCATCTGGGTGCCCACCGCGCCGGTCGCGCCCACCACTGCCACATTCCAAAGCCTGCTCATTTTGCTTCTCCTCGTAAAAACGGGAGCGCGCCCCCTCTAGTGGGGGCGCGCCCGGTTGTGGTGCCCGATGATCTGTCGGCTCCGTCCGATCCCGCGGACCCGACGGATTCCTTTTGCTAACGCTCTTTCAAGATCTGCAGCATGCGACGCAGCGGCTCCGCGGCGCCCCAAAGGAGCTGATCGCCACAGGTGAAGGCGGAGAGGTACTGCGGCCCCATCTTCATCTTCCTCACGCGGCCGACCGGCACGGCGAGCGACCCGGAAACCGCCGCCGGGGTGAGCTGGGCCAGGGAGTCGGCCTTGTTGTTGGGCACGAACTTCACCCACTGGTTGTCGTTCTTGATCATCTCCTCGATCTCGGCGATCGGGATGTCCTTGTTCAGCTTGATGGTCAGCGCCTGGCTGTGGCAGCGCATGGCGCCTACCCGCACGCAGATGCCGTCGACGGGGATCGGGTCGGCGGTGCCGAGGATCTTGTTGGTCTCGGCGTACCCTTTCCACTCCTCGCGGCTCTGGCCGTCTTCAACCTCGCGGTCGATCCAGGGGAGCACGTTGCCGGCCAGCGGGAAACCGAACTCCTTGGTCGGCATGTCGCTGCTTCTCAGCATGCCGGTGACCTTCTTGTCGATCTCCAGGATGGCCGAGCCCGGGGTTGCCAGCAGCTCGGCAACGGAGCCCTGCAACACACCCATCTGGGAGAGGAGCTCGCGCATGTTGGGAGCGCCGGCACCGGATGCCGCCTGGTAGGTCATGGAGGTGAGCCACTCGACGACCCCCGCCTTGAAGAGGCCGCCAAGGCCCATCAGCATCAGGCTCACGGTGCAGTTGCCGCCGACGTAATCCTTGACCCCCTTGGCAAGCGCCGCGTCGATCACGTTGCGGTTGATGGGGTCGAGGATGATCACGGCATCGGACTCCATGCGCAGGGTGCTCGCCGCGTCGATCCAGTACCCCTGCCACCCGGCCTTGTGCAGCTCGGGGCGGACCGCCTTGGTGTAGTCGCCACCCTGGCAGGTGATGATCACGTCCAGTTTTTTCAGCTCGTTGATATCCGAGGCGTCCTTGAGCGTCCCCGCGTTCATGGGAGCTGGCTGCCCCGCCTGGGACGTTGTGAAAAATACCGGCTCGATCCCTGCAAAATCGTTCTCTTCCTGCATGCGCTGGAGGAGAACGGAGCCTACCATGCCACGCCAACCGACTAATCCGACTTTCATAGGCGACCCTCCCTTCTCAATGGTTTTATTTTTTTCATCGGCGATTTTTCCGCCTCTACTGGTTGTCCGAGCCCTACAGGTTCGCGATGATGGCGTCGCCGATCTCCTTGGTGTTGACCAGCTTCTCGCCCCCCTTCTCCTGATAGATGTCCCTGGTGCGGTATCCCTGGTCCAGGACCTTGGCGACCGCGTTGTCGATGGCGTCGGCCGCCTCGATCATGCCGAAGGAGTAGCGGAGCATCATCCCTGCGGAGAGGATCTGGGCGATGGGGTTCGCGATACCCTGGCCGGCGATGTCGGGTGCGGAGCCGCCGGAGGGCTCGTACATGCCGAAGGTGCCCTCGGCGAGGGAGGCGGACGGGAGCATGCCGAGCGAGCCGGTCAGCATGGCGGCTTCGTCGGAGAGGATGTCGCCGAACATGTTCTCGCAGAGGATGACGTCGAATTGCTTGGGCCACTTTACCAGCTGCATCGCGGCGTTGTCCACATACATGTGGGACAGCTCGACGTCCGGGTACTCCTTGGCGATGTTGATGACGATCTCGCGCCACAAAACGGAGGTGGAGAGGACGTTCGCCTTGTCGATGGAGCAGACCTTCTTGCCGCGTTTTCTGGCCGCCTGGAAGGCGACGTGCGCGATGCGCTCGATCTCGGGGACGCTGTAGCGCATGGTATCAACGCCTACACGGTCGCGCCCTTCCCCCTCGATCCCCTTGGGCTGCGAGAAGTAGATGCCGCCGGTCAGCTCGCGGATCACCAGGATGTCGAAACCGCCGGCGATCACCTCTTCCTTGAGGGAGGAGGCGCTGGTCAGCGACGGGAAGATGATGGCCGGACGCAGGTTGGCGTAGAGGCCGAAGATCTTCCTGAGCGGCAACAGCGCGCCGCGTTCGGGCTGTTCGTCCGGGGGAAGGGTCTCCCACTTGGGTCCCCCCACCGAGCCGAAAAGGATTGCATCGGAAGCCTTGCATATATTTACGGTAGTCTCGGGAAGAGCGCGACCCTCCAGGTCGATCCCCGCCCCGCCTACGTTTGCGTGGGTCCGCTCGAAAGCGACATCGTAGCGTTTCTCGACCGCATCCAGCACCTTCAGTGCCTCTGCCATAACCTCGGGGCCTATGCCGTCACCCGGCAGCACCGCCACCTTAAAAAGCTTTCCCATTGCACAACCTCCCATATGTATTAAATTGGAGATTCTATTTGCGAGGCACTCCCATTGTCAACATAAAAAGGCCTTCAAACATACGTTTAGCCAACCAAACCAAGCCGGATCAGTCAACCGTTCCGCGGCTCATCCAGTCGCGGCTTCGACAAGGAAGCTTCTGCAACTGTTGTGCATCGCACCCCTCCGTGCCGCTTCAATAATTGGGCCGCGCCCATGTCTCATCGGCAGGAAAATCACCGGCAACGGGAAGTTGCCGCACTGTATACATTTCCGCGGCGCCCCCGGCCGGAATTTTCAGTTTATTTTCATGAACCGTTATGCTACATTCCTGCTGCGTCCCGCGACACTTGACACCGTGCGCAGTAGAGCTGCCACTGCTGCCGCATCGCGGATCCGGAAAAAACCAGATGCGCCTAGACAAACTCATTAAAGACGCTATTATACCTTTCACCGTCCGAACCGTCCCCTGCCGCAGGGAGGGAGCGCTCGATCCTGAGCCGGCGCTTTTGGGCACTCCGGTGGCCGGCCCGACCGGCCATCCGACTGGCAGGCATGGCCGAGCCCGGGGTGGGGAGATACAGTTTTGATGCCTTTTCTTCAGGAGGAAAAATGCTGTCCGCTACTCGCGCAGGGCACCTGGTGGCCGCCTTATCCCTTTTCGCCATGACCGCCTGCACCACGACATCCGGCAGTCGTCTGTTAGGCGACCCGGAAACCCCCTACCCTCTTTCCGCAGCTCCCAAGCTTGGCGACATCGTGCACCTTCCCACCGGCACACTGGTCACCCCCCAGCAGATGCACGCCGTCGTCACGGACGCGCGGGTGGTCTACATCGGTGAAACCCACGACAACCCGGCTTCCCACCGCCTGGAGCTGGAGACCCTGAAGGCGATGGAGCAAAGGCATCCGGGCAAGGTGGCGCTGGGGATGGAGATGTTCACCCGTCCGCAGCAACCCGTCCTGGACCGCTGGGTGGCAGGCGAACTGGATGAGAAGGGATTCCTCAAGGCCTCCCGCTGGTACGACAACTGGAAGATGGATTTCGCCTACTACCGCGACCTGCTGCTGTTCGCCAAGGAGCGGCGCATCCCGGTGATCGCCCTGAACGCCGAGAAGAGCCTGGTCCAGGCGGTGCGGAACAGCCCCCCGGAAGAGCTGACCCCGGAGGAAAGGGCACGGCTGCCCGAGCTTGATCTCTCCGATCCCTACCAGCGAGCCCAGACCGAGAGCATCTTCGGCGGGCACACCCACGGCAAGATCCCCATGGAGGGATTCCTGCGCGCCCAGACGCTCTGGGACGAGACCATGGCCGATTCGGCGGCAGCTTATCTGGCGGGCCCGCAGGGGAAGGACCGGCACCTCCTGATCGTGGCGGGCGGGAATCATATCAGCTACGGCTTCGGGATTCCGCGCCGGCTCTTCCGCCGGCTCCCTACCTCCTACGTCCTTATCGGGGGAACGGAGTTGGTGGTCGCCAGGGAGACCAAGCCCGAGACCATGAAGGTCGAGCTCCCTGACTTCCCCATGGTCCCGTTTGACTTCCTGGTGCATTACGCCTACGAGGGGCTCCCCAGGAAGATGCTGCTGGGGGTGATGTACGAGCCCGACCCGAACCAGCGCGGGCTGGCGGTCAGCAACGTCGTCCCCGACTCCAACGCCGAGCGGGCCGGCGTGAAGAAGGG
>CAZFMI010000086.1:0-12830 GCA_964519915.1 uncultured Geomonas sp.
AGCCTACAACAGAGGAGGCACTTCCTTTCAATTGCCATTTTGGACAGGTGTGAGAGTAGGTAAACGCCTTTGACTCCGCGGTGGCACGTAGAATACGGGCTCAGGCGGTTTTCGCGAACACCTCGACCTGGACTTCCTGACCCAGGACGGCGAGGAGGCGCAAGAGCTGGTCCACGGTCTTGCCTCGCACTGTCGGGTCGAGGAGCCGGTAGAGCTGGGGTGCGGAAGTCCCCATGCGGCGGATAATCTCCCGCTTGGAGAGGCCTGATTCCTCCAATGACCGCCTCGCCTCCAAGGTCAGCTTGAAGAGGATCAGGTCCCTCAAATACTCGGGATCCCGGTTGTACTCCAGCACCTGGTCGATGTGGACCGACCCTTCCCGGCCGGACTTCAGAGTGTAGGTGAAGGCCTCCCGTCCCAGTTCCGGGTCCGGCGACACCCGCGCTACGCCGTCCGCAGGGGTGGGCGGCGGCGTGCACTTGGCGAAGGGAAAGGCCATCGCTCTGCTTCGGCAGCGCACCTCGAAGCGCTTCTTACGATTATCGGTCTTGACCGAGAGGATCTTCATAGCCTTCCCTCCGCTTGAAGCTGGCGGATTAGCCCTTTCAAGTTCGGCGACGCCTTACCCTTCATGGCAACTCCATGGTCCAGGTCCCATTTCACGATCAGCCTTCCGTCCCGGTACACGTGGACGTGCCTTGGGCCATGGTCGCTCACGTACGAGAGGAAGACATAGCCGCCTCGCCTGACCTTGCCCATGTGGAAATGTTATCTCCCACGGTAACACTTGTCAAGCATGCCCAGGGCCGCACTGTGGCCCTGGGCGCCCAAGCCTTCCGTTGCGCTCATCGGGCGCGGGGAAGGGATGCTTCCTTCCCCGGCTATCCGCCTCCCCTTCCTGCATCCTAGCAGGCCGCCGATGGCACCGGGGCTCGGCGCTCTTGAGCCCCGGCGTTGGCTGGCCGCGACCTCTCCCTCCGGGTTCCCTCCCGGGTGGGCTCCGCCCTGGGTCCCTCCCGGGTTCGAGGGCGTGTCTGCGGCTTAAGGGCAACGGCCCCCTCCGGGGAGGTGCCCTGTAGGCATGCGAGAACAGAGGTCCCGCGAGATCCGCGCCAGCGCCCTTTGGGCTTGACCTGTCACGGCCCCCGCCAAGCCATTTCTTCAGGCCCAAGGCCCAAAACTACCCCTCCCTTCTTTTTCACTCGCCTCGCCTCTACAACCTACGGTCCCGTCCTCCTGCTCCGGTAGACCTACGCCCCCGCGCTTCGCTGCGGGTCCCCCCCTGCCTTCCGCCCGGGCCCCTCGGGGCCCTTGGACGCGACCTCCCCAACTGCCCGGCGTAAGGCGAGCGAAAAAACGCTCCCTCCCCACAGCAAGGCCGGGGCAAAGGCCAGGAAGGGAAGGTCACTATGGACGGAATCCGGTTCCAAATCGCCGAGGTCAACTCCACCCTCTTCGACAACGACGCGGAGCTTCCCCTGGGCCGCTTGCAGGCGCGCGGCGCGGGGGCTCTCACCACCACCGAGCTCCTCTCCCTGCTCATCAGCCCCGCCACGGGACGCAAGAAGGCGAACGGAACCACCCCCGAAGAGACCGCCTCGCGGCTCCTGGGGCACCTGGGCTCCCTCCGGGCGCTGGCGGCCCTCTCCCCCAAGGAACTGATGGACTCCTGCGGCCTGGGCGTGGCCAGCGCGGCGCGCGTGGCCGCCGTGGTCGAACTGGCCCGGCGCTTCACCGAGGAGGACGTCCGCCTCGCCGAGACCCTGAGCGGCGCCGAGGAGGCCTACCGCTTCTTGAAGCCCCGCCTGCGTGACCTGCCCCATGAGGTCTTCTCGGTCATCTTCATGAACCAGAAGCACGGCGTCCTGGCCTACCGGGAGCTGTTCCGGGGCACCATCTCCGCCTCGTCGGTCCACCCCCGCGAGGTCGTCAAGGAGGTCCTCAAGGAGAACGCCGCGGCGGTGATCCTGGCCCACAACCACCCCAGCGGCCACCAAGGGCTTGGCCACACCTAGGATAGGGCCGCGCGCGTGGCGCCGGGCGAGCAGGGCAAGGTGGCCGACCGCGGGAAGGGTGGCGCCCGTTCAAGGGAGGCCAACGCAGCCCTGCGAAGCCCGCCGCCCGCGCCCGAAGGGACGGGGCTGGCCCGGCGCCTGGCTTCGTCAGCTCGCTCATCCGATGGCCCCGCATCGGCCTTCGCTCGCTTCCTCGCCATGCATCCGGGCCAGCCTCCGTCGCGGCCATACCCTAGGCGCGGCCAAGCCCTAGGCCCCAGCCCCGACGACCTGCGCCTCACGGAGGACCTGAAGGCCCTCCTGCGCCACCTGGACGTCCGAGTTCTGGACCACCTCATCGTAGGAGGCAACGGCTACTTCAGCTTCGCCCGCGAGGGCCTGCTGAACGGATAACGGCGCGACCTGCCTGCAGCAGGCAGGCCCTTCCCGCGCCGGCCCGGCCTCCATCGGGGAGGCCGGGCATCTTTCTGCGCCGCCGGGGGGCATTGCCCCGCGTACCCCCCACTCAACCGCCGGGGAAGGGCGCCGCCCTTCCCCGCCTTCGGCCCCCCATCCCTGGCCCGAGGCCTTTCCCGATCATGCGATGGCCAGATCAGGCCCCTTTACGAGTCATCGTGGTTCAGTTCCTCAGTTACTGTTAGAATATAGACGGTCATGATCCGACATCGGCAGGCGTGGAGGGGGTTCCATGATTCGTCTTTGCAACCCGAGACAGACGCCGGAAAACGAAGGCCGGGCGAAGCTCCAGCCTATGGTGGACAACCTCCGTGATAGCACGCATCCAGTCAAGTACAAGCACAACGTCGGAGCGATTCGATGACCGGCACCGCCACCCTCCATCCCGGCCAAGTCCTGGCCGGACCCCTCTTCAGCGAACCCATGCGTGTCGAGACTGTTCAATCGAATGGGCCGGCAAGCTGGGTTGTTGGGCTCGTCGGCCTGCAATCCGAGCGCTTCCGCAAGGTCACTCTCACCGCTAAAGATCTCGATCGCCTCACGTTCATGTACCCTCAGAGCTCCTTCGACGGCAACGGCCGTCTTCTGCGGCTCGGCCTCCAAGCCTACGCGCTCGGCATCGCCTACGAGTTCGACCCGTACTTCGGTCTATCCATCTCCCGCGTCGATCCACTCCCGCACCAGCTCGAGGCGATTTACGACTACCTTCTCAAGCTTGCCCGCGTCCGTTTTCTGCTCGCGGACGACGCCGGCGCCGGTAAGACCATCATGGCCGGCTTACTGATTCGCGAGCTCGAGCTCCGCGGTCTGGCCGAGCGCATCCTAATCGTCTGCCCGGCCAACCTCGCGTTTCAGTGGCAACGCGAGCTGAAGGAGAAGTTCGACGCAAAGTTCTTGGTGATGAAGGGTCAGGACATCCGCGAGCAGTTCGGCGTCAACCAGTGGATGGAAAGGACCCGAGTCATCACATCACTCGATCTCGCCAAGCGCAGTGAGATCCTGCCTGGCCTGCGGCAAGTCCATTGGGATCTCGTCATCGTAGACGAAGCGCACCGGATGTCAGCCGCGGATGAGTCTCACAAGAGCCTACGTTACAGGCTTGGCGAGCTGCTACGCGACAGCTCGGACCACATCCTGCTACTCACGGCGACACCGCACAAGGGCGACCCCCAGAACTTCAGCCTGTTCCTCCAGCTCCTGGATGCAGACGCCTACGCGGACGTGAAGTCGATCCGCGAGGCGATGAACCGGCGCCGGGCGCCGTTCTACCTTCGCCGCACGAAGGAGGCGATGGTCTACTTTCCCGAGCGCCGGGAGGACGGATCTTGGGCCGCTCAGCCCATTTTCACCAAGCGCATCCCGCATACCGCGGAATTTCAGATGGACGGTGCCGAATTCGAGCTGTACCGCAACGTGACCCGCTTCGTGAAGCGCGAGAGCGCCCGCGCAGCGGCCGAGGGTGAGGATCCCAGGGCCCGGGCGGTCGGGTTCCTCATGTCGCTCTACCAGCGACGCCTCGCGTCGAGCACCTTCGCGATGCGCCACTCCTTGGAGAACCGTGCGCGCCGACTCGAGGACGGCCTCAGGCACGCGCAAGATCTTTTGCGCCAGGCACCTCCCGACCTTCCCGATCCCGAGGAGCTGGAGGAGATGGAAGAGGGCGAACGCGAGCGAATCGAGCAGATGCTGGAGGCGGTTACGCTCGCGAGCAACGCGGACCAGGTGCGGCACGAGGTGCAGGAACTGCGCCACCTTGCTGCTGAGGCGCTGGCTGTCGAGGAGTCCGGTACGGAGGCGAAGCTCTCCGAGCTCAAGGCGCTCCTCCGAAAGGAGGGCTTCTTCGACCACCCGGAGCAGCGCCTGCTCCTCTTCACTGAGTTCAAGGACACTCTCGAGTACCTCGTTGATCGACTCAAGCTCTGGGGCTTCCGCGTCGGGTTCATCCACGGCGGTATGAGGCCCGGCTCACGCGACGAGCCGGGCACGCGCCTGTACGCGGAGCAGCAGTTCCGGGAGGGTGGCATCCAAGTGCTGGTCGCCACAGAGGCCGCCGGCGAGGGCATCAACCTCCAGGTCTGCAACATCCTCTTCAACTACGACATCCCCTGGAACCCGAACCGGCTCGAGCAGCGCATGGGCCGCATCCACCGTTACGGCCAACGCAAGGACTGCCTCATTTTCAACTTCGTGGCGACCAACACCATCGAAGGCAAGGTGTTGCAGCGCTTGCTCGAGAAGCTCCAGGAGATCCGCGACGCGCTCGATGACGACGCGGTATTCAACGTCATTGGCGAGGTGCTACCTGCCCCCCATGTCGAACGTGTGCTGCGTGACTACTACGCGGGCCGGCTCGGCGACGCGGACCTTGAAGACCGCCTGCTGCGCAACGTGGACGAACAGCAATTCCGGGCCATCTGCCAGAACGCGTTGGAGGGTCTGGCGAGCAAGAAGCTGAATCTCGAGATGTTGATCGAACGCCGCGCACGCGCCCAGGAGCGGCGCGTCGTCCCCGAGACCATTGCGCGCTTCCTGCGCGAAGCCGCCGAGTTCGTACCGTGGACGCTCAAGCCCGTGCCGGGCGTCGCTCACGCCTTTGAGCCGGCGCGGACGCCTACGGTGTTGCGCCATTATGAGAAAAACGAGGATTGGAGGCTGCCTGCACTCGCGGACCGCTACCCTCGGTGTTCGACCGACCGCGACACGGCTGAGACTCAGAAGCTAGAATGGGTGACCCCCGGCCACCCGCTCTTCGAAGCCATGCGCCGCCACATCCACGCCCATTCGATGGAAGGCCTGGGCAAGGGCGCGACCTTCCACTCCCTCCAGCATGAGGTACCGGCGCGCATCGACTTCTACCGGGCGCGAATCGTGGATGGTCTTGGCCACGTTGTCCACGAACGCCTGTTTGCCGTCGAAATCGACGCGGTCGGCGAGCCCCGGCTCCAGGAGCCCGGATTGTTGGGGAACTTCACCCCCACCACGGCGCCCCCCGAGCTGCCGCCGGTGGCCACTCTTCCCGAAGCTACGGCCTGGCTGCACGAGCACGCGCTGGCCCCGTTTCTGGAGGAGGTGCGTGCCGAGCGCCTCGGCGAGACCGAGCGGATAGCCGCCCACGTTGAGCTGTCGCTCACCGAGCTGCTTCAACGAGCCGATGAGGAGATTGGGAGGGCCGCCTCCGACGTCGAGCGGAAGCTCCCCGGGGCGGAGGGCCGCCTTGCAATGGCCGAAGCTCGCCACGAGGATCTGCGCGTGAGGCGGGATTGCCGCCGGGTCGATCTCGAACGCCAGCGGGCGCTCACGCTTCAGGCCGTCGAGCGGCTTGCGAGCGTGCTCGTGCTGCCTCACCCCGAGCGCGAAGCGCCCGAAGTGCGACGACTGCAGCCGAACTTCGAGACCGAGGCGATCGCCATGCGCGTCGTCATGGAGCACGAGCAAGCACAAGGGCGCCAGGTCTACGACGTCTCCGACAAGAACCTGGGGTACGACGTGACCAGCCTCGACCTCGCCTCGGGCGAGTTGCGGCTGATCGAGGTGAAGGGGCTCGGCGCCGCCACCGGAACGGTGCTCCTGACGCCCAACGAGCGCCGTGTCGCCGAGGACCGGCGCGACTGCTTCTGGCTCTACATCGTGACGAACTGCGACACGGAACCGGACCTGCAGGAACCCATTTGCGATCCGGCCCGGCTGGACTGGAACGAGGTGACCAAGGTCGCGCACTACTACCTGTCGGTGAACGCGATGAAAAAGCCGATGCAGGTAAAGGAGAACGAATGACCGTGGTTTCTGCCGATACGCGGCCCGTCCTAAACATCTACTGCGATGAATCCTGTCATCTTGAACATGACCACCAGGAGGTCATGGTCCTTGGCGCCCTGTGGTGCCCCGCTCAAGCCAGCCACCTCGCCGCAAAAGGCCTGCGGGATCTTAAGGCAGCAAATGGCCTGGCGAGAGAGTATGAGCTGAAGTGGGTCAAGGTTTCGCAGGGGAAGGTTGGCTATTATCTAGGCGTTCTGAGATACTTTTTTAATAATCATGATCTCCATTTTCGCGCTCTTGTCGTGCCGGACAAGGCCGCGCTCACCCACCGGGCCTTTAGTCAAACGCATGATGAATGGTATTACAAGATGTATTTCGATCTTCTTAAGGTCATCCTCTCCCCGGGGGCATGCAACCATATCTATCTGGACATCAAGGATACAAGAGGAGGAGCCAAGGTTAGGAAGTTGCACGAAGTACTCTGCAATAACGCCTACGACTTCAAGCGGGAGATCATCGACCGGGTTCAGATCGTTGAATCAAAGCATGTCGAGCTGATGCAACTTGCCGACCTTCTTATTGGCGCAGTATCCTATGCAAACAGGCACCTCGCTGACAATCCCGCCAAGGTGTCCCTTGTTCAAGAGATGCGTACCCTTTCGGGTTTGGACCTGCAGAATACCACCCTGTTGAGGGAGGAGAAGGTCAACATATTTCGGTGGCGTGCCAGGGTGGCGCGAGCATGACTAACTTGCCGCGCTGGCTCCCACCAATGCTTTCGCTGAATGGGACATGGCAGACGATAGTTTCACTGCTCCATTCGGTGTTCGACCACGATTTCAGGCAGGGTAGACCAAGGTTTCAAGGCCGATCCGTATGGTGGGACCGGAGGATCCTTCCTGGAGATTCTTATGAAGAGGGCTTCTGGCACCTGATTAGCCAAGACAACAAAGAGGCAGGGGGACGCTTACCGGATTTCCGGCGAGGTGAAAGGTTGCCCTGGTGCGCCCCCTGCATCCTGCATGACCAAGACCCCGCCCTCTTGGTATGGGATTACCGAGAAGCAAGCCGCCGCGTTCGAACCTATCTGTGGTTCGATGAAGGGGACTACGTCGTCATTCTGGAAAAGCGCCCTCACCGTCAGGGGGAGATTGCCTGGCTCGTGACCGCCCATCACGTTGATGGCGACTCCACCAGAAGAAAACTCCGAAGGAAATACGCCGCCAAGGAGCCTTAAAATGCATTCGCCGCTCACGCGAAGTGAACGGCGAAAGATCTCCTTCCACACATGGTGGATGAGGCTACATAGAATATAGAGGTGGCCCGGGTCGAAAGTCAAGCGGGAGGCTGAAGCAGGGTGATCTCCCAGCATTGCAGGGGATGGGTTGCGATAGACTCCATGATTACGGTGGTAAGGTGAAACGCGGCCAGATAGGGACCCTCCACATCCTCAAGATCTCGACCGCGAAGGAGGTCGAATCGAAGCCCCAGGCCATGGCCGGGACGCTAAGTGGCGGCGGATGGAGAAATAGTAGGCACCCCACGTTAATGTGGGAAGAAATGTGGGAATAGCTTGGCAGCGCCATCACGAGTAACAGGAGGGAAGCGGCGGTATGGTCTACCTCATTTGTGTCTTGGGAGGGTTGCTGGTTGGTGGCCTCGTGGCGTGGATCCTGGCCTCTGCGCGAGTCACGAAATCCCTGACGGCCAAGGTGGAGGAATCCGAGCACCGGGCGAACCTGGCCGAGGGTCGCGCCTCTGGGCTGCAGGCCACCATCGCTGAGTTGCGCGCACTGGATCAGAAGACGTCCGAGGACGTTGCGAGGCTCCGGGAACAACTCTCCGTCGAGAACAGCGCGCGGGTGAAGGCCGAGACCCAACTGGAGGAGACCAGGCAGCGCCTGGAAGAGGAGAAGAAGCTGCTGGAGGACGCGAAGGCCAAGCTCACGGACACCTTCAAGGCCCTCGCCGGGGATACTCTCAACACCACTACGACGGCTTTCCTGAGACTGGCCAAGGAGACGCTCGATAAAACCCTCGCCGATGCCAAGGGAGACCTCGGCAACCGCCAGGAGGCCATCCAGGGGTTGGTAAAGCCCCTGGCCGAATCCATCACGAAGTTCCAGGAGCACGTTCGTGCGATTGAAAAGGATCGCCAGGAGGCGTACTCGGGGCTCTCGGAGCACCTGAAGCTCCTCTCCACGAGCCAGCAACAGTTGCAGAAGGAAACCGCCAACCTGGTGACGGCCCTGCGCAAGCCGCAAGTCCGGGGCCGATGGGGGGAGATGACGCTGCGCCGCGTGGTGGAGCTGGCCGGGATGTCCAATCACTGCGACTTCGCCGAACAGGTCACGGCCGATACAGACGAAGGCAGGCTCCGCCCCGATCTGATCGTCCGGTTGCCCGCCGAGCGTGAGATCGTCGTGGACGCAAAGGTCTCCCTGGATGCATACCTTGACGCGGTTGCAGCGGAGTCGGAGGAGGCCCGCAAGGAGGCCATGACTCGGCACGCGGCGCAGGTCCGAAAGCACATGAATGCTTTGGCCGACAAGCGGTACTGGTCCCAGTTCACCAAGGCTCCCGAGTTCGTGGTCATGTTCATTCCCGGCGAATCGTTCTTCGGCGCGGCGGTGGACGCAGACCGCACCCTCATCGAGGACGGCCTCGAAAAGCGTGTGGTCCTGGCGACGCCGACGACCCTGATCGCCCTTCTGCGCGCCGTGGCTTACGGTTGGCGGCAGGAACAGGTCGCTAAGAACGCCCAGGAGATCAGCGATCTTGGAAAACAGCTTTACGAGCGCATGCGGACGCTGGCCGAGCACCTTGGGGACATCGGCAAGGGGCTGGAAAAGGCCAACGCTGCCTACAACAGCGCCGTCGGGTCTATGGAGGCCCGGGTCCTCCCCGCCGCCCGACGTTTCAAGGATCTGGGCGCAGCGACCGGCGGGGAGATACCGCCTCTGTCACCTGTCGATATGACGCCCAGGGCGCTCGCCGCGCCGGAGTTGAAGGAGGATGACCATGCTTGAAAAATTCGTTCAAATCAAGAGCATCGGTCGTTTTCGGGCCTACTCCGCCAACGGGGATGTGACATTCCGCAAGCTCACGCTCGTTTACGCAGAGAACGGCCGAGGCAAGACCACCCTCTGTGCAATACTCCGTTCCCTGCAGAGCGGCCAATCGGAGTACATTGCGGAACGGAAGACCTTGGGGACTACCGACGCACCATTGGTCCACATCCGACTGAATAACGCCAACTATCAGTTTACCAACGGGGCGTGGACCGAAAAGCATCCCGACATTCTCATCTTCGACTCCGTGTTCGTGAACGAGAACGTCTTCTCTGGCGACTATGTTGAGCACGAGCAGAAGAAGAATCTGTACCGCGTCATAGTTGGCACCGAGGGGGTGCGACTCGCCAGGGCAATCGAAGACCTGGACAGGCAGATTCGGGACGCGAATACCGACCTGCGCACCAAGAGGGATGCCCTGTCGATGTACTTACCAACCGGGCTCACGCTCGAGGCTTACCTGCAATTGAACCCCGTCACAGATATTCAAGAGCAGATACGGCGGAAGTCCGAGGAACTGGACATCCGGCAGCGGGCCGCCGGGATGGCCACTGAGATTCAGGCTAGGGGGCTGTTTGTGAAGGTTCAGCTCCCCTCCCTGCCGTCCGACTTTTCCACCGTCCTCACAAAGCAACTGACGGACATCGTCGCCGATGCCGAAGCGAAGGTGCGACGGCAGATCGACCAGCACCAGATGGGACCACAGGGCGAGCAATGGTTATCTCAAGGCCTGGGTTACGTCAAGGATGACCGGTGTCCCTTCTGCGGGCAAGGGGTACGGGCTAACGATTTGATTGCGGCGTATCGATCTCATTTCAGCGCTGCCTATGCGAACCTCAAACAGGAGATCGCCCAGTTGGGACAGCGGGTCAACGGCGCGATAGGCGAAACGTCTCTTGGCTCCGCCCAGCAGGCAATCTCAGACAACGCAGCCCTTGCCGAGTTCTGGAGGCAGTTCATCCCGGTTGATTTGCCGGTCATTTCCTTCTCGGACATCCAGCAGAAATACGCCACGCTCCGCGACAAGTGCCTGGCGCTCGCCAAGAGAAAGCAGGACAGCCCTACCGAAGCGGTCACACTGGACGCGACATTCACCGCCGCGCTTGCGGAAGTGGATGCCTTGCAAACAGCCGTCGCTGCATACACTGCGGCTGTGGACGCCGCGAATCTGCGGGTTAGCGAGCAGAAGGCGACGGCACGTTTGCAGGATCACATCACAGTGTTCAGGAATGAACTAGCCCAACTGGAAGCCTGCAAGAAGCGCTTTGAGCCGGAGGTCGCGAGGGCCTGTCAGGCCTATCAGGATGCCGTGGCCGCGAAGACGCAACTTGAAGAGGCGAAGAACACTGCGCGGCAGCAACTTGACCGGCATTGCCAAGACCTCCTAAGGACATACGAGCAGTCCATCAACGAGTACCTCGACCAGTTCAACGCCGGATTCCGCATCACAAACACGCGGCACCTCTACACCGGCGGGACGCCGAGCTCTCATTACCAGATCGAGATCAACAGCAGCGCCCTAGACCTTGGCGACGCTCGAACTCCTGCCGGAACCCCATGTTTCAAGACCGCTTTGAGTTCCGGTGACCGCAACGCCTTGGCCTTGGCCTTTTTCCTCGCCGTGCTCAATCAGGATGCCGACATCGGCCAGAAGATCATAATATTCGACGACCCGTTCACCAGCCTCGACCGGTTCCGACGGACCTGTACGCAGCAACTTATCCAGCGGCTTCTGGACTCGGCGCAGCAAGTCATCGTTCTTTCGCACGACCCCCTCTTCCTGAAGCTGCTATGCGACGAGTGTCCTTCAGCCTCCGCTACCGTCAAAGCTCTCCAAATGAGCAAGGCGGGAGATACAACAGTCATCGGCGAGTGGGACATTCACTCCGAGGTGCAAAGCTCCTACATGAAGGACTTCTCGACGCTGCTCGGATTCTACCGGGACAGAAGAGGCGATCCCCGCGCGGTCGCCAGGACCATTCGTCCATTTCTTGAGGGCATGTTAAGAAACCACTTCCCGGGGCATTTTCAGGCCAATGAGTGGCTCGGCGATTTCATCGCCAAGATACGGGCCGCAGACGCGACCAGCGGTCTGCAACACGCCCAGGCCGATCTCAATCATCTGGAGGCCATTAACGACTACTCCAAGAAGTACCACCATCAGCAGAATGCGAACGCTGACACAGAGCCAATCAACGACGACGAGCTGTACGGCTTTGTAAAGCGGACCCTTCGCCTGGTGGGGGGAGCGTGAGAATGAGGAACGCCAAATGAGGACAAGCGCATGATCCCCAAGGACTGCAAGCGCCTGGCCGAGGTGGACTTTCCGATCGCAGAAGTGTCGAGGCACGCGGCGCGGGAGAAGTCGATCCGGCACGGGCACCCAAGCACGCTGCACCTCTGGTGGGCGCGGCGGCCGCTGGCCTCCTGCCGGGCGGTGCTGCTGGCGCTCCTGTGGCCGGACCCGTGCGATCCCCTCTGCCCGGAGGCGTTCAAGGTGGAGGCGAGGGAGCGTCTGCGCGAGGTGCCGGGCTGCAACCCCGGCGCGACCGATGCAGATCTTCGCCACGCACTCCTGCGCTTCATCGCGGACTTCTCGAATTGGGACCATGCAGCGAAACGAACGTATCTCGACGTGAGCCGCGCGCTGGTGAAGGCGGCGCACGCGCCCGCGGACGGCGGCCCCTACGAGCCGCCGCTGGTGGTGGACCCCTTCGCCGGCGGCGGATCGATCCCGCTCGAGGCGCTTCGCGTGGGCTGCGATGCGTTTGCGAGCGATCTGAACCCGGTTGCCTGCCTGATCCTCAAGGTGATGCTGGAAGACATCCCGCGCCACGGACCGGAGCTGGCCGAGGAGCTACGGCGCGTGGGCGCCGAGATCAAGCGTGAGGCGGAGAAGGAGCTTGCCGACTTATACCCCCGGGACCCGGACGGCGCGACGCCGATCGCCTATCTCTGGGCGCGCACGGTGCGCTGCGAGTCACCGAACTGCGGCGCGGAGATTCCGCTGGTGCGCTCGTTCTGGCTGTGCAAGAAGACGAGCCGCAAACGGGCGCTCAAGCACCGCGTCGAGCGGCCCAAGGGCGACCTGCCTGCCGCGCCGGGTGCGGCGCAGGCAGGGCCGCCGCGGGTCGAGCTCGAAATCTTCGAGCCGATGACGGAGAAGGACGTCCCCGGCGGCACGGTGACGCGCGCGAAGGCGAGCTGCGTCTGCTGCGGCGTCGTGCTGCCTCCGGAGCGCGTGCGCGCGCAGCTTGCCGCCGAGCGCGGCGGCGCGGACGTGGTCTTCGACGCGGAGGGGAACCGCATCGGCGGCGCGCGCATGCTCGCGGTGGTGACGCTGAAGCCGGGCGAGACCGGTCGGCACTACCGGCTGCCGGCGGAGCGCGACTACGACGCCGTGCGCAAGGCGCAGGCGCGGGTGGCGAAGCTGCTCGCGGACTGGGAGCGCGGAGGGAAGCAGGGGCTCTGCCCGGTGCCGGATGAGCCGCTGCCGCCAATCGGGACGCTCGGCTTTCGCGTCCAGCGCTAC
>CAZFMI010000087.1:0-12684 GCA_964519915.1 uncultured Geomonas sp.
GGGGCTCATCGAACAGGAGGTGGCCTCCGGCGAACGGCTCGTCTACCTGGGGGAGCATGCCGTCTCCTTCCTCCCCCCCTGGGCGCGCTACCCGTACGAGGTGTGGGTTGCCCCGAGGCTTGCGGTCCCGGGCTTCCCGCAGCTCTCCCCCGGGGTGCGCGCCGATCTGGCGCGGGCGCTGAAGACGACGCTCCTGAAGTTCGACGGTCTCTGGCAGCGCCCCTTCCCGTACCTGATGGCCTGGTACGGGGCGCCCACCGACGGAGAGCAGCACCCCGAGTCACATCTTCATGCCGAGTTCTACCCCCCCTACCGCTCCAGCGACCGCTTGAAGTACCTGGCGGTGACCGAACTCTCTGCGGGCATGTTCGCCATCGACGCCCTGCCGGAACAGAAGGCGAAGGAGCTAAGGGACGTGGAGGTGAAGCTATGAACGTGGCGCGTGCGACGGAGGTATCCCTGAAGCTCCAGCTGGTCCGGGACGTCATCGGCCCGCGGCGGGTGCTCAGGTTGAAGGGGATCGACTGGTTCGCCTGGATGACGGCGGGCGGCGCGAGCGAGGTGCTGCTGGCGGCGGAGACCGGCATCGCCGAGGTGGTGATCACCGAAGGGGGCGCTTACGTTGTGACCAACGACATCGAGGCGCAGCGGCTGATAGACGAGCAGCTGCCGGAGGGTTTCGAGGTCCGCATCCTCCCCTGGGCCTACCCGTCCCAGCGCCAGGTGGTCATGAGGGAGCTGGCCCAGGGGATGCCGGTCCTCTCGGACCGGCCGGAGGAGGGGGAGCGGGAGCTTCCCATGCCGCTTCTGACGGCGAAGATGGCCCTGACCCCCCCGGAGATCCACCGCTACCAGGAGGTGGGGCTCCTGGCCGCGCAGGCGATGACGGAAACCCTGAAACAGGCCCGCCCGGACTGGACGGAACTGCAGCTCTCCGGCGCGGGCGCCGCCGCGCTGTTGACGCGGGGGCTCGCCCCCGCGCTGGTGATGGCTGCCGGCGAGCGGCGCCTCAGGCTGTACCGCCACCCGATGCCTACCTCCGAGCCGCTGGGGGGCTGCGCCATGCTGGTCTTCTGCGCCCGAGGCTTTGGCCTCTACGCCAATCTCACCAGGTTCGTCGCTTTCCGGCCGCTCGCGCCCGAGCAGGAGTTCCTGCACCGGCAGGTGCGGGAGGTGGAGGCGCATGCGCTGGAGGCATCCCGTCCCGGCGCCTCCCTGCACGAGGTCTACCGTGAACTCGCTTCCGCTTACGCCGCTGCCGGCTACGAACAGGCCATACGGGAACATCACCAGGGGGGGGTAACCGGCTATCTTTCCCGCGAAGTGATCGCAAGCCCGGAGGTCCCCGACCGGCTGGCCGCCGGGATGGCCGTCGCCTGGAACCCCAGCATAACGGGCGCGAAGGTGGAGGACACCTTCCTGGTGACGGAGTCGGGTCTTTTGAATCTCACCCTGGACCCGGCATGGCCCACCGTGCCGGTAGCGGAACTGGAACGGCCGCTGGTCCTGCAAAGATGACCGAAGGAGCGATCCATGGGCGCTGCCAAGTTTGAGGACATCTTCGGTTTCCCCCCACAGGCATCGGCAAAGGCGCCGGGGAGGGTGAACCTGCTCGGGGAGCACACCGATTACAACGACGGCTTCGTGCTCCCGATCGCCGTCCCGCTGGAAACCACGGTAGAGCTTGCGAAAAGCCGCGACGCCCTGAACCACTACTTCGCGGAGCAACTGCAGGAGAGGGCCTGGTCCGAGCCCGGGGGTACCGTCCCCAGCGGCTTCGCCGCCTACCTGCACGGCTGCCTTGCCCTGTTGAGGCTCTCCGGGCACCACGTCGAGCCGGTCTCGGTGCTGGTCAGCTCGCAGGTGCCGATGGGGTCGGGGCTCTCCAGCAGCGCCGCCCTAGAGGTCGCCTTCCTGCGGGGGGTGCGCCAGCTGTTCAACCTGGATATCGACAACGTGGAGGTCGCGCTGATGGCACAGCAGGCTGAGATCCGCTATGCCGGCGTCAATTGCGGCATCATGGACCAGATGGCGTCGAGCCTGGCCGACGCGCACCACATGCTGTTCCTGGACACACGGTCGCTGGAGAGGAAACTGCTCCCGCTCCCCCGCAGCTCGGAGCTCCTGGTGGTCGACAGCGGCGTCCCACGCAGGCTCGGGGAGAGCATGTACAACCTGAGGCGCCAGGAGTGCGAGGAGGCGGCAAGGTTCCTGGGGCTCGCGGCTTTGCGGGATCTGGAAGACCCCGCCGACCTGGCCCGCCTGCCGCGCGCCCTGGCCAGGCGCGCACGTCACGTGGTCTCCGAGAACCGGCGCGTGCTCGAGGCCGTGGCAGGGGTGCACGCCTGCCGCTTCGGTGAGCTCATGAACGCATCGCACGCGAGCCTCAGGGACGACTTCCAGGTCTCGACTCCCGAGCTCGACCTGCTCGCCGGGCTGCTGCAGGAGCAGGTCCAGGTATTCGGGGCGCGGCTGACCGGAGCAGGGTTCGGCGGCGCCTGCGTGGCGCTGGTCCGCGAAGGGACGGCGGCAGCCGTGGCCCAGCGGGTGCTGGAACTCTACCGGGCGCAGGGGCAGCAGGGAAAGCTCCTCGTGCCGGAGTAACCCTCCCACCTGCGAGGGGGAAAGGTATGGACGACATTGCCAGATACCAGCGGCCGGGCCCGGAGCTTTGGGGCGGCATCGAGTGCACCCTCAACCGCGTGGGGAAGCATTTCCACAGCCAGCTCGCCATGAACGGCCACCTGACCCGCATCGATGACCTGGAGCTCTTCGCGGGCCTCGGGATCAGCACGCTGCGCTACCCCGTGCTATGGGAGATGGTGGCGCCGGCGAGCCTCGAGACCCCGGACTGGTCCTGGACCGACCAGCGGCTCAACCGGCTTCGGGAGTTGAGGATCGAGCCGGTCGCCGGACTGCTGCACCACGGCAGCGGCCCCCCCTACACGAGCCTCGTCGACCCCGAGTTCCCCGGGCTGCTGGCCCGCTACGCCCGTCTCGTCGCCGAGCGCTACCCTTGGGTGAAAGCCTTCACCCCCGTCAACGAGCCCCTCACCACCGCCCGTTTCAGCGGCCTTTACGGGCACTGGTACCCCCACGGCACCGACGACCGGGTCTTCGTCCGGGTGCTTTTGCAGCAATGCCGCGGGATCGTCGACGCGATGCTGGCCATCCGGCAGGTGATCCCGGAAGCGAAGCTCGTCATGGCGGAGGACATGGGAAAGACCTTCTCCACCGAACAGCTCCGCTACCAGGCCGATTACGAGAACAACCGCCGCTGGCTGAGCCTCGATCTTCTCGCCGGCCGGGTGGACCGGGGCCATCCGCTCAGGCTGTGGCTCGAGCAAAACGGGGCGCAACAGGAGGAGCTCGATCGCTTCGAGGAGGGGAAGATGGTCCCTGACGTGGTGGGGTTGAACTACTACCTGACCAGCGACCGCTATCTGGACGAGCGGCTGGAGCGCTACCCTGCCTGCGTCCATGGCGGCAACCACCGGCACCGCTATGCCGACGTCGAGGCGGTGCGCGCCTGCCCCGAGGGGATACTGGGGCACGAACAGGTCCTCCTTTCCGCCTGGCGCCGCTACGGCAGCGAGGTTGCCCTTACCGAGGTGCACGTGGGATCCACCAGGGAAGAACAGCTGCGCTGGTTTCACGAGGCGTGGCAGGCAGCCGTAAAGCTGCACAGGGAGGGGGTGCCGGTCCGCGCCGTCACCGCCTGGTCGCTGCTGGGCTCCTTCGACTGGAGCCGCCTTTTCACCAGCATAACCGGCACCTATGAGCCGGGGGTCTTCGACGTCAGGGGCCCCAGGCCGCGGCCGACGGCCCTTGCCGCAAGCCTGCGCCAGATCTCGCTGGAGGGGGACTTCCGGCACCCCGTCGTCGGCGTTCCCGGCTGGTGGCACCGCCCGGAGCGTTTTCTTCCGGAGTGCCGCCCCGCGTCGAGCTCCCCCGACGGCTTTTGCCACCAGAGCTCCAACCTGGGCGGCGTCCTCCTGATCGGGAAGACCGGTACGCTCGGGCAGTCCTTCGCGAGGCTCTGCCAGCAGCGCGGCATACAGTGCCATCTGCTCTCCCGCAAGGAGATCGACATAGCGTCGGAGCGCTCGGTTGCCAAAGCCCTGGAAGCATACCGCCCCTGGGCGGTCATCAACGGGGCGGGGTTCGTCCGCATCGATCAGGCAGAGGACGACGTCACAACCTGTTTCCGGGAGAACACCGTAGGCCCCGCCGTCCTTGCCACCGAATGCGCCAGACGCGGCGTGGCGCTGGTCACCTTCTCCTCGGACATGGTTTTCAGCGGGAGCAAGGGAAGCGCCTACCATGAGACCGACGCCGTCTCCCCCCTCAACATCTACGGACAGAGCAAGGCGGAAGCAGAGCGCCAGGTGCTCAAGCTCTACCCCGAGGCGCTGGTATTGAGGAGCAGCGCCTTTTTCGGCCCATGGGACGAGCACAACTTCGTCACGAAGACCCTGCGCCGGATGCAGCGCGGCGAGCAGGTTGCAGCGGCCTCGGATCTCGTGGTGTCGCCGACCTACCTCCCGGATCTGGTCCACGCGAGCCTTGACCTGCTGCTCGACGGCGAGAGAGGGATCTGGCACGTCAGCAACGTAGGCGCGGTCAGCTGGGCGGAGCTTGCCCATCGCTGCGCCAAGATGGCTGGGCTCGATACCGCTTCGGTCATCCCGCGCCCCGCCGTATCCTTCGGGTACCAGGCGCCGAGGCCGCCGTTTTCCGTGCTTCGCAGCGAGCGCGGGGTGGTGCTTCCCAGCATCGAAGACGCCCTCGGGCGCTACTTCGCCGAAGCGGCCGCGCCGCGGGAGCAGGGACTTTCATAGCGGAAGGTCAGCTAAGGGCAGGAAGTGAAAAGGCCCCTTTAGGGGCCCCTGATTGACGCGTGCGCCCTCCCCCAAAAGGGGAGGGCGTTCTTTTTTCCGGCGCTGCCGTGGCACCCGTTTGGCAGCCGAGCTCACTTGCCCCGCAGTGCCCTGGCAATGGCGGCATCCATCGCCTCGACGGTGGCATCCCAGGAGGTCCCGGCAAGCACCTCGCGCATGGCGCGCACCATGCTCTGGTAACGCAGCGCCGGCAGCGCGAGGGCCGTCTTGCAGGCGGATATGAAGTTGCCGATGCCGTCGCCGATGAAGACGATGTCCCCGTATGGAACCGCCACATCTGTGATGGGCGTGCTGACCACCGGCTTCTCAGCCGCCATGTATTCCAGGGTCTTGGTGGGGCTGATGAACCGGGTGGCGTCGTTGAGCGCGAACGGGATGAGACAGACATCCCAGCCGGCGAGGTAAGCCGGGAGATCGGCATACTCCTGCTGCCCGAAGTAGTGGATGTTCTCCTGCCTTGGCAGGGTGTCCGGCGCGATCTTCAGCACCGGTCCCACCATGACGATCTGCCACTCCGGATGCGCCGTCGCCATGCTCCGCAAAAGCGGCAGGTCGAGCCTCTCGTCCAGCACGCCGAAGTAACCAAGCCGCGGCCTCGGGAGGCACTTCTGGGAGTGGTGCTCGATGCCGGGGTCGCAGGCAAGCGAGAAATGCGGGGCGTCGACGCTGCTCGGGAAGCAGTGGACCTCAGGATGGCGGGACCTCTTGGCCTGATACAGACTGGGGCCGCCGGTGAAGACGAGATCCGCCATCTCCAGAAGATTCTTTTCCCGCGCCTCCAGCTCCTTGGGTGCACCGAGGAAGCCGGCCAGCTCATCCATGCAGTCGTAGACGATCAGGGAGGGGTTGAGATTGAGGGACAGGGGGAGAGCCATCGGGGTGTAAAACCAGGTGATGTAGCTCTCCAGCTTCTCGTCTGCCAGCAGCCTTTCAAGAAGCGGGGCGAGAAAGCCGAGCTGCTCGTCGTGGAAGCCGGGCTTTTCCGACGGGGTATGCGGCCTGCAGACCAGAACCCCCGGCTCGGGGACGCTCAGATCAAGGAAAGGTTCGCTCTCCTTGTCGTGGACCGGCTCCTCGAAGAATACCACCCGGCGCTTGACGGCCATCCTCGCCAGCAGGTGCTGGGGGCGCTGATAGACGAAGCTCCAGCGCAGATGTGAGAAAACGATGATTGCTTCGGGCATAGCCGGTCTCCTGTCGCCGATCGTTTGACCTGGTAAAGTACAGCTACCCTGCCGACGCAACAGTAAAGGATTCTAACATGGGCGCCTTAAAAGGGAAGCGATTACCGGACGGGGACGGCAGGCGCATCGGCAAGAAGGACGAGGAGCCTTGCGCGCTCCTCCTTTTGCAACTGGACCGGCCGCATCTGGGTCAAGGGGCGCGACTGGCGGGGGTTGTCCAGCCACTTCTCCAGGGAGCCGGCGCTCCATCTCTTTTTTCCGGCAGCGGTCGCAGGGTAGAACTCCGAGAGAAGCCCCGAGAGGTTCGGCCCTATCTCGCCTTTCCCCAGCGCCCCCACTGCCGCGGTCAGCATCTTGTGGCAGCCCCCGCACTTCTTCTCGAAGATGTTCCCGCTCCCGGCCTTCGCGCTCTCGAAATGGACCACCTGCGGAGTCTCCCTCCCCTTTCGCCCCGACTGTCCCGCACCTGCCAATATCGCGTTCACCAGATCGGTGGCCGCCCCCTCCTCCAGCCGGAATCCGGGCATCATGAGCGCCGGGGAATTGATCGAGCGGAAGAGATCCGCCGGGGTGGTCCCCGCCGGCAGCCGGTCGAGGTTGCTCGCCAGCCGGTTCCCCTTCCCGGCCGTGGTATGGCAGCGGCGGCAGGCGAAGCCCTCCAGGAGCTTGTTCCCCCGGAGCACCGGCAGGGAACCCGTGATGCCGTGCCAGGAGAAGCGTCCCGCGACCAGGTCGTGATGGGCGATGCGCAGGCGCTCCGAGCGGGGGTCCCCGCCGTGGCAGCCGACACAGCTCCCCAGTTCCCGGTAGTGCCGGGGGTGGCAGTTGAGGCAGGATTCCCCGGGGGAGGCCGGCGCGTTCCCCGCCAGCAGCAAAAAGGCGGCCAGCGCCGTCAGAAGGGGGCGACGAACTGCCAATTGGCACCTCTGAAGAACATGGCGAGCAGCGTAAGCGCGAGGACCAGGAAGAAAACGGCCACCCCGGCGACGGCGATGGGGAGCTGCTCCCTGGGGAACCAGCACCCTTTCGCGGGCGGGGGCCCCTTCGGGAGCCAGGGAAGGGCCAGGAAGGCGCCGGCCAGGGCCAGCACCAGGTAGATCAGGTATTTCGAGTAGCCGACCAGCTCCTGGATCCAGAGCAGGAACCAGGCCGATTTCACCGGGTTGGGGACGCGGGCGATGTTCGCCTGCTCCTGCAAAGGCGCCGGTACCAGCGCGGCCAGGACCAGGAGGGCGCAGACCAGCAGGGCCATGGAGGTCTTGATCATCCGGAAGAAGTAGGGGGAACTCTTGACGTAGCCTCTTTTCATAGGTAGGGGAGCACCCCCTTGTTTTTCCTGATCCGGTAGAAATGCAGGGAGCTCAAAAGCAGGATCGCGCCGGGGACGATCAGTATGTGCAGCACGTAAAAGCGCAAAAGCGACATCGGCTCCCCCACCCCGTCCGGCACCAGCACGGCGCGCAACCTCTCGCCAAGCGGCATGATGCTGACCAGCTCCATCCCTGTCTGCGTCGCCCAGAGGGCAAGCTGGTCCATGGGGAGCAGGTATCCGGTGTACCCCTCGAACACGGCGAGCATCATGAGGGCGCAACCTGTCACCCAGTTCAGCTCGCGAGGCCTCTGGTAGGCCCCCGTCAGGACGACCCGGAGGGTGTGCGCCATGATGAGCACCAGGAAGAAATGGCTGGAGAGCCGGTGCAGGCTCCTGAGGTAGGCCCCCCCCCAGACCGAGGACTCCAGCAGCAGTATGGAGGGGAACGCCGCGGCCGGCGTCGGCTGGTAGTAGAAAAGGAGGAGCCCCCCCGAGGCAAGGAGGAGCAAAAAACAGGTGAAGGCGAGCCCTCCCAGGCAGAAGGTGTAGGAAAAGGTGAGATCCCTTTGCAGCACCGCCCTGGGAAACAGATGTTTTGCGAAATCCTTGATCAAAAACAGCCTCCCGAAGAGCCACGACTGGTCGGTGCTTCTTCTTGCTCCGAGATCGGGCGTATTGCCCCTACACCAGCACGCGGTAACCCTCTCCCCCCGCCTCCACCTCGTAGCGCTCCAGCGGCCGGTCGGCAGGGCCTTCCAGCACATTCCCGTGCCGGTCGAATCTCGAGCCGTGGCAGGGGCAGACGAGCCCGGTCGCGGTGACGTTGACCGTGCACCCCAGGTGGGTGCAGACGAGGTTCAGGGCGTAGACGTCTTCCCCCTGGCGCAGCAGCGCCACCCGCGCCTCGCGGTAGACGAGGGCCCCCTCCAGGGGGAGTTCCGACTTCGCCACGGTGAGGAGCGTTTTTTTCCGCCGCACCTTAGGGGTCAGGAACTTTCCCAACAGCCACCCGCCGGCCGCAAGCGAGATCAGGGTGCCGATGAAGTTTCTACGTGATTGATGAGTGTCTGCCATTTCTCCAGGTAAGCCCTCCGGTATGCCGGGGTCTTCTTGCTCAGCTCACGGTAACGCGCCGCCGTGAGGAAGGCGCCGTTTGCCACCGTCTGCCCCCCCTGGTCCCAGAAGGAGGGGAGCGTCATGCCGTCCGCCTGCAGTTGATAGATCCGGTCCGCCTCCGGTTCCAGGACGAAGCGGCGCGGGTTGTCGTGGCACCCCTCGCACATGACGGTCCCCCGGCGCACCGTGTGCGGGAAGAACGCCTTCCATTGCGCCGCCATCAGCCTGTTTTCCTCCCAGACGGCGCGGTCGTTCCTGATGTCGGTGAAGTACCCGATGAACTGCGGCCTGATCGGGCTCACCCTGCCGCGGCCGTTCACCCCCAGGGGAGGCGCGTCCTGCTTCCTCAGGTAGGCGCTCTTCACGTACTCCTCGCCCGTCTGGTCCCGCCTTACCTTGTAGAACTCCTGCGAGGGGCTGTTGGTGAAGCGGAGGTAGAAACTGCCGTACTCCTGCGCCGCCCAGGCGGAATGGCAGGCCCAGCATTCCATTTTTTCCAGGTGCGCTCCGATCCGATGCTCCAAGACGGTCCGCCGCGCCTCGTGGCAGTCCAGGCACCCCCTGGAGGCCTTGCGCCCGGCCGCGAGGCTGGCCATGGAATGGCAGTCGCCGCAGGCAAGCCCCGCCTCCGCATGCACGTCCGGCGTCATCTTCAGGAAGGCCTCGCCGTAGGCCACCTCGCCGCGCTGGTAGCGCATGCTGTCCTCGCGCGGTGCCATCCCGTAATAGTCGGTGCCGACGAAGTAGCCCTTGTGGCAGGTGAAGCAGTCGCTGTCCTTTGGCCGCGCAATGTCGTGCCCCTTGCCGCCGTGGCAGTCGGTGCACCCCTTCAGGTGGCAGGAGTTGCAGTTCTTCAGGAAGAATTCCCCGTCCTCCCTGCCGAAGCTGCGCGCCACGAAGCTAAGCTCCCTTTCCCTGGTCGCCATGGCGTGGTCGAAGAGCTTATGGTAGCCGCGGTGGCAGCCGACGCAGCCGGCGGCCCCGCTTTGCAGCGAGGCGGGGTTCCCCAGCGTGACCCCCTCGTCCAGGTGGCAGGAGAGGCAGGGGACGCCGGCATGGACCCCCTTCACCGCCGTCTTGTGACAGTCGGTGCAGTTCTCCCCGCCCCATGCGCCCGGCGCGCTAAGGAGCAGCAAGCAGGCGGCGATGCAGAGCATCATCGAGCGCACCATAATCAAGCTCCTTTCGATAGATTGGGTCCCGCGCCTTGTCATGGCAGACGATGCAGAGGTTCGCCGCGAGGGTGCGCCGCACCTCCTTGCCGTTCAACGGCCTGGAGTTCTCCCGGGTGATGGCCGAGTAGGCCCGCACCCTCCCCCCCTGCAGGGTAAGGAAGCCGTCCAGCGGCTTGTCGGCGGACCGCTCGCAGATCAGGGTCCCTTCGATGTCCCCCCCAGACACCACGTGCTGGCCGAAGCCCAGGAAGGCGGGGTTGCCGTGGCACTCGCCGCAGCCGATCGCCTTCTTTCCGGTATTGTGGGAATAAAAGGGGGCGAAGCGAAGCTGCTGCTTCCCCTTGTACCTTGCCACGTACTCGTCCTTCGAGACGGAGAGGTCCGGCTCCACCACCGTGACGAAGGTCTGGCAGCCCGGGGTGACCGTCGAGATCTTGCCGCGCTGGTTCAGCGCCAGCGGGAAGGGGTAGAGCATGCGGTAGTCCTCCTTCTCGCTGAAGCGCCCGGGGGTCATCGCGTTCTTGATGTAATCCATCCCGGGCTGGCTCTTGTCGTAGGTGGTGTGGCAGCCGTAGCACTGCACCACGGTGCGGGAATGGCAGGTGTAGCATTCCATCCGGCCGTGGCCGGCCACCGTGTGCTCCGCGCTCCCTGTGATCACCTTGCTCTTGAAGAGCTTGCCGCTTCGCTTGCCGAGCACGTACACAGCGCCGTCGCGGTAAAAGACGTTGGAATACTTGCGCCCCTTGGCGGTGAGCACCATCTTCATCCCGGGGCGCATCTGCATCCGGTACCCCCGCGATTCCCTGACCGCTTCGTCGTTCTCTCCCGTTATCTCCCGGTAGCGCGGCGCCCTGTCGCCGCCATGGCAGTCCTCGCAGCTCACCTCGGTCTGCAGGTACATGTTCTCGTAGCCGTACCCGTCCCCCATGGTGTCGCGCGAGGTGTGGCAGTCGATGCAGTCCATGCCGGCGGCGAAGTGGACGTCGGAGGCGATGCGGGTGAGGTTGCGCGCACCGCTTGTCATCACCGGGCCGGGCTGGCCGTTGCTGGTCGGCACCATCGAGTTGTTCCCGTCGTGGAGCCCCTGGTAGGAGAGGGCTATCCGGCCGCTGCGGTTGTGGCAGCGAGAGCAGACGTCGTTGCCCGGGAGCTTCTCCATGGCGTGGCTGGCGGCGTAGGGAGCCTTCCCCCGCACCGTGCTGTCCCCTCCCTCATAGGCGGCCCGGTCGTTGTAGGGGAAATGGCAGGCGGCGCAGCCGGAGCCGTGGCTCGCGCCGTATACCCCCCCGCTCTCCGTTGCGACATGGCACTGCGAACAGAACTTGCGGTACAGCTCCCCCGAGAGGTGGTCCAGTTCCGCCACCGGCTTCAACTGTCGCGGCTTTCCCGCCGGGTCGAAGATCTCCCCTCCCCTGCTGCCGTAGAGCTCATTTTCCGGCCCCTCCCAGGTGAGCTGGCTGTTCTTGATCATCCCGGTCGCCGTGTACATGAGGTTCGAGCCGACCCGCTCCAGCTGGTAGAGGTGACAGCTCCCGCAGCTCTTGTCCCAGTGTTCGGGTGCGGCCGGGTTCCTGGGGCCGTACATGGAGAGGTGGGAAGCGCCCTTGTCCCTGGCCAGGGGGTTGCCGCCGTGGCAGGAGACGCAGTCCGGGTGGCTGTCCGAGACCTTCTCTATTTTTGGATGGCAGACCACGCACTGGCTGACCGTGGCGCCGCGGGGAGCGCACCCCGCCACTGCGCAGAGGGCGAAAAGCGCGATCGGAAGGCCCCTGAGGCCCGCGAAAAACGCGGTCCGACCTGCCGGGGTTATCTGGTTCTTCGAAGGTGTCATGCAGCCTTGCCGGTTCTGGGGAATGGTTGGCACGCATTATAGTAAAGTTGGCGCGATTCTCCAAAGCGTTTCATGAACAACGTGAAAAAAAAAGGCCGGCGCGCAGGGCGCCGGCCAATCGCACCAAGTGGCGGTGCCGGGAAGCTCGTGGTTGTCTACTTGCCGATCTTGCTGATGCTCACCGTCTTGTTGAACTCCTTCCAGACGAAGGGGTCGCTGTTGGGGGTGCCGAACGGGAGATAGCTAAGCTTCACTTCGATGTCCAGGTCGTAGGCGGACGGTTTCTCCACCGTCTTGCCGTCGGCCTCGACCTCCTCCAGCGGGTAGAAGATGTCGAAACGCTCCTTCACCTGCTTGCCCGGCGGAAGCCCCGTGTCCTCGATGAGCCCGCTCTTCTCGTAGGGGCCGCGCCCCATGCGGTCGCCGCGCGCGAGCTGCTGCGGCACCGGCATGTAGATCTTCTCCTGGTTGAACACTTCCTTGCCGTCTTTCGTCTTCGCTATTACCGACAGAACCAGTCGGTTGGGGGTCGGTCAGCCATCGGGTATGGAGTGCCCCGCCTTGTTCAGCATCTCGACCTTGACCACGGCCTTCGGCCTGACGGTTGCGCCGTCGCGCCAGTGGTAGCCGAACGCCTCGGCGTGGAACTCCACCGCCTTGTCCGTCATGGCAGGGTCGCGGTACCCCTGGATGTTATGCCCGAGCTTGCTGTTTTTCATGTGGCAGTCCTGGCAGTTCTCCTGCCCGACCTCGGCCTTGTAGGACCAGAGGTAGCTCCCGTACGAGGTGCAGCACTGGGTCGGCTCGTCCAGCTCCAGGTTCGGCCCCATGCCGTGGCACTGGCCGCACTGGATGGCGTCCCCCATGATCGGGCTCTCGGACATCTTCGGGAACTTGTCCGAAGGGTGCTCCCCCGTCTTCGAGCCGTACACCACCCCCGCCTTTGGGTAGCCGTCCTGCCACTTGTGGGTGATGGCGTTTCGGTTGTGGCAGATGAGGCAGTTGATGGAGACGCTCTTCAGCTTCTCCTCCATCTTCTTCGCGGTTTCCTTGTCCTTTTTCTTCCTGGCGTCGCTCCAGCTGTAGAGGGTGTTCACCAGTTCCTGGGCCACCGAGTCCTCGGCGTCGGCAAGCTGCGGCAGGTGGCACTTGGCGCAACCCA
>CAZFMI010000088.1:0-12145 GCA_964519915.1 uncultured Geomonas sp.
AGTTCCTGGAGAAGCCGGGGTGGGGGGAGGTGATCTCGGACACCATCAACACCGGCATCTACGTCCTGGAGCCCGAGATCTTCAAGTACATACCGGAAGGGGAAAACTTCGACTTCTCCCAGGACCTCTTTCCGCTGCTGCTCAAGAAGAAATCCCAGCTCTTCGGCTTTCCCGTCAAGGGGTACTGGCGCGACATCGGCAACACGGATTCCTACCGCGAGGCGCACCACGACATCCTGAAGGGGAAGGTGAGCGTGAAGATAGATGAGCCCCGCAGGGAGATGGCCGGAGTGGACCTGCGCGTGGGTCTGGACGTGCGTCTGGGGGAGGGGACCGTCGTCGAGGGGACCGTGGTGGTCGGGGACAACTCGCAGGTGAAGGGGGGGGCCGAGATCAAGGACAGCGTGATCGGCCGCAACTGCACCATCGAACCGGGTGTGAAGCTCTCGAGGGCGGTGATCTGGGACAACGCCTACATCAAGAAGGGGACGAAGATCAACGACTGCGTCATATGCAACAACGTGAGCGTCGGCCCCGCGACCATCATGGAGGAGGGGGGGGTCGTCGCGGACGACACCTCGATAGGCGAGGAGAGCTACATCAAGAGGGACGTCAAGATCTGGCCCCGGAAGGTCATAGAGGGCGGATCGACGGTCACCGGCAACCTGATCTGGGGAGAGCGCTGGAAAAAGTCGCTTTTCGAGGGGGAGATGATCAAGGGGCTCACCAATATCGAGCTCACCCCGGAGTTCGTTGCCAAGCTCGGCTGCGCCTACGGCACCTCGCTCCCCAAGGGAAGCCACGTCCTGGTCGGGCGCGACGCGACGCTCTCCTCGCGCATGCTCAAAAGAAGCTTCCTGGGGGGGATACTCTCCGCCGGCGTCAACGTGCGGGACATCAGGATGGTGTCGCTCCCGATCCTGCGCTACAAGCTGCGCACCTTCGGGGAGGTCGGCGGGGTGCATTTCCGCCAGTCCATGGAGGACCCGGCGACCACGGAGATTGTCTTTCTCGATGCCGACGGCCTCGACTTCTCCTCCTCCATGGGGAAGAACGTGGAGCGGATCTTCTACAAGGAGAACTTCAGGCGCGCGCACCACATGGAGCCGGGGGGGATCACGGAGCTCCCGCAGGTGATGGATTTCTACCGCGAGGGGTTCTTCCGGGGGCTGGACCAGCAGCTGATCCGAAGCGCCGGCGCGAAGGTGGTGATCGACTTCAACCACTCCCCTGCCGGCCAGATCCTGCCGCAGATCCTGAACGACCTCGGTTGCGAGGTGATCGGGCTCAACACCTACCTGGACGAACAGCGCGGCCCGAAGACGGTTGACGAGAAGCCCAACAGCCTGCAGCAGCTCTCCAAGATCGTGGTCACCCTGGAGGCGAGGGCCGGTTTCTGGCTCGACCCGGCCGCCGAGGAAATGGTGCTGGTGGACGAGACGGGAAAGATCTATCCCCACGAGGAGCTCCTGCCGCTCATGACCGCGCTCATGCTGAAAAGCGGCGCCCGGGGCGCCTTCGCCGTCCCGGTCTCGGCCCCTTCCATCATCGAGCAGCTGGCCCAGGAAAACGGCTGTTCCGTGCGCCGCACCAAGAGCATGGAGCGCTCCATGATCGAGGCTGCCATATCACCCGAGGTGGTGATGGCCGGCTCCATGGGGGGGCGCTTCGCCTTCCCGAAGTTCCAGGCCGCCTTCGACGGCATGTTCACCATCGCCAAGACCATCGAGCTCTCGGCCTCGGCGGGGGTGCCGCCGCTCTCCCGCGTGCTGAAGGAGGTGCCGCGCAGCGCCTTCCTGCAGGGGAGGGTCCCCTGCGTCTGGGAAAAGAAGGGGGGGGTCATGCGCAAGATGAGCGAGGACAGCCTGGACAAGGAGGCGAGCTTCATCGACGGCATCAAGGTCTCCTTCGGGCACGACTGGGTGCTGGTGTTGCCGGACCAGTACCAGCCGGTGATCCACGTGGTGGCCGAGGCGAAGGAACATAAGAGGGCGGAAAAGCTCCTTGACGACTACATGCGGAAGGTCGACAGCTGGAAGAAGGAACTGGGGCAGTAAGGCGGAGGCGGGTATGCCGGCGGTGGCAAGTATCAGGCTTGCGCCATAAAGGGGTGATGATGAGCGAGCCACTGTACGTGTCGTTTCTCTGGCACATGCACCAGCCTTTCTACAAGGACCCGGTCCGGGGGGAATACGTGCTCCCCTGGGCCTACCTGCATGCGGTGAAGGATTACTACGACATGCCGGCCATCGTGGATGCCACCCCCGGTGCTAGGGTCGTGTTCAACCTGGTCCCGTCGCTTTTGGAGCAGATCCTGGACTATGCCTCAGGTACGGCGGTCGACCCCTACCTCACGCGGATGCGCATGCCGCCGGGTGAACTGGACGAGGCCGACCGGCTCTTCATCCTGGAGAACTTTTTTTCCGCCAACCGGCAGCGCATGATAGAGCCGTACCCGCGCTACCGGGAGCTTTACGCGCTGGCGGGCGAAGGTGCCGCGGGGGGCGCAGCCGCGCGCCTCTCCTCCTTTTCCGACCAGGATCTTTTGGACCTGCAGGTCTGGTTCTACCTCGCCTGGACCGGCGAGGCGGCCAGGCGGCACTTCCCCGTCTTCAGGGAGCTGATCCGCAAGGGGAGGCATTTCGACGCGGCCGACAAGCAGCTGCTCCTTCAGACGCAGCGCGAGCTTATCGCGAAGATCCTCCCTCTGTACAAGCGGCTCCACGAGGAGGGGAAGGTCGAGCTCTCGGTCACCCCCTATTTCCACCCCATCCTGCCTCTTCTTTGCGACTCCCGGATCGCACAGGTCGCGCTTCCCAAGGCGAACCTCCCGAGCATCCCCTATCGCTACCCGGAAGATGCCAGGGGGCAACTGGCCCACGGCATTGCCAGCTTCGAAAAGCTCTTCGGGTTCCGCCCCAACGGGATCTGGCCCTCGGAAGGCTCGGTGAGCGACGAGGTGCTCTCGATAATGGCGCAGACGGGGCTGCGCTGGACCGCCTCCGACGAATGGGTGCTGGCGCAGACACTGCCGGGGGGGCTGGGGCGGGACCGTGAGGCGCTGTACCACCCTTACTCCTTTCAACAGGACGGGCGCGACATCGGGCTGTTTTTCCGTGACCAGGGGCTTTCCGACCTGATCGGCTTCACCTATTCGCAGTGGGAAACGGACAAGGCGGTGCACGACTTCGTGGGAAGGGTGAAGGAGGTCAGGCAGCGCGACCGGCAGGCGAGCGTGGTCCCGGTGATCCTGGACGGCGAGAACGCCTGGGAGTACTACCAGGAAAACGGGCTTCCCTTCCTCTCCAGGCTCTACGCCGCCCTGGCGCGCACCCCCGGGGTAAAACCGGCGACCTTCTCCGAGGTGCTGGAACGGGTCCCCGAGCGGCGGGTCCTGGGGCATGTCCACCCGGGTTCCTGGATCAACGCGAATTACGGCGTCTGGATCGGGCAGCCGGAGGAGAACCTCGGCTGGGAGTACATGGCCAAGGCGCGGGCCGCGGCGGTGCAGGGGAACCCCGAGGTGGCGAGCCTCCTTTCCGGGGGCAAAAGCAGCGACGAGGCCGCCCGCCGGGCCTGCATGGCCCTTTACGCAGCCCAGGGGAGCGACTGGTTCTGGTGGTACGGCGACGACCACTTCTCTCCCCACTCGGGAAGCTTCGATCTCTTGTTCCGAAGCCATCTGATGAACGTCTACCAGTTGCTGGCCCTGCAGGTTCCCAACGAGTTGCAGCAGCCGATCAAGAAGCAGCTCCCGCCCGGCTTCGTCAGGGCTCCGGCGGCGGTGATGACCCCGGCCATAACCGGCGCCGTGACCGATTTCTTCGAGTGGCTCTACGCCGGGCTCTACGACCTGACCAAGCAATCCTCGGCGATGCACGCGGCAGAGAGCCTGCTGCAGTCCTTCTTCTACGGCTTTGATCTCGACTACTTCTACTTCCGCATCGACGGGGTGCAGCCGCTGGAGAAGACGCTGCTTGAGGGCGATACGCTCTGCCTGCACCTGATCCACGGCATGGAGTTCAGGGTGGAAATGGTGTTGGGCGAGGGGGAGCGCGAACTCAAGGTGAAAAGGGACGGGAAATGGCATGGCTGCGGGAGCTCGAGCCGATACTGCGTCGGCAGGATCGCCGAGGCCCGGGTGCCGATCTCGGCCTTGGGGGTCGCAGCAGGCGACCAGGTGATGAGCTACCTTACCTTCGCCCGAGGCGGATTGCAGTTGGGGCGCTGGCCCGCTGACGCGGCGCTGGTGCTCTCCTACGCGGGCCCCGACCTTGGCCTGGATCCGGGGGAGGAAAGGGAGCGGGAGGCTGCGGGCCCCTCCCGCCCGGGGGGCGTCGGCGGTCTCATGGACGGCTGATAATAAAGGAAAAAGAAGGGTGGCAGGAAAAGCCTTTACCAAATTGCCGTTCTAATCTAAAATAACCTTATAATTTTGAGGTGTTAGAGGTTTTACATGAAGATTTTGTTTGTAGCGTCCGAGGTCACCCCCTTTGCCAAGACCGGCGGTCTTGCGGATGTGGCCGGCGCACTCCCCAAGACGCTCAGGGCCCTCGGTCATGACGTCCGCATCATGATCCCCTTTTACTCGGTCGTGGAGAAGGGGGGCATGGCGGTCCGCAAGGGGCGCAAGAGCGCCTCGGTGATGGTCGACGGAGTCGAGAAGAAGGGATTCCTGCGCCAGGCTTCGCTGGGCGAGATACCGGTCTACCTCATAGAGAACAAGGAGTACTTCGCCCGCGAGGAGCTCTACGGCACCCCCAGCGGCGACTATCCCGATAACGCCCAGCGTTTCTCGTTCTTCTGCCGTTGCGTGCTCGAACTTCTCAAGAAGATGGATTTTCGTCCCGACATCATCCACTGCCACGACTGGCAGACGGCGCTGATCCCGCACTACCTGAAGCACGAGAGGAAGAACGATCCCTTTTTCGCGAAGACCGGCGTGATCTTCACCATCCACAACCTTGCCTATCAGGGACTTTTCCCCAAGGAGGAGCTCGGCTCCATGGGGCTTTCCAGGGAGTGCTTCACCATCGACGGCCTCGAGTTCTACGGCAAGGTGAACCTCCTCAAGGGGGGGATACTGAACGCCGATCTGGTGACCACCGTCTCCGAGGCGTACTGCCGGGAGATCCGGACTCCGGAGATGGGGTGCGGCCTGCATGGCGTGCTGCAGACCAGAAAGGACGACCTGGTCGGGATCCTGAACGGCCTCGACTACGAGGAGTGGAACCCGGCCGTAGACAAGGAGATCATGAAGAACTACAGCCATGCCTCCCTCTCCGGAAAGATGGTCGACAAGATCGGGCTGCAAAGGCTCATGGGGCTTGCCAGCGCGCCGGAGATCCCCCTGTTCGGCATGGTGTCGCGCATGGTGGCCCAGAAGGGTTTCGATCTGATCGCCGAACTGCTTCCCATGATGGCAAAGGCCCCGCTGCAGATGGTCCTGCTCGGCAACGGCGAGGAACGCTACCTGAAGGCGTTCAACGACATCAAGGCCGCCGGCGCACGCAACATAGCCTTCACCAGCGGCTTTGACCATGCGCTGGCACCGAAAATATACGCCGGCAGCGACATGTTCCTGATGCCGTCTTTCTTCGAGCCGTGCGGGCTGGGGCAGCTGATCGCCATGCGCTACGGGACGGTGCCGGTGGTGCGCAGGACCGGGGGGCTCGCGGACAGCGTCTTCGATCCGCTCGACAACGACAAGACGCCCAACGGGTTCGTCTTCGAGGAGTACACCCCTGACGCCCTCTGGGATGCGATGACCCGGGCCATGACCGCATACCAGGACAAGGTTTTCTGGAAAAAGCTGATGCGCCGCGGCATGAGCAGCGACTACTCCTGGCAGAACTCGGTGCACAAGTACCTGGAGCTGTACCGAAGGGCACTGGCGCGTAAGGGGGGCGAAGGGTGACCCTGGAACATGACGATCTGGACGAACTGGCCAACGAGATCCGCAGGCTGATCGAGAGCAACAAGGATTTTCTGGAACGGGTGAACGACGAGGATTACGAGGACGAGGAGGAAGCGGACTCAGATCCGGAGCCGGAATCCGACGACACGGAAGATTTCGAAGAGCTTTGACGGTTGCCCCCTGACGCGGGTCGGGCAGCGAAACGAAAAAAAGGCGGCGCCGTGAGGTATCTCTCAGGCGCCGCCTTTTTTATTGCCTCGCGGGCGGCTCTTCGGGGACGATCTCGCCCGGGGCGAGCTGGGTCGGCGCTGCCTTTTGGGGCGCAGCCGGCGCCGGCGCTGCCGGCAAAGCGGGCGCCCCCACAGGCGGCGCCTGAACCGGCGTCCCGGCCGCCGGAGCCTTGGCTGGAGCCGGGTAAGAAGGCGCCGTGACCGGAGCAGGTATCTCCTTCTCCTTCTCCTTCTCCTTGGAGCCGAAAAGCGGCTTGTAGGTCTTCAGCAGGGCGAGCATCTCGTCGAACTGCTTCGCATACACGGTGGACACCTCAGGCCCGTTGGCAACGGAGGAGGGCTCTGTCTTGGCAAAGGCGCGGTTGACGCCCGCCACGGTCTTGAATTTTACGTCCACCTTTTCGCTCAGGTTGGCGGCCGCCTCGTCGAAATCGGGGTACTGCAGCGGGAAGAACAGCGGGAACGAAAGGTTACTCCGCCTGAAGTTGGGGTATTCCCAGATGGTGTTCCCCTCGCGGTCCAGCATCTGGGCCGTCATCACCAGGTAGTTGAAGTCCGTCTCCAGGTAGGAGAGGTAGTTGCTCGAGAAGACCTTGCCCGGTCTGGTGAGACCGCTCACCGTCACGAACAGGATGGCGTCCAGCCCGTTGTCGGTTAGGAGCTGCTTCAGCTCTTCCTTCTTGTAGAAGTACTTGTTGTAGATGATGCCGGCGTCGTCGCGGCGCTCCTTGTTCCAGGCGAGGTTCGAGAAGAGCCTTTCCGGGTCCCCCTCGACCTGTCGCACCGCGTAGAAGATGCCGGTTCCCCTGAGTCTTGCGATCAGCTCCTTCTCGCTTCTGGCGCTGTAGGTACGCACCAGCGAGAGGATGGCTGCTTTTTCCGGGTGCTTGATGTCGGAATCGGCATCGGTGAAGATGGGTGCGACCCCGATGGTCTTCACCCTTTTCTCCAGCGCCTCCTGGGGGATGTTGTAGTAGTTGTGCGCGCAGCCGAACGTGCTGCAGATGGCCGCGGTCAGCAGGGCCAGCTTGAAAAAGGTCCGCATGTGGTTGACGCCTCCTGTAAACGAATTCTAACTGCTCGACGTCTTATATCAGAACCTTACCCGAAGCGCCACAGCTTATTGCTGATCCTCCAGCATGATGAACCCTGCCTGCCTCCCGGTATCGCCTCCGTCGCGGCGGTAGGAGAAGAAAAGTTCCTGGTTGCAGCTGACGCAGAACTCGCTGGTCTGGATCTGGGCGGCGGGGACCCCCGCGTCGGTGAGCAGGTAGCGGTTGGCAGCGCCCAGGTCGAGGAGCCATTTGTCCTCGCCCTGTTCCTTTGCGATCAGATCCCAGGCGGCACCGGTCTTCTTGAACGCGTCCCGCACCGGCCGGTCCACCTCGTAGCAGCACCCGGCGATGTGCGGGCCGATGGCTGCCTCGATGTCCTTGCGGTTGCAGCCAAAGAGGCTGACCATCGCCTCGACCCCTTTGCCCGCGATGTTGCCGACGGTCCCCTGCCATCCGGCGTGCAGGGCGGCCACCACGCGCTTGACCGGGTCGTGCAACAAGACCGGGACGCAGTCGGCGATGCAGACGGCGATCATGATCCCGGGCTGGTTGGTGACGATGCCGTCGCACTCCAGTTTCAGAAAGTGTGACAGCTCCTGGTTGGGTGCGTCGATTACCAGCAGGTCCGTGCCGTGCACCTGGTTCACCGTGAGGAATCGGTCCAGCGTGGCGCCGAGGCTGCGGGCCAAAAGGCTTCTGTTCCCCTCCACGTTGTGCGAGGAGTCGAGGGTGTTGCTCCCCAGGTTCAGCGAGTTGTAGGGGGGGCGGGAAACGCCCTCGTGACGTGTGGAGAAGCCGGCGACGGCCCCCCTGCTGCCGAGCCCGGGCTTCAGGTACTGGATCTTTCCTGCTTTCTGCATTTCCATGGACGACACCTCTTATTTATTTATAGGGACTGGGGGGTGGGGGTGTCCCCTATTCCCGGTTTTGCTCTTCCAGATAGGCGATGATTCCCGCCATGTCAGGGGGGAGTTCGGTGTCGAACTCCAGGTACTGCTTGGAGACCGGGTGCAGGAAACCGAGGGTCTTCGCGTGCAGCGCCTGCCGCCCCATCGCCTTGATCATCTGCTTGAGGACGGGGTCCTTCAACTGCGGCAGCCGACTCCCCCCGCCATACACCTCGTCGGCAAGCAGCGGGTGCCCGGCTTCGGAGAGGTGCACCCTGATCTGGTGGGTGCGTCCGGTCTCGAGCCTGAGCCGCACCAGCGTGACGCCGGGGTAGCGCGCGACCACCCGCCAGTGAGTGACGGCCTCCTTGCCGTGACGTGCCTTGCCGGACATCTTCTTGCGCTCCACGGGATGGCGCCCGATAATCGACGCGATGCGTCCCTTGTCTTCCTTCGGGCTGCCGTAGACCAGTGCCAGGTAGACCCGCTTGATGGTGTGCTCCTTGAACTGCTCGGCCAGGGCGTTGTGGGCCCGGTCGCTCTTCGCAACCACCAGGGTTCCGGAGGTGTCCTTGTCGATGCGGTGCACGATACCGGGGCGCAGTTCCCCTCCGATCCCGGAGAGATCCTTGCAGTGGGCGAGCAGGGCGTTGACCAGCGTTCCTTCAGGGTTGCCGGCGCCGGGGTGCACGACCATGCCTGCCCCCTTGTTCACCACCACGACTTCGCAGTCCTCGTAGAGGATCTCGATGGGGATCTCCTCGGGCTGGGGCTCCGCCGGCACCGGCGGCGGCACCACTACCTGGACGAGCTCCCCTCCCTTTAGTTTAAGGGCGGGCTTTTGCTTCTGCCCGTTCACCGTGGCGAAGCCGGTCTCGATGAGCCTCAGGGCGGCAGAACGGGTGAGCTCGGGGACGCTGCGGGAGATGAAGCTGTCCAGCCGTTCTGGTTCGGAGTCGCTGGGGAAGGTGAGTTCGATCGGTTGCATGTAATTTCGTTCTCCCGGGGAGGGCCCAGCCCTCCCGTTAAAAAAAGCGCGGGCGCGTTTCGAATGGAAGCGCGCCCGGTCTTGATGTGTGCTGAAAAGTTGCTACTGCCTACCAGATGCTCGATTCGATCTTTCCTGCCCGCTTGATCAGCACGTCGACCACCGCTATGTCGAAGATGTTTGATTCGGCGAGCTCCTTGCTCACCCGGGAAACGAAGTGCTCTCTCCCCTCGGTCAGCTGGTCCTGCAGAATTTCGAAGATGTTGTCGTCCTTGATCCCCTGCTCCACCTTCTCACGGTTGTAGAGGGCCACGTCCGAAACGATGGCCCTGGCAAGCCTTCTGGCCTGATCCCGGTTTTCTATGAGACTCATGGATCTCTCCCGCCTGGTAAATGTCAGGGGACACTATACGCATTTCCTGTGCAAGATTCTATCTTAATTTTAGGGCGAAATAAATGCTGGCACTTCCCCTCTTGACCAGGAGCGCCACGGCTCCCCTCTTGCTCGCGTCTTTCATTGCCCTCTGGTACTCGGCGAGGTTGCTTACCTTTCTGCGGTTCACGGAGACTATCACGTCACCGCGCTGGATGCCGCTCTCTTCGGCGATCCCGCCCGGCTCCAGGTCGCTCACCACTACGCCGGATACACCCCGGGAGCGCATCTCGGCCCCCAACTCCTCGACCGAGAGGCCCAAAAGACCCGCCTCCCGCTCGGAAGGCCTTTGCTGGGCCTGTGCGCTCTCCGCGGGGGTGGTGGTGACGAAGACCTTCAGCTTTTTGCCGTCGCGGAACAGTTCAACCTCGACCTTCTTCCCTATCGGGGTCTCACCCACCAGGCGCTGCAGCTGGCGCACGTCCTTTACGGCGCTGCCGGCAAAACCGGTGATGACGTCCCCCTGCATGATGCCGGCCTGGGCTGCGGGGCCGCCGGGGACCACGTCGTTTACCAGTGCGCCCTGGGCCTTGGGGAGCCCGAAAGAGTTCGCCATCTCCTCGGTGACCGACTGGATCGACACGCCGAGCCAACCGCGGCTCACGTTACCCTTGCTGATCAACTGGGTTACCACCTGCTTCGCCATGTTGACCGGGATGGCAAAGCCGATCCCCTGCCCTGCGGCCACGATGGCGGTGTTTATCCCGATCACCTCGCCATAGATGTTCAATAGGGGCCCCCCGGAGTTCCCGGGGTTGATCGAGGCGTCGGTCTGTATGAAATCCTCATAGGTCTCTATCCCCATGTTGGACCTGCCGGTTGCGGATACCACGCCTACGGTAACGGTCCGGTCCAGGCCGAAGGGGTTGCCGATCGCTATGGCCCACTGCCCGACCTGCAGTTTGTTCGAGTCCCCGAGGACGGCTGCGGGGAGCGGTTCTTTTGCGTCTATCTTTATAACGGCGATGTCCGTCTTGGGATCGGAGCCGATCACCTTGCCGGTATAGACGCTCTCGTTGGACAGTTTTACCTGGATGGTCTCCGCGTCCCTGACGACGTGGTCGTTGGTGACTATGAAGCCGTCCTTGTTGAGTATGAACCCGGAGCCGAGGCTGTGTTCCCTGCGGTACTGGGGACGCACGCTCTCCCCGAAGAACTCGTCGAAAAACGGTGAAGACTCGAAAAAGGGGCGTACCAGCTTTTTCTTGCCGATGGTGGAGATGTTCACCACGGAGGGAGTGACGCTTTTCACCAAATTGGTGAAGGCCTGCTGGGTGGCAAGCAGATCCTTAGGGACCTCCTGGACCGGGGGCGGAACGCTTTCCTTGCGCCCCGATTCGTACAGGGTGGCCTCTTCTTCTTTCTGGCAGGCAAGCATTAAGGTGGAGACGATAAGGCAGGCAACGAGGAGTCTGATGCTTTTCATTTGTCGCTCCTTGGGATGGCGCGCTGAGCAGGAAGGGTAAAGGCTAACCAAAAAAAGGATTGATGTCAACCCCTTCGGCCGTTTGCGGGGGTGGGGAAGTATGCAAATACCCCTTGACTGGAGATGGGGTTTTGCATATATACTCATGAGGTTCAAAAGGGGGGGGGACTCGCGTGCAAGAAAAGATCAAGCAAGAAATCAAAGAGATGAAGCTCGGTGAGAAGGTGCGTGGATTGCGCCAGGAACAGCGGCTGACGCTCCAGGCCCTTGCCGACATGACCGGGCTCTCCAAGCCGCTCCTGTCGCAGATCGAAAATGATCAGGTGACACCACCCATTGCGACTCTACTGAAGATAGCCAAGGGGCTCAAGGTCGGCATTCATTACTTCTTTGAAGAAGCCGGCGATCGCCAGAAGTTCATGCTGACCCGCGGAGAGCAGTCGGTCGGAACTCAGCGCCGCCCAGGCAAGGATACGGTGCAGCATGGTTATATGTATAAACCGCTGGCACCCGGCATGCGCCAGAAGAAGGTGGAGCCGTTCCTGATCGAGTTCGAGCAGCGCGCCTGGGACGACAGTCTCTTTTACAGCCATGAAGGGGTGGAGTTCCTTTATCTGCTGGATGGCGAGCTCGAGTTTCATTATGCAGACGAGGTGATGAGGCTCTATCCGGGTGACAGCATTTATTACGAGTCGTCCGAGCAGCACGGTTACGTTTCGGTGGGCGAGGTTCAGGCCCGTGCTGTAGCTGTTCTCTACACCAAGGGGTAAGGCTGCCAGGGATTATTCATCGGAGTGCGAGTGTAGCGCCTGCCCCTGTTCTGTTGTTGCCCGGTTGGCGGAAGGAGTTGCGCTTTTTCTCGTTTGACATCGGCATTTGTCAGCCTAGTATCTTTACCTAGTGCCCATCTCCTGCAATCAGTTGATATTCCGATACCGCCTTTCCTCCTCCCCAGAACTAGCGGGCTGCAACCTTACCTAGCCCGGCCTCATGTCAATCCGGAGCATGCGGATCGTCCCCTGGCTGTGGCGGTTCGGGCAGGGCGCGTCCGGTTAGAGAATTTTATTCATTAAGTTGTTGACGGTGGGGGTTCGCTTTGCTATAAAACGGAACTCCGCAGCACAGCTCTTTGCAACCGAATACGAACCGGCAGGAAAAGATTGAGGGAGGAGCGCCTTGCGTGCGTCGGCCCCCGGTCGGGACCGATCC
>CAZFMI010000089.1:0-12045 GCA_964519915.1 uncultured Geomonas sp.
GCGGCAGCCTTATCTGCGGCAGCCTTATCTGCGGCAGCCTTATCTGCGGCAGCCTTATCTGCGGCAGTGTCAGCAGGCGATTTGGCAACTCCCTTCGGCGCTACATCGAGGGGCTGACCCTTTTCATACCTTTCAGCCAAAGCGAGGAGACCGTCCTCGACTGTCGCCTTCAGAGGGCTTTCCGGGTACTCCCGAAGGAACTGTGCCATGTACTTTGCAGCTTCCTGCTGCTGCCCGGCTTTGTAATTGGCCCTGGCCAGCCAAAAGATGGCCATATCCTTGAGAGGAGTTTCGGGGTACTTCTTCAGAAGACCCGACATATTCTCAATGGCTGACTTATAGTCCTTTTTCTGATAGGCATTGAACCCGGATATGAAAATCTGAGAATCTTCGGAATCAAGCGAAAAGGCGGGCGCTGGGAGAATGAGCGCGATGAGGAGCACTACAGCTAGTATCTTCGAGAATGAAGCACGGAAAATATAATAGAAATGCACGTGATGAACCTTTCCGGGCGTAGGTTATACAGCGTTGAACGTGTCGGAAAGTATCACTATAGACAACTATTGTCAACGCAGAATGGCGGCGACCATTTCCCTGCCAGTGCTTGATTTGCGGAGCTTTCAGCGCTGTCACAGCACCCCGTGAATTATCTGGGGCATCTGCATGCCGACTTGTCACTGCCAATGGGAAAGGTTATTGCATTAGCGGAAAATAACCAATGCCCTCTTTTTGCTTTACCTGGCCTGCGATTTCAGTTACAGAGGGTTACCGGGTCGCAGACCGATTCCGCAAACATCTTGTGCTGTTCCAAGGGTTAAATGACACGACTGGCAATCATCGGCATCTTCTCCGCCCTCTTCTTTAGCAGCACGTTCGTCCTCAATCGCGCCATGAGCCTGCAGGGCGGCCACTGGCTGTGGACTGCAAGCCTTCGTTACGGCTACATGTTCTTCATGCTGAGCTTGTGGCTGATCTTGATCGGCAAGACGCGATTGCTAAAAGAGGTGTTTGCCGCCTACCTGAAGAATTGGTGTTTCTGGACCATCGCCGGCAGCACCGGCTTCGGTTTGTTCTATTCCCTCCTTACCTTCAGTTCGTCCTTCGCACCAGGATGGGTCGTCGCAACCACCTGGCAATCGACCATACTCGCCACCCCGATTGTGCTACTTTTATTCGGGAAAAGGGTGCCGGTGAAAGGAGTGCTTTTCACAGTCCTGATTTTCATCGGCATCGTGCTGGTCACTTGCGAGCAGGCAGCTGCGGCGTCCGTGCAGGAAACCTTGCTTGGCATCCTCCCGGTGCTGGCAGCCGCCTTCGCTTATCCGATGGGAAACCAGTTGATCTGGGAAGCCCGCCACGGTCACAAGGGGATCATACCGAGCATCGACAGCCCCGTCCTTGACGACAGCATCGGTCGTGTCTTGATCATGGTGCTCGGATCCCTCCCCTTCTGGATAGTGCTGACACTGTTCCTGCATCCTTCTGCGCCCACAAGCGGTCAGTTGGTCAACACCGCCATAGTCGCCATTTTTTCCGGGGTCATCGCCACCACGTTGTTCTTCAAGGCACGCCACATGGCCAGGACCCCTTTGGAACTGTCGGCCGTCGACGCCACCCAATCCACCGAAGTGATCTTTTCACTGATGGGCGAGATCGTCTTTTTGGGCGGAGCCTGGCCCGGCGCAGCAGGCTTCATCGGCATAACACTTTCGCTGCTTGGCCTGGTGCTCTACGTGAGGTCGCAGGCCGCGGTCGCTAGTGCAACCAACGATTAAAAAGGCAGGTGGAATTTGTCATCGTTGGCACCGTAAAAGCGATCAGTGCTCCAGCATGGTCAGACGCAATCTCAAATGAGAAGGAGGGGAACATGGCAATCAAAGAAGGGTGGCGTGGCAGGTTCTTTGACGATTTCGAGATCGGCGACATCTACCCGCATCCGTTAGGGCGGACCATAACCACAAACGACAACATCTGGTTCACGCTGCTCACCCAGAACACGGCGCCGGTCCACTTCGACCATCACTACTCGTCACAGACGGAGTTCGGCAAGCCTCTGGTGGATTCCACCCTCACCCTCGCCATCGTTACCGGGCAAAGCGTGACCGACGTCTCGCAAAACGTCTTCGCGAATCTCGGGTGGGACGAGGTGACGCTCCCCTACCCGCTCTTCGAGGGGGACACGTTGTATTCTCAGTCGGAAGTGCTTTCCAAAAGGGATTCGAAATCGCGTCCCAATATAGGGATAGTGACGGTGAAGACCACCGGGTTCACCCAGGAGGGGAAAATCGTGATCACCTTCAAGAGGACCCTGATGGTGTACAGGAAAGGTCACGAGCCGAAGATCAAGAGGCTTGAGCCGAAGGAATAACCAGATGGAAGTGCAAAGAGTCCGCAACAGCTGAAAAGAGAGTAAAGCGCCTTTATCTTTATCTTTATCTTTATCTTTATCTTTATCTTTATCTTTATCTTTATCTCAACCTCAACCTCAACCTCAACCTGATTCTATTAAGGAGGCGACTATACATGTCCAGCAAACCTACCAGGGAAGCGACCTGGGAGTTGATCAAAGAGCATCTTCCGAGCGACCAGATGAGGAGGCATTCCCTTGCGGTTGAAGCGGTGATGCGTCACCTGGCGAGAAAATGCGGTGAGGACGAAGAAATGTGGGGGGTGATCGGCCTGGCGCACGACATAGACTACGAGCGTTACCCCGACCAGCACTGCCAGCGCGCACCGGAGATCCTGAGGGAAGCCGGGTGGCCGGAGGATTACATCCGTGCCGTCGTCTCGCACGGCTGGGGCATCTGCAGCGGCGTCGAGCCCATGACGAGGCTGGAGAAGACCCTCTATACCATCGACGAGTTGACCGGCCTGGTGGCGGCAGCGGCGCTGGTACGTCCCTCAAAGAGCATCCTCGATCTCCCGGTGAAAAGCGTAACCAAGAAATGGAAGGACAAGGCCTTCGCCGCGGGTGCGGACCGCTCCGTGATTGAGAAAGGGGCTGCCATGCTCGGCGTTGAGCTCACCGATCTGATCGGCGACACCATCGAGGGGATGCGCAGCGAGGCGGAAGCCATAGGCCTTAAGGGAACCTTATAACCCTCGCCCTCTCCGACAGAGGATGGCTGGAGGCCGGGTGAGAGCTGCTAACAGCACCAGGTAGAACAGGAGGCAAGACATGTCGCCATCATTTCGCCCACGCGGCCCGAAGAACGTGCCGCCCAAAAGCGCCGAGGAGATCGACGAGATCGTCCGCAAGATGAGGGGAGAACAGCAACGTCCGGACAACTACCGCGAGCGCTCGCTGAAGCTGCACGGCTGGATCTGCGCCAAATGCGGCCGTGAATTCGAGCTCTCCAACCTGCATCTTCTGACGGTGCACCACAAGGACGGCAACCACAACTACAACCCTCCCGACGGCAGCAACTGGGAAAACCTCTGCGTCTACTGCCACGACGACGAGCACAGCCGCACCATCCTTGCCGATTACCTCGCCGGCAAGGACAGAGACAAGCGCTAAGGATGTTGGAGAGAGATTGAGATTGCGGTTGAGGGGGGACTTACCTTGACCTTGACCGTCCCTTCGCCTTCTGAAGGTTTGACAAAGCCCAGCCGCTTTCCCTACAATGTCCCGTTAATGTCCGGGCCTCACCCCACTTCTCAAGGTCTTAAAAGGAAGAACCATCATGCTGCACCTGAAAAAAGTCTCCAAGGATTTCGCGGGCAAGCCGCTTTTCACCGACCTCAGCTGGCATCTGAAAAAAGGTGAGCGTGTTGGTCTGGTCGGGGAGAACGGCGCCGGCAAATCGACGCTCATGCGCATCATCGCCGGGGAGGTGGAAAGCACCAGTGGCGAGATCCAGATCACCCGCGGCGGCACGGTCGGCTATCTGCCGCAGGACGGAATCGTCGCGAAGGGTCAGCCGCTCTTCGCCGAGGTGATGACCGCGCTCTCCGAACTGCAGGAGATCGAGAGGGAAATCGCCCAGCTTACCATGCGTCTGGAAGAGGAGCCGCACGACGCTCCCGGACACGACCAGCTCCTGGACCGCTTCGGTCATCTCCAGGAGGAGTTCCGCCTCAAGGGTGGCTACTCGATGGAGAGCGAGGTGGGGAACGTCCTGACCGGCCTCGGCTTTTCACCCGCCGACTGGGAGAAGGAATGCGGCGAGTTCTCCGGGGGGTGGCAGATGCGCATCGCGCTGGCAAAGCTCCTTCTGAAAAAACCCAACGTGCTCCTCCTGGACGAGCCGACCAACCACCTCGACATCGAGGCGCGCAACTGGCTCGAAGGTTACCTGCAGGGATACCCCTACTCGGTCATGCTGGTCTCCCACGACAGGTTCTTCCTGGACCAGGTATGCTCGCGCATCGCCGAGGTCTGGAACCACACCATTTCCGATTACCACTGCAACTACAGTCGCTACCTGGCACTGCGGGAAGAGCGGGTGACGGCGCTCAGGGATGCCAAGAGGCGCCAGGACGAGGAAGTGGAGAAGATCGAGGATTTCATCTCCCGCTTCCGCTACAAGACCGACAAGGCGGCGCTGGTGCAGTCGCGTATCAAGCAGTTGGAGAAGATAGAGCGGATCGTTGTGCCGCCGGAGCGGAAGAAGATCCGCTTCAGCTTTCCGGTACCGCCCAAGAGCGGAAAGACCGTGATGGAGCTCTCGGCCGTCAGGAAGGCTTACGGCTCCAACGTGGTTCTTGACGGGATCGACCTGACCGTGGAAAGCGGCGAGCGGGTCGCACTGGTAGGCCACAACGGCGCCGGCAAATCCACGCTGATGCGGGTTCTCGCCAACGGCGACGTCACGGCGGGGACCGTGCGCGACGGCCACAACGTGATCAAGGACTACTTCGCCCAGGACCAGGCGCAGGAACTGGATTCATCGAGGACCGCCTATGAGGAGCTCCTGGCGGACGCTCCCTTCGACATGGTGCCGCAGTTGCGCGACATACTGGGGGCCTTCCTCTTTTCCGGAGACGACATCCACAAGAAAGTGGGCGTCCTCTCCGGGGGTGAAAGAAATCGCCTGGCGCTCGCCAAGCTGCTTTTGCGTCCCTCCAACCTGCTCCTCATGGACGAGCCCACCAACCACCTCGACCTGTTCAGCAAGGAAGTGCTCCTGGAGGCACTCAAGAACTTCCCCGGCACTGTGGTCTTCGTCTCGCACGACAGGCACTTCATCGACGGCCTGGCCACCCGCGTGGTCGAGGTGGGTGGGGGCACAGTCGAGAGCTTCTACGGCGATTACGAGTATTACCTGGAGAAGACCGCCGGGGCGGGAGCCGCCCCGGCACAGGACGGCCTGGGGCGCATGACGCCGGCCAAGGGAGAGGACAAGAAAACGCCTCCTGCCGACGACATAGATCCCGAGCCGCGCATCTCCCGCCAACAGCAGCGCGAGCATGAAAAACAGCGCCAGAAAGAGGAGCGCGCCAGGGAGCGCAAACGGTCCGAAATCGAAGAGAAGATCGGCGTCAAAGAGGGTGAGCTCGCGCAATTGGAGGAGGCCATGGCGGCTCCGGATTTCTTCTCCGACCATGAGGCGGCGAGGGCAGCGGGCGAGCGGCACACATCGCTGGCCGCAGAGATCGGTGCGCTGTACGAGGCTTGGGAGACGCTGTAATAGGGGTTTTCCGGTGTTGACACGAGGCGGGGTTCAAGTACTCTTTTAAAGTTTCCTGGCCCACTACCCAAGTACCGGATATTCCTATGACTGAGAACATCACCATAAACATGCCCGAGATAGTCCCGCTCTACCCGTTGCGGGAGATCATCGCCTTTCCGTACATGGTGTTCACCATCTTTTTGAAGCAGGAGGACATGCCTCCCTTCGAGGAGGCGGTGCTTTTCAACAACCTGGTGGCACTGGTCAAGCTCAGAGAGGAGCCGACGGGGGAGCTCTTCTCGGCCCTGCACGAGATAGGCACCCTCTGCAAGGTGATGCAGATCAACAAGCTGGCAGGCGGCGGCGCCAAGGTGGTCCTGGAAGGCGTGATCAGGGTCCGCGTGCTGGCCATCGTGCAGCAGACCCCGGTGGCGCTCTCAAGGCTTGAGCCGGTCCGCGAGTTTGCCGAGAAGTCCATGGTCTCAGAGGCCCTGGTCGGGAGCCTGAACGCCCTCCTGAAGATCGCCCTTTCCTACGGCCGCCCCCTTCCCGACGACGTCATGAAGATGATCGACTTCATCGACAACCCGGCCCGCCTTTCCGACCTGGTCGCCCTGTACCTCAACCTCCCCATCGATGAACTGCAGAAGCTCCTGGAGACCATCGATCCCCTTGAGCGGCTGAAAAAGGTCTACATGCACCTGACCAACGAGGTGCAGCGCCTGCAGATCAAGGGCGAGGTGCAGGCGGAGGTGACCAAGAAGGTCGGCAAGAGCCAGAAGGAATTCCTGCTGCGCGAGCAGATGAAGCAGATCCAGGAGGAACTGGGCGAGGAGGATTCGCGCCTTGGCGAGGCGAACGAACTCAGGAGCAAGATCGAAAACGCCAGGATGCCGGAAGACGTGCGCAAGATCGCGGAAAAGGAGATGAGGAGGCTGGACCGCATCAACCCTGCCTCTCCGGAATATACCGTTTCCCGCACCTATCTCGATTACCTGACCACCATCCCCTGGCAGACCAGCACGCAGGACAACAAGGACATCAACAAGGCCGAGACGGTCCTAAACGAGGACCATTACGACTTGAAGAAGGTGAAAGAGCGGATCCTGGAATACCTCGCCGTCCGGACCCTGAAGGACAAGATGAAGGGGCCGATCCTCTGCTTCGTCGGCCCTCCTGGCGTCGGCAAGACCAGCCTGGGGAAATCCATCGCGCGGACCCTGGGGCGGAAGTTCATCAGGATATCGCTTGGCGGCATGCGCGACGAGGCGGAGATCAGGGGGCACCGGCGCACCTACATTGGCGCGCTCCCCGGCCGCATCATCCAGGAGATCAACCGGGCCGGCTCAAACAACCCGGTCTTCATGCTGGACGAGGTGGACAAGATCGGAGCCGACTTCCGGGGCGACCCTGCCAGCGCTCTTCTCGAGGTGCTGGACCCGGAGCAAAATTTTTCCTTTACCGATCACTACCTCGACGTCCCCTTCGATCTCACCAACGTGATGTTCATCACCACCGCGAACCAGCTTGACCCGATACCGGCGCCGCTCAAAGACAGGATGGAGGTGATCACCCTGTCCGGCTACACGGACGAGGAAAAGCTGAACATCGCGAAGAAGTACCTGGTGGCCAGGGAGATCGAGGAGAACGGCCTCTCGAAGATGGTGCCGGAGTTCACCGACGAGGCGATCTACCGGATTACCCACGACTATACCCGCGAGGCCGGGGTGAGGAACCTGCAAAGAAACATCGCCTCCGTTTGCCGCAAGATCGCCAAGGAGGTCGCACAGGAAAAGCCGCTGCGGACCCTGGTCAACGAGGAAACCGTCTCGGAGCTGCTGGGGCCGCCCAGGTTCTTCGACGAGGTCGCCTCCGAGAAGGACCGGATCGGCGTCGCAACCGGGCTGGCCTGGACAGAGAGCGGCGGTGACATCATCTTCGTAGAGGCGACCAAGATGAAGGGGAAGGAAGACCTGATCCTGACCGGCTCGCTGGGCGAGGTGATGAAGGAATCGGCACGCGCCGCCCTATCCTTCGTCAAGGCAAATTGCGTCGAGCTCGGCATAGAGAAGAAGTCCTTCGACGACACCACGCTCCACATCCATGTGCCGGCGGGGAGCATCCCGAAAGACGGCCCTTCTGCGGGGATCACCATTGCCACCACGATCGTCTCGCTTTTTTCGGGGCGCCCCGCGAAAAGAGACGTCGCCATGACCGGCGAGATGAGCCTCACCGGCCGGGTGCTCGCCATAGGCGGGCTTAAGGAGAAGGTGCTGGCCGCCAGGCGCGCAGGGGTTAAGAAGGTGCTGGCCCCGGCCAAGAACAAGAAGGACCTTGAGGACATCCCCGATAACGTGAAAAGCGAGCTGCAGTTCTTCTTCGTGGAGGACATCCGCGAGGTGTTCGTCCACGCGCTCAAGTAGCGGCGCACCTGCAACCGTACCCAGAAAGCCCCCGCGAACCGGGGGCTTTTTTCGCCTCTGCACCTCTGCCAACCGCACCCGCGCCGCGACGGCAATTGCGGCGGGAGCTCCCTTGTCCCCGCCTCGCCCCCTCCCCAAGCCTCTGTCCCATCCATTATTGTGCGTTGCAACTGCCATGGCTTGATGCTATCTTTTTGGTTCGATTGCACATTAATCCGACCAAACCGAGGTTGTCATGAAGGTAATGGTAAAACTAGTCGTCGTTCTCGCGATCTCGATCTGCGCCGCCACCTCGTTTGCCCAGGGGCTCGCCGACCGGGTGCAGGAACACACGCTGAAAAACGGCATGAAGCTGCTCATGGTCCAGCGTCAGAACTCCCCCACCGTGGCCGCCTGGATCCGTTTCAAGGTGGGCAGCGTTGACGAGCGAAGCGACGAGCGCGGGCTCGCCCACCTGCTGGAGCACATGCTGTTCAAGGGGACCAAGACGCTCGGCACCAGGAACTACGCGGCTGAAAAGCCGGTCCTGGACCAGATCGAGGAAACGGCCCAGAAGCTGATGGCCGAGCGGATCAAGAGGGAAAAAGGGGACCCGAAGCTGATCGAGCAACTGAGCGCGGAGCTGGCACGGCTGGAAAAGCAAGCGGAGAAGTACGTGGTCAAGGAGGAATTCGCCGACATCTACTCCAGAAACGGCGGCGCCGGCTACAACGCCTTCACCAGCAAGGACGGGACCACCTACCTGATAAACCTCCCGTCCAACAAGCTGGAACTCTGGGCGGCGATCGAGTCGGATCGGATGCAGAACGCGGTGCTCAGGGAATTCTACACGGAAAGGTCGGTGGTAATGGAGGAGCGGCGCCGTTCCTACGACGCGCAGCCCGAGGGGAAGCTCTGGGAGACCTTCATCGCCAACGCATTCAACGCGCACCCAAACGGCCAACCGACCATCGGGTGGATGTCCGACATCGAGAACCTGACCAGGACCAAGGCCGAGAACTTCCTGCAGAAGTACTACGCCCCCAATAACGCCATCATCGCGCTGGTGGGCGACATAGACCCGAAAAAGACCGTCGCGCTGGTGGAGAAATACTTCGGGGGCATACCTCCCGGGACCCCCGTCCCCCCCGTCCCGGTGGAAGAGCCGCAGCAGGCAGGCGAGAAACGGACCGAGGTAATCGGCGACGCGGAAGCGGAGCTGATGATCGGCTTCCACAAGCCGACCCTCCCCCACCCGGACGACTACGTCTTCGACGTGATCGACATGCTCCTGACCGACGGCCGCACCTCGCGGCTTTACAAGAAGCTCGTGCTGGAGAAGAAGCTCGCCGCCTCGGTCTCCTCCTTCGGGGGACCCGGCAGCAGGTACGCGAACCTCTTCATCCTGAGCGCTACCCCCCGGGCACCGCACACGGCGGCAGAGGTGGAGGCGGCGATCTACGAGGAGCTGGAGCGGCTCAAGAAGGAGCCTATGACGGAGAAGGAACTGCAGCAGATCCTGAACCACCTCGAGTTCGAGGAGTCGCGCCAGATGGCCTCCAACGGCGGGCTTGCCAGAAACCTGACCGAGTACGAGGCGGTTGCCGGGAGCTGGCGCTATCTCATAGAGCACCGCCAGAAGGTGGCCCGGATCACCGCGGCCGACGTGATGAGGGTCGCAAAGCAGTACTTCACGCGCCAGAACAGGAACGTCGGCTTCATCACCAAGGGAGAGTAAGGGTGCTTTAGATACGGGCACGGACCTGACACTGCAGATACAAAGGGGAACGACTGTAATGAACTCAGACAGCAAATGGTTCTTTGAAAAAACGACGCTTGTCCGGCTCACCCTGGCGGGGTTTCTGCTGGCCTTCGCCGCTGGGTGCAGCACCACCATGCAGGGTGGCAACGCCAAGAGCGGCAGCGCGCAGTACCAGGGGACCGCCCACCCGCGCGAGATGACCTTCCCGCAGCTTCAGTTCCAGCTCCCCAGCAGCGAGCGGGTGCAGCTCAAAAACGGCATGACCGTCTACCTGCTGCAGGACCGGGAGTTGCCGATCGTGAACCTGACCGCCTACCTGAACGCGGGGAGCATCTATGAGCCCGAGGAGAAGGTCGGGCTCGCCTCGCTCACCGGCGCCGCGCTGAGAAGCGGCGGAACGCAGAAGACCCCCGCCGAGCAACTCGACCGCGAGCTCGAGTTCATGGCCTCCTCCATCGAGTCGTCGATCAACTCCGATCACGCCAGCGTCTCGCTCTCCACGCTCACCAGGAACCTGGAGCGCACCCTCGCGCTCTTCTCCCAGGTGCTGCGGGAACCGGCCTTCGATCCGGCACGGGTGGAAATAGCCAAGAGCCATGCCATCGAATCGATCCGCCGCCAAAACGACGATCCGAAGGCGATCGCCGGCCGGGAGCTGGGGCGCAGCATCTACGCCGGCCACCCTCTTGGGCGCATCCCGACCGTCGCCACCGTGAACGCCGTCACGCGGCAGGACATGATCGATTTCCAGCGACGCTACTTCTATCCGGCCAACATGATCGTTGCGGTATCGGGCGACTTCGACAAAGAGCAGCTTTTGCAGAGCCTGGAAGCGCTTTTCGCGGGGTGGCCGAATCAGAGTGCCCCCTTCCCTGCCGTGCCTGCTCCGAGCGAGGAGATGGCACCTGCCGTCCTGCACGTGCAAAAGGAGGTGAACCAGTCCGTGATCCGGCTGGGGCATCTGGGGATCGACAAGAACAACCCCGATCTCCACGCCATCAAGGTGATGGACTACATACTGGGAGGGGGCTTCACCTCACGCCTCACGCAGGAAATCCGCTCCAACCAGGGGCTCGCCTACAACGTCGACAGCTATTTCGAGACCGGCCGCCGCTTCAAGGGCCCCTTTGTTGCCGAGACCGAGACCAAGTCGGAATCGACCGCCAGGGCGATCACCCTGCTTCGTTCCATCATCTCCGGGATGACCGAGGCGGAGGTATCCGAGGAGGAGCTCAAGCTTGCCAAGGATTCCATCATCAACTCCTTCATCTTCGGCTTCGAGCGGAGCAGCGCCGTGGTGACACAGCAGGCGCGGCTCGAGTTCTACGGCTATCCCGCAGGGTACCTGGAGAACTACCGCGACAACATCGCACGTGTCACCCGCGCCGACGTGCTGCGGGTCGCCAGGAAGTACCTGCGCACGGACGCCATGAAGCTCGTGGTGGTAGGGGACCAGAAGAAGTTCGACCAACCGCTTTCGGTTTTCGGAAAGGTGCGGGAAATCAAGCTGAACAACATCAAATAGGAGGGACGTATGGCAAATTGGAAATGCAAAAGCTGCGGATTCACCAAGGAAGGAAGATGCAAACCCAAAAACTGCCCCCAGTGCCAGGAGAAGGGGAACTTCGAGAAAGAGGAATAAAAAAGCAGGGACCAGGGGATAGGACCGGGGGGCGGCAGAAACTTGCCGGTCCCCTTTCCTTTTCCGCTCGGTCCCTGCTTCGCCGTCAGCGCTCGCTGAGCCCAGGACATCCCACTGCGCCATTCAAGGCTGGTGCCTTACCCCTCAGCCCCTGCCCCTACTCCCCCGTGAACACCGGCGGGCGCTTCTCAAGAAACGCCTTGATCCCTTCCGCGTAGTCCTTGCTGTCGTACACCGTGCGCCTGAGCCCCTGTACCCTTTCGAAGGTCACCGGCGCAAGCGGGTGCGCGCTGGCCAGGAGCCGGATCTGCTCCTTGATGACGCCGATGCTCAAGGGGCTGTTCCTGGTGATCTTGCTTGCCATGTTGTAGGTGAATTCCTCGAGCTCCTCGGTCTGTACCAGGTGATTGAGGAGCCCCGCCTTGCTCGCCTGCTCGGCGGAGAGAGGCTCCGCCGTGAAGAACATCTCCTTGGCGAAGTTCACCCCCATGATGTTCATGAAGTGCAGGATTCCGGAGACGTTGTAGGGGACACCGATCTTTGCGGGGGTCATGCAGAATGAGGAGGAAGGGGAGCCTGCGACCTGGCGCTTTCCTGCGACATCCTGATCGGCTCCCCTTCCTC
>CAZFMI010000090.1:0-11595 GCA_964519915.1 uncultured Geomonas sp.
GTTATCAATTCGTGCTTGACTTTGCAAAAGATCGCACCTATAACTGATATCAGTTTTCATTATCGCATTTGGCGGGCCAGTCTGACAGTCCGGGTCCGATTTTGTAACTATCTGGTGCGCATCGAAACCTTATGTCGACACCGCGACGAGTGGAGGGGGTATGGCTGTTCTTGGGCAGTGGGATAATGATCGGTCCGTCGGGATGGGTTTCAAGGGCGCGGCACCCGCGGCACGCGGTACCCGCCTCGAATGGCAGGAACTCTCGAAACGCTACACGGAGGATCGCGACTGTCTCGCCTCTTTCCTGGCTATCGAGCTCGCCGAGGTGCTGCAAGGGGCCAAGCCGGCAAACCTCGTCTGTCTCACCAACAAGCGCCGCTCTTGCGGCCGCAATCTTTACCTGCTCTGGAAAGAGCACGGGACGGCGCTGCTTGAGGAAAGCGGGCTGCAGGTGAGGGTGCTTGCCGACCGGGGCAGCTCGCTCCTTTTGCTTCTCTACTGCCGCGACGCGCTCAAAGCGCTTCTGGCGCAAAAAAGCGTCCATGTCATCCTCGGGAAGGCGGGATACCAGCAACCGGCGGACTTCGAAGCGGTGCTTTCGGAGTTGGAAAACAGGGTGGCGGGGGAGGGATTCCCCCACGAGATCGGGGTCTTCCTTGGCTATCCGCTCAAGGATGTGGTCGGTTTTATGGGGTGGGCTCAGCTCTCATTCACCTGCCAGGGGCCCTGGAAGATCTTCGGAAACCCGGTTCAGAGCCTGCAGCTTGCCGAACACCACCGCGTCTGCCGGTGCAACATGTCGATGCAGCTCGCTTCCGGCTGCAGCCCGCTTGACTGTCTGCGGGGCGCGGCGCGTGACACAGCTGCTTTCCCCGGGGGGCAGCAACTTTTTCTGATGGCATCCTGAAAACGGGTAGAAATCCCGTTCAGTTGGTTTTGCGACGCGCAAGGCGTCGAAAGGGAGGGCAAAATGTGTATAGCATTGATCGGCGGGATGGACCGCCTGGGGAAACATTATCAGGAGGAGGCGGAGCGGGCCGGGATGTCGTTGCAGGTGTTCAGCAGTTCCCAAACCAACATCGCCGCCAAGCTGAAGAAGGCCGACGCGATGGTCATCTTCACCAACAAGGTCTCGCACCGCGTGAAGACTGAGGCGATGCAGGTGGCAAAGGCCATGGATATACCGGTCTTCATGCACCACGCCTGCGGCGTCTGCACCTTCAGGAATTGTCTCAAATGCATCGCCGCGATATCGCAGTAACGCAGATTAGACTTCATATTAATCCGCATTTATGCTAGGAGTATCCGTCTCTATCTCACACTTGCGACAGGATACTCATGCGGGAACATCCATCCGGAAGTTTCAAAAATCTGATCGGCGTCGGCCTGCTGCTGACGCCGATCATACTCCTGTGCGTTCATTTCATAGATCTTCCCGTAGCGTCATTCGTCAAGAACCGTCTCTACTCCAACGCCGGGTGGTCCAGGATGACCTCCGACCTGCCGGACCTGCTCTTCATGGTGGTACTGGTCTCCATGCTGGTCTCCCTCCTGGTGTACCAGGTGCGTTCCAGGAGGGGGATCTTCGACCGGAGCACCGCATTTGCCAAGCTGGTGCTTTGGATCGCCCCCTCTTCCTACCTGGTGAAGACGCTGCTGAAGATGGTTTTCGGACGTGTAAACACCAGGTGCTGGCTGCAGGAGCCGGAGCTCTATGGTTTCCACTTTTTCCAGATGCGGGAGGGGTGCGAGGGCTTTCCTTCCGGGCACACGCTGGTCATCGTGACGCTTCTTGCCGCCCTCTGGCGCTTCTACCCCGGGACCCGCCCCCTTTGCCTGGCTGCTGCGACCCTGCTCGGCATCGCCCTGGTCGCCACCAATTACCATTTCGTCAGCGATATACTGGCAGGCGCCTATTTCGGCGTGCTGTTGGAGGCCGTAGCCTTCCGTCTGCTCATCCGTGAGCCGTTGCAGCCGCCCGCCGGCCGCAGTTGAGGCACCCCGACCGACGACCGTCATTCCCCGCGGTTGCCGCGGCGCCGCTCCCCGGCGCCTCCGCTTTTTCCCTTGCATCTCGGGCCGGAATCTCTTATATTTCAACAGCACATCGATGATTCAGTTAACGCTTAAACCGAACGATACGTAGTAGATGCGGGGCAGTCGCCCCCGCGTTTGGATAACGGATGGAAAGGGTTTAGCCGCCGACGGTTAAGCCCTTTTTGTTTGAGCAAAACAGGTCAGGGAGGCCCAATGGAAAGACGAGTTTTAACGGCAGGAGACATGGTCGAATCGCAGTGCACGCGGTGCAAGGCACTTTTGAACCACACGATCGTCGCGATGGTGGCGGGGCAAGTGGTAAGGGTCAAGTGCAACACCTGCGGCAGCGAACACAACCATCGTCCCGCGAAAGAGCCAAAGGTCGCCGCTGCGAAGGGGAGCAAGGCTGTAAAGGAAGCGAAGAGCCCGCGCGCCAAGTCGGTTAAGGCGCCGGCCATCTCCGATGAGGCGATCTGGGACGACATGATACGTCCGCACGATCCCGATCTCGCCATCCCCTACAACATGGAAGGGAAGTTCCGCACCAACACGCTCCTCACGCACCCGACCTTCGGGATAGGGTTGATCGCTTCCTGCCAGGCAGGGAAGATCGAGGTGGTTTTCAAGACCGGGCGCAAGCTGCTCAGAAGCGCCTGCTAAAACTTCCAGAACTCCGACGGTAAAAGGGGATAAACAGTACAGCGACGGTGCTTTCCTGTTTATCCCCTTTTTTCTGCCAAATGGTCTCTTCTCTTTCTCTTTATCTTTATCTGCCGTTCTCCATCTTCACTTCTACTTCCTGACCCTGAACCCCGCCTTCTCCCATCCCGACTTTTCGTTCGCCGGCTTCTCCTTGGGCTGGTTTTTCACCACCGCCCCTTTGGGCGCCTTTTCCGGCTCGGCCTGCTTGATGGACAGCGAGATCCTCTTTCTTTCCGGGTCTGCAGCGAGCACCTTCACCTTCACTATCTCGCCGACCTTCACCGTGTCGTTGGGGTCCTTGGTGAACCGGTGCGAGAGCTGGCTTACGTGCACCAACCCGTCCTGATGCACCCCTATATCCACAAAGGCGCCGAACGCCGCCACGTTGGTCACCACTCCCTGCAGGATCATCCCCTCTTTCAGGTCCGCGATGGTCACCACGTCGTCGCGAAAGCTTGCGCTTTGGAACTGTTCGCGCGGGTCGCGCCCCGGTTTTTTCAGCTCCTTCAGGATGTCGTTCAGGGTGGGGAGGCCGATCGCGTCGGTAACGTATCGCTGCACCTTGATCGCGGCGGAGAGGCCGGGATCAGCCACCAGTTGCGCCACGCTGACCCCCAGGTCGGCCGCCATCTTCTCGACCACCGCGTAGTTCTCGGGGTGGACCGCCGTGTTGTCCAGGGGGTTCTCCCCCCCCCTGATCCTCAAGAAGCCGGCTGCCTGCTCGAACGCCTTGGGGCCGAAGCGTGCCACCTTGAGGAGCGACTGGCGGGACGGGAAGGCGCCGTTGTCGTCGCGGTGGCGCACCATGGCGCGTCCCTGGCTTTCAGAGAGGCCGGCCACGTAGGAGAGCAGCGCCCAGGACGCGCTGTTCAGGTCGACGCCGACGAAGTTCACGCACGATTCGACCACCGCGTCCAGTGCCTTCTTCAGCAGGGTCTGATTCACGTCGTGCTGGTACTGTCCCACCCCGATGCTCTTGGGGTCGATCTTGACCAGCTCGGCCAGCGGGTCCTGCAGCCTGCGACCGATGGAGATGGCGCCGCGTATGGTGAGGTCGAGCTCCGGGAACTCCTCCCTCGCGATCTCCGAGGCGGAATAGATGCTTGCCCCCGCCTCGTTCACCATGACCGTCTCCGCCTTCACCCCCGCGGCCCTGAGCGCCTCGCGCACGAAGATCTCCGTCTCGCGCCCCCCGGTGCCGTTGCCGATGGCGATCAGGCGGCAGTCGCGGCGCTCCACCATGGCGGCCAGTTCCGCGCCTGCCAGCTGAGCCTTGGGACCGCCGGTATGCGGGTAGATGGTGGTCTGCTCCAAAAAGCGCCCGGTCTCGCTGATCGCCGCCAGCTTGCAGCCGGTCCTAAGCCCGGGGTCGATGCCGAGCACCCGCCTACCGCCGGCGGGGGGGAGGAGCAAAAGGTTCCTCAGGTTCTGCGCGAACACGGCTATGGCCGCCTCGTCCGCGCGGGTCTTCGCCTCCAGCCGCAACTCGACCTCGATCGAGGGGGAGATGAGCCTCTTGTAGGCATCCGCCGCAACCGACTCCAGGATCTCGCGGAAGATGCTCTCCCTCTTGACGAGCCCGAGCCTCAACCGGCCCAGGATCTCCTGCTCCGGTGCCAGCAGGGTGAGCCGCAGCACGTCCTCCTTCTCGCCGCGCCGCATGGCGAGCATGCGGTGTGACGGTATCGACTTGAGCGGCTCCTGGTAGTCGTAGTACATCTTGAACTTCCCTTCGCGGTCCACCCCTTCCCCGACCACCTGTGAGGCGAAGATTCCCTGCTCACGGGTAAGCTCGCGCACCAGACCGCGCAGGTCCGCGTCCTCGCTTAGCTGCTCTGCCAGGATGTGCGCCGCCCCCTCAAGCGCCGACTCCGCGTCGGGAACCCCCAGCTCGTCGTTGACGAAGGGGGCGGCCGCGTCGGCAGGGGAGCCCTGCAGCAGGTCCTGCGCCGCGATCAGCTGTGCCAGCGGCTCCAGGCCGCGCTCGCGCGCTATGGTCGCCTTGGTCCTGCGCTTTGGCTTGTAGGGAAGGTAGAGGTCTTCCAGCTCGGTCTTCTTGCGGCAGCTCCCGATGCGCGCGCGAAGCTCCGGGGTGAGTTTCCCCTGCTCCTCGATGCTCTTCAGCACGCTCGCCTTGCGGTCGGCCAGTTCGCGGTGGTAGCCAAGCAGATCCTCGATCTGCCGGATCTGCACCTCGTCAAGCTCGCCCGTCTGCTCCTTTCTGTAGCGCGCGATGAAGGGGACCGTCCCCCCCTCGTTGAGAAGGGTCACCGTCGCCAGCACTCCCGCGCGCGGCAGCCCGCTCTCTTCTATGACTGTCTCAAGAATCTCTTTGTTGTCTGCTGTGCTCATCCTGTACTCCTTTGTGGCTGAAAAAGGCATACCTTCCTACACTCATTGGGCGCCTGGGGCAAGCATTTTCGGAAGCAGGAAACGAAGCGCTCTTTCGGGGGATCCGGAAAGGGGCCCGCCCCTGCAGCGCTTTTCCTGACACCGCTTGCGGCAAACCTTCGGCGGCGCGGGAGGTTTGCTTGACCGGACCTGTGGAATGGGTTATCCTACGCAAATTTCAAATGAGAGGGCCTATTTATGGTGCGTCCCAGCTGGGATGAATATTTCATCGAGATCACACGCCTGGTCGCCAAGCGTTCCACCTGTCTCAGACGCCAGGTGGGTGCGGTGCTGGTGAAGGACAAGAACATCCTCGCCACCGGCTACAACGGCGCACCCTCCGGGACCGCTCACTGCCTGGACATCGGCTGCTTGAGGGAGAGGATGGGAATCCCGTCGGGCGAGAGGCACGAGCTCTGCCGCGGCCTGCACGCCGAGCAGAACGCCATCATCCAGGCCGCGAAGCACGGCACCTCCATCGAGGGGGCCACCCTTTACTGCAACACCATGCCCTGCATCATCTGCTCGAAGATGGTGATCAACGCCGGGATCAAGAGGGTGGTCTACCTCTCCGGGTACCCAGACCAGCTGGCCGAGGAGATGATCCGCGAGTCCGGGGTGCTCGTCGAGAAGTACGAGGAGCCAAGTTCATGAAATGTCCGTTCTGTGCCTTTTCCGACAGCAAGGTGGTGGATTCTCGCCCGGACAAGGGTGGCGCCGCCATCAGGCGCCGGCGCGAGTGCGAGTCGTGCGGCAAGCGCTTCACGACGCACGAGCGCGTCGAGGAAGTGCTCCCGCTGGTCACCAAGAGAGACGGGAGGCGCGAGCCGTTCGACCGGTTGAAGCTCGTCAACGGGATACAGAAGGCGTGCGAGAAGAGGCCCGTCTCGGTGGAGACCATAGAGAAGATGGTCGACCGCCTGGAGACGCGCATGCAGGAAAGCGGCGAGCGGGAGGTGCCGACCACCACGCTGGGCGAGTGGATCATGACCGAGCTGCACGGCATCGACCAGGTCGCCTACGTCCGTTTCGCCTCCGTGTACCGCTCCTTCAAGGACATCAACGAGTTCATGGAAGAGTTGCAGGACCTGCTCAAGAAGTAACGGGGAAGCATGCCGCAGGAACAGACCAAAATGATGCGCATGGCGCTCGCCCTGGCCAGACGCGGAGTCGGGAAGACCGCTCCCAACCCCGCCGTCGGCTGCGTCATCGTGCGGGACGGCGCCGTCGTCGGCCGCGGCTGGCACAAGAAGGCCGGCACGCCGCACGCCGAGGTCCACGCGCTAAACGACGCGGGGGATCTGGCGGCGGGCTCCGACGTGTACGTGACCCTGGAGCCGTGCGCGCACTTCGGCAAGACCCCCCCTTGCGCCAAGGCGCTCGTCGAGGCCAGGGTGGCCCGCGTCTTCGTCGCCATGGTGGACCCCAATCCGCTGGTTGCCGGCAGGGGGATCGAGATACTGAGAAACGCCGGGATAGAGGTGGAGGTGGGGCTCCTGGAAGGGGAGTGCCGCGAGCTGAACCTCCCCTTCATCAAGTGGATCAGGACCAGGCGTCCCTACGTGATACTGAAGAGCGCGCTCACCCTGGATGGCAAGAGCGCCACGGCAAGCGGCGACTCCAAGTGGATCACCAGCGACCGTTCCCGGCGCGAGGTGCACCGGCTGCGCGGCCGGCTGGACGCCATCATGGTGGGGGTTGGGACCGTCATCAAGGACGACCCGCTCCTCACCTGCCGGCTGCCGGGAGGGAAGGACCCGCTGAGAATCGTGGTCGATTCGACGCTGCGGATCCCGCTGCACGCCGCGGTGCTGGGGGGACGGTCCGGCGCCGCGACCCTGGTCGCCACCTGCAGCGAGGATCGCTCCCGGCGCGAGGCTGTGGCCGCCCACGGCGGCCAGTTGCTTGTCTGCAAGGAGAGCGACGGGCGCGTCGACCTCTCCGACCTCTTCGAGCAGCTTGGCGAGCGCGGGGTGCAGTCGGTGCTTCTGGAGGGTGGGAGCCATCTCGCCGGGGCGGCGCTTCGTGCGGGGCTCGTCGACAGATGCATGATATTCCTGGCGCCCAAGTTTGTCGGCGGCGCCGGTTTCGGGCTTTTCGCGGGGGAGGGAGCCGCCCTGATGGGAGACGCCATTCGCCTGGAAGGGATGACGGTAAAGCGTCTGGGAGTCGACCTGCTGGTGGAGGGAGAGCCTAAAGGATAGCATCCGAAGAGGCAAACCGGGCAAACCAAGCAAAATCTGTTCTATGTTCTATGTTCTATGTTCTATATTATTGCAGGGTTTTAACGTAGAACATAGCGAATAGAACTGCTGTCAAGAAGTAGGACACGGACGATCCTTATGTGCAGTCCAGGTTTTAAGGTAAACCTGTTCTATGTTCTATGTTAAGAGGCAGGTGCCGACACGGTTCTTATAATGCATTTCAGGTTTTAACGTAGAACATAGAACGTAGAACCTAGAACTGTTTTTAGAGAACCCAGAACTGTTTTTAGAGGTTTTAAGAGGCTTTAAGAGGTTTGAAATGTTTACAGGTTTGATAGAAACGGTGGGCGAGCTGGTCCGCATCGAGAAGAGGGGCGCTTCGGGAAGCCTGACGGTAAAGACGGCGCTGCCGCTGGAAGAGATCGCCATAGGCGCCTCCATCGCGGTCAACGGCGCCTGCCTCACCGTGGTGCAAAAGGGAGGAGGCACGGTCACCTTCGACGTTTCCCCGGAGACCATCGACCGCACCGGGTTCAAGAACCTGAAGGGGGGAGCGCCGGTGAACATGGAGCGCGCCATGCGGCTCACCGACCGCCTCGACGGTCACCTCGTTTCCGGACACGTCGACTGCGTCGCCACCGTGATCGAGCGCCGCGAGATCGCCGGCAACATCGTCTTTTCCTTCAGATTCCCCGGTTCGTTCGCCAAGTACATCGCCGCCAAGGGGTCCGTCGCCATCGATGGCATCAGCCTGACCGTCAACACGGCCGGATCGGACAGCTTCAGCGTCAACGTGATACCCCACACCGCCGCCAAAACCACACTGCTTTCCAAAAGGGTAGGGGACGAGGTGAACATAGAGACCGATCTCCTCTGCCGCTACCTCGAACGTCTGCTGGCGGGGAGGGAAAGCGCCGAAGGGGGGGTTACCTTGGACCTGCTGGCGAAAAGCGGCTTTATGTAGCTGCTTTTTCTTTCACTTTGCACCTTTTTTTGTTATGTTCATCGATCTGGATTTTCTGCCACCCCGAACATAGCTTTCGTATCGAAGTCAAGAGAGGTTAAACCATGTCAGTTGCAAGCATAGAGGAAGCCATTGAGGAGATCAGGGGCGGCCGGATGGTCATCCTGGTGGACGACGAGGATCGTGAAAACGAAGGTGACCTCACCATGGCGGCCCAATGCGTAACGCCCGAGGCGATCAATTTCATGGCCCGCTTCGGCCGCGGACTCATCTGCCTCACCATGACCGCCGAGCGCTGCGACCGGCTCGATCTTCAGCCCATGGTGCAGAGCAACACCTCCTCGTTCGGCACCGCTTTCACCGTTTCCATCGAGGCGAAGAAGGGGGTCACCACCGGCATCTCGGCGGCGGACCGCGCGCATACCATACTCACAGCCGTAGCCCCCAATGCCGTGGCCGCCGATCTGGCGCGCCCCGGCCACGTGTTCCCGCTGCGTGCCAGAAACGGCGGCGTGCTGGTACGCTCGGGCCAGACCGAGGGATCGGTCGATCTTGCGCGTCTTGCCGGCCTTGAGCCCGCAGGCGTCATCTGCGAGATCATGAACGACGACGGCACCATGTCCCGCATGCCCGAGCTCAAGAAGTTCGCCAAGGAGCACGGCATCAAGGTCTGCACCGTAGCGGACCTGGTTGCCTATCGCCTAAAGCACGAGTCGCTGGTCAGGAGGTCGGTCGAGGTGGCTCTTCCCAGCCAGTTCGGCGACTTTCGCGCCGTAGCCTTCGAAAACGACATCGACAAGCTCGAGCACCTGGCGCTGGTCAAGGGCGACATCAAGGGCGATCAGCCGGTGCTGGTGCGGGTGCACTCCGAGTGCCTCACCGGGGACGTGTTCGGCAGCGTCAGGTGCGACTGCGCCGACCAGCTGCACAACGCCATGGAGCGGATCGAGGCCGAAGGGTGCGGCGTCATACTCTACATGCGCCAGGAAGGGCGCGGCATCGGCCTCACCAACAAGCTGAAGGCCTACGCGCTGCAGGACCAGGGGCACGACACCGTCGAGGCGAACCTTGCCCTCGGCTTCAAGGCGGATCTCAGGGACTACGGCATCGGTGCCCAGATCCTGGTGAACCTCGGCGTGAAGAAGATCCGTCTCATGACCAACAACCCGAAGAAGCTCGTGGGTCTTCAGGGGTACGGCATCGACATCGTGGAGCGGGTGCCCATCGAGATGAAGGCCTCGAAGAGCAACGAGAAGTACCTGAAGACCAAGCGCGAGAAGATGGGACATTTGCTGGAAAATATTTAAAAGGCAGATTGAGACAAAGATTAAGACAAAGGTAAAACCGAGTCTTACCCCCAAATCTCAATCTTTACCTTTATCTTTATCTTTATCTTAATTTTAATTGGAGTTCATCATGCCTAAATACGTAGAGGGAAAACTGAACGCTGAAGGGCTCAAGTTCGGCATCGTCCTCGGCCGCTTCAACAGCTTCATCGGGGAGCGCCTCCTTGAGGGGGCACTGGACGCCCTGGTGCGTCACGGCGCGGACGACGCGCAGATCACCGTGGTCCGGGTGCCGGGGGCTTTCGAGATCCCGCTCGCCGCACAGAAGATGGCGAAAAGCGGCGACTACGACGCCCTTATCTGCCTGGGTGCGGTCATCCGCGGCTCGACCCCTCACTTCGACTACGTTTCCTCCGAAGTTTCCAAGGGGATCGCGCACGTCTCTTTCGAGACAGGCGTGCCGGTGGCCTTCGGCGTACTGACCACCGACACCATAGAGCAGGCGATAGAGCGTGCAGGGACCAAGGCCGGCAACAAGGGATTCGACGCTGCCATGTCGATGATCGAGACCGCGAACCTGTTCAGGGAGATGAAATAATTGACGACACGCAGAGACGGCAGAGAATTGGCGTTGCAGGCGCTTTACTCCAAAGACCTGGTGCTGCAGGATGCCAACACGACGCTGAAGAGGATCATCGAGAGCTTCGGTGAAGGGGACGAGCCTACCCTGGCGGTCAACTCCAAGGCCTACGCCTTCGCCTCCGAGCTGGTGAACGGTGTGATCGGGAACCTCCAGGAGATAGACCGTCGCATCGCCGAGAAGTCGAAGCACTGGAGCATGGCGCGCATGGCGCGGGTGGATCTGAACATCCTGCGTCTCGCCGTCTTCGAGCTTTTGTACCGCCCGGACATACCGAAGAACGTCACCATGAACGAGGCCATCGAGGTGGCCAAGAAGTTCGGTGCCGACGACTCCGCCTCCTTCGTCAACGGGATCCTGGACGAGATAGCCTCCAGCGTCACGGACAAGGAATAGAGTTGTAACAGGGGAGAAGGGGACTTCATCCCGGTTGGTTGACTTTTGTTTTTCATCACTTGAATTGATCATGAGGGAATATGGAAGAGATAAAGATAGGCCTTCTCGGTTTCGGCACCATAGGTGCCGGCGTTGTCAAACTTCTCAGTGAGAACTCCACCCTCCTCCAGGAAAAGACCGGCAGACGGATCTCTCTCAAGAGCATCGCCGATCTGGACATCACCACGGACCGCGGGGTGAGCACCGAGGGGATCAGCCTGACCCGCAACGCCGACGAGGTGCTGACCGATCCGGAGATCTCCGTGGTAATCGAGCTGATCGGGGGGTACGAGCCTGCGCGCAGCTTCGCTTTGAAGGCCATCGCGCACGGCAAGCACCTGATCACGGCCAACAAGGCGCTCCTGGCGGTCCACGGCGAAGAGATCTACGCAGCAGCCAAGGCGCATGGCGTCGAGGTCCTCTTCGAGGCGGCGGTCGGCGGCGGCATTCCGGTGCTCTCCGCAATCAAGGGGAACATGGCGGGCAACCGCTTCTCCACCGTGCTCGGCATCGTGAACGGCACCTGCAACTACATCCTGACCCGCATGACACAGGAGGGCGCGGACTTCTCCGACGTGCTGAAGAGCGCACAGGAGCTGGGTTACGCCGAGGCTGACCCCACCTTCGACATCGAGGGGGTCGACACCGCGCACAAGCTCTGCCTGCTCCTGTCGCTTTGCTTCGGCACCAAGATCGACCTGAAGGACATCTATTCCGAAGGGATCACCTCCATCTCCTCCGAGGACGTCGACTTCGCCAAGTCCTTCGGGTACCGCATCAAGCTGCTCGCCATAGGGAAGATGGACGGCGGGCAGATCGAGGCGCGCGTGCATCCCACCATGATCCCGATCGACTACCCGCTTGCCGACGTGCACGGGGTGTTCAACGCCATCAGGCTCACCGGCGACTTCATCGGCCCCGTCATGTTCTACGGCA
>CAZFMI010000091.1:0-4680 GCA_964519915.1 uncultured Geomonas sp.
CGAAGAGAGGGTCTACATCGAAAGTGTGGGGAACTACTGGAACTTCCTGCTGGCCGTCTTGAAATCGGTGCAGTGACCCCTTACCAGCGGCGGGGCCAGGTCCTAAGGTCGAGCCATACGTTACAGATCGTCAGCTGACCGTCACGACTACGACGGTCAGGTCGTTTTTGGGCGCGGTACCGCGGGTCGGGGCTGCCAGGCCGGCAAGAAAGCTGGTGCCGGCGCGGGGGGGGCTATTTGAGCGGGAGCGGCTTTGGTGTCCTGAACCACTTGCTGGGTGCCTTGTTCAGTGCCGAGCGGCACTTGTTGAAGCTTATGCCACTTCCCTTCGGAGTCTCACTGGTTGCCGCATGCAAAAAAAGAAAGCCATGAGCGGAACCGGTCGCTACTGAACCGGCCGCAGCGCGTTTTTGGCGGTTTCCAGGCGCAGTTGTTCCATCCTGGCGCGTTGCTCCTCCGCCCTGCGCACAAGGATCTGATAGTCGGGGCCTTGCAGGGCGACAGACTCGCGCGCAGCCGCGGCAAGGGCTACCCACAGGGCCCGCCTTCCCTCTAGCCCTAGCGACAGAGCTTCGAGGATGAGTAACAGGTTGTAACTGCCTTCTTTGGGATCTTTCAGCGGCAGCATCAGCCTCGACAGCTTCTCGCTCAGCCATGCCGTTGCCTTTTCCGTTTCTCTCTCACTCACTTTAAGCTGAGCCATGAATTCCCTAAGCACCAGCTGGTCGGCGAGCCCCTCGGCACGCAGCTCGGACAGGGCGCGCGCCGTAGGGGTTCCCTTCTCTGCATCCTCCACGCGCTGCACCGCCTCGAGCCATGCCACCGAGGCCGAAAGATGATGGTTCAGGTAGCTTCCAATGTGCTTGTCGGGCATGTCTCCATCTCCTTTGATTGTGGCTCGCTGGGCAACTTGGTGCCCAGGCAGGCGCTGTCGGCGTCGAAGTCATTATGGTTCGTCCTGCAGCTCGCAGACGAAGCGGATCACCATGGGCACGATGGCGTTGGTTCCCGAGATCAAGACCCGTTGGGTCATCTCACGGCAGCGCTGCCCGATACGGCATTCGAGAGTGATATCATGCCGACCGGCGCTACACTGGAAAATCCTCAGTGTAGCGCCGGTTTTGTTCTCGCCCTGATGCAGGCCGTCAATACTGACGATCCCGCGACGCAGACAGGAAACGGCGAAGAATTCCATCTTCCCTCCCCTGACGACCTTTGTTAAAAAAAACAAGCTTCAAGTATTGCCTGGGGTGGACGGTGCGCAAGGGGAAAAGGTGATGTCGCTTGCAGGGGAGCCCGGTGGGGCCCCGGTGGATGCGGTGGATGCGGTGGATGCGGTGGATGCGGTGGATGCGGTGGAGGTGGAGGTGGAGGTGGAGGTGGAGGTGGAGGTGGAGGTGGAGGTGGATACCGCGGAGGTGGATGCGGCGGAGGTGGATGCGGCGGGCGATCCCTCTTGCTAGAGGATCTCTACTTTGAGACCTTGACCGGGTGCGGAGCGGTAGACGAAGGTAAGCTCGATCTCGGCTTCGGCCCACGGCTCCTGACGGTAATCCCGACAGAACCTGTGCCGGTAATATCTCATGCGCTCCCCCGGCGTTGCCGCGAGCCCGGCGGGGGCTCCTCTTTTGCCCTTCTCGACGTTCACCGAAAAGAAGCTCGGGCTGTTGCCTCCGGGATAGCCGGTCAGACAGAGATCGAAGCAGAGAGCCTCACGCAGCCGCTCGAGCTTTCCCCCGGCCAGCCGCGCCGAGCCGAAACGCCAGACCGCCTCGAAAAGAAGGGGGAGCGAGAGACTCGACGCGAGCCCCTCCCTCTCGAAGAACTCCGCCAACGCCGAGAACAGGCGCGCCAGGGGGGTGTCCCTGCTCAACTCCTTCAGGGTGGCGCCGAACCTGCCGCTGTTGTAAAGAAGGTCCAGCAGGCGGCTGATCCCCTCGATGTGGCGAATCTCGGGAAAGCCGAGCCAGGGGGTGCGCAGCACCTTGTAGGGAGCGGCTTCGGAATAGGCATAACCTTCCTTGCGGGCAATGCCGCGCATCGGCGTACCCTTCAATACCTTGAGCGGCTCGACCTGTATGTGGTCCGCACCGAGCTCGAAGAGCCCTTTCAGGGAATCCAGGAATCCTTCCAATGACTCGCCCGGAAGCCCGGCCACCAGGTCGAGATGGACGGTGACCTTGGTCCTGGAACTCACGGCTTTTATGTTGGCGAAAAGCCGCGACAAGCTCGATTTCCGCTCGACCCTGGCAAGCGTCTCCTGCCCGCCGGACTGCACACCTATCTCGAAGCGGAACATCCCGGAGGGAACTTCGGCGAGCAGGGCGAGGTTTTCCTCTGTGAGAAGCTCTGCGGAGATCTCGAAGTGGAACTTGCTGGAGAGGTTCTCCTCAAGGATGAAGCGCCAGATGGCGTTTGCCCGTTGCGCATCGAAGTTGAAGGTCCGGTCCGCGAGCTTGACGGTCTGCGCGCCGCTCTCCATGAGAAGGCGCAGGTCGCTCTTGATCCTTTCCATTGAGAAGGAACGGACGCCGCTTTCTATGGAGGACATGCAAAAGGCGCAGGAGAAAGGGCAGCCACGGGAGGTTTCGTAATAGATAAGCGGCTTTCCCAGATCCACCAGCCCGGCGGCAAACGGTGAGGGAATGTCGTCCAGCGCAGCTATAGCTGCGCGCTCTGGATTGGCGACCACCTCCTCGCGGTCGCGGTAGGTGATGCCGGCTATGTCATCCAGAGGGAGGCCGCTGCCAAGCGCCTGCAGCAGTTCCCTGCAGCCGCCCTCACCCTCGCCTCGCACTATGCAGTCGACCGCGCCGTTGCGCACCATGGTCTCGAAAGAGCCGAAGGAGACTTCGGGGCCGCCCAGCACGATGAAGGTGCCGGGTAAGAGCTGCTTCAGGTCGGAGGCGAGTCTCAAGGTGAGCTCGGTGTTCCAGATGTAGCAGGAGAAAAGGACGACGTCGGGCTTTCCGGCGTGTAGCCTCGACAGCAGGTGGTCCTGCTGCTCGTTCACGGTCATTTCCAATATTTCGATCTCCAGGCCCGGCAAGTCGGCGCAACTGGAGGCAAGGTAGGGGAGGGCCAGCGAGGCATGGACGTACTTGGCGTGCAGCGTGGAGAACAGGATCTTCATGGCCGGGGATTGTAGCCCATAAGCGGCGGGGTTGCCAGCAAAATGGTTCCCGCGCGGCCTGTCGCAGCGGGCCCGGGAGGCTTAGCTTGCCCGCGCGGGGCTTTTTTGCTACTGTAGTCGGCTGCCGGGCAGTAGTCGCGGCAAGAGTGCAGCTCCCACGGTTCAAAAGGTCATTGCCATATGAAAACTAAAAAGCTCCCCAAACTCCTCTACGCGGACAGCCAGGGGAACATCTTCGACCACCCTTACCTGACCATGGCCGGGATGAGCGGCAACGAGGCGCTGCTGCCGGAATCGGTCGAGCTGATCCCGCTGCCGGACGACAGCCGCCTCTTCACCATCCCGGATACGCCACCCATTGCCTGGGACCCGCGCGAGGGGCGTTTCGTCACGGTGAGCCGTGTCAAGGAGGGGAGGCGCAGCATACCTGTGCAGGCCGTTTCCGCGTTCATGGCTCCGGGTTACATGCGCACGCTGCTCCCCGCCTGCGACTACAGCCAGAAAAAGGTGCACCTGCCGCTTTGGTCCTACACCGCTGTGGGATGGGATGAAGAGAAAGGGTGTTTCGTGGTCGCCGCAACCCGCGTGGACGACAACGAGAACTGGCTGCCGAAGAACTACGACGACAGGAAGCTGGATCCGCTGGTGCGGCGCATGGTCGCGGAGTTCCCCAAAAACCGGCTCATCGAGCAGCTTTCCCGCTGCGCCGTGGACTACCACTGCTTTGCCGCCAAGAACCTCTTCTTCCGCCGCTGGGAGGCACCCATCCCGACCTCGCCGGTTTGCAACTCCCGCTGCCTTGGCTGCATCAGCCTGCAGCCCTCGGACTGCTGCCCGTCAAACCACGAGCGGATACCGTTTGTGCCGACTCCCGAGGAGATCGTCGAGCTGATGCTGCCGCACCTCCTGCAGGCGCCCGATCCCATCGTCTCCTACGGACAGGGGTGCGAGGGGGACCCGATCATGCAGGCGGACACGGTGGCCGAGGCGACCAGGAGGCTGAAGGCAGGGAATGCCCGCGGGACGGTCAACTTCAACTCCAACGGCTCCATGCCGGACCGGATCCGCATGCTGTGCGATGCCGGGATGGATTCCATGCGCTTTTCCATGAACTCGGTGCAGGAGGGGTTCTACAACAGCTACTATCGCCCCAAGGGATACAGGTTCGCCGACGTGGTCGAGTCGGTGAAGACGGCCAAGCAGAAGGGGCTTTTCACCATGATCAACTACCTGGTCTCCCCCGGTGTCACGGACAGTCCTTCCGAGGTGGAGGCGCTGCTGAAATTCATCGATGAGACCGGAGTGGACATGCTGCAGATGAGGAACCTCTCCATCGATCCCGCCTTCTACAACGAGAGGATGGGCGTGCAGGGGAGGGGGATCGGCATGTACCGCCTGTTGCAACAGGTGAAAAAGGCCTTCCCCAGGATCCAGTACGGATATTTCAACAGGACCCGCGAGCGGTTCTACCCGGATGGGTTCGAGAAGGGGTGGCCGATCAAGGGCAAATGAAAGGGGTGGGGCCCGACGCGGTCTGTGGGAGCGGC
>CAZFMI010000091.1:4780-11447 GCA_964519915.1 uncultured Geomonas sp.
ATTCTTGCCGCGATCATCTCCGGCAATCGCGGCAGGAATGCCGCTCCTACAACAAGGTGCGTCCCGGCCTTTTCCCCGGGATGGTTTCGAGAAGGGGTGGCCGATCAAGGGCAAATGACAGGGGTGGGGCCGGTCGCGGTCTGTGGGAGCGGCATTCTTGCCGCGATCATCTCCGGCAATCGCGGCAGGAATGCCGCTCCTACAACAACATGCGTCCGGGCCTTTGTTTCCCCGGGTGCGCCATGGCCGTTTCGGTTCACTTAAGCAGCGGCTCCAGCTTTTTGAGGTCGAAACCTTCCACTATCCTGCCGTAAATGATAAAGGTGGGGGTGGCATTCATCTTGTTGGCGCGGGCTATATCCTCATGTTCCTTCTGCAGCTTGACGCCTGCCGGGGTGATCTGCTCCAGCTTCTTCTTGTCGAAGCTGTCCGAGCTTACTTCACGCAACGCTTTTGCCTTGTCCTTCGCGGATAGGACGTACTGCACCTTCCCTTTCGAGGCGGGGTGGCTTGCCAGCGGAACGAAGAAGACGTAACGGGTCACATCGCTTCTCTTCTGAAAATACTCCTCAGCCTTGCGGCAAAAGGGGCAGTCGGGGTCTGTGAACTCGATGACCATGACCTTGCCGTTTCCCACTTTTACCGCCTTGTCCAGGTCGAGCCGACCCTGCGCCAGGGCCGGGGATGCGAACAGCATAAACAGCACAAGAAACAAGGGGAGCCGGATCGCTCGCCTTAACGCTTCAAACCTTCTCTCACTCATATCAACCCCTGATGTCGAAACCGGAAAATTCACCGGTGTAGTCCTCACGCCGCTCAATCAACTCGTCCACCCTGGCAAGCTCCGGCCCCCTGCGGCACCACTGCACCATCGCCTGGACGTCATCTGCCTCGCCTTCGAAACATGCCTGTACCGAGCCGTCGGAGAGGTTGGCTACCCAGCCGGTCAGGTGGTGGCGGGCCGCGCCGCGCGCCGTATGGTAGCGAAAGGAAACTCCCTGGACCCTTCCGCGCACGATGACCGTCGCCCTGGTTTTCACTTCTCCCCCAGTTCCTTCGAGCGCGCCACGCAGACATCGACCGCGTTCATGGTGGCGGCGCGGAAACCGTCGCGATCCAGCGAGTGCATGGCGGCTATGGTGGTCCCGCCCGGAGATGCGACGTTCCCTTTCAGCACCGCGGGGTGCTCGTGCGTTTCCAGCAGGAGCTTTGCCGTGCCGTACACGGTCTGGGCTGCCAGCGCGGTTGCCACCTCACGGGTCAGACCGTGCTTCACCCCGGCGTCGCTTAGCGCCTCGATAAAGGTCAGCACGTAGGCGGGGCCGCTCCCGGAGACGCCCGTTACCGCGTCCAGCAGCTTCTCGTCCACGACGCAGGTGGTGCCGACCAGGTCGAAGATCCTGCGCGTCAGGGTGAGATCGTCAGCGGTGGCGTTGTAGCCGCCCGAGATGGCGGAAGCCGCCGTGAGAACTAGCGCCGGCGTGTTCGGCATGACGCGGACCACGCGTGCGCGGGCTCCCAGCATCCCCTCGATGGCGGCGCTTTTGACGCCGGCCATGATCGAGATGAAAAGCTTGTCGACCAAACCTGTCCCGATGGCGCCAAGCACCTGCGGCGCTACCTGCGGCTTCACGGCAAGGACGATGGTGTCGCTCATATCGCAAAGGGCGGCGTTGTCGCTGGTCACCTGGATGCCGTACCTCTGAGACAGCTGGTTCCTGCGCGGCTCCGACGGCTCGGATACGGCCAGCTTCGTAGCCGGGACGCCTCCGGCGAGAAGGCCCTTGATGATCGCTTCCGCCATGTTCCCGCCACCAATGAACCCCGTTCTTTTATCCATGCCGTTTCGCCTCCCTCTTTGCATGACACAATTGTTTAAGAATAGGTAATAAATCCGGCCGCAAATGTCAATCAAATTGATGTGTGCTAATGTTGCCGGTCCGAGCCCCCGGGAAGTTGTCACATCGGCTTTCCCGGCTAGACTCTAGTGCTGGAGGTGCAGCATGTTCAAGGGGATCAGAGGCAATGTGCTGGTATTGGGTTTGGTGAGCTTCTTCACCGACGTATCCAGTGAGATGATTTACCCGCTGCTGCCGCTTTTCCTGACCGTAACGCTCGGCGCAGGTCCAGCCTTTCTGGGGGCGATAGAGGGTGTGGCCGAGTCCACTTCCTCATTGCTGAAGCTGTTGTCCGGCATCGTGTCTGATCGGGTGCGGCGGCGCAAGCGCCTGATACTTGCCGGCTACTCCCTGTCCGCGCTCATGCGCCCGCTGATAGGGAGCGCAGGGTCTGCGCTGACGGTGCTTTTGATCCGCACCGGAGACCGTGTCGGCAAGGGGATCCGCACCTCCCCGCGCGACGCCCTCATTGCCGACTCCGTCGAACCCTCCCTGCGCGGCAAGGCCTACGGCTTCCATCGCTCGATGGACCACGCGGGCGCGCTGGTCGGCCCCTTGATCGCCACGCTGCTGCTTACCTATTCCATTGCCGACGTGCGGAGCGTTTTCTGGCTCGCCGCCATTCCCGGTTTCATCGCCGTGCTGCTCATCGTCTGGAAAGTGACGGAGAGCGAAAGAACGCCCCTGCCAAAGCAGCAGCTGCGATTGTCGCTGCTCCCCGCCGGCCCGCTCAGGAGGTACCTGCTGATCCTGTTCCTGTTCACCCTCGGCAACTCCTCTGACGCCTTCTTGCTGCTAAAGGCCGGGAGCCTCGGCGTCCCTGCCAACAGGATTCCGCTGCTTTGGACCTTTTTCCACCTGGTGAAGATGCTCTCCAGCATGCCCTTTGGCGCGCTCTCGGACCGGATCGGCAGGAAAACCGTGATCGTCGCGGGGTGGTGCGTTTACTCCCTTGCCTATATCGGGTACGGTTTTGCCGCCACCGAGTGGCAGATCTGGGCGCTCTTTGCCTTCTACGGCCTTTTCTTCGGCCTGACGGAGGGGGTGGAGAAGGCTTATCTTGCCGATATGGCGGATCCCGCGCTTCGCGGGGCCGCATTCGGCTGGTACAACTTCGCCATCGGGGCAGGTGCGTTGCCGGCGAGCCTGCTCTTCGGGCTCGTCTGGCAGCGTTTCGGACCGGTCGCCCCCTTTCTTTTGGGATCCCTCCTCTCGGGCATTGCCGTGCTGTTGCTGCTACTGCTTGTTAAAACTCCAACTGCAGAAACGTAAACAGGAAGCTCCTCAGGTCCCACCCCCGTCTTTTCCGTTTCCCACTGGCCGGATCACACCCACTCACCGATTCAGCAACGCAAAGCCGGCGCGGCTACAGCCGACGGTCGTCCCCCTGCGGCAATCACCACCGGGCAGGGCCCCTCGTTTCTGGATTAAATTATATTAAAGATGACCGACAATGCTTATAGCCTCATTTATTCAGATACTTGCATGCCTGTTTTCTGTCATAGGGTGGTGTTAAAAAATTGACCTAAGTCAAATTTCTCCTAAAGTCCCGGAACTGCCTGCCGAATAAACCATCTGTGAACTGTATCAGAGTAAATTTGTCAAATTTACTGACTGCTGCCGTCACACAGAACTGGCATTCCTTTCCCGTTGCGGCCGTACTGAGTGTTAATTTTTCGATAAATCAGGCATTTATTAGAGTTGGTAGCAAATTTGCAACCATAGCTTACCAAATCTGTAATGAAGGACTTTCGTACAAGAAAGGATATGCCTTGCGGACTACTTTAGTCTCACACCCTGCCGTATCCAGTGACATGGTTGTCACTGCCTCTATGAGTGCTACACCCATTGAAACAGCGCATTTACATGAATTTATGTCATCCCTGGCCGTAGCAGCCAGAGTGGGGATGAGTGAAGGATCTGTTCTGCCAATTTATTGACATTTCATCTGATTTGATTAATCTGCCGAAAAACTCATTGCATTAGTTTGTCTTTATATTGACCTTGGGATGTATTAGCTACCCACGTTTAAGTCACAGATGGTTACACAGGTGTTTCGAAAAAGTAACAGGGGTTACAAAAAAGTAACAAAAGTTGCTTGCGGAAATTTTAAAACTGAAGTAGCTTTGCTAATAGTGTCAGCTAAAGCATCTTAAATTTCCTATGACAGTATTGAGCTTCTTTAACTCAGTACTATGAGTTGAAAACATAGGTTAATACAGTTTATTGAATGCGGCTTGGGTGTCCCGGCCGACACAGCCCGGCCGCCGGCAGCCGGGTTTCCGGTGCAGGCATCCTTGCATTTTTTTTGCCCTGAACCAAATGCAGCATCCAGTTCCCATACAACGTTTCATTACTACGAAAAGGAGGGGATGTCTTGATAAGCCACCAAGAAGAAAGATCAGGACGCGAAAAGAGCAGTCTCCTGAGGATTGCGTCGGTGGTACTGGCAGCATCTTCGGTGATGCTGGTCCAACCGGTCCTGGCCGCCGAGTATTCGATATCGGGCGACTCGAACACGTACCTGCGGATGAAGAAGACCGTCGGAAAGGATAACCTCTACCCGCTTTATGAGTACCTGCGTTTCTCGGTATCCATGGCGGAGCAGGACGGCAGCGCCACATCGCTGCATCTTGGGGCCTGGGGGCGTGCCGATCTGGGAGACAAGTCGACGGACGACCGCGTGGACGGGGACCTGCAGTACGGCTACATCAGCTACCAGGGCGCCAAGAACAACCTGACGCTGAACGCCGGCCGCCAGTTCGTCACCGAGGGCGTGGCCGCCGAGCGGGTCGACGGCCTCTACGTCAGGAGCGATCTTGCCGGAGGTTTCGCAGGTTCCGCCTTCGTCGGTTCTCCGGTTGTCACCGAACCGCACGACGCGCTGACCGGCGGGGAAACCATCTACGGCGGAAGGCTCTCGCAAGGCAAGCCCGGGCTCTACTCGGTGGGCATCAGCGCCCTGAGAACGGAAGGGGAAACGAAGGCCAGGGACCGCGAGGAGCAGGGTATCGACTTCTGGATCCACCCCGTGAAGCAGGTCGACCTGACCGGGCGTTCCAGCTACAGCTCGGTGACCGGCGGCTGGATGGAGCACGCCTACACGCTCTCCGTCGCACCGCTCGACAGGCTCACCGTCAGCGCCGATGTCAGCAGGGTGAACTACCGGGATTACTTCTACAACGTGACCACCACGGCCTTCAGCTTCTTCGACGGCACCCGCGGCCTCGATCCGGAAGAGGAGCTGACCACGGCCGGGATAAGCGCCAACTACGGCGTGATGAAGAACGTCACCGTTGCCGCGGACTACAAGAACTACAGCTACGAGAAAGCGGGGGATGCGGACTACTTCGGTGCAAGCGCCAGCTATGCGCTTCCTGACTCCCTTTCCGCCGGCTGTTCGCTGCACCGGATGCAGGGCGCCTCCGACAGGTTGCGCTACACCGAGATGAGGCTCTATGCGCTGAAGAAGATCGGCCCGGTCGATCTCGCCGCCGACCTGTTCAACGTCACCTATGACAGGGAGATAAGCAGTGTCAGAAACAGCTTCGCCCTCACGGGTTCCGCTGGATACCGCTTCGATGAAAGGTTAAAGGTCTGGGCCGACGTGGAATACTCGCAGAGTCCGGATTTCGACCACGAGTTGAGAGGGCTCGTGAAGGTAGCCTACGCTTTCGACATGAAGCGTAGCGAAGGGGGGGGCAAGAGTGAAAAATAAAATCCTCATCTTATTGATGATGCCGTTGCTGGTAACCGTTCTCTTTGCCTGCGCCAACACGCAAAGCGGCGCGCTGGTCCATCCAGAGAAGGTGACGGGAACTCCCAACTGTACGGAGTGCCACACCGACGCCTATGCGGCGATGAACCACCAGGCGGTCGATTTCTTCAAGAAACACAGCGTCTTCGCCAGCAACGCCAGGCGGGCCTGCGCTTCCTGCCACGCTGAATCCTTCTGCGCCGACTGCCACGCGCACAAGGAAGAGCTGAAGCCCAGCGAGAAGTACATGGACGCGCCCGAGCGCTCCCTGCCGCATCGCGGCGACTATCTCAGCCAGCACAGGATCGACGGCAAGCTGAACCCTGCCTCCTGCGTGAAGTGCCACGGACGGACTAACAACGAGAGGTGCGTGACATGCCACAGATAAAAATCGCGTCTTTGTCCCTTGCCGCCGTCTCTTCGCTGCTGGTCCTGGCCCTGTCGGGGTGCGGAGACGCGAACTCCCAGGCGAACCTGGATACCACGACCGGGAAACACGTGGCCGGCTGGCTCCTTGACGGGCACAATACGGCGGCACAGTCCGATCTCAACGGCTGCACCGATTGCCACGGCCTCGATCTGACCGGCGGCATCGCCAAGGTCTCGTGCCTGCAGTGCCACACCTCCAGTGCCACTTCCGTGCACCCCAACGGGTGGGGTTCCATCGCCTACGCGGTCCACTCTGACTTCGTGAGCAGCAACGGCACGGCGACCTGCGCCACCGCGCTCTGCCACGGCACCGGCCTCGCAGGGGTCGCGAGCTCCGGCCCGGCCTGCACCAACTGCCACATGGCGGGGACCGCTTCGGCGCCCCAGACCCACGCCTGGGTGGCGACCACCACCGCCGGGCATATCGCGGCACATGAGGACTATTTCGACTCGACCCCCGGGACTGACTACACCACCTGCCGGACCGCCGCCTGCCATGGCAACAACCTGCAGGGTGCTTTCGCCAGCGGCCCGTCCTGCATCCGCAACGGATGCCATGGCAGCGGCAACCCGCTGCCGGCTG
>CAZFMI010000092.1:0-10423 GCA_964519915.1 uncultured Geomonas sp.
CCGTTGGTGCCGGGGAGGCCGATGGAGGAGAAGGTGACGATCATGAACATGGTGGCGAACACAGGCATCTGCTTGGCAAGGCCGCCGAAGTCGGCTATCTGGCGCGTGTGACGGCGCTCGTAGATGAAGCCGACGATGAGGAACAATGCGCCGGTGGATACGCCGTGGTTGAGCATCTGCAGCATGCCGCCGGTGACCCCCTGGGTGTTCAGCGCGTAGATGCCGAGCATGACGAAACCGAGGTGGGCTACGGAGGAGTAGGCTACCAGCTTCTTCACGTCCTGCTGCATCATGGCGACCAGCGATGCGTAGATGATGCCGATCACGGAAAGGGTGGCGATGAGCGGGGTGAACTGCGCGCTCGCCTCGGGGAAGAGCGGCATGGCGAAGCGGACGTAACCGTAGGTGCCGCACTTCAGCATGACCGCGGCCAGGATCACGGAGCCTGCGGTCGGTGCCTCGGTATGTGCGTCGGGCAACCAGGTGTGCAGCGGGAACATCGGTACCTTGATGGCGAAGGCCAGCGCGAAGGCGAGGAACATCCAGACCTGGGTCGCCGGGTCAAGCGAGAGTTCGTAGAAGCGCAGGATGTTGAAGTCGCCGCCCCCCGCCTTGAAGTAGAGGACGATCAGAGCCACCAGCATCAGGAGCGAACCGACAGCGGTGTAGATGAAGAACTTTACTGCTGCGTAGATCCTGTTTTTTCCGCCCCAGATACCGATCATGAAGTACATCGGGATCAGCATCACTTCCCAGTAGATGTAGAAGAGGAACAGGTCGAGCGACACGAAGGTGCCGATCATGCCGACTTCGAGGAGCAGCAGGCAGATCATGTATTCCTTCACCTTCTCCTCGACCGCCGTGTAGGTGGAGAGGATGGCGATCGGCATGATGAAGGTGGTCAGGATGACGAGCCAGAGGCTGATGCCGTCCAGGCCCAGATGGTAGCTCATCTGGAAGGGGCCGGCTGCGATCCAGGGCACGTTCTCGATGAACTGGAACCCGCCGATGTCGGTCCCCGGGGCGTTGTACCCCGTGATCAGAGGCAGCGAGAGGACGAACGTCACCACCGTCACCGCCATGGTAACGGTACGGAGCACGCCGTGGCTGTTCTTGTTCACAAAGAGGAGGAGAATCGCTCCGATCAGCGGTGTGAAGGTTAATATGCTCAGTAACGGTAGCTGGCTCATTTACTCTGCTCCTTTTACTTACAGGTCAAAATTATCTTAACTTTAATCTTTTAGCGGAAGAGGTAGACGCTTACGATGACCACCACGCCAAGCACCATGGTGAAGGCATAGTTGTGCACGAAGCCGGTCTGTGCGTAGCGCAGGATACCGCTGAACCCGCGCACCACCGACGCCACGCCGTTCACGATGCCGTCGACCACCACCACGTCGAACCCTTTCCAGAGGAAGTTGCCCAGGGCCTTGGTCGGGTTGACGAACGCGAAGTCGTAGATCTCGTCGACGTACCACTTGTTGTAAACGGCGCGGTGCAGAGCCGGGAAGGTGGCGACGAACTTCTCCGGGAAGCCCGGTGCCACCAGGTAGAGCGCGTAGGCAAGCCCGATGCCGCCGCAGGCGATCAGCACGGAGACCCCCATCAGCCCCCACTCGAGGGCGAGGTTGTGCACGCCGTGCGCGCCGGAGGCCTCGACGTACTGCTTGGAGTAGGCGAAGACCGGGTTGAGGTAGTTGTCGAAGTAGTTCGGCATGTCCCCCAGCACGTGCCCCAGCACTGCCGGCACGCCGATCCAGCCGCCGACGACGGAGAGGAAGGCAAGCGCCACGAGCGGCACGGTGATGACCCAGGGGGACTCGTGCAGGTGCTTGAACGCCTTGTCGGAGAGCCTGGTGGTGCCGAAGAAGGTCATGAAGACCAGACGGAACATGTAGAACGCGGTGAGGCCTGCGGCGACTGCGCCCGCGCCCCAGAGCACGTAGTTGACCGCGTGGTGGTGCGGGTTGGCGAACGCCTGCCAGAGGATCTCATCCTTGGAGAAGAAGCCGGCGAAGCCAGGGATACCCGCGATGGCGATGGTCGCCAGCAGGAAGGTGATGAAGGTGACCGGCATCTTCGCCTTCAGACCCCCCATGTTCCTCATGTCCTGCGGGTCGGCGTCGGAGTGCTCATGGTGCAGCGCGTGGTGCATGGCGTGGATGACGGAGCCGGAACCAAGGAACAGGCAGGCCTTGAAGAAGGCGTGGGTCATCAGGTGGAACACGCCCGCGGTGAAGGCGCCGACGCCCATGGCGAGGAACATGTAGCCGAGCTGCGAGACGGTCGAGTATGCCAGGACGCGCTTGATGTCGTTTTGTGCGGTGCCGATGGTCGCCGCGAAGAGGGCGGTTGCGGCGCCGACGCAGGCGATCACGAGGAGCGCGGTCGGGCTCTTGATGTAGATGAAGTTCATGCGGGCGATCATGTAGACGCCGGCGGTGACCATGGTGGCCGCGTGGATGAGGGCGGAGACCGGGGTCGGGCCTTCCATCGCGTCAGGGAGCCAGGTGTAGAGCGGGATCTGCGCCGACTTGCCGGTTGCCCCGAGGAAGAAGAAGAGGCAGACGGCGGTAACCACGGCGCCCGGGACCAGAAGGTCGGCGTGCTTCGCGAGCTCCATGAAGTTGATGGTCCAGACGTTGTGGTTCACACCCAGGTACCAGAAGAGGGTGAAGAGGCCGAGGAGGAAACCGAAGTCGCCGACCCTGTTCATCACGAACGCCTTCTTCCCTGCGTCGCCGGCCGACTTCTTGTGGAAGTAGTAGCCGATCAGGAGGTAGGAGCAAAGACCCACCCCTTCCCAGCCGATAAACATGAGGAGCAGGTTGTTCCCCGCAACCAGGCAGAGCATGGAGAAGGTGAAGAGGTTCAGGTAGCAGAAGTAGCGGTAGAACCCGGTCTCGCCGTGCATGTAGCCGATGGAGTAGAGGTGGATCAGGAAGCCGATCCCCGTTACGATCATCAGCATGGTTGCCGAGAGCGGATCGATCAGGAACCCGATGTCGGCCTTGAAGGTCCCGGACTGGATCCAGGTGAAGATCACCTTCTCGAACACCCTCTGCTCGGCCGGCAGGCTCAGGAGCTGGAACAGGATTCCGCAGGCGACGATGAAGGAGCAGAAGACTGCGCCGGCAGCGATCCCACCGATGACCGTTTCGTTTTTTATCTTCTTGCCGAGTAGGCCGTTGATGACCGAGCCGATGAGTGGGCACAGTGGGATCAACCATACTAAATCAAACATCCCTGACTCCTTTGTTCTGTATTCTTATAGATCTTATCCGGGAGCGGCTGGTCGCCGCGCATTTGCTGCAAACCTGTCGCGGCAGGGCCGCTGTCGCCAAACCGGCGCGGGCAATCCGCCTACAGCTTCAGCACGTTGATGTCTTCCACGTCGAGCGACTCGCGGTTCTTGAAGAAGGCGATCATCAGTGCGAGGCCTACGGCTGCCTCGGCGGCGGCTACCGTCATCACGAAGAAGACGAAGACCTGGCCGTCGATGTTGCCCAGGTGCCTGGAGAAGGCGATAAAGGTCAGGTTGACCGCGTTCAGCATCATCTCTATGCACATGAAGATGACGATGGCGTTCTTTCTCGTCAGGACCCCGATGGTCCCTATGGAGAAGAGGATGGCCGAGAGTATCAGGTAGTTTTCGATCGCTAGCATGTCAGTACCCCTTCGTAGCGTTAAATTTTCTTTTTGGCCAGGATGACTGCGCCGACGATCGCGGCCAGGAGCAGCACCGAGGTGATCTCGAACGGAAGCAGGAAGTCGGTGAAGAGCGCCTTGCCGATCAGCTCGACGTGGCCGTAGCTGACGATCTGCGCCTTGTCCATGGTGCCGGTCGCCCCCGTCATGGAGCCCTTGAGGAGGAACCAGCAGGTCTGGAACAGCACGAAGAGCCCGATCACGCTGCCGGCCAGCACCGCGTGGGTGCCGCGCCTGCCGGTCTCCGCCTTCACGTTGAGGAGCATGATGACGAAGATGATCAGGACCATGATGGCCCCCGCGTAGACGATCACCTGCGTAGCCGCCATGAAGGGGGCGTCCAGCATGACGTAGAAGGTCGCCAGGCAGAAGAAGGTCATCACCAGCGAAAGGGCGCTGTTGATCGGGTTTTTGCAGGTGACCACAAGGATGCTGGAAATAACGGCCACTGCAGCCACGACGAGAAAGAAGATCGATTCCATTGCTGCTCCTTTATTTCTTTTCTAAGAGTCTCTCTTTGGTATAGGTGAAGTCGGCGCGCGTGTAGTTGGCGAGCTCGAACTCTTCCGTCATGCGGATGGCGTCCACCGGGCACGCCTCCACACAGTAGCCGCAGAAGATGCAGCGCAGCATGTCGATCTCGTATTTGGCCGCGAACTTGTCGTGGTTCTGGTCCTCGCCGGCCTCGACCGTGATGCACTTGGCCGGGCAGACCGTGGGGCAGAGGTAGCAGGCAACGCACTTCGCCTTGTCGTGGGATACGTTCAGCGCGTGCAGCCCGCGAAACGTCTTGGCGATCTGCGGCCGCTCGGTCGGGTACTGAAGCGTGACCGGCTTCTTGAACATATGTGATAAAGTAATCTGAAGACCTTTAATGAGCGGCATTATCATTTGCGGCACCTCGCCTAGAAGTTGTGTTTCTTTCGGGACTACTTGTTGAAGACCATTACCCAGATACCGGTTGCCAGCACGTTGACCAGGGTCAGCGGCAGGAACACCTTCCACCCCAGGCGCATCAGCTGGTCGTAGCGGTAACGCGGGTAGGTGGCCCTGATCCACATGCAGCAGAAGATCAGGAAGTACACCTTGGCGACGAACCAGAACCAGCCGGGGAGGAAAGCCGGGCCGTGCCAGCCGCCCAGGAACAGGGTGGTGGTTACGGCGCAGACGGTGATCATGTTGGCGTACTCAGCCATGAAGAACATCGCGTACTTCATGGAGGAGTATTCGGTGATGAAGCCGGACACCAGCTCCGTCTCCGCCTCGGGAAGGTCGAACGGAGTCCTGTTGATCTCTGCCAGCGAGCAGATGAAGAAGATCACGAAGGCGAGCGGCTGCTTGAAGACGTACCATGCGCCGTTTGCCTGGTCGGCTACGATCTTGTGCAGCGAGAGGCTCTCGGAGAGCATGAAGACCGCGATGATGGCGAGGCCCGCAGCGAGCTCGTAGGAGATCATCTGCGCCGCGGAGCGCAGCCCCCCCAGGAGCGAGTACTTGGAGTTGGAGGCCCACCCCGCGAGCACCACCCCGTAGACACCCAGGGACGCCATGGCCAGGATGTAGAGCACGCCGACGTTCACGTCGAATACCTGCTGCCCTACCTGGTCGTAGTAGGCGGCGATCTGCAGCGGGATGGTGTACCCGCCGATGGTCACCGGCTCTCCGAAGGGGATGACGGCGAACGCGATGAACGCCGGAATCAGTGCGACGAGGGGAGCTATCAGGAAGGCGAACTTGCTGGCCTGGCTTGGGATGATCTCCTCTTTGAAGAACAGCTTCACGCCGTCCGCGATCGGCTGCAGGAGGCCGTGCCAGCCGGTCCTCATGGGACCAAGGCGCACCTGCATGTGCCCGATTATCTTCCTCTCCGCGTAGGTGGCGTAGGCCACGGTAAGGAGCACAAAGACAAAGGCTACGAGCACTTTGGCAACCATGGCTATGTAGTACGCGACCGGCAGTCCTAAGATTAGCGTATCCATCTGATAGTCTTCCCCTCTTGTATGAATTTTGAGCTGTTAGCTATTTCTTGGCGACGGTGACCCAGGTGACATCGCTTCCGTCGGTGATGGTGTTGACGCTTCCCTCGCCGAAGTGGTACGGAGCGAAGACGACCCCCTGCGGCACGCGCTTGCCGACCTTCGCCTCGACCTGTACGGAGCCGGTGCCGGAGGTGACGGTGACCAGGTCCCCCTCGGCGATCTTCAGGGCTGCCGCATCGGCTGCGGAGAGCTCAGCGTAGGCGGTCGGGCAGACGTACATCGGGCCCTCGCCGAAGCGGGACATGGTGCCGCTGTGGTAGAGCGCGCTGCCGGTGACCAGCGCCAGCTTGCCGGCGACCGGCGCTGCCGCCTTGGCGGCCACCGGCACCAGTTTCGGGGTCACCGAGACCGGGAGGATGGCGCCGTTGTCCAGGAGCCCCGCCTGGGTGAGGCCCTGGTAGGCGGGAACGGTGGCCGCGATCTCGGCGAAGAGCTCGCCCTGGTTGTTGTAGCGGGCGCCGCCCAGCGCGGTGCTGATGGTGTTCAGTATCTCGAAGTCGCTCTTGGCGAGCCCGACTGCGGGGATCGCCTTCCTGACGTTCTGCACGCGGCGGCCAAGGCTGGTGAAGGTTCCGCTCTTCTCCGCGAAGGAGCAGGCGGGGAGCACCACGTCGGCAAGCTGCGCGGTCTCGGTCAGGAAGAGGTCTGCGACCACCATGAACTCGACGTTCTCGAGGGCCTTCTCCACCTTCCGGCGGTTCGGGTAGGAGACCACCGGGTTCTCGCCGGCGATGAACAGGGTCTTCACGTTGCCGCCGGCGCAGCCGTCGATGATGGCGGAGGCGTCGAGGCCGGTCGACTTCGGGTGGATGCCGAGGTCGGCAGCGCCCTGGCTGTTGTTCTTCTCGCTCATGATCAGAAGGCCGGAGCCTTCCTTGCCGATCTTGCCGGTCAGGATGGCGAGGTTCGCCGCCGCGCTGGCGAGAGCCGCGTTGTGTCCCGGGTAGCCGAGGCCTATCGGGAGGATGATGAGCGCCTTCTCTGCGCCCGCGAAATCCTTGGCGAGGGCTGCGATCTCCTCCGCTGAGACCCCTGCCTTCTCGGCGGAGGCGTCGGCGAGAGCTCCCTTGAGTTCGGCGAGGCCGGCCGCGTCAACCGCGAGCCCCTGGTCGATGACCGACTTGCAGAGGGCGTTGAAGAGGGCGACCTCGCTCCCGGGTGCGTGGACGGTGGTCTTGGCGCCCGGCAGGCGGGACAGCTTCCCTTTCTTGTCGGAGACGATGCGCAGCTCCACGCCCTTTCTCTTCACCCCGAGGTTGATCTCGAAGCCCACCACCGGGTGGGTCTCGTAGGCGTCGGTTTTCACGACGAGGAGCAGGTTCGACTTCTGGATGTCGGCGATCTCGGAAGGAGATGCGGCGACGCCGAAGCTTGCCTTGGCCCCCTTGGTGAGCGCCTCGTGGGCGAAGCCTGCGGAGTGGTCGATGTTGTCGGTGCCGATGGTGCCGCGGAAGAGCTTCTCGAAAAGGAAGAGCTCCTCGTTGGTGAGCCTCGGGGTGGCCAGGGCGGCGACGGAGGCGGGATCGCTCTTGGCCGCGTTCAGCCTGGAGGTGACCTCGGCGATCGCCTCATCCCAGGTCGCTTCCTGCAGCTTACCGTTTCTTCTGACCAGCGGGGTGGTGAGGCGCTTCTCGGAGTTGACGAACTGGTAGCCGAAGCGGCCGCGGGTGCAGAGCTGGCCGTTGTGGAACCCCTGGTTCTCGTCGTAGATGGTGGTGAGCACCTTGCCGTCCTTGGTGCCCAGGGTGAGCTGGCAACCGGTGCCGCAGTAGGAGCAGACCGACTTGGTCTTGTTGAGCGCCCACCAGCGCGCCTTGAACTTGAAGGGGCGGGAGTTGAGCGCGCCGACCGGACAGACCGAGACGCAGGAGCCGCAGAACTCGCAGTTGAGCGGTCCGTCGAACTCGGTACCCATCTTCGCCTCGATGCCGCGGTTGATGAAGGTGTAGGCGCCGTAGGAGACGATCTCGTCGCAGATCCTCGCGCACTTGCCGCAGTGGATGCAGCGGTTCATGTCGCGCTCGATGAGCGGGTTGTCGTAGTCGATGGCGTGGTTGAACTTCTCGTCGGAGAAGCGGTTGCAGTCCACCTTGTACTCGTAGGTGAGGTTCTGCAGGTCGCAGTCGCCGGCGGCGTCGCAGACCGGGCAGTCGATCGGGTGCTTGAGGAGCAAGAGCTCCAGCACCAGCTTTCTCGCCTTGACGATCTCGTCGGTGGTGGTCTGCACCAGCATCCCCTCGGTAACCGGGGTGGTGCAGGCGGGGATCAGACGACCCTTCATCTGCTCCACCTCGACCAGGCACATGCGGCAGCCGCCGAACGGGTGCAGCTTCTTGTCGTGGCAAAGGATCGGTATCTTGACGCCGCACGCCTTGGCGGCGTCGTAAATGGTGGCGTCCTTTTCTACCGTTACCTGTTTTCCGTCTATCGTAAGATTTACCATCTCGACCTCTGTCTCCCTGAAATCCGTTCAACGTTCAATGTTCAACGTTAGGCGCTCGGTTCGCTTCGGGACTCCATCGCTTGAACGTTGAACCCGGAACGTTGAACCGCTTTTATTCAATGGCCATGAAGCGGCAGGCATCGTAGCAGGACTTGCACTTGGTGCAGTTCTCCTTGATCAGTTCCGCGATCTCGCCCTTCTCCCACTTGATCGCGTTGGACGGGCAGGCCCTGAGGCACGCGCCGCACTTGACGCACTTCTCGGGGACCACCTGCCAGAGCAGGAGCTCCTTGCAGGAGTTGGACGGGCAGCGCTTGTCGAGGATGTGCGCTTCGTACTCGTGACGGAAGTACTTCACGGTGGAGAGAATCGGGTTGGGAGCCGTCTGCCCCAGGCCGCAGAGCGAAGCCTTCTTGATGGTGGCGCCCATCTCGAGCAGCGTGTCGATGTCGGCCATCTCGCCGCGACCCTCGGTGATCCTCTCCAGGATGTCGAGCATCGCCTTGAGGCCGATACGGCAGGGAACGCACTTGCCGCAGGACTCCATCTTGGTGAAGGTCAGGAAGAAGCGGGCCACGTCGACCATGCAGGTGGTCTCGTCCATGACGACCAGACCGCCGGAGCCCATCATGGCGCCCGCCTTGATGAGGGAGTCGTAGTCGACCGGGGTGTCGAGCACCTCGGCAGGGATGCAGCCGCCGGAGGGGCCGCCTGCCTGGACCGCCTTGAACTTGCGGTTGTTGGCGATGCCGCCGCAGACCTTGTAGATAACGTCGCGCACCGACATGCCGGCCGGAACCTCTACCAGGCCTGTATGCTTCACCTTGCCGGTGACCGCGAAGATCTTGGTCCCCTTGGTGGTGTCGGTGCCGAGCGCGGCGTACCACTCGTGCCCCTTGTTGATGATGTGGCGTACGTTGGCGAAGGTCTCGACGTTGTTGATGTTGGTCGGGAAGCCCCAGAGCCCCTTGACCGCCGGGAACGGCGGGCGGGGACGCGGCATGCCGCGCTCACCCTCGATGGAGGCCATGAGCGCCGTTTCCTCGCCGCAGACGAATGCGCCGGCGCCCTTCTTGATCCTGAGGTCGAAGTCGAAGCCCCAACCCTGGATGTTCTTGCCCAGGTACCCCTTTGCGTAGCAGACGTCGAGCGCCTTCTGGAGACGGTCGATGGCCAGCGGGTACTCGGCGCGGACGTAGACGTAGCCGCCGGTGGCGCCGATGGCGTAGGCGGCGATCATCATCCCCTCGATGATGCAGTACGGGTCCCCTTCGAGGATGGAGCGGTCCATGAACGCGCCCGGGTCACCCTCATCGGCGTTGCAGATCAGGTACTTGTGGTGGCCGGGAGAGGCCGCGCAGAAGGACCACTTCATGCCGGTGGGGAAACCGCCCCCCCCGCGTCCTCTGAGGCCGGATTTCTTCACCTCGTCGATGACGTCGGCCGGCTTCATCTGTTTCACGCACTTCTCGATCGCCTTGAAACCGTCCTCTTCGAGGTAGGCGGAGAGCTTCTCCGGGTCGATCTGTCCGCAGCCGGTCATGACCACGCGCATCTGCTGATCGACGAAGGTGTTGTAGTAGGCCTTCGCCTTCTTCTTCTCGATCACCTCGTTGGCGACGATGTGCTGGTCCAGGATCCCGGCGACGTCCTCGGGCACCACGAAGTCGTAGGTGACCCGCCCCAGTTCCGGTGTGATGACGTCGACCAGGACGTCGTTGGCGCAAAGGCCGCGGCACCCGGTCTTCACCACGTCGCAGCGCTTGCCGATCTGGGCGACGATACCCTTTTCCGCGATCTGCCTGGTAAATTCTTCTTCGACCTGCTTGGCGCCGGCGGAGATGCCGCCGGTACCCTGACAGATCAATATTTTCACTATTGCGTTATCTTCGCTCATGACAAAAGGTCCCCTGCTGAGAAATTGACGTGTCGGCTACTTCATCGGCCTCTGATTATAGGTCTCAATGATCTCGTCCACCTTCTGTACAGTCATCTTGCCGTAGGTGTCGTCGTTGACCATGGCCAGCGGGGCCATGCCGCAGGCACCCAGACAGGCGACTTTTTCAAAGGTGTAGCGCAGGTCTTCGGTGGTCTCGGCGTGGCCGATGCCGAGCCTGCCGAAGAAGGTTTCAGTGATGCGCTCGGCCCCCTGCACGTGACAGGCGGTCCCGACGCAGACCCTGATGATGTACCTGCCGCGCGGCTTCAGGTGGAACTGCGCGTAGAAGGTCAG
>CAZFMI010000093.1:0-9982 GCA_964519915.1 uncultured Geomonas sp.
GCGAGCATGATGATGCCGAAGGAGGACTGCATCTGGGTCTGCTTGTACAGGTGGTTCAGGATGATGGTCGGGTTCTCGTCCTTTTTCAGCTCGATGACGACGCGCATTCCCTCGCGGTCGCTCTCGTCCCTGAGGTCCGAGATCCCTTCGATCTTCTTCTCCTTGACCAGCTCCGCGATCTTCTCGACCAGGCGGGCCTTGTTCACCTGGTAGGGGATCTCGGTCACCACGATCGACTGGCGCTCGGTCTTTTTCTGCGTCTCGATCTGCACCCTGGCGCGCATCTGGATGATGCCGCGCCCGGTCCGGTAGGCGGACATGATCCCCTCGCGGCCGTAGATGAAGCCGCCGGTCGGGAAGTCGGGTCCGGGGATGCACTCGATGAGTTCCTCGAAGGAGAGCTGCGGGTTGGCGATGATCGCCACGATCCCGTCGATCACCTCGGAGAGGTTGTGGGGCGGTATGTTGGTCGCCATGCCGACCGCGATGCCGGAAGAGCCGTTGACCAGGAGGTTAGGGAACTTGGAGGGGAGAACCAGCGGCTCCTTCAAGGAGTCGTCGTAGTTCGGGCCGAGCGCCACCGTTTCCTTGTCGAGGTCGGCCAGAAGCTCGTGGGCCAGCTGCTCCATCCTGATCTCGGTGTAACGCATCGCTGCCGGGCGGTCGCCGTCGATGGAGCCGAAGTTCCCCTGGCCGTCCACCAGCGGGTAGCGCAGCGAGAAGTCCTGGGCCATCCTGACCAGGGTATCGTAGACCGCGGTATCGCCGTGGGGGTGGTACTTACCGATGACGTCGCCGACCACGCGCGCCGATTTCTTGTACGGCTTGTTCCAGTCGTTGCTCATGTCGTACATGGCGAAGAGGCAGCGCCTGTGTACCGGCTTCAGGCCGTCGCGCACGTCCGGAAGGGCGCGGCCGACGATGACCGACATGGCGTAATCCATGTAGGAGCGCTTCATTTCGTCTTCGATGTTGACGGATACCTTGTTCAGTTGATTCAGCATTCAGGAAACCTCTTTTCGCCAAATGGCGGCAGGAAAGCGGGGTAAAGCCCCATTTCGCCGTCCCATCAGGATTGCAATGTGGTTTATGCAAAACGTTGTCCCTCCCGAAGGGAGGTGAAAATTTTTTCTGACCCGCCGCGCCGGTTCGACGGGGTCCTGTCCTCTCCCCTAGATGTCCAGGTTGGAAACGTTCAGCGCGTTCTGCTCGATGAAATCGCGCCGCGGCTCGACCTGGTCTCCCATGAGCACGGTGAAGATCTCCTCGGCGGCGACCGCGTCCTCTATCTTCACCTGCAAGAGCACCCTGTTCTCCTGGTGCATGGTGGTCTCCCAGAGCTGCTCGGGGTTCATCTCGCCCAGACCCTTGTAGCGCTGGATGTAGAGCCCCTTCTTGGCGCTCTCCAGGAAGTAGGAGAGGACCTCCTTCTGATTCTCGGTCTCGAGCAGGAGCTTCTCCTCCGCCCCGTAGATGCCGGCCACGCCGCTCCCCATCACGGAACGGACCCGCTTGTGGTGCTCAAGCAGCATCCCGTACTCGTAGGAGTCGAGCACCGCGAAGATATGCTGGTCGATCTTGATCCGCAGGTTCCCGAAACTGAAGATGATGGATTCCTCGGACACCTGGGTGTCGGTCTCCGGGAAGGCCTCCTTCATCTTCGGGAGCAGCGCCACCAGGTCGGACATCTCCTCCAGCCCCTGCTTCACGCCGCACCTGAGGAACACGTCCAGCAGCAGGTCGCTGATCCCTTTCTTCACCACCTTGTCGAACAGCTCGTCGTAGTCGATCAGCTGCGTCAGTATCGGGATGATCTGCTTGCCGCGGTAGACCCTCTCGTCGCTACCTGCTCCCAGCTTGAGGATCATCTCGTCGGTCCCCTCCTCGAGGAGGTAGGCCTGCAGCGCCACCTCGTTCTTCAGGTACTGCTCCTTCTTGCCCCGCTTGATCTTGTACAGAGGGGGCTGGGCGATGTAGAGGTAGCCGCGCTCGATCATCTCCATCATCTGGCGGAAGAAGAAGGTGAGGAGCAGGGTGAGTATGTGCGAGCCGTCGACGTCCGCGTCGGTCATGATGATGATGCGGTGGTAACGGAGCTTCGCCATGTCGAAGTCTTCCTTGCCGATGCTGGTCCCGAGCGCCGAGATCAGGGTCCTGATCTCCTGGGAGGCGAGCATCTTGTCGAAGCGCGCCTTCTCGACGTTGAGGATCTTCCCCTTAAGCGGAAGGATCGCCTGGTACTTGCGGTCGCGCCCCTGCTTGGCCGAGCCTCCTGCGGAGTCGCCCTCGACCAGGAACAGCTCGCAAAGCGCCGGGTCCTTCTCCTGGCAGTCTGCCAGCTTCCCCGGGAGCGTCCCCACCTCGAGCGCCCCCTTCCTGCGGGTCAGCTCGCGCGCCTTCCTGGCAGCCTCGCGTGCGCGGGCCGCGTCGATGGACTTCTCCAGGATCTTCCTGGCCATGGCCGGGTTCTCCTCCAGGTAGGTCGCCAGCTTCTCGTTCATCAGGGTCTCGACGTAACCCTTCACCTCGGAGTTGCCGAGCTTGGTCTTGGTCTGCCCCTCGAACTGCGGCTGGGAGATCTTCACCGAGATGACGGCGGTGAGACCCTCCCTCAGGTCGTCGCCGGAGATCGCCACCTTGACGTTCTTCAGCAGGTTGTTGGTGTTGGCGTAGGTGTTCATGGTGCGCGTGAGCGCCGCCTTGAACCCGATCAGGTGGGTCCCGCCCTCGTGGGTGTTGATGTTGTTGGCGAAGGAGAAGACCTTCTCGTCGTAGGAGTCGTTGTACTGCATGGCGATCTCTATGTCGACGCCGCTCTTCTCCCCCTTGATGTAGATCGGCTCAGGGTTCACCAGGTTCTTGTTCTTGTTCAGGTACTCTACGAAGCTCCTGATCCCCCCCTCGTAGAAGAAGTCGTGGTCCTTCTCGCTTCTTTCGTCCTGGATCTTGATCCGGACCCCGGCGTTCAGGAAGGCGAGCTCCCTCAGCCTCTTGGAGAGGACGTCGAAGGAGAACTCGGTGGTCTCGAAGATCTCGCCGTCGGGGAAGAAGGTGATCTTGGTGCCGCGCTTCTTGGTCTCGCCGGTGATGGCGAGCGGAGCCTGGGGAACCCCTTTGCGGTAGGTCTGCGTGTAGATGTTCCCGTTTCTGCGGATCTCCAGGTCGAGCCTCGTGGAGAGCGCGTTGACGACCGAGCTTCCCACCCCGTGCAGGCCGCCCGAGACCTTGTAGGAGGAGTTGTCGAACTTGCCGCCGGCGTGCAGCACGGTGAGAACGACCTCGGCCGCGGACCTCCCCTCGGTGGGGTGCATGTCGGTCGGTATGCCGCGGCCGTTGTCCTCGACGGTCACCGACCCGTCCAGGTGGATGATGACCTGCACCGAGTCGCAATAGCCCGCCAGCGCCTCGTCGATGGCGTTGTCCACCAGTTCGTAGACCAGGTGGTGCAGCCCTTGGGCGGCGGTGGAACCGATGTACATGGCCGGACGCTTCCTTACCGCTTCCAGTCCTTCCAGTATCTGGATCTTATCTGCCCCGTAATCGGCGTGTTCTTCTGTGCTCATCTGTACCTCTAGTGGAGAATTTGTCCCTTACTGATCCGAAAGGTTTTGTTGTCTTCAATGCCTTCGATAGCCACGTTTTGCAGGGAGGTGGTGGTGATGAACACCTGCATCTCCCTTTTCTTCAGGAATTCCATGAGGTTCACGTTGCGTTCCCGGTCCAGCTCGCTGGTCATGTCGTCCAGCAAAAGGACCGGCGGCGCGTCGAAGCACCTGGTTATGTACTCGATCTCCGCCATCTTGAGGGCGAGGACGAAGCATCTCTGCTGCCCTTGCGAGGCGAAGTGCCTGGCGGGGCGGCCGTTCAGCCCGAAGTAGAGATCGTCGCGGTGCGGGCCGATGGCTGTGGAGAGGCGCCGCCTTTCCTCCGCCGCGTGGGCCTTGAGCGCAAGCTCCAGCGCGCGCCCGGGATCCTCGGCGAAGGCGTTGTCGTCCACGCCGTGCAGCCGGTACTCTATCTGGACCGTCTCGTCGTTGCCGGAGATCTCCGTGTAAAAGCGCTGCAGGAGTTTGCCTATCTCGGCAAGGTACGCCTTTCTTCTGGCTATCACCAGTTGCGCGGCCTGGATCAGCTGTCCGGTCCAGACCTCCATCCCGGTGCTCTCGCTGACCTTCAGGAGTGCGTTCCGGTTCTTGAGGATCTTCGCGTACCCGTGGTATGCCGACAAGTAGCCCAGATCACAGGTGAATACCGCTCGGTCGAGGTACCTGCGCCTCAGGTCCGGGCCGCCGCGCACCATGGAGATCTCTTCCGGCGTAAAAAGGACCACGTTCAGGTTGCCGAAGAAGTCGTCGAGCCTTGTCGCCAGCTTGGCGTCTATCTTTGCCTTCTTCCCCTGCTTTTCCAGCAGCAGAGCTATTTCCCTTTGGACCTGGTCCCGCTCCACCACCCCTTTGACGAGCGCGAACTCGGCGCCGAACGCGATCAGCTCCGAGTTCTTTGCCTGTTTGAAGGACTTCATCGTGGCAAGGAGGTAGATCGATTCCAGCAGGTTGGTCTTGCCCTGGCCGTTGTTGCCGTAGAAAACGTTGAACTTCTTGCCCGGAGCAAGTTCTAGGTTTTGCAGGTTACGGAAGGAAGCAAGCTTTAGTTTTATCAGTTTCATCCGGTGCTGACTGAGACAAGGTTAAAGGTTGGTTTTTGGGACACTCGGTATTCCTCGTGCAGTATGAAAGCCCTGGCGCAAACTCTATCTTTACCCTTATCCGTCAAGTTAAGCAAGCCGGCAGCTCCTCGCCTCGACCTTTATCCCATTATCGGTCTCTATCGCTCTCTCCTAAAGCCGCATCGGCATGATTACGGCCAGGAACTCGTCCTCCGCCACGGCCTTCATGATCACCGGGGAGAGCTCGTCTTTGAGCTTCAGCTCCACTTCGCGCTGCTCCATCACGGAGAGCACGTCGATCAGGTACTTGGCGTTGAAGCGCGCCGAGATACCGTTACCCTCGTACTGGACCTCGATCTCCTCGCGTGCCTCGCCAAGTTCCGGGTTGCTGGAGGAGATGATCACCAGCTCCGGGCTCACCTCGATCTTGACCCCCTTGAACTTCTCGCTGGAGAGGATGGCCATCCTTTTCAGCGAGTGCAGGAATTTGTCGCGGTTGATCTGGACGTTTCTGTCGTTGTTTGCCGGTATCACCTTGGTGTAGTCCGGGAACTCGCCGTCGATGAGTCTCATGACCACCACCGTGTTCCCCTTCTTGATGACGGCGCTGTTGTCCATGAAGCCGAGCATGATCTCGCCGGACTCCTCTTCCACCATCTTTTTCAGCTCGAAGATCCCCTTCTTGGGGAAGATCACCCCTTTGGAGAGCTCCGCCGTGATGTTGCCGGAGATGGCCTTTTGCGAGACGGAGAGCCTGTGGCCGTCGGTCGCCACCATCTTCAGGACGTTGCCGCCGTTCTCGTCGAACGCCTTGATGAAGACGCCGTTCAGGTTGTACTTGGTCTCGTCATAGCAGATGGCGTAGGAGGTCTTCTCGATCATGTCCGCGAGGATCTCGTTCTTGAATACCAGGAAGCTCTCCTCCTTCACCTTGGGGAAGTAGGGGAACTCCTCGGAGGAGAGACCGACTATGTTGAAGCGCGCCTTGCCGCAGGTGATCTCGACCCAGTCGTTGTCCTTGGTGGAAAAGAGGATCTCCTCGTCCGGCATCTCCTTGACGATCTCGTAAAGCTTTTTGGCCGAGACGGTGATCTTGCCTTCCCTGATCACCTTGGTCGGATAGGAGCTCTTCATGCCGACCTCCAGATCCGTGGCCGTTATGTAGAGCAGGTCGTTTTGGACCTCCAGCAGCGCGTTGGAGAGAATGGGCATGGTGTTGCGTTTTTCTACGATACCCTGGATCCTCTGAAGAGCTTTCATAAAAATCTCTTTGCTTATTCTGAATTCCATGTCTTCTCCCCGGTCCTTCTTCTTTTATTATGTTTTTAAGTTTTTTTAGTAGTAGTAGATAGTGCCCTGTTGAAATGTGGACAAGCCGGCTTACCCCTTAAATCCGCACGGCTTTTGCGCCTGTAAACCTGCCGGCACAATCGGGTGAGTTTCCCCGGTTTCTGCACACCCCTTCTCGACGGTGCGCCATGCGGGGAAGTTATGCACAGTTTTCCCCATCACTTCCCCATCAAGTGAACAGCCTTTTCTTGATGTCTTCCACAGTCCCCTTGAAGTCGGCATCGGCCGCCATCTGCTTCTCGATCTTCTTGACCGAATGGATGATGGTGGAGTGGTCCTTGCCGCCGAACTTCTCCCCTATCTCCGGGTAGGACGCCTTGGTGAGCTCCCGGCATATGAATATGGCGATCTGGCGCGGCACCACCAGGGTCTTTATCCTCTTGTCGGATTTAAGCTCCGACACCTTGATGCGGAAATGGTCCGCCACGGTCTTCTGGATCATCTCCACCGTGATGTCCCGGGTCTTCTCGACGATGATGTCTTTCATCACCTCGCGGGCCATGCTGAGGGTGATCTCCTGGCCGGTCAGGCTGGCGAAGGCCTCCAGCCGGATCAGCATCCCCTCGAGTTCGCGGATGTTGCTCGTCGCCCCCTCGGCAAGGAAGAGCGCCACGTCGTCGGGAAGGTTGACGGCGTGCATGTCCGACTTTTTCTTGAGGATCGCCACCTTGGTTTCCACGCCCGGCGGCTGGATGTCTGCGATCAGCCCCCATTCGAACCGGGACCTGAGCCGCTCCTCGAGCCCCGGAATGTCCTTGGGGAACTTGTCGGAAGTGACCACGATCTGCTTGTGGGATTCGTAGAGCGCGTTGAAGGTGTGGAAGAATTCTTCCTGGGTCGCTTCCTTGCCGGCCATGAACTGGATGTCGTCAATCAGCAGCAGGTCCATCTTCCTGAACTTGTTGCGAAACTCGTCCATCTTCTTGTAGCGGAGCGAGTTGATCATCTCGTTCATGAACTTTTCGGAGGAGTAATAGCAGATCTTGGCCCTGGGGTTATTGGCGAGGATCTGGTTCCCTATGGCATTCACCAGGTGGGTTTTGCCAAGGCCCACCCCCCCGTAGATGAAGAGCGGGTTGTAGTTCGTGGCCGGCTTGTTGGCGACCGCCTGTGACGCAGCGTAGGCGAACTGGTTGCTGGGACCGCAGACGAAAGATTCGAAGGTGTATTTCGGATTCAGGTTGGGGACGAACTCCGCCTTCTTGTCCTTGTCCTTCTCTTTCTCCTTTTCCTTCTCCTTGTCCCTGCTCTTCGCTTCCTTCTCGGGCTTTGCTTCGGGTGCGGCCTCTGGCTTTGCTTCCGCGACGTGAAATTCGAAGTGGTAGCTTTTGGCGTTGACGGCCATGACGGCTTCCTTGATCATGGCGAGGTACTTGTCGGTGATCCACTTCTGAAAGAACGAGCTCGGAACTTCGAGGACGATGGTGTCGTTGGTGGCGCCCAGGAACTTCAGGGGGTCGATCCACGTGTTGTACGTTTGCTCAGTCAGCACTTGCTTGAGATTTGCCTGGGCTTCCAGCCAAATATTTTCCATGGAGAGAGGCCTTTTTTTCACTGTTTTTAAACAGATTTATCAACAACTGTTGATAATAGATTCGTCCGGCGATTTCAGTAGGTTATCGAGTTTTACACAGAATAAGCCTATGTTAATTTTTCAGCTGCAGAAGACTAGCATGAGGAGCCCTTTTTTTGCAAGGCAAAACTTGAACAGGGAAAAACACCTTGACAAGGATTGGCCTTTATGTTTAAGTTCGACTCTTGCCTTTAAAAGTACTGTTACCATAACGTTTAAGGAGTAGATAAAGATGAAAAGAACCTACCAGCCCAGCAATGTCTCCAGGAAGAGAACCCACGGCTTTCTCGTACGCATGGCCACCAAGAACGGCCGTCTCGTCATCAAGAGGAGAAGGGCCAAAGGCCGTAAGCGTCTTGCCGTAGGCATCGCTACCAAGTAATATCCTGATTGTCCTGCTCGGATTTTCCCAAGGCTGAACGCCTGCAAAGGCGTCCTGAGTTCCTACAGTTCAACGAAGGGGCGTCGAAGATGCACACCCCGCATTTTCTGCTGCTCTGGAAGGTGAAGGACGGGTGCGGGACCAGGGTCGGGTTCACCGTGAGCAAGAAGGTAGGGAACGCCGTAGTCAGAAACAGCATCAAGCGAAGACTGCGGGAGTTTTACAGGCAGAACAAGTCTCTTTTCATCGCGGCTGATTTGAACATCGTGGCCAAGAAAGGGGCGGACGTGCTTGACTTTCACCAGATCTCAACCGAGCTTGCAGCCGCCCTCGGGCGGCTGCGTAAAAAATATGCTTGAAAGAACACTTAAAGGCCTGATCGTTTTCTACCAGAGGTTCATCTCTCCGTTCAAGGCCCCCTCCTGCCGTTTCTACCCTACCTGTTCACATTATTCCTTACAAGCATTGGAAAAGTACGGGCCCCTCACGGGGTTATGGATGACTGCCGTGCGCATCATGAAGTGTCATCCGTTTCACCCGGGCGGTTACGATCCGGTCAAATAGTCTCTCCAGGAGAATCAAATGGAAAAACGTCTTGTCATAGCGATAGTGCTCTCCATTGGAGTTCTGTACGCTTATTCCTTCATCTTCCCGACTCCCAAGCCCGCGCCTCCGGGTACGGCCGCCAAGCAGGGGGCAATGACCTCCGCCGGCGTAGCCGCAGCACCGCAGGGCGCAGCAACCCTCCCCCAACCTGCGCCGCAGCCGTCTGCAGTACCGCCGGCAGCAGCGTCGGCCAAGGAGATCACGGTCGACACGGATCTGTACAGCGCCGTCTTCTCCACCGAGGGAGGGGGGCTGAAGAGGTTCGTCCTGAAGAAGTACAAGGAGACGGCCGGCCCGCAGGGGAAGGACATCGTCCTTGTCAGCGAGACGGCGTCGAACCGCTTCGCGCTCCTCAGCGACTCCCGCGAATTCGGCATCGCCCCCAACACCCTGTACGGCACCAACTCCGGGAACCTGCAGATCAGCAACGGCAACAAGGGGACCCTCGAGTTCTCCACCACGACCTCGCAGGGGATCGTGTTCAGGAAGATCTACAGCTTCTCCGGCGACGCCTACCGCATCGCCCTTACCGAGGAGGTGCAGAACATAGGGAACGTACAGCTCTCCGGGTCGCTGCATCTGCTGCAGAGCTCGCGGGTCATCGCGGACGCCAAAAAGGAGGGGAGGTACGAGGTTTACGGCCCCTCCACCCTGGCCGAAGACAAGGTCAAGACGGACAAGCTTGACGACCTGCTGAAGACCCCCGCCCAGTACGGGAAGGACGTTGCCTGGTCCGCATTCTCCGACAAGTACTTCATCGACGGGATCCTTTCCGAGAAGGGGAGCATCGCCCAGGTGCGCCTGTCCCGTTCCTCTTCCGATTCGATCCAAAGGGATATAGTTTCTCCCCCGCTTACCGTGGCGCCCGGCCAGAGGGCCGCCGTCAGCTACTCCGTTTACTACGGCCCCAAAGACCTCGACGTACTCAAGCTGCAGGGGAACCGCTTCGAGGAGGCGATCGACTACGGCTGGTTCGGCCCCATCGCCAAGCCGCTCATCTACTCGCTAAAGTTCCTCTACAAGTACACCGGCAACTACGGCATCGCCATCATCATCATCACCTTCATCCTGAAGCTGGTCTTCTTCCCGCTCACCCACAAGAGCTACAAGTCGATGAAGGACATGCAGAAGCTGCAGCCTAAGATGACCGAGCTGAAGGAGAAGTTCAAGAACGACCGCGACGCCATGAACAGGGCCGTCATGGAGCTGTACAAGACCCACAAGGTCAACCCCCTGGGCGGCTGCCTCCCGATGCTGGTGCAGATCCCTGTTTTCTTCGGCCTGTACCGCGCGCTCATGTACTCCATCGAGCTCAGGCACGCCCCTTTCTACCTCTGGATCACCGATCTCTCCGCCAAGGACCCGTACTACGTGACCCCGATCATCATGGGCGCCACCATGTTCA
>CAZFMI010000094.1:0-9607 GCA_964519915.1 uncultured Geomonas sp.
GAGCTTGTAGACGTTCTTGCCGCAGGATTTCGCGTGGTACATCGCGATGTCGGCGTTCATCAGCAGCTCGTCCACCGTCTTGCCGTCGCTCGGAAACATGGTCACCCCGATGCTCGCCGTCACGTAGATCTCGCTTTCGCCCAGCAGGAAGGGCGTGGCGAAGAGCGCGTTGAGCTTAGCCGCGACGACAGCCGCATTTTCAGGGTTCTCGATGTTCTGCGCGAAGACGGTGAACTCGTCGCCTCCCAGGCGGGCCACCGTGTCGCAGCTGCGCACCACCGTGGAGAGCCTGTTGGCGACCTCGATCAGGAGGAGGTCCCCGGTGCGGTGCCCCAAAGTGTCGTTCACGTCCTTGAAGTGATCCAGGTCGATGAAGATGACCGTGACCGCCTGCCTGGTACGCTCGGCATGGAACAGCGCCTGCGCCAGGCGGTCGTAGAAGAGGGTCCGGTTGGGGAGACGGGTCAGCGGGTCGTAGTGGGCGAGCTGCTGCAGATGTGCCTGCCGCTGCCTGAGGATCTGGTTGCGCTCCTCTATCTCGCAGAGCATCTCGTTGAAGCCGTCGTACAGAAGGCCGATTTCGTCACTGCTCGGCTTTACCGCCCGGATCGCGTAGTTCTTGCTGGCGGAGACCTCCTTCATGGTGGCAAGGAGGCTCAAAAGCGGGGTCGAGATCATCTGCTGCAGCCTGGCCGAGAAAAAATAAGCGGCTGCGAAGGTGAAGATCATGAACGCCAGGGTCCCCAGTATGGTCCAGCGCAGGCTGTTCAGGAAACCCTTGGTGTTGGCGTGGATGATGACGCTCCCGACCTGCTCGGCGTCGAGGTGGATCGGCTTCACCAGAGAGGTGTTCCCGGAAAAGATGGAGTTGCCGTCCGCTTCCCTGCGGATCAGCTCCACCGCCTCGGTCACCTTTTCGGGAGGCGCCGGAAAAGGAACCCTCTCCAGGGGGAGCAGCGCCCCCCCGGTATCCTGCGCCAGGTGCCTCGCGAAGAGGCGGCCGTCCCGGCTCACCACGTAGGCTGCGAGGATCGAGGACTTCGCCGTGAGCGGCTTGATGGTCTCCTGCGCCGACTTCGGGTCGTTGAACACCAGGGCCGAAGCGGCGTTCTTGCCGATCATGTCGGCCAGGGAGACGAGGTCCTCCTGCTGCGCGCGGTAGAGGACCTTCGCCTCTCTCGCCACGAAGAAGATGGAAGCCGCCAGCAGCGTCGCTCCGCAGCAGACCATGATGATCAGCATGAGCTTGCGCTGCAGCGGCAGGTTGCTGATGAAATTTTGCCCAAGGCGGCTCATTAGTCACTCTCTTTTATGATTTTTGCCAGCTTCAGCAACTGCGAACTGATCTTGAACCTTGAGTGCTGCGCGGCTTTCACATTGATCTCGAAACGAACCCTCCCCTCCTGCTCGACCAGGCCGATCATCCCGCCGGAGCGCGCGAAGTCCGGCAGGTCGCTGACCGTCAGCACGGTCCGCCTGCGGGCCTGGTCCAGGACCCCGGCCAGGTAGCGTCTCTCTATCCCGCCGACCACGAGCAGGTGGCAATCGGCCGGCTCGTCCCCCACCGAAAGGCGCCGCAGGGCCAGGGGGTGTCCCAGCACCGTTTTCCCCTGGTAGCGCTCCAGTGCCGCGGCAAACGGACCGCGCCCCATGCTGCAGACCGCGAGCGGGGCGCTCGAGCTGGCGAAGGCATCGGCGGGCCACTCGATGTACTTGGCCATGTTGAACACCATGGCGGCCTTGACCTGGTACTCCTGGGGCCCTTCCGCCCGCAGTTCCGCCGTGTGGGCGAGCAGCAGGCCCAAGGCGACCAGCAGGCAGCGGCGCAGGCATGATGCCGGTTTGCGGAGTCGGGCTGGAATGGGAAAACCTCTCATTTTCAGAAACGGTAAGCGAGTTGGACCCTGAAGGTCCGCCCGTCCTGGGGTATCACGTTCTGCAGATGGTCCGTCGTTGCCGGATCGTCGTAGCGCCGGTCCAGCAGGTTGTAGACGGAAAGAGAGGCCTCGAGCCCCGGGACCATCCCGGTGGAAAACAGGGTGGCATTGGCGATGGCGTATCCTGCCGAGGCCGACTGCACCCCGTTTTGGGTGAACTCCCGGCGGCTCACCCCCTGCATCTCCAACCCCGCGAAGAGCTGCTTGCGGTAAAGCGGGGCGGTCAAGTTCAGCTTGACCAGGTGCCGGGGCGAATAGTCCAGATGCTGGTCCAGCATCTCGTTGCGGGCGGAGACGAAACCGTAACTCCCCCTCGCTGCGAAGCCGCTGGTCCATTGCCCCTCCACCTCGAACTCACCACCCAGCGCCTGTACCCGGTCCATGTTGCCGAAGGCGACACGGGTCGCGGAGACCTCCTCGTAGCTGATCAGGTTGTCGATCTTGTTGTAGTAAACGCTCGTGCTGGTGCGCAGCACGTCGCCGTAGTACTGCTCGTAGATCAGCTCGGTCGTCCTTACCGTCTCCGGGGAAAGCAGCGGGTTGGTGGCGTTGGAGTCGAAGACGTCGTTGTAATAGAGCTCGTAGGAGTTGGGGGCGCGGAAGGCCTTGCCGTGGATCAGCTTGAAGACGGTCCCCGCCACCGGGGTGTAGATGAGCGCATAGCGCGGGCTGGTGGCCCCGCCAAAGGTCTCGTAGTGGTCGTAGCGGGCGCCGACGTTGAGGATAAGGGAGTCCAGAAGGCGCAGCTCTCCCTGCCCGAACAGCGCCCAGAACAGGTTGCTGTGCTCGTTGTCCAGCCGGCGCCCCTGCGGGACCGCGTCGTAGTTGGTCAGCTCCTGCTGGAAGCTGTCCCTGAACTTGGTGCCGGCGGTCAGCTGCAGACGCGGGATGATCTGACGACTCGCCTGGGCCTCGGCTCCCCACCAGCGGGCCAGGTGGTCGTCGCGGTTTACGTAGCTTGCCGGGTAGAAGCCGGGATCGTCGGCCGTGGCTTCATAGGTGAAATCGCCCTTGAAGCGGTACTCGTCGTAGAAGAGCCTTGCCGTGACGCTGGTCCCTGCCAGCGCCTTGTCGTATTTGAGGTCGAGGTAGCTCCGCCTGTCTATGGAGTGGGTGCGGGGGTCGTTGAAGACGGTGTCGAACGAGGCGGTGGGGATACGCTTGTCGCGGGAAACCAGGGCGCCGGCGAGTGTGAAATCATGCAGGTGCGCCGAAAGGAACATCGAGTAGCTGCGGTCCCGGTCCATGTCGCTCGCGATGCCGTTGTTGGTGGCTGGATCGTTGAACTCCGGGTAGAAGAGCGTGTCGTTGCCGCGGCTTTCGAACCCGGAGGCGGAGAGGAGGATGTCGCCCCCTTCAACGGCCTTGCCGTAGCTGATGCGCCCGGTTCCGGTACTGTGGCTGCCGGCGCTTCCCCCCACCTCCATCCCGTCCAGCTGCCTTCCGCTTCTGGAGATGACGTTGATCACCCCGAAAAAGGCACCCGCACCGTGAAGCGATGAGCTGGGGCCGCGGATGATCTCGATCCTGTCGATCAGCGCCATGTCGAGGATGAATTCCGTCCCGATGGCCGCGCTTTCGTAGATGACGTCGTTGATACGGTGCCCGTCCAGCAGCAGCAGCACCCTTGTGTTGTAGTCCCCGGGCCGGTTGAAGCCCCGCATCCCGATGTAGCTGTAGTTCCTGTCATAGCTCGTGAAGAAACCGCGGGTGGCCCTGAGCACGTCCGCGAGTGTGCGCCAGCCGTAGCGCTTTATCTCGTCGGCCGTCACCACCGAGACGGAAGCCGGCGCCTCCGTCACCACCTGCTCGAACTTCGAAACGCCGTAGACCTTCTCGACCTTCAGGTTGGTCAGCTGCTCCAGGTCCATTTCCCCCAGCTCTGCAGGAAAGGGCGCTTCCGTCCCCTGCTGCGCTGACGCCGCCCCCCCTCCCAGCAGGGAACAGAAAAAAAATCCCGCGAAAACCAGTTGCGAGCCGGGGCGACAGTTTCTCATCAGCTTCCTCCAGGCGAAGATCCCTTCTTCCCCACGGTCACGCCGGGAACGAAGGTCGGGCGCCTGCGCCATGAACCGTGGTTCTTCGACAAGTCATATGGGCAGTTCGACCAAATTGCCGTGCCCACTCATAGTGAGCGGATAATTTAATATTTTATTTTTATTGTCAATGATATTGGTACAAGCCGTGGCAAATCGGCCGTGATGGGTCCCTTTATCCGCTTGCCAACCGGGGCGGTACAACGGGAATGGCCGCCTGTACCAATGGCTGCGGAACATGATGGGGAAAAGCCGCATCGCGTTGTAGTACCGAGGCGACCGGAACCCTGGAGCTGTTGACGCCGGCCGTCCATTGAAGAGTCAAACAGGCGCCCCTGCCGGCCGTCACGGCGCACCTGCCTTACCTTCTTCGGCAACTTCCCTTTTAAGATTAGCTGCGTTTGCCCTTTTCCTTCACAAGGGGCGCAAAAAACAAAAAAGGCCTGATGCGATATCAGACCTCCTTGGGCGATCCTTGCAGCTTGACCCTTTACTGCGCGCAGCGCTTGAGCACCACCCGAACCTGGAACCCCCTTGCGACGTTGCGGGCGGCGATCTCCCCGCCGTGCAGGGCGATGACCTTTTCGGTAATGGCAAGACCGAGGCCGGTGCCTTCTCCTCCCCCCCGCTTCCCGCGATAGAACGGGTTGAAGATCAGTTCGAGTTCCTCCTCCTCCAGCGGCGGATGGGTGTTGGTCACCTCGATGGCCAACGCGTCGTCCTCGCGCCGCATCTCCACCTGGACCTCCCCACCCGGCGCCGTGTGCCGCACGGCGTTTTCCAGGAGGTTCTTGAAAGCAGCGCGCAGCGATTCCCCGTCACCGGCGCACCTCTCGTCCTGGAGCAGCAGCAGCTCGAAGCTGATGCCTTTGGCTTTCGCCATCGGCCCGACCGTTCTCACGAGCCCCGCGAGCAGCTCCGCCGGGAGCACGTTCTCGCTCTTCAGGATAGGCTCGTGCAGGTCCAGCTTCGAGTACTGGAGGATACGGGCGATCATTTTGTCTGCCTCGTCTATCTCCTCCCCGATCGCCTCCAGCATCTCCTCCGCCTCCACGCGGTCCCCCCTGGCGACCGCATCCCTCAGGCATTCCCCCGCGACCCTGATGCGGGCCAGCGGGCTTCTCAGCTCGTGAGACACGTTGGCGGTAAGCTCCTTGCCCCCCTTGATCATCCTCTCCACCGTCTCCGCCATGCCGTTGAAGGCGAGCGCGAGCCTCCCTATTTCGTCGCGTTCCGACAGCTCCGCGCGCGCGGAAAGGTCCCCGCCGGCGATGCGCAGGGCCGAGTCCTGCAACAGTTTCAGCGGCCTCGTTATGCGCAGGGTGAGCGGTATCGCCAGCATGGCTATCAGCGCCCCGATCAGCGCGAGCCCGGCGGCGAACTCCCCGCGCGGGAAGGCCCCGGTCGACTGCAGCGACACCAGGTGCAGCGCAAGCGGCTCCGCATGCCTCGGCAGGGCAAGCGGAGCCACCGCGTACCACGGCGTCCCATCCCCCAGGTCCGTGAAGACGGTCACCCCTTCGTGCCTCCCGGTTTTTGCCGGGTCGGTCGCGGGTGCGGCGATGAGCCCGGGAAACGACGCCACCGGCTCGGTTCCGGGGGCGGTGACCCACACCATTGCGTTGGCGCTTTTGGCGAGCCTGGTCACCGCGGAGGCGAGTGCGGCGTCGGGAAGTGCCCCCTTGGCCGTCTGCGAAGCGACCGAGGCCTGCACGAAATCGGCCGCGACCAGGGCGCTCTGCCCCACCGACCTCACGATATAGCGCCGGTGGCCGTCACCGATGACCAGGACGAAGAGCGCGAAGACGAGCGCCTGCGTGACGACCAGCGCCGCTATCCAGTGCTTCAGTATCCTCAGGTAAAGGGTGCCGATCTTCATTGTTCCGCCTCGAACATGTACCCCGAGCCCCAGACCGTCTTGATGCACCGCTTCCCGCCGGAAAGCCGCTCCGTCTTGACCCGCAGCTTGCTTATGTGCACGTCGATGCTCCTGTCGAAGGGGCCGAAGTCCTTCCCGCGGGCGTAGTTTAGGAGTTGGTCCCTGGTCAGCACCGAACCCCGGTGCGTCATCAGGGCCTCAAGGAGCCTGTGCTCCGTGGCCGAAAGCTCCACCTCCTCATCCCCCAGGGACACGCTGCGCCTTCTTCTGTGCAACACGAAGCCCCCCGCCGACACCGTGTCCGCGGGCGTCCCTGCCGACTCCGGGCGGGCCGGGGCGCTCCGCCTGAGCACGGCGTTGATGCGGGCCAGGAGCTCCCGCGGGTTGAACGGCTTGGGGAGATAATCGTCTGCGCCCAGTTCCAGCCCGGTTATGCGGTCCTCGTCGTCCCCCCTGGCGGTGAGCATGATCACCGGCACGTCGTGCTCCTGCCGGATCCGGCCGAGAATGGCGAGGCCGCTCTCACCCGGGAGCATGATGTCGAGGATGACCGCGGCCGGCTCCTGCTTCGCCAGCGCCGCGACCACCTCCGAACCGTCCGGGAATTCGCGGATGGCGAACCCCTGCTCCGAGAGGAACCTGCCCAAAAGCCTGCGCAGTTTTGTGTCGTCGTCCACCAGGAAGATCGTCTTTTCGCTTCCCTCTGTCACAGCCCCTCCCGTTGATTTCCCAGGGAGCATATTATCAGCTAAGTTGCGAACCGACCCCGTTTTTTACGCTTTTTTTACATCTGCCACATACTTTCTTTACATCTTCCCTCTATGCTCCTGACAGCGAGACTAAAACAGCACCCAAAGGAGAAAAAATGAGTAGAATGATGACGTCGTTCAAGGCTGCGGTGGCATGTCTGGCGGTGGTTTCCCTGAGCGCGCTCACCGCCTGCAAGGCCGGCCACGGTCACGACCCGAAGAAATTGAAGTCGCACCTGGATTCCAGCCTGAAGAAGGTGGGGGCAACCGGCGAACAACGGGCAAAGATAGGGACCATAGCAGACCGGATCATCTCCGACGGGAGCGAACTTCACAAGAAAAACGGCGGGCTCGGCAGGAAGGTCGCAGGGTGCCTGCTCCTGGACCAGCCGGACAAGCAATGGCTGCACCAGACCGTGGATGAAAAGGCGAAGGAGCTGACCGCATTCGCGCACCGCACCGTGGACCGGCTGATCGAGATCAACCAGACACTGACGCCGGAGCAGCGCGCGCAGCTGAAGGCAGGATACGAGAAGGCGCACGCAGGCAAGTAGCGGCATATTACGGCTGGGCGATACCCCCCTTAAAAAGGAGCAGAGCAGATGAGCGACATCCAAGTGAGCGAAGAGATACGCAGGAACTTCCACCTTTTCTGGGACAACTACCCCGCGCCGGTCATGCTGGTTCACAAGGACCGGACCATCGTCGAGGCGAACAAGGCGGGGCAGGAGATCGGGTACCCGGTCGGGACCAGGTGCGTGGACATAGGCGAGAAGAAGCATCACGCAGGCTGCCGGGCCAACGTGGCGTTGCGGGAACAGGCAGGCATGCGCGAGGTGGGGTGGGTCGGCTTCATGGAGCGCGTGCTGGACGCCTACTGGATCCCGCTTGCCGGCGCCGAGGACCTGTACGTCCACTTCCACAACGATATAACAGACTATGCGTCGGAGAGGCTGATTCCCGGGAAGTGCGAGTCTGGAAGCGACTGCTGCTCCTGCTCGGGGGAGTAGTTTCGCACACCTCCCGTCCCACCTCCCCCAGCAGGCCGGGGGAGGCGGGACGACAACCTACACCGCAAACCCCCTTCCAATTCATCTCCTGCCCGCTCAAAGCCCGCCCTCTCCCGAACCAGACATCGCCGGGTTGTCGTTCTCTCTCTCATTGACCTTACGGATAACGATGGCACTATCTAAATATATCCATGGAGCGTACTTGACTGCGCCTCCGCAGCGAAGGCCCTTCCCTGGTCGGTGCGGCCATCGAGCAGGACCGGGGCAGAGGCAGATTATGGAAAATAAGCGGGAACCTTTTGCTGCCATGCTGCATCTACATGATGAGACGTGAGGACGGAGGAAAAACAGATGACTCGGCAGGACGATTTTGATAACTGCAGCGCGGCGTCGGACATGGACGTCGTGAAGCGGATCCTTGACGGTGACGTGAACAGCCTGGAACTGATCATGCGCAGATACAACCAGCGCCTGTACCGGATCGCCCGGGGGGTGGTGCGCAATGACATGGACGCCGAAGACGTGGTCCAGGACGCCTACCTGCGCGCGTATGAAAACATGGCCCAGTTCCAGGCAAAGGGCCCTTTGTTCGTCTGGTTGGCTAAGATCACCATGAACGAGGCGCTGGGGCACCTGCGGCGCGCAGGAGTCGCCGGAAACGGTATCTCTTTTGACGATCCCGAGCACGCAGAGGAGGCGAATCATATGGCGGATATGACAATCGGTTTGCCAACTCCCGAGCAGAACGCTGCGCGGGGGGAACTGCGCCGGCTTCTTGAATCTGCCATCGACACACTTCCTGATGCCTATCGCATGGTATTCATTTTCCGCGGTGTCGAGGAGATGTCGGTTGAGGACACCGCCACCTGCCTGGAGATAGCACCGGCGACGGTGAAGACCAGGTATCATCGGGCGAGGAGATTGCTGCAACGACAGCTGGCAGATCTCGTCGATTCCAATGCAGCCGGCGTATTTTCATTCGATGGAACGCGTTGCGACCGTATAGTCTCCGGTGTGTTCCGGAGGCTTGCCAACCGCGGCCGGAATTGAGGGCATGCCTCATCTCTTCCGGTTGCGTCTGAAGGCCAAGACAAAGGAGACGAAAATGTTAGGCAATATTTTCAAGACGATGTTGGCTGTCTCAGCAATGGTAGTGATGGCCGTCCCACCTTCATATGCCCATGGCAAAGCGATGACGATGAAGGAAACACCGAAGGCCGTAGAACTGCGGCAGGTTGAGCGCGATCTCTGGATCGGACACATCTTCTGGGTCAGGAACGTTGCACTGGCGACGAAGAGCGGCGATATGAAAGCGGCGAAGACTGCTGAACAAAACGTCGTGAAGAATGCGCGCGCCATCGCCGACGCAGTCATTCCGGTGTATGGAAAACCGGCCGCGGACAAGCTGTTCGGACTTTTGGCCGGACACTACGGCGCCATCAAGGAATATATGAACGCTGCCTATGCGGCAGACAACGCGGGCAAGGATGCCGCGGTTATCAAGATTACCGCCAACGCCGCCGATATCGCGTCCTTCCTCGGTTCGGCAAACCCCAACTGGCCTAAAGAGACGCTGGTCGGGTTGCTCTCCGCTCACGGCGGCCACCATATCGCGCAGATCGAGGCCTTCGCAAAGGGGGACTATGACACAGAGGCAGAGACCTGGGATGCAATGAAAGACCACATGTACATGATCGCCGACGCCCTCGCAGCCGGTATCGTGAAGCAGTTTCCGAAGAAGTTTTAGGCTTTTGGCCTTTTCTTAAGCACGGGATCACGAACTGCCCCGCTCCAGAAGGAGCGGGGCTTTTTTTGCGGTCGCCCCCCGTCGCCTGGTGCTTGCCGCAAGCTGATGGGCCGCAGATTGGCGCAGAACGAAAAAATGGCCCTTCCGCAAGGTGCGGAGGGCCATCATCTTTTTGCCTCGGTCTGGTAATTGGCGCGCCCGGAGCGATTCGAACGCCCGACCCCAAGATTCGTAGTCTTGTGCTCTATC
>CAZFMI010000095.1:0-4863 GCA_964519915.1 uncultured Geomonas sp.
CAGCTGGAGTCCACCCAGGGCAAGTCCAAGGAGATCATGCGCCAGATCATCAACAGGGCGAAAAGCGATCCGAGGAAGGTGGTCTTTTCCGAGGGGGAGGATCCGAAGATCCTGCGCGCGGCCCAGGTGCTGGTGGAAGAGGGAATCGCCCACCCGATTCTCGTGGGTGACAAGAAGAAGATAGAGCAGAGGATGATCGATCTGAACCTCGATCTCGAGGTGCCGATCTTCGACCCCTCCGACTCCGAGCTGACCGAGGAGTACGCCGATGAGCTTTACCGCCTGCGCCAGAGAAAAGGGCTCACCCGTTCCGAGTGCCAGCGCATCATGAGGCGCAAGTCCCGCGCCCACTTCGCGACCATGATGGTGCACATGGGGCATGCGGACGCGCTTTTGGGCGGCATCGACACCCATTATCCTGAGACCATCCGCCCGGCGCTGCAGGTGCTCGGCAAGAAGGAAGGGCTCTCCAGCGTGCACGGCCTTTACATGATGGTTTTCAAGAAGGATGTCTACTTCCTTGCCGACACCACCGTCACCATCGACCCGACCGCCGAGGAGCTGGCCGAGACGGCGATACTCGCCGCCGAAAAGGTGGCCATACTCGGCATCGAGCCCCGCGTCGCCATGCTCTCCTTCTCCAACTTCGGCTCTGTGGACCACCCGCAGACCAAGAAGGTGAAGCGCGCCGTGGAGATCGTCAAGGAGCGCGCCCCCTACCTGATCGTGGAAGGCGAGATGCAGGCTGACACGGCGGTGGTCCCGGAGCTCCTGGAAGGCTTCACCTTCTCGAAGCTGAAGACCCCGGCGAACATCCTGATCTTCCCGGACTTGAACTCGGGCAACATCTGCTACAAGCTGCTGCGCCGCCTGGGCGGCGCCGAGGCGATCGGCCCCATCCTGATGGGGATGAACAAGCCGGTGCACGTGCTGCAGCGGGGTGACGACGTGAACGACGTGGTCAACATGGCCGCCATCGCCGTTGTGGATGTGCAGAACCTTTAAACCCGCGCCCGCACCGGCTGTGGACCTGACCTGGTGCATTCCCCCCTGCGGGGAATGCACTTTTCAGTTGACTTCGGGAAGATATTGAGCTTAATAGACACCGACCCATACCGGGATTATTAGAATTCTACAAGGAAGCAGGTACCCATGAACCTTCTCGACAACATCCTGAGCGTTAACAAGAAGTTCGTCCGTCCCGGCGCTTTCCCGCCACTTCCCAAGAACCCGAAGAAGCAGTTCGCCATCTTCACCTGCATGGACACCCGCCTGGTCGACTTCCTGGAGCCGGCCATGGGCATCAAGCGCGGAGACGCCAAGATCATCAAGAACGCCGGCAACACGCTGGTCGACCCCAACGGTGGGGTGATCCGGAGCCTCGTGGCCGCCGTGTTCCTGCTGGGGGTAGAGGAGATCTTCGTGATCGGCCACAAGGACTGCGGCATGGCGACGGTGGACCCGGAAAAACTGAAACAGGACATGGTGGCAAGAGGGATCGACCCCGCGGCCATCGACACACTGGTCCCCGACCTCGGGCAGTGGATGGGGGCCTTCGCCTGCCCGGAAGAGAACGTGGAGAGGGTGGCGGAGGTGATCCGCAACAGCCCCCTGATCCCCAAGGACGTCCCCGTGCACGGCCTCATCTTCTGCCCCAACGACGGGCAGCTGGAAGTCATCGTCCGCGGCTACTGAGCCCCCCGTTCCCTTTCTGGCCCCTTTGCAAACCGCCCTCCCCTTCCGGGGAGGGTCGGGACGGGGAAGGGCGTTTTTCACTCACCACGAGAGCTCCGACAGTATCGGGTGGCGTAGCTCCGAGGCCATCTCTCTCAGCAGAAGATTTCCCGACTGGATCAGTGTTTTTTCAGCTTGACAAGAAGTGGACAAAGTAAATAAAGTGGGTGCGTGAAAAAAGGAACCTTGCGCATAATCGCCGGCCTCCTGCTGGTCGTCACGCTGCTCACCCTGAGCGGCCTGACCGCCACTGCCGGAACGTTGATCGCCGCTGCTACGGCTAATTCATGCTGCGACCACGGCTGCGACGATCCCACCCCCGCAGGTCCCTGCTCCACTCCAGATTGCCCCTGCTTTTCCTGCGTCAGCATGATCGTATCCCCCCACCTCACCGTCCAGCGCAACAGCAACGAACTGCTTATCCCCCTGGTCACCCCGAAACGCTACCAGCTGAGCGCCTACATCCGCAGCATAGAGTACCCCCCCGAAACGCCCTAAGGCCGCTCCGACCTTCCCTGCATCCGGAAAGAATCGCCGCGCCACCCTTGCGTCCTGCGGCGGCGGAAATTCGATTTCCCCGGACCGGCCGACGGCAGGCGAACTGCAATCCGAACCGCCACCAGCTTTTATTTCAATACAACCAAGGAGAACTCAACATGAAAAAGAACGTCTTATGGGCAGTAGCGCTGATCATCGGTGTAGCTGTCGCTTTCGGCATAGCCAGACAGGGGGATGCAAAGGCCCTCAACGTGAACGAGATCGGCGCCGACCCGGCAGCCTTCACCGGGACCATCACGGTGACCGGGATCATGGCAGGCGTCTCCAAGTACGACAAGGACGTCATCGGGATCATGGACATCAAGGAACTGCAGTGCACGACCCCCAACTGCAACAAGATATACATACCCGTCAAGGTCTCCGGCCAGCTCCCCGTCGTGGGTGACGAAATCAGGGCGACCGGCCAGTTCCGCAACGAAGCCTCTGGTTACATCTTCGCAGCCGAGACGCTCAAGGTTGTCAAGAACCATAAGATCGGGGGATAGATGACGCTCTCCAAACTGGTAATCAGGAACATAACCAGGCGCCGCGGGCGTTTCGTCTTCACCCTGTTGGGGATCACCATCGGCATCGCCTCGTTCGTCACCTTCCTCTCCATGGGGGGGAGCCTGAAGAGCGAGATAAACCGCGAGTCGTCTGCCCTGGGGGCGAACCTGATCGTTACGCCGATCGGCTCCTGCGCCTACGAGCAGGTGTCCATCCTCACCGGCGAAGTCCTCCCCTCCAACATAACCATGGAAAACGTCGCGAAGATCCAGGGAATCAAGGGGATAAGCGCGGTGCCGGTGCTGACCGAGAAGACCGCCATCACCAACAAGCCGGTATCCGTCAACGGTGTCGACGTGGAGAAGATGAAGGGCTTCAAGGCCTGGGAGGTGGGAAAGGGTTCCTACTTCGCCGCGGCCGACGAGGCTTCAGCCGTGATCGGCTTTGCCGCAGCCGAGCTTTTCAAGCTGGAGGTAGGCTCCACCGTCACGGTGCGGGGCGAGAAACTCCAGGTGAAGGGCGTGCTCAAGGAGACCGGCGGCAGGGACGACCTGACCATCTTCCTCCCGCTCCCCGTGGCCCAGAGGCTCTACAAGACCGGCGACGTGGTATCGTACCTGGCCGTAAAGGTGGAGAACCTGGCGCTCACCGACAGCTACATCCAGCAGATCAGGGAGGCGACGAACCTGGGAGTCATCTCCGACAAGCAGATGCTCAAGTCGGTCCTCTCCATCGTCGGGACCGTCAACATCACGCTGCAGATGATCGCGGCAGTCTCCGTGCTGGCAGCCGCTTTCGGCATCGTCAACACCATGATGACGGCGACCTACGAGAGAAAGCGCGAGATAGGCATACTTCAGGCACTTGGGGCCAAGCAGAGCACCATCTTCGGCATCTTCCTGCTGGAGTCCGGCTTCTACGGCATCCTGGGCGGAGCCATCGGCGTAGTCGCAGGGCTCCTGGTCTCTGCCACGGCGGCGCCCTACATCAGCCAGAACGCCTTCACCTCGTTTGTCAAAAGCTCCGGCGGCGGCGCGATGGTCGATGTAAAGACCGTGGTCGGCTCCATCCTCTTTTCCGCCCTGGTCGCCATAGTGGCAGGGGTTTACCCCGCATGGCGCGCGGCAAGGCTATCGCCGGTGGAGGCCATAAGCTATGAGTGATGCCATCATCAGTACCAGGGAGCTGGCCAAGTCCTACACGAGCGGGGACGTCACCACCGACGCATTGCGCGGGGTGACGCTGGAGATAAAGAAAGGGTCCTTTACGGCCATCGTCGGGCCGTCGGGACACGGCAAGAGTACGCTGATGCACCTTCTGGGGGGGCTGGACCGTCCCACGGCCGGCGAGGTTTTCCTGGACGGAACAGACATCGGCAGGCTCGACAACAGTCGCCTCGCGCAGCTTCGGGGTGAGAAGATCGGTTTCGTTTTCCAGTTCTTCAACCTGCTGCAGGGGCTTACTGCCAAGGAGAACGTAGAGGTTGCCGCCATGCTGGCCGGTGTCCCGGAGAAGGAGCAGACCGAGCGGGCCGTGAGGCTTTTGGCGCAGGTGGGGCTTGCCGGGAAGGCGGAGTCCAAGCCGTCGCAGCTCTCCGGCGGTCAGCAGCAGCGGGTGGCGATCGCCCGGGCGCTTGCCAACGACCCGTCCATACTGCTCATGGACGAGCCGACCGGGAACCTCGACTCCGCAGCCGAGGCGGAAGTCATGAAGATCCTGCAGGAGCTGCATGCCGCCGGCAAGACGGTGGTGATCGTGACGCACAACAACGAGATAGCGAAGAAGGCCCAGCACGTCATCTGCGTCAGGGACGGACGAATGGCTTAAAGGCGAGGTTGAGGTTAAGGTTGAGGTTAAGAAGGCTCAGGCTAGATTAGATAAAGATAAAGATAAAGATTGAGAAAGAACCAGTCTCACAAGAAAGGTTAAGGCCAGGAGTAAGTTCCTGGCCTTAACCTTTTCTTTATCTTTTTTCTTTATCTTTTTTCTTTATCTTTTTTCTTTATCTTTTATCTTTTATCTTTATCTTTTATCTTTTATCTTTATCTTTTATCTTTATCTTTATCTTTATCTTTATCTTTATCT
>CAZFMI010000095.1:4963-9345 GCA_964519915.1 uncultured Geomonas sp.
TTGCCTTTGCCTTTGCCTTTGCCTTTGCCTTTGCCTTTGCCTTTGCCTTTGCCTTTGCCTTGCCTCAACCTCAACCTCAACCTGTTTTTTTCACAGTATCGCCTCCCCGAAGGCTGAAGCGGCGAGTTCTACCGCGATCTTTGCGGTACGGTTACCCTGGTCGAGGATCGGGTTTATCTCCACGATGTCCATGGAGCAAAGCAGACCGCTGTCCGCTATGATCTCCATCAACAACTGTGCCTCGCGGTAGGTGATCCCCCCAGGCGAGGTGGTGCCGACACCCGGCACCTCCAGCGGGTCCAGGCCGTCGAGGTCGAGGCTCACATGCAGGCGCATCCGGTGCGCCAGTTTACCAAGCGCCTCCCCGACGATGGCCCCCATGCCGCGCTCGTCTATGTCCCGCATGGTGTAGGCGGCGATGCCGCTGTTGCGCAGCCGGACCTTTTCCTGGGGATCCAGCTCCCGCAAACCGATCAGGATGACGTCTGCCGCGCCCAGCTTGGGGCCGGGCCTTCCCACGTTAACCAGATCGGGGAACCCCTCCCCGAATAGGGCGGCCAGCGACATGCCATGTATGTTACCGGTGGGGGAGGAGTGCGGTGTGTTAAAATCGCCGTGAGCATCGATCCAGATCACCCCCGCCGGCTCTTCGTGGGTCACCCCTCCGATGGAACCGATCGACAGGGAGTGATCCCCCCCCATGAAAATCGGTATGCGTCCTTCTGAAACGGCGGTGCGACCCGCCTGATAGACCGTCTCGCAAATGTCCCGTATCGAGGGGAGGTAGTGCAAAGCCCGCTCCGCGGTCACCACGTCCCGCACGGGCACTCTCAGGTTCCCGATGTCCTCCACCTGGTGACCTATCCCGGCCAGCCGCGCGGAGAGCCCGGCATAACGGAGGGCGCCAGGCCCGAGATCCACCCCGCGCTGCTCCTGCCCCAGATCGACCGGCACTCCTATCATCCTTATTCCCTTCGCCATAGCTTCCTTCCCCGCTACCCCTTCGGTTTCAAGTGGTTCCAGAGGTTGACCACGAAATCCTGGGCGTTGGTCAGAAGGCCCACCGCCTGCGCGGAACCGCGGTTGGCCAGCTTATCCACGCAAAACTCCGTCATGTCGACCACGTAAAAGTACACGGGCCTAACCCCGCCGTCTTCGCGGACCTGGTAGCTGGGCACCATGTTGCCGAAGGCGATCGAGTGCAGTTGCGTTGCCACGGCGAGCACGGTGGTCGCCCGACGGGCATGAACCCGCATGGCGTCCTGCGCCTGGTAGGCGTCGGCGACTACCTCGGGCAGCGGCCCGTCGTCCCTGATGGAGCCCGCCAGCACGTAAGGTACCCCCTTTTCCACGCAGGCGTACATGATGCCGTCGTTTAGCTCCAGCTCGTCGATGGTCTTGGCTATGCCCCCCCTCAGGCGCACCTGGTTGATGATATCCAGGTGGTTGTAGTGCCCAAGCGGCATCACGGCCTGGGTGTAGATGTTCTGCCCGAGCCCGGTGCGGAACAGTGCGGCCTCCAGGTCGTGCGTCGCAAGCGCGTTGCCGGCCAAAAGCGCGTGGCAGTAACCCGCCTCGATGAGCCCCTGCATCGCGTTGCGGCAATCCATGTCGAAGGCGACTGCAGGGCCCAGCACCCAGACGATGTAGCCGTTGTCCCTGTCGTGCTGGAGCACCTGGTACAGTTCGTCATAGGAGCGGGAAAAGGGGGTTTCCCTGGTGCCCCGGCTTCTGAAAGAGAACTTGTCGGCAAAGGGCTCGGCAAGGTTCAGGAAGCCGCCTATGTGCAGGTAGATGCCGTCCTCGGCGTTTTCCGTCCGCCCCAAAACCACCGGGTCCCCACGCCGCACACGGCGCGGCTCGACCACCTCGACCGTCTTTCCCCGCAACACCAGGACGCAATCCATCCTGCTTTCCGGCGCAAGGATCCACTCCCCTCCCCCCAGGTGCAGGTATTCGGGGTGGTTGGAGGTGGCGTGGTAATTATCCGGCAAGACGCCGTCGCCGGGTGCAGGAGCGACCTTCACCGCGGGCGCATCGGCGAGCTTTTGGCGGCGGAAATCAGGGGGAGTATATGTTGGTATCACATCTGTGGCAGTTGACATGAGCACCCCTTGTCTCTGAATGTTGAACTGACAGGTAAAACTTTAACACGGCCAGAAACTGTTACAACCGGGCAGGCGCTCACCCAGTAGACCATAATAAGACAATTCTCCTAAAGTTTTTTATTACCGAACCGAAACAAAACCATGAGAGATCGGCATATTATTGACGATTGCGAAAATGGTTTTGCCAAGGAGCGTTAAATGAGTTTATGGATGAACCTCAAGGTAAAGACAAAGTGTCTCTTTCTCGTTGCGATTGCGGTCATCACGCTGATAGCAATCGCCGCGACCAGCCTCCACAAGATGAGTGTCCTGTCTACGAACGAAAGGGAGCTGAGCACAGCCGTGACGCATGTCGGCATGCTGAACGATCTGAAGAACGACTTTCTGTCCATCAGGCTGGATCTGGTGTACATGATGGTGTTGGAGGATGCTGCCAAGTTGCAGGACAAGGCCGATGACCTGAGTCGCCGCAAGAAGAACATAGAAGCGGGGCTGGCGAAATTCCTCGCCTACGAGCTTGATCCAAATGAGAAGGACCTTATCGATACGTTCAGAAAGGGATACAACGCCTACATAGTCCAGGGGACAAAGCTGCAGGAGATGGCGCTGTCGAGCGTGGGCAATCCGGCGGCGCGCAAGGAGACCATCGAATTCGCAACCGGTTCCGTGGCGCCGCTTTACCAGGAACCGGCCAAGGCCATCGGCACGCTGGTCGAACACAACGACAAGGTGGCTGACGCGACCTACCAGAGGGATCTGGCAAGCTACAAGTCCTCGCTGCTGCTCATCGGGGTGCTGACGGCGCTCGCCACGCTGTTCATGGGAGCGATGGGGTTCCTGATCGCGAACTCCATCAGCACCCCGCTCAAGAAGGTATTCGACACGCTTGCGGAAGTGGCGGCCGGCGACCTGACGGCCCGCTCGGGCATCAGGACCCGGGACGAGATGGGCCTGCTCGCCGCAGAGGTGAACGAGATGGCCGGCAAGCTGAACGAGATCATGAACAAGGTGGCACAGAACAGCCTGGAGGTCGCCTCGGCGGCAAACCAGCTGCACTCCACCTCCGAGCAGATAGCGACCGGCGCAGAGGAGGTTGCGGCCCAGACCGGCACCGTCGCCACCGCCAGCGAGGAGATGGCCGCCACCTCTTCCGAGATAGCCCAGAACTGCTACATGGCCGCGGAGGGCGGGAAGCAGGCGACCGAGCGGGCCCAGGCAGGTGCCGCGGTGGTCGAGCAGACCGTAAGGGTCATGAGCCGCATAGCCGAGCAGGTAAGGTCTTCGGCGTCGACCGTCGCCGGCCTTGGCGAGCGGAGCGACCAGATCGGCGCCATCATCGGCACCATCGAGGACATCGCCGACCAGACCAACCTCCTCGCCCTGAACGCCGCCATAGAGGCGGCGCGCGCAGGAGAGCAGGGGCGCGGCTTCGCGGTCGTGGCCGACGAAGTGCGTGCCCTGGCCGAGCGCACCACCCGGGCCACCAGGGAAATCGGGGAGATGATCAAGACCATCCAGTCGGAGACCAGGGGAGCGGTAGGCGCCATGGAGGGAGGGGTCAGGGAGGTGGAAAACGGCACCAGGGAAGCGGCCAAGTCCGGCGACTCTCTGCAGGAGATCCTGAGGCAGATCAGCGAGGTGACCATGCAGGTGAACCAGATCGCGACGGCCGCCGAGGAGCAGACCGCCACCACCGGCGAGATCACCAACAACATCATGCAGATAACGGAGGTGGTCCATGACACCTCGAAAGGGGCGAACACCTGCTCCACCGCCGCCAGCCATCTGGCGGGACTAGCCGAGGGGCTGCAGCGCCTGGTAGGCCAGTTCAAGCTCTCCTAGACAAACCCCTCGCACTCCCCCCTCCCCCGAAAGGCGAGGGGGGAGTGGAGCGACGATCCTCAGTGTTGCGCCCTCCGCACTCCCCCTCCCCCCCGCCCCTGCGCACCGGTTTGAACCCCAGAAATCCCTTTACAATTAACAGTCGGTTCTATATCATTCATGAGTTAACCTCCGCGTGATAAAGGACAATATGGTAATCGAGCACATACGTAATTTCTCCATCATCGCCCACATAGACCATGGCAAGTCCACCCTGGCGGACCGCCTCCTTGAATACACAGGCACCGTCTCCTCCCGCGAGAAGCAGGACCAGTTCCTGGACAAGATGGACCTGGAACGGGAGCGCGGCATCACCATCAAGGCGCAGACGGTCCGGCTCAACTACCGGGCCGACGACGGCAAGGACTACGTCCTGAACCTGATCGACACCCC
>CAZFMI010000096.1:0-9037 GCA_964519915.1 uncultured Geomonas sp.
GCGGAATCCCTGGCTCAGTCGGTGGACGAGGTCGGTTCGGCGGTCGTCCAGATGGCCGCCTCGATCAAGCAGGTGGGAAGAAACGCCGACGCCCTGATGGAGGAGGCGAGCATCAACTCCTCGTCGATCGTCGAGATGGACAGCTCCATCAAGGAGGTCGAGAAGAACGCGCTGAACACGGTGGCCATTTCCGAGGCGGTGAGGCGCGACGCCGAGATCGGCAAAAGCGCGGTGGAGTCCACCATCCTTGGCATAAACGCCATCAAGGCATCCTCCCAGATCACCTCCGAGGTGGTCGCCAACCTCTCCAAGCGGGCCGGGGATATCGGCGCCATCTTGTCGGTGATCGACGACGTGGCGGAGCAGACCAACCTTCTCGCGCTGAACGCGGCGATCATCGCAGCCCAGGCAGGAGAGCACGGCAAGGGGTTCGCCGTGGTTGCCGGAGAGATCAAGCAGCTGGCCGAGCGCACCAGCAGCTCGACCAGGAAGATTTCCGTCGTGATCAACGGTGTGCTGGAGGAGACGGGGCGCGCAGTGGCGGCCATCGGCCACGCAGAGCAGAACATCGCCCAGGGCGAGGCGCTCTCCAGGAAGTCCGGGGAGGCGCTGGAGAAGATCGTGAGCGGCGTGCAAAGAGCGACCGAGCAGGTGAACGGCATAGCGCGCGCCACTGCCGAGCAGGCCAAAGGGAGCATGATGATCCGGGACACCACCGAGCGGGTGACGGCGATGGTGCGGCAGATCGCCATCTCGACCAGGGAGCAGGGGGACGGCAGCAACCTGATCCTCACCTCGGTTGAAAGGATGAAGCTACTCACGGAACAGGTGAAGAACTCCACGCGCGAACAGAGCAACGTCGGCAGCTTCATCGCCCGTTCCACCGAAAACATCGCCGAAATGATCCAGCAGATACAGAAGGCGTGCGACGAGCAGAGCCGGGGGGCGGACCAGGTGCTTCCTGCCGTGGAGAACATCAAGTCCGCCACGCAGAGCAACCTCGGGGCCATCAAGGTGCTGGGAGAGAGCACGTCCGCGCTCGCCGCCCAGATCGCCGCACTGCAAAACGAGATCGACCGGTTTCAGGCGGCGTCTTCGCTAAAATGACCGTGCCCGCCGCCTCCCTCCTTTGCGGGGAGGCGGATGTGGCGCCTTGGGGTATAATCTTCAGCGTTGTTTCGCCGGGGGATCCGGTTTCGAGATCGGCAGGTGCGCCATGTCCCGCAAAGAGTGCTCGTTCACCGTCATGACCTACAACGTTCACCGCCTGGTGGGTAACGACCGGCACGCCTCGGCCACCCGCATCGCCCAGGTGATCGACTCCTGCCAGCCGGATATCGTGGCCCTGCAGGAGTTGCCTGGTGCGCGGAGCCGGCCGGAGCTGGGGGGGGCTTGCCAGGATCTGGCCCACGAGCTCGCACTTCTGGCGGCGGTGCGCGGGCATCTGTACCTGGAGCGGGAACGCTGGGGGAACGTGGTATTCAGCCGGTTCCCCATGCGCCTTATCGGGGCCGGAGGCCTGCACCCCGAGAACAGGTACCGCACCATGGTGCCGCGAGGCGTGCTCTGGGTGGAGATCGACCTGTTCGGAGAGAAACTGCAGCTTTTCAACGCCCATCTCGGGCTCACCCCCCGGGAGCGCGCCTACCAGGCGAAGGTGCTCACCGGGTCCGAATGGCTCTCGCATCCGGACTGCCGTCCCCCCGTCGTCCTTTGCGGGGACTTCAACGCGCTCCCGAGCTGGGCGATCCACAAGCGGCTCAAAAACGCCTTGAGGGATGAACAGGAGATCCTCAAGTTCGGGCACACCCAGTTCACGTTTCCAAGCAACCTCCCGATCGTCAGGTTCGATCATATCTTCGTATCCCCTGACCTGATCGTGGAAAGCGAGCAGATCCCCCGGACCAAGCTGGCCGGCGTCGCCTCGGACCACCTCCCGCTGGTCGTAAAACTGCGGCTCCCCCTGCCATCCCCCCTGCAAAAAACACAGTGACTGGAACGAAAGCGCTAAAGTCGTCGGCGCTCTGGCCGAAGAGAATCTGGAAGTCGTCCATAATACGTCCCGTGACGGGGCAACGGAGAGAAGACATGAGTTCATACGCGGAAATGCCGGCAAATATGGATGTGCTGGAAGTGATCATAGACAGGGTCCTGCAAAACACCGGGGCCTTGCTGGAAATCTGTGTGGTAAAGCACGGAAGGCAGTACGAGGCGGCTGTTTTCGTAGATGGCAAATACAAGGCCGGCCCGCCTCTGCCGCGTCCGCTGGACAACCCGTCGGGTCATGCGACGCATTGGATGGGGGTGCGCCCCAAGGTGGGGCTCACCGCGGATGAGGCCGAGAAGATACTGTATGAGGTCGAGGGGCTGAACGCACTGCACCGGATCCCGATGAAGGACAACTGGGGGCGCGATTAGGGCGCCTCAGGGCAGGAAACGAAAGGCCGCTCCCCTTGCCGGGAAGCGGCCTTTTTTTTATGCGCCCGGGGGGCTTACATCTCCACCCTGGTCACGACCCCCTGCAGTTTGGTGGCGGGGAGTTTGTTGAACTGCACGAAGTTCGGAGTCAGCTTCTTGAAGAGGGCGAACAGCTTCCAGATCGGGTTGTTGGTCTCGATGTCCTCGATGCCGTAGAAGATGACCTTTTCCATGATGCCGTGGTCCTTCAGCTGCTTCTCGATGTCGAGCACCTCCATGTAGCCGGCGCTGATCTGGAAATAGTCGAGCCCCGTGCCGACGTCCTTCTTGTGCCTGGCGATGTTGCCGAAGGGCTCGTCGGTGCGCACGATCGAGATCAGGACGTTTTTCTCGTAGATGATGTTCGAGCGGATCATGCAGTGCACGATGTAGGGGGGTATCACCTCCAGCGCCTTCAGGAAGAAGAGCCCGGTCCCCGGGATGTTCCTCCCCTTGGCGTGGATCTGCTCGTAGGAGAGGAGGAAGGTCTCCAGGTCCAGCGGGCGCAGCGAACGGTAGAGCGCGCGCTGCCCGTTGGTCCAGACCATGATGGTGATGAACGGGACCGAGGCGAGGATGATGGACCAGTAGGCGCCGTGGGGGAGCTTGTGGAAGGTGGAGGTGAAGTAGATCAGGTCGATGATGCAGATCACCACCACGATCGGGACCTTCCACTTCTTGGTGGTCTTCGAGAAGACCATGATCATCATCAGCGCCGTGATGGTCATGGAACCGGTCACCGCCATGCCGTAGGCGGCGGCCAGGTTACCCGATTTCTGGAAGAAGAACATCACGAAGATGACGGCGCACATAAGCGACCAGTTGACCGCCCCGATGTAGATCTGCGACTGCATGTGGGTGGAGGTGTAGTCGACCTTGAAAAGGGGCATCAGCCGCGTGGTGATCCCCTGGTAGACGATGGAGAAGACGCCGCTTATGATGGCCTGGGACGCTATGATGGTCGCCATGATGGTCAGCAGCAGGAACGGGATGTAGAGCATGGGGGACTGGTCCCGGATCATGGAGAACAGGATGTTCTTCGCGTCGGGGTTTTGCAGCAGGAAGGCCCCCTGGCCCAGGTAGTTCAGGTAGAGCGCGGCGAAGACGAAGTACCAGGCCCTGATGATCGGCTTCTTCCCCAGGTGCCCCATGTCGGCGTACAGCGCCTCGCCGCCTGTGGCGCAGAGGATGACCTCGGACAGCACGATGTAGCCGGCGAGCCCGTTCTCGCGGAAGAACTCCACGGCGTACATCGGGTTTATCGCCGCGACGATACCGGGTGTGCCCGAGATGGAGACCAGCCCCGAGACCAGCAGCGCGCCGAAATACACCACCATGACCGGGCCGAAGATCCCCGCCATCTTGTCCGTCCCGCGGGATTGGAAGAAGAACAGGGTGATGGCGATGAGCGACGCGATCACGACCAGCACCCCCTGCCTGGTGGCCTCCAGCCCCGGGATGAGCAGGAGCCCCTCCACGGCCGAGAGTATGGAAATGGCGGGGGTGATGACGCCGTCGCCAAGAAGCAGGGACACCCCGAGGAAGGAGAGGAAGCCGGCGAAGGCCAGCACGCGCCCCTTCCTGAAGAGCTTGATGATGATCTCCCGAAGGACGATCTCGCCCCCTTGCCCCTTCTTGCCGAGGCTCATGGCGAGCCAGGCGTACTCCGCCGTCACCAGGATGGTCATGGTCCAGAACACCAGGCAGAGGATGCCGTAGACGTTGGACACGGTGGGCTTGGTCAAGGTGAAGACGACGGTAAGTGTGTATATCGGGCTGGTGCCGATGTCGCCGAATACCAGTCCCAGGGCTTTGACGATGCCGCCCCAGAATGAATCCTGAGTCCTGCTGCTCATAAAACTCCCTTCAGACAGTGGGAAGCTGATGCGGATGCAGCCGGATCAGGCACAGGCCGCTCGCGCTAACGCTTTATACACCATTCGGTCAGGATTTGTCACGATTTGCTTCCGCGGGGGTGCGCTTCGTGCCGGCCGGAGACAGCGGAAATCCCCGTTTACGCTTGACAATCCCCGGTAATGCTTGTAGTTTAAGTCGTTTCTCTCAGGGCTTTAATCGACAGCGTGGAGGCCGTTTACATGGATTACAAGGATACACTCAACCTGCCCCTTACCAACTTCCCGATGAAGGGAAATCTCCCCCAGCGCGAGCCGGAGATGCTGAAGCAGTGGGCACAGGTCGACATACACCGGAGCATCGAAGAGGCTGGGAAAGACAGGCCGCGCTACGTGCTGCACGACGGTCCTCCCTACGCCAACGGGCACATCCATATCGGCCACGCGCTGAACAAGATCCTCAAGGACATCGTGCTGAAGAGCAAGCGCATGGAGGGCTTCGTTGCCCCCTATGTCCCCGGGTGGGACTGCCACGGGCTCCCGATCGAGCTGCAGGTCGAGAAGAACCTGGGCTCCAAGAAGCACGAGGTCTCCAAGCTGGAGATGAGAAAGCTCTGCCGCGAGTACGCGGCGAAGTTCGTCGCCATCCAGCGCGCCGAGTTCGAGCGGCTGGGGATCTTCGGCGACTGGGACACCCCCTACCTCACCATGAACGCGAGCTACGAGGGGGCCATCGCCCGCGAACTGGCCCGTTTCGCAGAGAACGGCGGCCTCTACAAGGGGAAGAAGCCGGTGCACTGGTGCTCCTCCTGCGGCACGGCGCTGGCCGAGGCGGAGGTGGAGCACGCGGACCACAAGTCCCCCTCCGTCTTCGTCAAGTTCGCGCTGAAGGAAGATCTGGGCGCGCAGGTTCCGGCGCTGGCCGGCAAGAAGGCGTCCATGGTGATCTGGACCACCACCCCCTGGACCCTGCCGGCGAACCTCGCCATAGCGATACACCCGGAACTCGATTACGCCGCGCTCCTGGTGCAGGGCGAGATCGTGATCGTCGCCGACGGCCTGAAGGAGAACTTCCTGAAGGAGATCGGCGCGCAAGGGGAGACGGTCGCCAAGTTCCCCTCCTCCATCCTGGAGAAGCGGCTTGCGCGTCACCCTTTCTATGACCAGGACTCCGTGATCCTCCTGGGCGAGCACGTGACGCTCGACGCCGGCACCGGCTGCGTGCACACCGCTCCCGGGCACGGCCAGGAAGACTACGAGCTGGGGCTGAAGGCCGGGCTGGATATCTACAACCCGGTCGACAACCGCGGCCGCTTCTACGAGAACATCGAGTTTTTCGCCGGCCAGTTCGTCTTCGACGCCAACAAGAACGTGATCGAGAAGCTGATTGAGGTCGGCGCCCTCTTGGGGCAAAAAGAGATCTCCCACTCCTACCCGCACTGCTGGCGCTGCAAGAAACCCGTCATCTTCCGGGCCACCGAGCAGTGGTTCATCTCCATGGAGAAGAACGGCCTGCGCCAAAACGCGCTGACCGAGATCAACAACGTGAACTGGATCCCGAAGTGGGGCAAGGAGCGCATCTACGGCATGATCGAGAACCGCCCCGACTGGTGCGTTTCCAGGCAGCGCTCCTGGGGAGTCCCCATCGCCGCCTTCTACTGCAAGAGCTGCGGCGAGGTGCTGGCCGACGGCGCCATCATGCACGGGATCGCGGACCTCTTCGCGGAACACACCTCCGACATCTGGTACGACTGGGATGCGGCCAGGTTCCTCCCGGAGGGGACCTCCTGCCCGTCCTGCGGCAAGGGGGAGTTCGACAAGGAAACAGACATCCTCGACGTCTGGTTCGATTCCGGCGTCTCCCACGCAGCGGTGCTCGAGCTGCGCGACAACCTGAGCTCGCCGGCCGACATGTACCTGGAGGGAAGCGATCAGCACCGCGGCTGGTTCCACTCCTCGCTGCTGGCGAGCGTGGGGACCCGCGGCCGCGCACCTTACAAGAACGTGCTCACCCACGGCTTCGTCATGGACGGCGCCGGCCGGAAGATGAGCAAGTCGGTGGGCAACGTGGTCGCGCCCGAGGACGTCATCAAGAAATTCGGCGCCGACGTGCTCCGCCTCTGGGTGGCGGCGCAGGACTACCGCGAAGACCTACGCATCTCCCAGGAGATCCTGACCCGTCTTTCCGAGAGCTACCGCCGCATCAGGAACACCTGCCGCTACATCCTCGGGAACATTCACGACTTCAACCCCGATACCGACGCGGTGGCTTATGCCGACATGCCCGAGCTCGACCGCTGGGCCATGCACCAGCTTGAGCTTCTGAAGGAGAAGGTGCTCGCCTCCTACAACGACAGCGAGTTCCACATCCTCTACCATGCGGTGAACGGCTTTTGCACCGTCGAGATGAGCGCGTTCTACCTCGACATCCTGAAGGACAGGGTCTACACCAGCAAAAGCACCTCCCTTGCCAGGAGAAGCGGCCAGACCGTGATGTACAAGATCCTCGACTCGCTGGTGCGGATGATGGCGCCGGTGCTCTCCTTCACCGCTGAGGAGGTGTGGGCGGAGATGCCTGGCAAGCGTGAGGGGAGCGTGCACCTGGCGCTCTTCCCGCCCCTCGCCCCCGAGGTAAAGGACGAGGCCTTGGCGCAGCGCTGGGAGAAGATCATCAAGATCCGCTCCGAGGTTTCCAAGGCCCTGGAGCTTGCCCGCGTCAAGAAAGTCATCGGGCATTCCCTCGACGCCGCGGTAGCCATCAAGGCCACCGGCGAGACCCAGGCGCTCCTGCGGGAATTTGCCGGGGAGCTGGCCCAGATCTTCATCGTTTCCAAGGCTTGGCTCGGGGAAGAGGTTTCCGGCGAGGTCTACCAGGCTGAAGGGGTCGAGGGGCTGGAGATCGGTGTGAGCGCCGCTCCCGGTGAAAAGTGCGAGCGTTGCTGGTGCTACAGCGAAGAGCTCGGCACGGACGCCGGGCATGCCGCCATCTGTCCCAAGTGCCTTGCAGCCGTGAAGTAGCCGCCGGCAACGCTTATCCGAAACTCCTCCCGCTTACCCCCTCTCCCGCAAGGGAAGGGGATGGCAAGCAGGAGGGTGAACCCGACTTTTGAGAATTAAGGAACCTATGAGACTGAGATATCAAATCCTTCTGGCGGTTTCGGCGCTGGTGCTGGTCCTGGACCAACTGACCAAGATCTACATCGACCGGACCATGGAGCTGCACAGCTCCATCACCGTCATCGAGGGGTTCTTCAACATCACCTATCTGCGCAACAAGGGGGCGGCTTTCGGCATCCTCGCCAACTCCGCCTGGCGGCTCCCCTTCTTCCTGCTGGTCTCGACCATCGCCGTGGCCGTCATCCTGGTGGTCATCAAGCGCCTGCGGGACGATCAGGTGCTAAACGCCGCCTCCCTGTCCCTCATCTTTTCCGGGGCGCTCGGCAACCTCATCGACAGGGTGAGGCTCGGCGAGGTGATCGACTTTCTGGATGTCCACTGGAAGGGGCATCACTGGCCCGCCTTCAACATCGCCGACTCCGCCATCTGCGTCGGGGTCTTCCTGCTCGCCATAGAGATGATCCAGGAGGAGCGCAGGGAGAAGGCGTCCCAGCGTCCCAAGGCTTAGAAGCCCGTCACGAAAAAAGAGGAAAAGCGAAACCCGAAAAGCCTGCCGTGTTGAACCGGCCCTTTGGGTCTGTTTTTCCTCTTTTTCCTTGCTCCGCGCCCCTTTGGGGTCTCTGGGCAAAACCCCTCGGGTTTAGCGCGGCCCGGCCATCAGCTTTCCGAACAGCTCCCTTATCTCTTCTGGCAGACGCCGCGCCCGCATCTCCTGGTTGACGCAGGCAAGCGTCACCTTCGCCTCCACCAGCAGCTTGCCGTCCTCCTTCCTGACCACCTGCTGCGCCGCCACGAACGAGCTGTTCCTCAGCGCATGGATCTGCGTCCTGACCTCCAGGAGGTCGTCCAGCCGGGCAGGCGCCCGGAAGTTCGCCTCTATCGCCACCACCGGGAAGATGATCCCCATGTCGTGCATCTCCCGCACGGAGAGGCCGTACTCCCTCAGGAACTCGGTCCTCGCCCGCTCCATGTAGCTTATGTAGTTGGAGTGGTACACCACCCCTCCTGCGTCGGTATCCTCGTAGTAAATCCGCACGTCCATGTTGCCTCCCGACTGCTCATTGCAGAAGCGGCATTCCTGCCGCGGTTGAACCGTTTCATCGCGGCAGGAATGCCGCTCCTACCGAGATCCGCGGGACGCCCGCGGCTGCCGGCATTCCTCCTGCATCGGCATCCTCGCAACGAACCCGCACGTCCCTGTTCCTCTGACCACGTGGGAGCGGCATTCCTGCCGCGATTAACCCGCTGCATCGCGGCAGGAATGCCGCTCCTACCGAGATCCGCGGGACGCCCGCGGCTGCCGGCATTCCTCCTGCATCGGCATCCTCGCAACGAACCCGCACGTCCCTGTTGCCTCTGACCACGTGGGAGCGGCATTCCTGCCGCGATTGATCCGCTGCATCGCGGCAGGAATGCCGCTCCTACCGGAAACCGCGCCGGGGGCTGCCTGCTATGACGGCGCCGCTGCGGCTTCCTCGCCCAGGACCTTGTCGTAGACTGCCCGGACCGCTCCGGTCACCCGCTCGTAATCGGCCATCAGGGCCTCGCCCGGGTTCTTCAGCATGCCGTCGTACCCGAGCCTCCTGGCCAGCTTGTTCAGGTACCTGAGC
>CAZFMI010000097.1:0-8930 GCA_964519915.1 uncultured Geomonas sp.
CCCGGGGTGTTGGTCGGGAAGCGGTTGTGGGCGGTCCAGGTGTAGCCGCTGTACTCTTCGAGGCGGAAGAAGTCGGCGATCTCCTCAGGGTAACCGACCCCTTTGAAGGCGCCCATGTTCTTGCCGGAGGAGACCACGAAGGCTCCCTCGATCTCGTTGTTGATGCGCATGACGTGGCTTACGATGATGTCCTCGACCGTCATGTTCTGGAAATCGATCGCTTCCTTGTAGTCGTCGGTCTCAAGCGGCTTGACGAAGTAGCGCTTGAACACGGGAGGGTTCTTGATCGCAGCGACGCGGCGGGTCGGGATCTCCTCCTGCTGCTCCACGAAGAAGTGCTCGTCGAGGTACTCTTCGGTCAACTGCTGGGCCATGGTGCTTTCGTACATCAGGTGGAAAGCGAAGAAATCCTTGAAGTCCGGGTAGATGCCGTAGGCTGCGAAGCCGCCGCCAAGACCGTTGCCGCGGTCGTGCATCAGCGCGATGGAGCGCATGATGACCTCGCCGCCGATCAGCTCCCCGTCCTTGGCGATAAAGCCGGTCAGGCCGCAGTTGGATATATCCTTCTGAAAGTTGTGGGTAGGCTTTCTTATCATTAGTTCCAAACCTCCGGGGTCATAAGCAGGTTAAGGTTGAGGTTAAGGTTAAGACAACAAACCAAACCTCCCCCCCCGTTATCCTAAGAGGTGAAGGCAGGGGTTTCTCAACCTCAACCTTAACCTCAATCTGTTTTTTAAGCCGCCTTGCCCTGGGGCGCGAAAAGCGTGCTGCGGATCTCCCTGGGGAGATGGACGAAGCCGAAATCCGGCGCCAGCAGGTGCTCCTTGAACGGGGCGACCGCAACCTTATCCCTGATCAGGCCGGCGAAGATGCCGGCACGGTCCACGTTGCTCACCATGACCGCGCCGACCAAAAGCCCGTTCTCCAGCACGATCTTCCGGTACTGGTAGTTTTCCAGGTCCTGGTAGGTGAGCACCTCGTAGCGGTCACCCGCCTCCGGGTTGGTGATCCCCATGGAGATGGTGGGGACCTTGAAGAGCTCGATCGAGTTCATGGCGAGGCCGCCGATGTATTCCTGGCTAGAGCCGGCCATGGTGATGCCGGCCACGTCCCCCTGGATGTAGGCATCGGGCCAGATCGGCATCGGGTTCTTGTTCCCCGAGAAGAAGTCGCGCGCCTCGGCGACGTCGCCGGCGGCGAAGATCCCCGGGACCGTGGTCTCCATGTTGTCTGCCACCACTACGCCGCGGTTCACCTCGACGCCGCTCCCCTTGAGGAAGCTAGCTGCCGGGCGCACGCCGATGGCGACGATTACGGTGTCGCAGGGGATGAAGTCGCCGGACTTGAGGGTCACGCCGGTGATTTCTGAACCTTCGCCGTCGATCCTGACCACGGTGTCCTCGGTGAGGACCTCGATGCCGTTGGCCTTCATCTTCTTGGCGACGATGCGGCCGGCGGTGCGGTCGAAAGCGGCGGAGAGGATACGGTCGGCAAGCTCGACGATGGTGACCTGCTTGTCGATCTGGTAAAGACCCTCGGCGGCCTTGAGGCCGATGAGGCCGCCGCCGATGACCACGACGCGGTTGATGTCCTTGGCAAGCCCCTTGAGCTTCGCCGCGTCATCCCAGGTGGTGAAGGTGAAGACCTTCTCCTTGCCGGCCATCCCTTCGATGGGGGGGACAAAGGGATCGCCTCCGGTTGCGATCAAAAGCTTGTCGTAGGGGATGGTCTCGCCGCTTGCGAGTTTGACGCGGGAGGCAGGGCTCTCCACCGCGACCACCTCGGAACCCAGGAGCAGGTTGACCTTGTTCTTCTCGTAGAAGTCAGCCGGGAGATACGGCATCCTCTTCTCTTCCACCATGCCGCCCAGCAGGTAGGAGATGAGCGGACGGCCGTAAGCGGTGTGGTTTTCCCTGGAGAGAACGGTGATGTGCCCCTCGCCGTCCACCTTCCTGATACCCCTGATAGCGCCGATGGCGGCTACCGAATTTCCTATGATGACGTAGTTCATTTCTGGCTCCCCTCCTTGTACACCAGCGCCCGGTTGGGGCAGGCGTCGACGCATGCCGGGTTTTCCCTGTCGGGGCAGAGGTCGCACTTGTTCGCCTTCTTCGCCTTCAGGTTCCTCTGCACGGCGCCGTAGGGGCAGGCCATGACGCAGGACCAGCAGCCGATGCACTGCTCGGTGTCCATCCTGACCACGCCCTGGCCGTCCTTCTGTATGGCGCCGGAGATGCAGGCCCTCAGGCAGTCGGGCTCGTCGCAGTGGCGGCAGTTGGTGGAAAAGGAGACGACGCCTCCGTCCTTCTCCTCGACGGTGCAACGGGAGATGGGGCGCACCTTCTCGTGCAGGAACGCCCTGACGGGATCCTTGGAGCGCGAATGCTCGGTGATGCAGGCGACCTCGCAGAGGTGGCAGCCGATGCAGGCATCTTCGATCGAATATATACGTTTCATGCAAATCCCTCGTTAAAAGAAGAAGTTCAACGTTCTAGGTTCTACGTTCTATGTCGGTAGGTGAAGTCGTTCGACCCCATCCTTGTCGCGCCAGGTCCAGGTTTTGACGCAGAACTGGAACATAGAACATAGTACAGGCTCTATTCCCCTGCCGGCATGACCCCGAGGAGGTTCATGTCCTTCTCGGAGAGACCCACGGCGCGCAGCTTGTAGCGGTTGCCGCGCAGCGACTCGAGGGCGTTCAGGCCCATCCCCCCCAGGATCTCCTTCATCTCGTGGCCCCAGGCGTGTACCAGGTTCACGAGCTTCTCGGCACCGACTTCCGGGTTCAAGCGCTTGGCGAGGTACGGGTTGTTGGTGGTGATGCCCCACGGGCACTTGCCGGTGTAGCAGCGCTGGCAGAGGGTGCAGCCGAGCGCGAGCAGCGTGGAAGTGCCGAGGTTGATGGCATCGGCGCCAAGGGCGATGGCCTTGATCGCGTCGCCGGAATTCCTGACGCCGCCGCCGACCACGATGGAGACCTGGTTCCTGATCCCCTCGTCGCGCAGACGGGCGTCGACCGCGGCAAGAGCGAGCTCCATCGGGATGCCGACGTTGTCGCGGATCACCTGCGGCGCCGCACCGGTACCCCCGCGGAAACCGTCGATGGTGATGATGTCGGCACCGGCGCGGGCTACGCCGGAGGCGATTGCCGCGATGTGATGCACGGCGGCGATCTTCACCGATACCGGCTTCTCGTAGTTGGTGGCTTCCTTCAGGGCGAAGATCAGCTGCCTCAAGTCCTCGATGGAGTAGATGTCGTGATGCGGCGCCGGAGAGATGGCGTCGGAGCCGATCGGGATCATCCTGGTCTCGGAGATCTCGGAGTTGACCTTCTCGCCGGGGAGGTGGCCGCCGATGCCAGGCTTCGCGCCCTGCCCCACCTTGATCTCGATGCCGACGCCGGCGTTCAGGTACTGCTCGGAAACGCCGAAGCGCCCGGAGGCGACCTGGACGATGACGTTCTTGCCGTAACGGTAGAGGTCCTTGTGCAGCCCCCCCTCGCCGGTGTTGTAGATGGTCCCCAACTCCTCGGCCGCGGCGGCCATGGCGCGGTGCGCGTTCAGGTTCAGCGCCCCGTAGCTCATGGCGGAGAAGATGAACGGGTACTCGAGCTTCAACTGCGGGGAGAGCTTGGTCTTCAGGGTCGGCTTGCCGGTCTTCTCGTCCTTGACGATCTCGACGGAATGCGGCTTCTTACCCAGATAGGTCCTGAGCTCCATCGGCTCGCGCAGCGGGTCGATGGAAGGGTTGGTAACCTGGGACGCGTCCAGGAGCAGGTGATCCCAGTAGATCGGGTAGTCGACAGGGTTGCCCATGGCAGCCAGGAGGATTCCGCCGGTGTCGGCCTGCGCGTAGAGGTTCCGGATGTGAGCACCGGACCAGGAGGCGTTCTTCTTGAACTTCTCCTCGTTCTCCTTGATGGTGATGGCGCCGGTCGGACAGAGCGCGGAGCAGCGACGGCAGCCGATGCAGGAGGAGCTCTCCTCGAGCAGGACGTCCTCTTCGGCCAAATAGGAGTGTACGTCGTAGGAGCACTGCCTGATGCAGACCTTGCACCTGATGCACTTGGGGTCGCTCCTATGGATGATGAACTCGTTAAAGGATTCGTTTACCGATTTATAAAGCACCTTGTTCGCCTCCTGGTACAGCTAAGGTTATCGATGCCTCTGGTGCGATTAGCGTGCCAGATCAGCTTGGATAATGAGAGAGGTGGGCGAAGAGTCCGACCAGGCAGGGTTTTTCGGCGCCAGGCGCGGCCCGGCCTCGTATACGGGAAAAAGTATACGCAATATCTGTGTAGCCGAGGTTCTCAGGTGTGTGCACCCGGACAACTCAGGAAAGAAGCAGGTTCGTGCGCCCTTGCCAGAGCAGGGGCAAAGTGCTATAAAGCACGCACCGTTTGGGAAAATAAAGGGCTTTCTGCCTTAGCCGCGCAGGTGCAATCCGGGCTTGCGGCGAGCAGTGAGTACAAAGGAAGAAGCGATGTTGACAGGAAAGCAGAAGAGGTTTCTACGGGCGCTGGGGCACGGTCTGAAGCCTGTGATTCAGGTGGGAAAGGGTGACGTCAGCGACGCGCTGATCAGGGAGACGTCGGAGGCCCTGGCAAGCCACGAGCTGATCAAGGTGAAGATACTGGAGAGCTGCATGATGGACCGCCACAGCGTGGCCGAGGAGCTGAGCGCCGCCTGCCAGGCTGAGATCGCGCAGGTGCTGGGGCGAACCTTCCTGCTCTACAAGCCCGCCAAGGAGCCGAAGCTGGAGCTTCCCAGGGAAGCCAAGAAGTAGGCTGCACTCGGAGCCGGCAGGGCACGAAAAAAGGCGGGGTTGACCACCCCCGCCTTTTTTCGTTCCTGAACCGCGAGCAGTTCCGCCGTCGCCGGGCCATGCCCGATGCACCGTTCCACGGCGGATGAGCCCCCTTTTTTATCTTTAAACCCGCTCATACGGCTCGAACAGCCTCTTGAACTCGTCGAGTGCGAAGCGATCGGTCATCCCGGCGATGTAGTCGCAGATCACCCGCTCCCGCCCGTCGCGCTCCATCTTCACCTGGTGCTTCATGGGTAAAAGCGTCGGGTGCTTGAGGTACACCTCGAAGAGCTCAGCCAGGTAGCGCTCGGCCTTGACCCGCATCCGCTCCACCTTGTAGTGCCGGTAAAGGTTCTGGAACAGGAACCGCTTCAGCTGGGCGTTTCTCTCGGCCATGGCGGGGCTGAAGGCCACCACCGGCAGGTTCACCCTCCTCAGGTCCTCCAGGGTCTCTATCTTCAGGGTCCTCAGATTGTCGGCAGTGGTCATGACCAGATCGTTGATGAGGACCCCGATCAGAGCGCTCACCGTCTGGCAGATGCCGCGCTCCACGTCGATCTCCGGGTGCTTGCGCATTATCCCCTCGTGCACCTCGTTCCAGAGATCCACCTTCTTCAACTGGCTCAGGTTGATGTAGCCGGACTTCAACCCGTCGTCGATGTCGTGGTTGTTGTAGGCGATCTCGTCTGCGAAGTTAATCAGCTGCCCCTCGACCGTCGGGACGGTGCCGGGGAGAAATTCCGCGCAGATGGAGGCGGGGGTGTCGTACTGGGAGGAATGCTTCACGATCCCTTCCCGCACCTCCCAGGAAAGGTTCAGGCCGTTGAAGTTCGGATAGCGCTCCTCCAGCTCGTCCACCACCCTGAGCGACTGCAGGTTGTGTTCAAAGCCGCCGCACCCCTCCATGAGCCTGTTCAGCACCTCCTCGCCCGTGTGGCCGAACGGGGTGTGCCCCAGGTCATGGGCCAGCGCCAGGGTCTCGGTCAGCTCCTCGTTCAAGCCGAGCCTGCGTGCGATCCCCTTCCCTATCTGCGCCACCTCTAGCGAATGGGTGAGCCGGGTGCGGTAATAGTCCCCCTCGTGGTTCACGAACACCTGGGTCTTGTATTCCAGGCGCCGGAAAGCTGCACAGTGGATGATGCGGTCGCGGTCCCTCTCAAAGGCGGGGCGGTTGTCCCTGAATTCCTCCTGATACCTGCGCCCTTTGGAACTGGCACTGGTGGCGGCGTACCCTGCCAAATCGGTCCGCTCCATGGCTTGCCCCTCTCTCATCCTTACCCCCTGCTGAATCGGCGAAAAGTACGTAATTTATATACGGGGGCTCAATAGTGTCAACAGCAAACTTGATTGACGTCATGAATGCATCGTGCTAATAGAGCAGTTTACATTTTCCTATTTACCGCCGGTTACTGCCTTTAGTCCCGAAATTAAAGGCCAAGCTGCAGCATCCGGTAAGGAGCAAGTTGCTTATTCATACAAAATCAGCATACCGGGGGCTCTTTCCATGCGAGTGATCGCGGGCGATGCGCGCGGACGCCAGCTTCTGGCTCCGAAGAACCTGCGGGTGCGCCCCACCGCGGACCGGGTCAAGGAGGCGCTGTTCAGCATCCTTTTGAGCCGCCTGGGCGAGCTGAGCGGCATGCGGGTGCTGGACATCTTCGCCGGCACCGGGAACCTTGGGATCGAGGCATTGAGCAGAGGGGCGGAGCACGCTGTCTTCATCGACTCCCACCGCGACTCCGCCGAGACAATACGCAGGAACCTGGAGATCACGAGGTACGCCTCCAAGGCGAGGGTTGTGGTGCAGGAGGCGGCAGCCGCCCTGAAGTGGCTCTCACGCGGCGAGGCTCCGTTCCACCTGGTCTTCCTCGACCCTCCCTACAGCGAGGGTCACACGCAGAGGTTGCTCGAGCTGCTCTCCACCTCGCCCCTGATAGACGAAGGCTCCACGGTGGTCGCGGAATTCTCGGCGAAAGAGGAAATCCCCTGCAGTTTCGGGAGGCTGAAGGAGAGCGAGCGCCGCATCTACGGCGACACCGCCCTCTCCTTTTTAACAATTCCAGACAGAGGTGAACCGTGCCCCTGAAAATCGCCGTTTATCCTGGCTCCTTCGACCCGGTCACCTACGGACACCTCGACATCATCGACAGGGCTCTCAAGATCTTCGATGGCGTCATCGTCGCCGTGGCCAGGAACTCCGAGAAAAACGCACTTTTCAGCGTTGCCGAGAGGATCGACCTCCTCACCGAGATCCTGAAGGACCGCCCGCAGGCGAAAGTGGACACCTTCGAAGGGCTGCTCGTCGACTATGTTCGCCGCTGCGAGGCAACCGTCATCATCCGCGGCCTGCGCGCGGTTTCCGACTTCGAGTTCGAATTCCAGCTTGCACAGATGAACCGCAGCATCACCCGGGACGTGGAGACGCTCTTCATGATGACCTCGGTCCCCTACAGCTACCTCTCCTCCTCCATAGTGAAGGAGGTCAGCAACCTGAACGGCCCGGTGGACAAGCTGGTCCCGCCGCTGGTCAAGAGCGCACTGGACGCGAAATTCCGGCCGGAGTAGCCGGCCGGTTCATGTACATGAGCTCCGCTTGTCACCTTGCAAGCATCTGACAGCATCGGAGGCGCCTGCAGATTAGCAGCGCCTTTTTTCATACCCCATTAAGGTTCCTTCGGGAGGCCCAGTGATCAGCAAAGAAATGACCATAACGGACATCCTCAGGCGTTACCCCGAGACACTCCCCGTGTTCGAGCGCCACGGTCTGGACTGCCACGATTGCCAGATTGCGGATTTCGAGCAGCTGGAGCACGGGGCCACGGTCCACAAGGTCGATCTCGGTGCGCTGCTCGCGGAACTGAACGACCATATCAAGCAATAGCCCCTTCCCCACACGGTTTCTCCCCGCCCCTCCATGGGCCTCGGGCCTCCCCGCGCCCGCCGACGGTCTTGCTCCGGCCATCCCGGCGCCAACCGACAAACGAGGTATGCCACAGATGCCTGAAGCATCAGCGCCTGCACGCTGGAACAGTCCTTCTCCTGCCCCCCGTTCCCTACCCCGCCTGCTTCACGCATCAGGATTCCAAGGCTCACGAATGGCGTTTTACTCAGAAGGGCAACCCCTTTCGGCACAGGTCCGAACCTGGCAAGAGGGAGGTAAACGATATTTCAAACCGCGGTATTTACTTCGGCACCGGCGCGGACCGGCTCCTGACGCGCCCTGTCCGGAGTGCAAGTTAATCTCGTGCCTCCCTGCATTTAGGCTCGTTTGATTAATTTCCCCTTACCGACCAACAAATGAATTGACTTTTTATCAAAACTGAATAATTTTAGCATCAGTAAAACAGTGAATCACACCCTCCAAAGGAGTGAGCCATGTCAGAGTACAACATCGGGCCAAGGATAAAAAAACTCCGTTTGGCAAGGAAGCTGACCCTACAGTCGGTAGCGAACGAGACCGGATTCTCGCCGGCGCTCATCTCGCAGATAGAAAACGACAACGTCTCCCCCCCTATTGCAACCCTTTCGAAAATAGCGAAGTTCTTCGACGTGAAACTGGCCCAGTTCTTCAGCGAGGACGAGGACGACCGAAAGTACGAGGTGGTGCGCGCGGACCAGCGCAACGTCGTGCCGCGGGTGATCTCCAAGGAGGGCACCAAGCAGGGGTACTTTTACGAATCGCTCTCTTTTTACAAGCAGAACAAGAAGATGGATGCCTTCATGGTCACCCTCACCGAGAAGGCCCCCGAGGCCAACACCTACAGCCACGACGGGGAGGAGTTCATCTACGTCATGAAGGGAACGGCAGACTTTCTGCTGGAGGAGCAGAAAATCACCCTGTACGAGGGAGATTCCCTCTACTTCGAGTCGAGCCTCGGCCACAGGCTCTTAAGCCACGACGGCAACGAGGTCAAGGTCCTGGTGGTGGTAACGAAGTGAACTGCACCGGCAGCAATCTTTAGATGGCGGAAATCCGCGAATCCGATGATCAAAGGAGAGAACTAAATGAGCAAGAAACTGGGTGCGCTTGAGTACCACTCCAGCGGCAGAAAAGGGAAGATCGAAGTCATCTCCACCAAGCCGTGCCAGACCGCGGCAGACCTGTCGCTCGCCTACTCTCCGGG
>CAZFMI010000098.1:0-8867 GCA_964519915.1 uncultured Geomonas sp.
CCGTTTTTTGTTTTTTATGTCACTGCTGGTGCTGCAAGGCGGCCTAGGCCGCCTTCTGGTTCATCTCGACGCTTCTGGCTTTCACAAGTTCCATGGCTTCCCGCATGATGTCGGAAACGCTCTTCTTGGTGGTGTCCATGATCAGTTCGAGCGTCTCGCGCTCCGCATCGCTGATCCTCATCGAAATTACGTTGTACCTGGGATTCTCCCTCATTCTGCCCATCTGAAACTCTCCTTGTTTGGTGCTCTAAAATAGTGACACGATGTCTACACTATTGCTATATGCGTGCCAACCGTTTAAAAGAGCAGCACCGCCCCGGTAAGTCGCTGTTTTCACGTATACTTGGAAAAAGGGGCGCGCCCTCGCGTTATAATGCATTGTATACAACCTGCGCCACTTTTGGCACAAACGTGGTAAATGTGCCCATTTGTATCATTTTGACCTACCCCTTCACTCCTGCTCTTCCTCCCTTGCCCGGATTGTGCGCCCTTTGAGTCCGTGTTTCGCCAAAAGGCGGTAAAAGGTGCGCCTGGGGATGTTGGCAAGTTGTGCCGCTTTTGACACATTGCCCCCCGCGTCGGCCAGATAGCGCTGAATCAGCTTCTTTTCGACCCTCAGCACATGCGGCTCGCGCTCCTTCTTGAAGGAGCGGAGGTCGATGACATCCTCCCCCTCCTCGGCATAGCTCTCCGCAAAGGCGAGCGGCAGGTTGCCTAGTTTGATGATCTCGTCGTGGGTGAGCACCGCGGCACGTTCGATGACGTTTTGCATCTCCCTGATGTTGCCGGGCCAGGGGTACTTCACCATGGCGTTGATGGCGCGCTCCTCTATCCCGTCTATGTGCTTGTTCAGCTTCTTGCGCGCCTTCTCCAGGAAGTAGTGCGCCAGCTGGGGGATGGACTGGACCCGCTCCCTGAGCGGGGGCATGGTTATGGAAAACACGTTCAGGCGGTAGTACAGGTCCTCGCGGAACCAGCCGTCGCGCACGCCGTCTTCGAGCGACTTGTTGGTAGCGGCGATGAGCCGCACGTCGACCCGCTTGGCGGCTGTGCCCCCCACCGGACGGACCTCGCCCAGATCCAGCACCCTCAGCAACTCCGCCTGCAGCTTGGGGGTGATGTCCCCGATCTCGTCCAGGAAGATGGTGCCGCCGTCGGCCGCCTCGAAGAGCCCCTTCTTCTCCATGATGGCGCCGGTGAAGGAGCCCTTCTTGTGCCCGAAAAGCTCGCTTTCCAGGAGGGAGTCGGTGATGGTGGTGCAGTTCACGGTAACCAGCGGCTTGTCGTTTCTCTTTGAGTAGCGGTGGATGGCGCGCGCCGCGAGCTCCTTTCCGGTGCCGGATTCTCCCCTGACGAGGACCGTGGTCGGGGTGGGGCCAACCTGCTTGATCTGGTCCAGCACATCCAGGGTCTGGCTGTCGCTTCCCACGATGAACTCGTCGCCGTACTCGCGGTCCAATTCCCTCTTGGCAAGCTCGTACTTCTGTATCAGCCTCCCCCGCTCCTCCTCCAGCTGCTGCAGGTTGTAAGGCAGGCACATCTCGAGGTCCGCCAGCCCCTGGAAAACGGCGACCGCATACTCGCGGCAGGTGCGATAGCCGCAGGTGCGGCAGTTCAGCTCGTCCTTCTGGGTGAACTTGTTGGTGGCGTGCAGTATCCTCTTTACGTCCCCCCCCTTGGGGGTGGGAAGCTTCACGAACTTGTCCGAGAAGTCGCGCGACAACGGCACCGGCGCCGCATCCAGGTACACCTCGGAGGTGCGGTAGGGGATCTTCTTCCTGAAATGGGAGATCACCAGGTTGCGCCGCGAAAACTCGGTGAGCGTCTTGTTCCTTCCCGGCCCTCCGATGCAGCCGTCGTAGCAGAAACGAAGGTCCACGAATTTCGGGCTGATCCTCCCCGCAGCGAGGTCCTTGATGATGCCCATGACGTTCACCTCCCCCTCGGCGGTGACGATCTCGGTGTCGAGCGGGTCGGTCCGGATGTCGAAGGCCTGGAAGGACCCCTGGGAGAGGGAAAAGACCCTCCCCATGTGCGGCTCCCTGCCGTCGAACGGCTCCTCCTCCAGCGCGGTCAGCTCTATGCCCTGCTCCTTGAAGATCGACTCCAGCTCCCGGTAGGTGAGCAGGACGTCCACCGCTCCCCTGGTCTGCTCGGCCAGCACCTCGAACTTGCCTGCGATGCAGGAACTTATGTAGACGACCTTGACGTGGCTTCCCAGGGTATTTTTCAACCAGCGCCCCATCGCCACCATGTGGGTCACCACGCCTACCAGGTTCTCGATCAGCTGCGGATAATGCCGTTCCACCAGGTCGACCACGGCGGGGCAGTGCGAGGAGATGAGAGGCAACCGGGAGTTCCTGATCGCCTCCCTGTACTCGCCGGCGATCAGCTCCACGCCGCTGGCCCCCTCGTGCACCTCGTCAAAGCCCAGGGCCCGGAGACCGGCGGAGAGCTGGCCCGGCGAGCAATGGTGGAAAAAAGAGGGGAAGGAGCAGCCGAGCACGGCGATGACCGGAGCGTCGGAGACAAGCAGCGTCCGGGTAACCGCCACGTTGTCGGCGATGACCTTGGCGTGCTGGGGGCAGTTGCTCAGACAGTTGCCGCACCCTATGCAGCGCTCGGGGATGATCTCGGTGTAGCTCTTCTCCACCTTGATCGCCTTTACGGGGCAACTGCGGACGCAGGAATAGCATTTGCGGCATTGGTCGGTGATGGTTACGATCGGGTACATACAGCCTCGTGAAGCGACCTGTGATGGGGATTCGGCCTACGGGAACGGTCAGCTGACAGGGATTGTATAGGAATCGGGAAAAGTGTGCAACGACTGGCACACAAGAGGCTAAAAAAGGGCAAAAAAAACCCTAGCGACTAGGAGGGCAAGTCAGCTAGGGGAAGGAGGATCCTACGACCCTCCGCAACTCTTATCTATGGCCCCATTATACCGGTGCGGAATCGGCACCGCAAGCCGTTAAATGCATTTAATCAGTGGATTCTTTCCATCGCTCCTCCAATGAGGAGCTCCAGCCCGTCAGCCGCTCCTCCCCGCCCGCCGCTTTACCCGATTGCGCGGAAAGCATTCGCTGTGGTATAAGTTACGCAACTTTCAGCACAGGAGACACCACATGGAACTCAGCATCGAAGAACAAACCCTCATCGCGACCTTTCGCTCCCTTGACGAACGCGGCAAAAAAGACGTGCTGAGGTTCGCCTCGCAGCAGAACAAGGCGGAAGCCGCAATCTCCGTCGCCGGCTCCCTGTTCCCGACCGGCCAGTGCAAACTGGAGCGGGGCGAGGAAAGGCCCGAGATCGCCAAAGAACCCATCTTCACCGAATAGCATGCCCTCCCCTCTCCTCTGCCTGCGGCTCCTGGTAGCGGCGCTACTGATCCTCCTGCCGCTCCAGCTTTATGCCGCCCCGCTCCCGAGGCTTGCCGCCCTTCCCGAAGGGGAGCGCTGGTTCAGCATCAGGCTCGGCGACGAGCGCGTCGGCTTTGGCCGCCTCGCCATCGCCAGGACTGCCGGCGGATATCGCATCGAATCCCAGGGGAGCGTGAAGATGCGCGTCATGGGATTCTCCAGGGAGGCGGCCTCGAAGGAGTCGTACCAGGTCGGGCCGGACCTCGTGCTGCGCTCCTTCCAGGCGGAGAACCGCATAGACGGCAGCCCGGTAGAGCTCAGGGGGGAGGTTACCCCCAGCGGCATCACCATCGTGTCGCACTCCGGCGCAGGGAGAAAGGAGCGCACCCTCAAGTCGAAGACCCCTCTCTACCCCCCCCATGCCCTGAACCTGTATCCGCTCATGCAAGGCGCTGCACCCGGCAGGAGCTACAGGCTCGCCATCGTCGACGCAGAAGCGGTCAAGGTGAAGCAGGTCAAGGTGGAAGTGATAGGCGAGGAGACGCTGGAGGGGGTTGCCGCAATCCACCTGAAAAACGACCTCTACCCCATGGGGGTGGACAACGACATCTGGGTGGACCGGGATGGGAACGTCCTGAAGGAATCCGTGCGGGACGATCTCGTGGTGACGGTGGCGCAGGACGAAGCCACTGCGAGGGGTGAACTTGCCGAAGCGGCGCTCTGCAAGAAAGACCTGGTGCTCGACTTCAGCATGATCCGCGTGAACCCTGCTATCGAACGCCCCGCCGAGTTGCGACTGCTTTCCATCGAGATGGCCGGCGTCCCTCCCCTTTTGCCGCTACTGCAAGGGCAAAGGCAACAAGGGGTGCGCCTTCCCGACGGGAGAGTCCTCTTCACCATGCCGCACCCCGCTCCCGGGACCGATCCCCCCCCCGCCGCCGCCGACCTCGAACCGGCCGAGCGCATACCGAGCGATCATCCCGAAATAAAGGCCAAGCTGGCGGAGATCGCCGCCCCGGAGACGAAGCCGGAACGGATCGCCAGGCTGCTCACCGATTGGGTGGCCCGAGAGGTGAAAGGATCGGTCACCGACAGCCAGTCTCCGCTGGAGACGCTGAAAAGCCGCACCGGCAACTGCCAAAGCCACGCACGGCTCTACACCTCCCTCGCCCGTGCCGCCGGGATTCCCACCCGCTTCGTCTCCGGCGTGGTCTACCAGGGAGGCGGGTTCCTCTACCACAGCTGGGCAGAGAGCTATCTGGACAAGCGGTGGATCGCCATCGACCCCACCTTCGGCGAGCTCCCCGCCAACCTGAGCCATATCAAGCTGGTGGAGGGGGATTCGCTGGACGAGATGGGAACTCTGGCAGGCATGATCGGCAGGGTACAGGCAAAGGTGGTCGAGAAGAGGTATTAGCAAATCAAACGAGGGAACTGCTGCAAAAAAAGCGGGACGGTTGGAGACCGTCCCGCTTTTGCTCGTTTTGGCGGCTTGGCAGGCCGGCGGATGATGCTAATGGCATGCCTGCCCGGCGACCACTCCGTTGACGCCCATCCCATCGTCTGCTTTTCCACACGCAGCCTTCTTTGCGGATTGCTGGTAAGAGAAAGCCTGGATAAGCAGTGCCACGGCATATACGAGACCCACCACGATAAACAAATTGCCCATTTTTTCACTCCTTTTGAGGTTGCATAGTCCGACCGAAATAAATACAATAACGTATATATTGCATTTTTTATATACCCGACTCCGGCAGCTGTCAACCCCAATCCTTCGGCCCGGGGTGCCCTGCCGCACGGCGGCGCGAGACCATGCGTTGAGCACGATCCGTGCCGCCCCGCTAAACCCCGGATATCACGGGCGGCCCGCCGTCTCCCCTGCGCTAGAGGCGACCGAAACGGCCGCAGTTGCGCCGCAATGGAACGCCCGCTGTTACAAAATGGCCCGGTCGAAGCTGCAAGACGGCGAAAAAAAAGGGGCGCACCGTTTCGGTTGCCCCATTGCTACCTGCGCTATCGACCGTGGAACCCTACCTGTCCATGGCCTCCACGATCTCCCTGCGCGCCTCCCCTATGGTGAGCGGTACCCGGCCGAAGGGGAGCCCTTCCTCGTGCTTTAGCCGGTAAATCAACTCGGCGATGTGGGGGAGGCGCAGTTTTACGTTGGCCAGCTCCTCTGGCGCCGTGAACACCTGCTCGGGGGTGCCGCCGCGAATCAGGCGGCCGCGGCTCAGAATGTGGAGCTGGTGCAGGAAAATCGGCACCAGGTCCACGCTGTGGGTCGCCATGACGACGGTCACCCCCTGCTCCCTGTTCAGCCTGGTCAGGAGTTCCATCATCCGGTATTCCCCCATGGGATCGAGCCCGGCGGTCGGCTCGTCGAGAAGCAGCACCTCGTGTCCCATGGCGAGGAGCCCCGCTATGCAGACCCGCTTCTTCTGTCCGTAGCTCAGGTTATGGATCCCCTTTCCCGCGAACTCGCCCATGTCCACGCTGGCCAGCGCGCTCTCCACCCTGGTCCGCACCTCGGCCTCGGCGCAACCCATGTTGCGGGGGCCGAAGGCGGTGTCCTCGAAAACCGTGGCGGCGAAAAGCTGGTCGTCGGGATTCTGGAACACCAGGCCCACCTTGCGGTAGATGTCGCGGGGATGGAGACGGAGCACGTTGTCGCCGTCCAGGAGCACCTCCCCCTGGTACCCCTTGATCAGCCCGTCCATGATCTTCAAGAGGGTCGTCTTCCCCGAGCCGTTGGACCCGAGGATGCCGGTGAACTCCCCCCTGGCCACGCTGAGCCGGATGTCGGAGAGGGCGACGGTCCCGTCGGGGTACTTGTAGCTTCCAAGGTTTACGGAGATTCTGGTCTGGTCCACGAAGGCTCCTTTAAACGGCGCTTCTCACTGCCGCCATTGCTATCACGAAAGCTGCGGCGCAGGCAAGCTCCGCGAGCCGAAACGGCCTGTGCAGCGAAGCGGGCATGGCGCCGTCGTACCCCCTTTGCACCATGGCGGTGGTGATGCTCTGGCTGTTGTCGAACGCCTTGATCACCAGCACCCCGGCGAGGGTTCCGAAGGAGGAGAGCGCGCGCCGGTAGCCGACGTAGCCGAGACGGTTCTTCTGGGCGTTGTAGACCACCTGCGCGTCCTCCATAAGCAGGAACAGGTAGCGCCAGGCGAAAAGCGCCACGTCGATCAGCACCTGGGGCACCCTGAACCAGGAGAGCGCCGCCATCAGTTCGGTGAAGGGGGTCGAGAACCCGATCACGGCAAGGAGGGAGACCCCCCCCACGATGCGGCTGGCGATACGCACCCCCTCCAGCAGCCCGTCGCGGTGCCCTGCCAGTTCGAACCCTGCCAAGCCTATGGTGAAGATCTGCTCGCTGCCGGAGAAGAACATCTTCAAAAAGAGCACCGTCGCCGCGATGAAAAGCGGCTCGGAAAAGCGCAGCAAAAGGATGCGCAGCGGCGTTCCCAGGCTCAGGCAGAGGGCGAGGCTCAAAAGCGACACCAGCAGGGGGAAGACGACCCCTCGGCAGCTGATCACCATGACGAGGAGCGCCAGCGCGCTGGCGAGCTTCACCCTGGGATCTATGCGGCTTACCGGATGCGCGGCATGGCAGACATGTGCTCTGAAGTGGTGCATGGCCCTTCCCCGCTAGTCCTTCCTGGTCAGCTGGCGCCAGTAATAGCCCGCTGCAAAACCGCCGGCCGAGCCCGCCAGCAGGAAGCCGAAGAGAAGCAGGTCCCCGGACCCGGGGTCGATCAGCGGGTCGCTTGCCTCCCGTCCGTGCTCCTTGGCAATCTTCTCCACCACCGCCTCATCCACCCCCTCCCAGGAGTTGGGCGCCAGGGAGAAGAAATAGAAGGCGAAAAGGAGCGTGGGGAGCAAGGTGGCGTGCAGCAGCAGTATCTTGAGTCTTCTCTTGCGATCAGGCATTGCTTGGCAGCTCCTTATCTGTTATCACCCGCATCCTGAGCAGCAGATCGGGGCGCTTGCGGTACAAAAGCGTCACCATCCCGGCGCTCAGCACCCCTTCCAGGATGCCGAGCGGCAGCTGGGTCGGGAGAAAGGCGAGGACGACCTTGGTGAACAGCGGCCAAAGCGGCGCGTCCCCCCTGATGCCCAGCGAGAGGATGAGCGAAGTGGCGGCGTAGGTCCCCCAGTCCGCCAGGAGCCCGGCCAGGAACCCGGAGACGGCCAGGCTCCCCCCCATGCGGCGCGCGGCGCGAAAGGCAACCCAGCCGGCCAGCGATCCCACCACCCCCATGGAGAAGGTGTTGGCTCCCAGGGTGGAGAGCCCGCCGTGGGCCAGGAAGAGCGCCTGGATCAGCAGGGAGACCGCCGCGATCAGCACGCTGACCAGCGGGCCCACCAGTATGGCGGCCACCCCGGTGCCGCAGGGGTGCGAGCAGGTGCCGGCGGTCGGCACCGGGATCGGCATGCACGACACGATGAAGACCACCGCTGCCAGAAGCCCCACCAGCGGCTTCATGGAGAGGTCCTCCCGCGCCATGGCGTTCAGGCGCCTGATAGCGAGAAAGAGGAAAGGGAGGAGCGCCAGGTACCAGAAGACGCCCCAGGAGAAGGGGAGTATCCCCTCCGATATGTGCATGGCGAAGGCCGGGGTGGCGACCAGGAGCAGCGAACCGGCGGCCAGCGACGCCCCTCCGGCCTTGACCAGCCCCCCCCGGCAGCCGTCGCCTGCGCCCCTCCCGCAAGGGGAGGGGGGAGCTGCAGCGGCGTTGCAACCCTTGCTATGTTTCCAGCGCATCAAATCTTGTCACCCCGCAGATCGCCGGAGAAGATCTTGCCGGCGCCACGCGAGGCGCAGAAGTCGCCGCACATGGTGCAGGTCTGCTCGTCCTCGGGAACGCGGCTCTTCCTGATGGCGGCCGCGTCCTCCGGGAAGAGGGCGAGCTCGAACTGGCGCTGCCAGTTCAGGTCCCTTCTCGCCTTGCTCATCTCCTTGTCGCGCTCCCTCCCCTTGTCGGGGTACTTGTTCATGTCCCCTATGTACGCTGCGATCTTCGCCGCCTTCACCCCCATCCGGACGTCCTCCTCGTTGGGAAGCGCCAGGTGTTCGGCGGGGGTGATATAGCAGATCAGGTCGGCGCCAAAGCGCGAGGACTGGGCCGCGCCGATGGCGGCGGTGATGTGGTCGAAGCCGGGGGCGACGTCCGTGGTGATCGGGCCGAGCATGTAGTAGGGAGCGCCGCCGCTCATCCTCTTTTGCAGCTTGATGTTTCCCTCCACCTCGTCAAGCGGCACGTGCCCGGGACCCTCCACCAGCATCTGGCACCCCATTTCGCGCCCCAGCTCGGCGAGCTCGCAGTTGATCAGGAGTTCCTGGATCTGGGCGCGGTCGCTGGAGTCGTGGATCGCGCCGGCGCGCAGCCCGTTTCCAAGCGACAGGACCGTATCGTAGCGCTTCAGGATCTCCACCACCCGGTCGAACCTCTCGTAGAGCGGGTTTTCGCGGTTGTTGGCGATCATCCAGGCGGCCATGCTGAC
>CAZFMI010000099.1:0-8625 GCA_964519915.1 uncultured Geomonas sp.
TATGTTCTATGTTCTATGTTCTATGTTCTATGTTCTATGTTCTATGTTCTATGTTAGGTGCGGCGGTTTCCGTTTTTAACGTAGAACTTAGAACATAGAACGTAGAACATAGAACATAGAACATAGAACATAGAACATAGAACATAGAACATAGAACGTAGAAGGCCTCACCCCCTCCTGAGGACCCGCTTGTCCCCCATGCGGATGGTGAGCTTCTCGCTGTCGAAATACTCCAGCAGCGGAATCATGAACTTGCGGGACAGCCCGGTGAGATCCCTGAACTCGGGGGGGGTGATCTCTCCCTTTTCCTTCAGGTGCACCAGCAGCTTCTCGCGCACCTCGTCGACCGCACCCGGCGCATAGAAGATATCCCCCTTGATCTTCGCCACCCGCCCCTCGCGAAAGAGCATGTTGGCATGATCGAGGACCTGCTTCTCGGTGCAACCCAGCATGTCGCAAAGCTCTTTCAGGGTGGGGGGCTCGAACCATGCCTTCTTGATCGCCTCCTCCAGCGCAAGCTGAAGCCCCGCCTGGTCCTGGGTCACACCGACCTTGCGACCGGGAAGCTTCACGATGTCGCGGTCGGACAACGCCAGCCCCTCTTTCTCCATGCTTGCCAGCACGGGGCCGAAGAAACGCGCGTCGCTCCGCTTGGGTATGCGGGACTTCAGCTCTTCCTTCCCTATCCCTTCGTACATCGGGTTCTGCTCGAGGTAGTCGCCCAACTCCTCGGAAAGCCTCTGTTTCAGCTGCGCAAAGGCATCCCTGCCAAGGAAGATGCGCGGCTCCTTCACCACCTGCAGCACCGCCCCGCTGGAAAGCAGGGGCGCAAGGGCGGCCTCGATCCTCTTCGCTGACATCCCGGAGCGGTTCACCATCTCCTGGATCGAGATCCCCGAGAGAAGCGACGATTCCACCAGGAGCCTGATCCTGTCCTGGTCCACGCCCGACTCCGCAGCGGCCAACAGCTCCAGCGCCTCGGTGGAGCGCCTGCGCCTTCTGGGGGGCGCCGGGTCGAGCACGATGCCGCCACCCAGGGTCGCCTGCGGCGAATAGGTACGCAGGACGAACGGATCGCCGGGCAAAAGCAGCACCGGCCGGGAAAGGCGCAGCTGCAAGTAGGCACTCTCGCCCGGCTGGAGCGCGTCGCGGTCGAAAAGGATGATCTTGGCGGAGACCTCGTAGGTCGCCGAATGCAGGCGGATGGTGGAGCGGTGCTTGAGTTCCTTGGCCGCCGAGGCAAGGTAGTTGAGCCGCACGTCGACGGCGCTGGTCGGCTTGTAGAGCCCCTTGGGGACCACCACGTCGCCGCGCTCCACGTCGGCATGATCCACCCCCTGCAGGTTCACCGCCAGCCTCTCGCCGGCGCCGCCCTTCTCCACCTTGGAGCCGAACGATTGCACGCCGCGCACCCTGCAGGCGATCCCGGAGGGGAGGATCTCCACCTCGTCGCCGACGGATATGGCACCCGAGAGGAGGGTTCCGGTAACGACGGTGCCAAACCCGGTAACGGTGAACACGCGGTCGACCGGAAGACGGAAAGGGGAATCAACGCGCTTTTGCTCGATCTCCCCGGCCATCCGGGTCAGCTCGCTCTTCAGCCTGTCGATGCCGTCGCCGGTTTTGGATGACACCCCGACGATGGGAGCGTCAGCCAGAAAGCTCTCGGCGAGGTATTCCCTGACCTCCTCGGTCACCAGGTCGAGCCAGTCGGGCTCTACCATGTCCTTCTTGGTGAGGACGACGATACCCCTCTTCACCCCCAGGAGTTGGCAGATCTCCAGGTGCTCGCGGGTCTGGGGCATGATCCCCTCGTCAGCGGCGATCACCAGGAGCACCAGGTCCATGCCACCCACACCGGCGACCATGGTGCGCACGAACCTCTCGTGCCCCGGGACGTCGACGATGCCGAAGCGGAGCCCCCCGGGCAGTTCCAGGTGCGCAAAGCCGAGCTCTATGGTGATGCCGCGGGCCTTTTCCTCCTTGAGCCTGTCCGTGTCCACGCCGGTCAGCGCTTTCACCAGGGAGGTCTTGCCATGGTCGATATGTCCGGCAGTGCCGAGAATAAGATGCTTCATATGTGGTTACTCCGCAAAAAATAATGCTTTCTTATATCTCAATCTTTGCATCAAAGGCAACCCTGCTGTTGTCATTGCCGGGCAGGAGCGGCATTCCTGCAGGGAAAAACCGGCGGCTATCACGGCAGGAATGCCGCTCCTACGATCAATCCTTGAACTGCAGCTGGTAGAGCCTGTAGTAGAGCCCCCTGGCCGCCATGAGCTCCGCGTGGCTCCCCTCTTCCGCCTTCTCGCCGTGGTGGATGACCACGATGCGGTCCGCGTCGCGTACGGTCGAGAGCCGGTGCGCCACGACGAGCGTGGTCCTCCCCTGCATCAACCCCTCGAGCCCCTGCTGGATCAGCCGCTCGCTTGCCGTGTCCACGCTCGCCGTCGCCTCGTCCAGCACCAGGATCTCCGGATCGAAGGCGACCGCCCTGGCAAAGGAGATCAGCTGCCGCTCTCCTGCCGAGAAATTGACCCCGCGCTCGCGCACCTCCTCCTGATAACCGCTCGGGAGTTCCCTGATGAAGCGGTCCGCCCCGACCACGGCTGCCGCCTGCTCCACCCTCTGCAGCGCCTGCGGGTCCCCCAGGGAGATGTTGTAGGCTATGGTCCCGGAAAAGAGGTAGGGATCCTGCAGCACCACGCCGATCCTCCTTCTCAAGGTCTCAAGCGGCAGCTCCCGGAGGTCGGTGCCGTCGATGGTGATGGAACCGCGGCTCACGTCGTAAAGCCTGGACAAAAGACGTGTCACCGTGGTCTTGCCGCCACCGGTCTCCCCCACCAGCGCCACCTTCTCGCCGCGCTTCATCTGCAGCGAGAACCCCTTCAGCACGAAGTCGTCCCCCTGGTAGGCAAACCAGATGTCATTGAAGCAGATGCTCTTCACCGCATCGTCCGGTGCTGCCTGGCAGGGAAGATCTCCCGCCGTTTTTGCCGCCACCTTTTGCACCGGGAGCATGGCAGGCTCTTTTTCCTGGTTGTCCAGGAGGCCGAAGATACGTTCCAGCGACGCCATCGCCCCCTGCATCACCGAGTATTTGGCGGAAAGATCCCGGATCGGGGAGAAAAACCTCTCTATGTACTGGATGAAAGCGACCAGGGCGCCGAAGGAGAGCGTCCCCTTCACGATCTCGCCCCCTCCGTACCAGATGATGAGGGCCACCGCGATCGAGGAGAGGGTCTCCACCACCGCGTAAAGCGCCGCATCCCAGGTGATCACCGGCAGGTTCGCCTCCATGTAGGAGGCGTTCAACCTCTGGAACTCCCGCGCCTCGTCCCGTTCCCTGTTGAAGAGCTGCACCACGGCCATGCCGCCGATGCTCTCCGCCAGAAACGAGCTCAGGTTCCCCTGGCGTGCCCGCACCTGCCTGAAGGCCGCGCGCATCCAGTTCCTGAAGGTGAAGGCGACCCAGATCAGCAAGGGGAGCACCGAAAAGGTGACCAGCGAAAGCTTGACGTTCATCCAGAGCATGATGCCCACGATGCCCGCCAGCACCAGGATATCTCCCACCACCGTGACGATTCCCGCCGCGAACATCTCCCCCAGCACCTCGATGTCGCTGGTCAGCCTGGAGACCAGGCTTCCCACCGGGGTCCGGTCGAAGAAGCGGGTCGATAGGCGCTGGATGTGCGTGAAAAGCTGCACCCTGATGTCGTACATCACCTTCTGCCCCACGTACTGAAGCAGGTAGACCTGGGCGAACATAAGGAGCGATTCTGCGAAGATGATCCCGAGGAAGGCAGCGGCGAGCGCCGGGAGCCCCTCCATCCTCCCCTGGGTGATGTGGCTGTCGATGGCGATCTTCAGTATCCAGGGCTGGGAGAGCTTTGCAGCCGCGATGAAGGGGAGCAGCGTCAGCGCCGCGGCGAGGAGGCGGCGGTACGGCCGGAGGTAGGGGAAAAAGCGCCCCATCAGCCGCCGGTCGTACATCCTGCCGACAATTTCGTCCTCGTATAACCCGCCGAAGTGCATATGGATCCTTTTTTAAAGTTCTCGCGCCAGGACGCGCAGGCGCGAAGTCGAACCTGGAAACGAAAAGGCCTGCTCTTTGCGTGAGCGTCTTCCGGTTTTACAGCCTCTCGATCTCCGCCTTCAGCTGCTCTTCCATGTGGATCGCCGCGTAGCGTCCCCCCAGCTCCAACAGCTCCGCGTGGCTCCCCTCTTCGACAATGGCCCCCTGCTCCATTACGATGATCCGGTCGCAGCCGCGCAGGGGGGACAGCCGGTGCGAAACGATCAGCACGGTCCTCTCGCCGTAATACCCCGACAGCGCCGACAGTATCTCTTCCTCGGTATCCGCATCGACGGCGGAGAGCGGGTCGTCCAGTATCAGGATGCTCGGCTCCTTGATGAGCGCACGGGCGATGGAAACCCTCTGCTTCTGTCCGCCGGAGAGCGTCACCCCCCGCTCGCCCACCAGGGTGTCGAGCCCTTGCGGGAACCGGGCGATGTCTCCGACAAGCCCCGCCACCCGCGCCGCGCGCTCGATCTCCTCCCGGCTCGCGCCCGGCTTGCCATAGCCGATATTTTCGGCCATGGAGCGGGAGAAGAGGAATCCCTCCTGCGGCACGAACCCCACCGCATCGCGCAGCCGCTTAAGCGGGATCCGGTTCAGGTCGATGCCGTCGATGAACAGCGTCCCGTCGGCAACCCGGAACAGCCGCGGGATCATGCGCACCAGGGTCGACTTGCCGCTCCCCACCACGCCGACTATCCCGATACGCTCCCCCTTCTTTATCTTCAGGTTCACGCCGCGCAGCGTCTCGGTGGAGCCGTAGGAAAAACTGAGGTTGCGGTACTCGATCTCCCCTGCAATCGCCCCCGGATCAACCGGGTCCTCGGGATCGGCCACCTCGGCTGTCGCGTTCAGTATCTCCCCCAGCCGGGTCATGGAGGCGGCTCCCCTTTGCAGGAGGTTCAGTATCCAGCCGAACATGATGGTGGGCCATACCAGCATGGCGAGGTAGCCGTTGAACGCGACGAACCCCCCCAGGGTTATCTCGCCGCGTATCACCTGCTCCCCCCCGACAAAGAGTACGACGAGCGTCCCGAGCGCACCGGTGGCGGCCATGACGGGGAGCATCATCCCCCTGATGCGCGCCACGGCCATGCTCGCCTCGCTATACCCGTCGCACACCTGCCGGAAAGTGACGATCTCTCCTTCCTCCCGGCAATACGCCTTGACCACCGCCGCGGCCGAGACATTCTCCTCCACGCGCGTGGTCAGCCTGGAGAGCGCCTCCTGCATCCGCTTGGAGGTACGGAACATGGAACCGCTCAGCCTTTTCACGATCAGGATCATGACGGGAAACGGGGCGATGGCGCAGACGGTGAGAAAAGGGGAGATGCGGGTCAACAGGAAGAGGGAGGCGGTGTAGACCACAACGGTGTTCAGCAGGCTCAGAGCCCCGAACCCGAGCAGCATCCGCACGTTGGTGAGGTCGTTCGCCAGACGGGAGAGTATGTCGCCGGTGCGCCAGTTGGAGAAGTAGCTCCGGTCCAGCGTCAGCAGCTTGCCGTAGAGGTCCTCGCGCAGCAGGTACTCGATCCGGCGCCCCGCGTTCAGCATGGTGGTGCGGGAAAATACCCGGATCACCCCCTGCGCCACGGCCGCGGCTGCTATCATGGCACCGTACTGCGCCGGGGTGAACCGCCCGGAGGCGGGCACCTGCAACTCTTCTATGGCCAGCTTCATCAGCCACGGGATGGCAAGCCCGCACAGGTTGGTGCCAACCAGCAGCAAGGCGCCCAGCAAATAAGCGCCCCGGCAGTTACGCACGTAGCGGTATAGTCTTTTCAGTTCCCCTATGGCACACCTCGCAAGAGATAACGCCACGACACTATTATTACATTTCCTTTTTCCTGTCAAAGCATTTGCCCGTAGCGCACCTGGGGGATTCCTGTTTTAAAACCGCACGCCCCCCGCCATCCGGTCCCGACCGTAGCACGGGAGGGTGGAAAATGGGGGATCGGCATCCTCTCGCCATTTCCCGCGCTACTTCGGCTACTTCCGCCCTTGGCCTTCCTCCCCTCGTCGCTGTTTTAAAATTCTATTTTTTGTTTCATTTTTGCGGCATATTTTTTTGCCACTTTTCGCACAAAGCTGCGCCTGCGGGGAAAAACACGCTACTTTCCAGGGGTTTCCAGCCAAAACTAATGCTTGCTTTTTTGTTTTAAAATGGCGTATATTTCTCCAGCCTTTTTAGGCGGGCCCTTATCAGGTATTTTATCAAACGCTGTTATCTAGCATGCAAACGCCGATGGTCCAATCGCGCACCTTCTTCTTTCCCATTGGCAGCAAATTATGATCTTTTTTATTAAACAACGATATCAAGGCAGCCGTTAGCCACTCACGAGGTCCGCAGTGAAAAACAAGTTGATGCACCTCTCCAACGAGACGATGAACGTGAGTTTCGTTAAAAAGGTGGAAGCGCTTTCAGGCAGTTCGGTGCGCCGCTGCTTCCAGTGCGGCAAGTGTTCCGCCGGCTGCCCGATGTCGGCGTTCATGGAACACCCGCCCAACAGGGTGGTCCGGCTTCTGCAGTTGGGCCAGGGAAAGCGCGTGCTCGCCGGACGCTCCATCTGGTACTGCGCCTCCTGCGAGACCTGCACCACTCGCTGTCCCAACAAGGTGGATCTCGCCGCCATCATGGACGCGCTGAGAAAACTCTCCTGGGATGCCGACGGCCCCTCCAAGGAGAGCTACGTCCAGCTCGCCAACCGCCTCTTCATCGAGAACATCCGCACCTACGGGCGGCAGTACGAGCTCAGGCTGGGCGCGGCCTTCAACATGAAGAGCGGGCAGTTCCTGAAGGACCTGATGCTCGGGCCCAAGCTCATCTCCAAGGGGAAGCTGAAGATGTTCCATTCCAAGAACAAGAACATCGCCGAGATCGAAGGGATCTTCAAAAGGATCGACGAGATGCGCAAGAAAGGGGAGGCCCTGTGACACCTGGCAAGAAACATCTGAACTATTCCTATTACCCGGGTTGCTCGGCGCATGCCTCCGGGCGCGAATACGACATCTCCACCCGCGCGCTGTTCAAGGCTCTCAACGTGGGGCTGAAGGAAGTGCCGGACTGGTTCTGCTGCGGCGCGACCCCTGCGCACAACGTGGACGAGCTTTTGAGCCTCTCCTTGTGCGCCAAGAACCTCTCGCTGGCCGAAAAGGTGGAAGGGGACCTGGCGGTAGGGTGCGCCGCCTGCTTCTCGCGCCTGAAGGTCACCCAGCACCACCTGAAAGCGGACCAAACCAAGAGAAAGCAGGTAGAGGTCGCCATCGACGGGCCCGCAGCCCTCGGGAAGCCTGTGAAGCACATCATGGAGATCCTGGCAAGGGAGTTCGGACTGGCGAGGCTCGAGGAAAACGTCAAAAAGCCGCTTCTGGGGCTTAGGGTCGCCAGCTACTACGGCTGCCTGCTGACCCGCCCCCCCGGCGTGCCGGAGCTGGACGACTGCGAGGACCCGAGCATCATGGAGGACATCCTGCGTGCCCTTGGTGCCGAGCCGGTCAAGTGGTCGCACCGCATGGAGTGCTGCGGCGCCAACTTCACCCTGTCGCGCCCCGGCGTGGTACTGAAGCTCTCCAACGCCATCCTGGAGTCCGCGCGCCTGGCCGGCGCGGAGTGCATCATGGTCGCCTGCCCGCTTTGCCACGGGAACCTGGACATCCGCCAGAAGGAGATCAAGGAGGCCTACGGCGCCCCCGATTCCACCCTGTTCGGCAACATCTTCGGTTCCGAGTTGCAGCACGTCGCCGGCGCATCGGACCGGCGCGACCTCCCCGTCTTCTACATCACCCAGCTGGCCGCCCTTGCCATGGGGGTGGCCTCGGAGAACCTCGGTTTCGAGAGCGTGATCACCGACCCGAAACCGCTTTTAAGAGACAAACAGCTGCTGTAGCCCCAAGGCGGGCAGCTAACGGATAGAGGAGCCTATGTCCAGAATCGGTGTTTTTGTTTGCCACTGCGGCGAGAATATCTCCCGCACGGTGGATGTAGAGCAGGTAGCCGAGGCCGCCGGGAAGATCCCGGGTGTAGCTTACTCCTGCGACTACAAGTACATGTGTTCTGATCCCGGCCAGAACCTTCTGAAGAAGGCGGTCTCCGAACAGGGCCTGGACGGCGTGGTGGTGGCGGCCTGCAGCCCGCGCATGCACGAGAAGACCTTCCGGAAGGCTGCCTCGGCGGCCGGGCTGAACCCGTACCTCTGCGACATGGCCAACATCCGCGAACACTGTTCCTGGGTGCACGAGGACAAGAAGCTCGGCACCGCGAAGGCGAGCGACATCGTAAAGCTCATGGTGGAGCGGGTTAAGAAGGGGAAATCGCTGGCACCCATCACCGTCCCGGTCACCAAGAGGGCTCTCGTGATAGGGGGCGGCATCGCCGGGATCCAGGCGGCGCTGGACATCGCAGACTGCGGACACCAGGTGGTGCTGGTCGAGCGCGAGCCCTCCATCGGCGGGCACATGGCGCAGCTCTCCGAGACCTTCCCGACGCTGGACTGCTCGCAGTGCATCATGACCCCCAAGATGGTCGACGTGGCGAACCACCCGAACAT
>CAZFMI010000100.1:0-8426 GCA_964519915.1 uncultured Geomonas sp.
CGACCTCTTGAATGCCATTCAAGCGCTCTCCCAACTGAGCTACAGCCCCATCGAAGGAGTCCTGTTTATAGCAAACGGAGCTTTCGCTGTCAACGGTTTTATTCGCAGTGAAAATTTAATTTTCATTCTTGACCTCAAATGCGCCTTCCGCTATACTCCCGAAATCTTTCAGCCGGAGTGGTGAAACTGGTAGACGCACTGGACTCAAAATCCAGCGGGGCAACCCGTGTCGGTTCGATTCCGACCTCCGGCACCAACGTTTGCATGAAACCCTGACCATCAAGGCGGTCGGGGTTTTTTTCGTGCGGGCCCTCATGGCCCGAAGGGTGTTGAGCGCCTCGGGTGGGAAATGCCGCATCTTCTGATCGCGTCCATGATTTTGCTGCACATCTGCATCGCCCTCCGATACTACCGGCGAGGCTGGCATGTCGCCGCGACCTTCAACCTGTCGTGCGTCACGTTGCTCGTCTATCTTCTCGTCGTCGGGCGGTGAGCGCCGGCAGCCTCCCGGCGTTGCGCCCTTTGCCCGAGTCGCACGGGTCTCGACGCTGGTTGCCTTGCAGAAGCAGCCGGCCAATCTAGCATATCGACCTCTATCGCGAAGGAGCAGTTGATGTACCAAAGGATCCCGCAACGACAAAACAAGGATCGCATGCAGGCTTATGCTGAAGTCGTGGCGGTTTTCAGTGATCATGACCCAAGACTGGGCGTTCCTAAAGCTACGGCAATTGCCTTGAAGACTGTGATCGACGCAAACTTCATCTGCAAAACCGGAAACGATTACAAAATAATACTATACGGCGCCCTCCTTAATCACAACGAAGTCCCGATCAACCCGGACACTGGCAAGGCGTACATTCTCCATGAAATAGCGAATGTCAAGTCAGACAGTGGTAACAGGGATCTGTTGAAAATAAAGATGATCAACAAGTTTTATCACAATGTCAGATACTTGCTAAAAGAGTACGAACGACAGCAGCCCGCTGCATGTTTCACATCCGGTACCATCGCTTTACTGAAAAGCGTAGCGCCTAATGATGTCATCTGGTTTCAACAGGTGTCCAGATTGGAGGAATACGCAAAAGCGAACGGCTACTTGTAACGACGATCCATGCCTGGTGCGAAGTGATTCTCCTGAAGGTAAAGCAGTAACGGAGGGAAGGTGGGGCAGATCATCGTAGAAGGGAAGGCTCCTGCGCAAGCACAGGCGTTCATTGATTTCCTGACAAGCAGGCATCCGGTTGACTTTGCCGTGAAATTCCAGTTTAGGGCCGTGGAACAAACGCGGCACTCCGGGATCAAGGCAGACGGCTTTTTCTGGCCCACTGACACCGGTAACGCCCTGATCCGGATCGCATCGAAACACAACGGTCTCCAGCCTGTCCTGGACAGGATCTACAGGACCATTGCGCACGAATACTACCATGCCCTCCAGAGATTGAGAGACCGGAAGGAGTACAGGGGCAATGTGGAAGAGTTGGAAGCCAGCAGGTTCGGTGCGCAGCAGCTCCAATTCGCAAAGGAGGCAGGCGTCATAGCCAGCTGACACGTCAGGCGCCATGTTTGCGCCGCAGCAAAGCGAGCCGCGGATAACCGTTGCCGCGGCATAGAGCGCCGGATAACACAGGAGTGCGTCATGTTCGAAACGCAGTACAACGAGGAGATGGAGGCCGAGGTGAGGCGACTGGAGGCGAAAAAAAGGGCCGCGGACGCCGGCCACCCCGAATGGGATAACGCCTGCGCTGTCTGCGGCCGCCAACTGACCGGCGATCAGGAGCTGCACTGCAACGCCTGCAGCGGGTGACATCCTGCTGCGGCAGATCCCCCTACTGGAGCTCCACGGTCAGTAGCTCCGACTTGTCGCTCTCAAGGCCGTCCGCGTCCTCTGCTGTCACCCGCAGTTCATGCGTCCCCTTCGCCGCATCCAGCACGAAGTAGGTCCCGGCGACACTCTCCAGCTTCTGATAGATCCCCACAAAATTCCTCTTGTAGACCACGTAGCGGAGCACGTCCTTTTCCGGGTTGGCCTCCCAGTGGATCACCTTCTTGCCGTCCTGCTCCCTGAGCGTAACCCCTTGCGGGACGGCTGGCCTGGCCTTGGTGGACCCGGTGACGGAGGTCGTGATCACGCTCGGTATGCCGTGGGCGTCGATCCCCTTCACCGCATAGATGTAGGAGGCACCGTGATCGACCGCGCTGTCGACGTAGAACGGCTCCTTCACGATCTTCAGCCTGGTCACCTCGTTTTGCCCGACCCCCCCGCGGTAGACCTCGTAATCCTCGAACTCCTTGGCGCTCTCCCAGCTCAGCGTGACCTTGCCTGCCTGGCCGGTGCTCGCCTGCAACTGTTTCGGCGCAGCGAGAAGCGGCCTCGTGGTCGAGGATACGGTCTGGGAGGGGAGGCTCTCGGAGCCGGCCTCGTTGAAGCAACTGATCCGGTAATGGTAGGTGGCGCCGTCGGAAAGCGGGCGGGTCCCGTCCCCCATCAGGGATGCGAACCTGGACTGCCCCTTCTCGGGCTGACCCTTCTCCCGGTCGTCCGTGAAAGTGGTCTTGCCGTACGGGATGTCGGCTACCCTGGTGAATTCGCCGTTCTCCCCGGCGGCGCGGTACAGGCGATACCCCTTGATCTCGTCCTCAGGGGTGCCGCTGTTTAGCCAGCTGAGCACCACCCGCCTCGGCTCGTGGTCGGAAGCGGCCAGGCCGGCGGGCGCAGCGGGACGCTGGCGGGTGGTGGCGGACGCCGCGTCCGACTTGGAGCTCTCGCTCCTACCCCCGAGCAGGGCGGCGACCCGGTACCAGTAGGTGGTGTCGTCCTCCAGACCGGTATCGAGGTGGCTGTTGGCGCCTCTTCCCCTGAGTTCGGCGACCTTCTTGAAATTCCGGTCCGCAAGGGTGGAGCGGTAGATGCTGTACCCTTCCACGACGTCGCTGTCGTTGGGGGCCCAGGTGAGCAGCACCGTCCTCTTTCCCCCGGCAGCCTTGATGTTGCTGGCGGCCTGGGCGCTCTTCGCCTCAAGGGCGGAGGAGAACTCGCTCTCGACCTTGTCCGGGTTGAAGGCGGTGAGAGCGTAGCTGTAGAGCGCGCCGTTTTTCATGTCGGCGTCAAGGTAGCTGGCCTCGCCGGCATCGACCTTCGCGATGGCCCGGTAATCGGCCTCGTCGGCTGCCTTGCGGTAGATCTGGAACCCGCTGGTCGTCTGGTTCCTGTCGCTGCCGGAATAGGGGCGGCTGTACCAGTTAAGACGCGCCCCCGCGAGATCGCTCTTTATATCGATGAAGATCGGGGGGAGGGGGGCCAGCGAGGTCTTGCCCACCAGGGGCGGTGTCGGCTCGCACTCGATGCCGCTTTTGCTGATGGCCTTGACCTTGTAGTAGAAGAGGTCGTTCAGCTTCAGGTTGTCGTCGGTGTAGCTTGGCTTGGTGGTGGTGGCGATCTGCACGAAGGAGCCGTTGAGGGCGTTGGAGCGCATGATCGCGTAGCCGATCACCTGGGGGGATTCCGAGGGGGCCCACTTCAGCCTGATGCTCTTGGGGGTGCCGCTGACGGTCAGGGCGGCAGGACAGCCGATCCTGGTCTCGACGGGAGGGGGAGCGGTGTTGAAACCCTTCACCTTGGCGACGATGGTTTCCGCCATCTCCTGCAGTTTTTTCTGGAGTTCGTACTCAGCGATCCTGAAGCTCTCGGCGTAGTAGGCGTTGCGCGAACCGGAACCGACCACCTGCAGGTCGATCAGCGCCGCGTTGTCCGCCCGGCTCACGTTCCCGACCACGAAGACGTCGAAGCCGGCGCGGTTGGCGACCGTGTGCAGGGTGTCTTGCGACATCGAGCTGACGGTGGCCGCGTCCTGAACCAGGACGCTCTCCACTTTCTTCCTCTCCACGATCTCGAAAAAGTCGGCCCTTTCGATGTGGTTGAACAGCTGGGTAGAGATCGCCTCGGTAAAGGAGATGGCTTCCACGCTCTTGGCCACCAGCGGGTAGAAGGCGAGCTTTGGCTTGGTTTTGAATTCCACCGCGAGCGCCGTCGTGCTGATCAGCAGGACAAAAAGCAGGCAAAGCGCAGCGAGTCTTCTTTGCATCGGGATCCTCATTCGGTTGTTCGCGCCTGTTCGCGCCTGAAATTGACTGCCGGAGGGAAATTTCTTCCCCTCCGGGCGAGATGCGCGCCGCTTCGCTTATTTCGGCTCTGCTGGCGCCAGTTCCGCGACGGTTGCCGGAGCCGGGGCGGGCGCCGGAGCCGGGGCCTCTGCTTCCCGCTCCAGCACGGCCGGATCGGGGGGGAGCTTCAGCGCGACCGGTATCTTGGTCTGGGGGGCTTTCTGGCGCGATACCTTCTCCGCCTCGGAGAGGTCGTCGATCGGCTTCTCGTACGAGATCGCCTTCAGCTGGAGCTCTATCTCGTTCCTTGCCTTCTCGGTGATCTGGCTCGGGTTGTTCTTGATCTCCTCTGCGGTGATGGCGTCCATGTACCTTTCAACCACCAGCTCCGGATCGCCCTTGGTTTTCATGGCTTCCGCGGAATTGGAGTAGAGCACCTGCAGGTTCTGGAAGCGCGACAGCACTGCGTAGCCGAGCTCTGCGATGATCGACTCCACCACCTGCTCAAGCAGCTCGGTGTCGGAGGGGAGTTTCAATTCCTTGAAGGGGATCTGCGCGAATTCGACCCCTTCCGAGTAGGTGTCGGAGACCTCGTGCTTCTTTTTCAAGGTCTTGGTTATGATGACCTCGCCTTCCTCGACGTCGATCACGCGGAAGGAGACGCTCACGTTGGCGGTTTTCTTGTGCGTTGCCACCTTGTACCTGATGATCTCCCTGATCTCTTCCTTCACGCTCTGGGGAGGCGCGAGGTGGCGGGTGTCGGAGGAGTTGCGGTTCGAGTTCATCCACTCCTGGTAGGCCGGGTTGGGAACGGAGCGCGTTCCGACCACGGCGTTTACCATCTTCTGACCCTCGTCGATGTTCTTCTCGACGTTGTAGTTGAGCACGCTGCCGAAGATGAAGACGTCGGTTCCCTTGAGCTTCCCCCCCTTCTTGGCGCTCTCGATGTCGTAGAGACCGGCCTGCCCGAGCTCGATCTCCTTGAGCAGAGTTCCGAGGACGTCGCGGGCCAGGATCTTGATGTCGCCGCTTGAGTTCCTGGTCAGGTAGGAGAGGAGGTTGTCGGTCATGATCCTTCCGGCATCCTGGCTGGCGGCGGGACTGGTGAAATCCATCAGCGCGATCTTCTTTACCACGCGCTGGCGGAGCTTTTCCTTTAGCGCCTGCGTCTTTTGAACGATCTCCTTGCTCCCGCCGAGCTTCATGGCCTTCTCCTGCCAAGTCAGCGCGTTGCCGAAGCGGTTGATCTCCTCGTAGGCATCCGAGCGCTCCAGCATCGCGGTCACCAGGCGGTTCCTCAGTTCCTGCACCTTGGGGGCGTCGGCCGCGCCGGCGTCGAAGCTCAGGAGGGACTGGTAGCTGTTGTAGGCGCTGAAGAGGTTCTTCTTGGAGAGGTCCTGCTCCATGTTTTCAACCATTACCGCAGAGGTCTCCCGGAAGAGCCGGTCGATGCTGGCGAGGATCTCCTGGCTCGGGTCCAGGTCCTTCGCCTTCTTCATGGATTCCAGTGCCAGTACGCACTCACCCCTTTTTGCATACCCCTGCGCCTTGTCCAGATAGTTGCCGGGGGTGTTCAGCGTCTTTATCTGCTGTGCCAGGGCTGCGATGCGCTGGTTGTCCGGCTGAAACTTTTGGGCGGCAGCGAGGGATTTGAGGGCGCCGGCGTAGTCCTCGGAGCTCTGCTGGCATTCCGCTTCTTTCAGATAGGCTGAGGTCCCTTCCTCTTTCACCAGCGCCAGCTTGGTCTGGGCGTCGAGGTAGCCGGGGTAGAAGGCGATGATCTCGTTGAGGTTTTCCACGGCAACGCTCCAGGATTTACCTTCCTGGGCCTTGGTGGCAGAGGCGTAGAGTTGCTCGGCCTTTTTCACCATCGCGTCCATGTCGTTCTTTATGGTGGCGGAGAGTTCCTTGGCGGCCTGGTTGCCGGGCTCAAGGGCGAGGGCCTTGTCGACGGCCGTCAGGGCGGAGTTCAGTTTGGCGAAGTCCGCCTGTCCTGCGGCCAGGATCGATTTCGCCCCGTTCAGGTGCTTGTTCACCAGCGCGCCCTTGACTGCCTTGTACCCCGCCGCGTAGGTGGCGTTGCCGGGCTCCATGGCAATGGCCTCTTCGTACATGGAGATGGCGTCCTCGTAGCGTTGCTGGCCCTGCAGGCTGAGGCCGCGCTTGAAGCTTTCGTTGCCGGCCGGCGGTGCGCATCCGAAAAACGCTGCTACCGCCAGCACTGCGGCGGCCTGTGATATGAACCTATGGCGCATGTCTTGTTACTCCTTGAACCGGTTATTTCCTTTTTATCCGCAATTCAAGGGCGTTGGCGGAGAGCGAAGTCACCTTCACAGCTCCTCCCTTGAACTCCATGTTGCTGATGCCGGCGGCAAGGTCCTTCGCGCTGCCGATTATCTCCAGATCCATCCTTGCCGTGTCGCCGCTGAAGCCGCGCTCGTAGACGTCTTCCACCTCGTCGAGACGGTCCTTCAAGAAGTCGGTGAACTCCTTCAACTCCTCGTAGCTGAGACCCGAGGCAACCAGTTTCACCATGCCGGACTTGATCACGCGGCGCTTCCACCTCTCCAGGATCTGTTTCTGCAGCTTGTCGGCGCACTCGCCCGCGGCCTTCTCTAGTGCCTGGGCGGCGCCGGCAGTGGGGTTTACGTGGGGGACCATTGCCGTCGCAGTGAAGGAGGCCAGCACCTCGCCGTTGTCGGTGTTGATGGCACGGGCCGAGACGGTTGCCTGGCAGGGTTTGAAGTTGGTGCCGCCGGCCCCGGTCGTCCCGGCCTTGGCGTAGGCCTGACCGATGATGGCGACTTCCGCCTCGCCCGAGGAGAGGATCCTGACAGCGGCGTCGTTGGAGATGTTGGCGTAGAGTTTTCCTTCCAGCCCCTCTTGTTTCAGGTTGGCCAGGATGGAGTCGCGGTCGACGAAGTTGAAATCCTTCCGGAGTAGCCTGGTCACCATGGTGTTCTCTGCGACCCCCATGTCTATCGCGTCGCCGCCCCACCAGTAGGAGGGTTTGTCCTGGGTCACGCTCTGCTCGGACAGCAGCATGACGATGCGCGGCTTCCCCATTTTCTTCATCATGAGGCCGTGGCTGTCCAGCCCCTTTTCCAGTTTCACCTTGGAGACCAGGGCCTTGATTTCGACCGTGCAGATGTCCCCGTCGAAGTTCTCCTTGGTGATGCTGTACTTCTTGATGTACCCGGCACTCTGGGAACAGATCTTGTCCTTGACCAACTCGAAGTTGTTGACCACGCTCTCCGATTCGATCATCACGCCGACAGCCTGCTCCACCGCCCTGCGGAAGGCGTTCTGGATGGCGCTTTCCCTTGCCAGGTCCTTCCTGCCGTCCATGACGTTCGCGTAACCGACAACCTCCAGGTAATCCGGCTGGGCCGCCATGGCCGTGGACGAGAGAATAGATAGCAGCAGAAAAAACAGAATCTTGCAGGTTTTCAAGGTTTTGGCAATTGACATATTAGGCTCTTCTAGTAATAATTTTTGGCTCAAAGATACGGTATTTCTATCTCTATTTCAAGGTAATTGTATAAAAATGTGAGCTTTTTTGATGAGAACAAACTCAAATCCAAGAAGTGAAATCACTGAGAGATAATGTTGCTGATTTCTGAGAGTAGCTCTTGAGGTTGTGTCAGTAGAAGGGAGAATTCTGCTTTCTTTGGTTCTTTTGATGCCGGTCCACGAGTGGGTGCAGGAACGAAAAAAGGGCCGTCCTTTATGGAGGCCCTTTCGGCAGATACTGATGTCGGTTTGGAGTTTGCTACATTTGCATGCGCTGTTCGGCTGCGTTCCAGTCGATGTTCTGGAAGAACGAGTTGATGTAGTCTGCCCGCTTCAGCCCGTAATCCGTCATGAAGGCGTGCTCGAAGACGTCCATGATCAGGATCGGCGTGCAGCAGGCCGGGTGGCCGGCGTCGTGTTCGTTGATCCAGAAGTTTTGCATCCTGCCGGTCATCTGGTCCTGGTAAAGGATGGCCCAGCCGATGCCGCGCATGGCCCCTATGGCTTTGAAGTCCTGGACCCATTCGTCGTAGCCGCCGAAGTCCTGGTGGATCCTGGCGGCCAGTCGGCCGTCCTGGTTGATCGGTTGGTGTCCTCCCAGGTTTTCGAAGTAGCACTCGTGCAGTCTCATGCCGTTGAACTCCCAGCCGAAGCGTCGTTTCAGTTCGGCGAAAGCGGGGTCCGACCCTTTGCCCGACCTGCGCATCTCGGTGAGGGTTTGGTCAAGGGTATTGGTGTTCTTGACGTACCCCTGGTAGAGGGTGAAGTGGTTGTTGAGGAGTGATTCACTGAAACCCGGCATCCCTATCAGT
>CAZFMI010000101.1:0-8310 GCA_964519915.1 uncultured Geomonas sp.
AACCATGGCAGCGCGGCTAAAAAAGCGTCGAGGCCGAAAGGATCTAACTGCGTGGCGTTTCACTTTATCGGGGTCCGGGCGACCACGCTTGAGCAGAATGTGCCCGGAGCCCGGATCCTTCGCAGGGCGCGCGGAGAAACGGCACCGGCCGGCGGGGCTCCCCCTTTGGCGGGGAGCCCTAGGCGGCCGCCACGTACCAACCAGGTTCCGTCCCTAAGAGCATCCGATCAGGGGCCAGCACGACCAGCATCCGGTCCCTGCTGTAGATGACCCCCGCGACGGCCTCCTTCCCGATCTCGGGAACAAGCAGCGCCGGAGGGGGCTGAACCTCTCCCGAGCGGATGTGGATCACCTCGGACACTGCGTCCACCCTGAACCCAGCCACCTTGCCGGCTACGTCCAGCAAGATGACGCGGCTCCGGCTGTTGTTTACGGCGCCGCTCAGGGCGAACCGCTCGCGCAGGGATATGACGGGGATCAAGCTGCCGCGCAGGCTGATGATCCCGTCGAGATAGCCGGGGGAGTTCGGCAGGCATGCGATCTCCGGCAGCCGCATGATCTCCCTTACCGCCGCGGCATCCACCGCGAACCCTTCGCCGCCCACCGTAAAGGTCAGCAGTTGGATCAGCCGCTCCCTCGTACTGGCAGCCGAAACTATCCGAAAGGCGTTCGGCATCGTCTCTCCCTGCTTCATGACGCCAGCCTGAAGCGCCCCACCAGGGTTTGCAGTTCGTCGGCCTGGCGGGCCAGTTGTGCCGCGGCAACGGCCGTTTCCTCCGCCCCGCTCGCCGTCTGCTGCACCACGTCCGTTATCTGCTGTATGTTGGAGGTCACCTCGTTGGTGGTGGCGGTCTGCTGCTCTGCCGCGGTCGCGATCTGGCTCACCTGCAGGGAAACCTCGTGGATGCAGTTGAGTATCTCCTCCAGCGCCTCGCCGGACTTCTGCGACGAGACGGCCCCTTTTTCGACCTCCCGGACCCCCTCGTCCATGGCGCGGACCGCGTCGCGTGTTTCCCCCTGGATCGCCTTGATCATGGCGCCGATCTCCTTGGTCGCCTTGGTTGTGCGCTCTGCCAGGGCCCGCACCTCGTCGGCTACTACCGCGAACCCGCGCCCCTGCTCCCCGGCGCGGGCCGCCTCGATGGCCGCGTTGAGCGCCAGGAGGTTTGTCTGGTCCGCTATGTCCTCTATGGTGCCGACGATGTTGCCGATCTCTTCGGAGCGCGCCCCCAGGGCCTCCACCGTCCTGGAGGTACGGCGCACACGATCTGCGATCTGCCCCATCCCGGCGATGGTCTCCTGGACCACACTGGCCCCGGCGTTTGCCGATGCGGCCGACTGCCTGGAAGCCTCGGCAGCCATGAGGCAATTGTTGGCGATCTCAGAACTGGTGGCCGCCATCTCCTCGCTCCCCGTCGCCACCGTGCCGGTCTGGCAGGCAACCTCCTCGGCGCCGGTTGCGATCTGGGCGGAGGTGGCCTGCAGCTGGGAGGAGGCCGCCGCGATGCCGGCCGAGATGCCCACGGTCTGGGTCACCATCTCCCTGAGGCTTTGCACCATATGCCCCATGGCCTCCTGCAGCTGGCCGGTCTCGTCCCTGGAATCGACCACGACCTCGACCGTCAGGTCGCCTTCAGCCAGGCGGTTGGCCACCTGCACCGCCTGCCCCAGCGGGTTGGTGATCATCCTGGAGATGGTTAGACCAAGCGCGATGGCGAGGCCGACGCCCAGGGCCAGAAGCCCGGCCATCATGCGCGCCGCGCCCTTGGCGATGGCATCGTTTTCTTGCGCTGCCAGCTTTGCCTGTTGCTTCTTCGATGCGACCAGCTTGTCCAGGATCTCCTGGTAGCGCTGGGCCATCTTCCTGGCATCTCCACGCAGCAAGGTTGCCGCCTCGGCGCTCCGATTCTCCCCGCTCAACCGCAGCACCTTTTCGATCTGCTCCAGGTAGCCGCGCCTTACCTCCAGGTACTCCCTGAACAGGGAGCGTTCCTCGTCGATCAGTATGGTCTTCTCGAATGACGCCGCGTTCTCCGACACGCTTTGACGCAGTCTCTTTATGTTGTCCAGGTAGACCTGGCGCTCCGAGGCATCGGTCGTTTCGGCCGCATCGCGCACGTTGATGCGGACCCTCTGGAAGGCTACCGACATGACACCCAGCTCCCCAAGCGGCACGGTTATGGTCCGGTAAAGCTTCTCGCTGGCCTGGTTCACCTTGTTGATCTGGGTGATGCCGATGAAGCCGATCACGGCTGCTATGACGGTAAGCGTGATGAAGCCCAGCGCCAACTTGGTCCCCACTCTCAAATCCTTAATTGTTTTCATCGCCCCTCTCCCTGTGAACCTGTCTGTGCTGACGCCTCCGGAAGGACCCGATCCTTCGCCAATCTTTCCAGCTGTCCCGTACGGGACAGTCGAAGGGGCAGCAACATCTGTTCAGCAGAAGCAGTGCCAAACCCCGATTTCCCGAAGTAACGGGGGGTTAGGCGATCGCCCCCGGAGGCGACTGTCCCGTGCGGGGACAGGCTGGGCGCCACGGGGACAACTTGCCGCAGGGGGATGAAGGGCGAGGCTTTGGGTAGCTGAGGGCCAGGACGGGCGGCTTTAGGAGCGGTAGAAGGCCTTGCGGTTCACCTTGAGAAGCTGGGAGGCCTTCGACTTGTTGCCGCCGCAGCGCTCCAGGGTGACGGAAAGTATCAGGTTGGTGAGGGCGTCCAGCGAGAGCCGGTCAGGGGGGAGCGCGAGGTTGTAGCTGACCCGGTCGCCGCTCTCCGCCGGCGCCGCATGGTCGGCATGTGCCGCGCCTATGCCGAGATGGCAGGTGCGGATCGGCTCCCTGTCGCTCAGTATGGCGGCGCGCTCCAGGCAGTTGCGCAGTTCGCGCACGTTCCCGGGCCAGCGGTAATCGAGCATCGCCTCCATCGCCTTGGAAGAGATCCCGGGGAGCGCCTTGCCCAGGTGCTGCCGCAGTTGCTCCAGTATGTGGTCGCAAAGGATCGGGATGTCGTCCTTTCTCTCGCAAAGCGGCGGTATGGTGAGCGGAAAGACGTTGATCCGGTGGTACAGGTCCTCGCGGAAGCGCCCTGCGGCCACCAGCTCGGAGAGGTTGCGGTTGGTGGCGACGATGACCCGGCACTCGAGCGCTACCGGAGCGTTGCTCCCGATCTTCTCGAAGACCCGCTCCTGCAGGACGCGCAAAAGCTTCGCCTGCAGCGTGAGCGGCATGTCGCCGATCTCGTCCAGCAGTATGGTCCCCTTGCGCGCCAGGCTGAATTTCCCCTCCCGGTCCCGGTCGGCGCCGGTGAAGGCCCCCCGAACATGCCCGAAGAGCTCGCTCTCCATCAGGTGCTCCGGTATGGCGGCGCAGTTGACCGCCACGAAGCCGGCGGGAAGCCCCTTGCCTGCGAAGTGGATGGCCCGCGCCAGCACCTCCTTCCCCGATCCGCTCTCGCCATAGACGGCCACCGTGGTGTGACGCGCGGAGACCACCCGGGAGGCGAGCTCCAGCATCTGCTTCATGTTCGGGTTGACCGTCACGATGCTCTGGAAGGTGAAGCGATCGGACAAGAGTCCCTTGATCTGCTCGTTCTCCCGCACCATGTGCTGGTAGTCGAGGGCGCGCTGTATCGTCATGCGGAGGTCTTCCGGGTTGTACGGTTTCTCCAGGTAGTCGTAGGCGCCGCGCCGCATCGCCTCCACGGCACTCTCGACGCTGCCGTGGGCCGTGATGACGATGATGGGGACGCCCGGATGACGCTTTTGCAGTTCTTCGATGAGTTGCAGGCCATCCATCTCCGGCATCACCAGGTCGGAGATCACCAGGTCGACCGGTTGCTGCTCCATGATGGCGAGCGCCTCCGGGCCGCCGGAAGCGGTCAGCGCAGAGAAGCCCGCCTCGGACAGGTGCCTTTCCAGCAGAAAACGGAAGATGGATTCGTCGTCGACGGCAAGGATCTTCGGGTAAGACATAGGTATCGATCCGCCCTTGTACTTGAGTGGTGGCCTGGTCCGGCGTTTGACTTGCAGCGTGTCGTTTCCCTTATCGGCAGGTGCTTCATTAATTTAAAGGCCCTTTGGGTGAAAAAATCGCCGCACGCAGCTGCGTTGACTTGGCCGGCACAGGCACTATAGTTTCTTGCTGGAACTCGAGCGGCAGCGACAACGTCATCCAAAGACAAACCACGAGGGGGTACATGATGAAAAAATGGAGAGCATGCGCGGTCTTTTCCGCCCTCTGCCTGTCCAGCGGCACCGCCCACGCCATGAGCCACGAGATGAAGGCGCGGGCCGACATCAAGGACGCCGCCGGAAAGAGCATCGGCACGGCAACGCTCACCGAGCAAAAGGACGGGGTAAAGGTGAAGCTCAAGGTTTCGGGGCTCGCCGCGGGCAAGCACGGCTTTCACATCCACGAGACCGGAACCTGCACCCCGCCCGACTTCAAATCAGCTGGAGGGCACTACAACCCGTTCAAGAAGCACCACGGCATGGAGAACCCCGCCGGCAAGCATGCCGGTGATTTCCCGAATCTGGAGGTGAAGAAGGACGGGACGGCAGAGGTAACGGTGATTGCCACCGGCGCGACTCTCAAGAAGGGACCGGCGTCCCTCCTGAAGCCCGGCGGCACAGCCATCGTCATCCACGCCGATCCCGACGACTACAAAACCGACCCCGCCGGCAACGCCGGCGACCGCGTGGCATGCGGCGTGATAGCGATGGACAAGTGAACGAAAAAGAGAGCCCCGCCAGGACTGCCTGACGGGGCTCTCTGCACGCGGCTGTGGGCTCGCTCGCCCCAGCGAGGCATGCCGCGCCTCCGCGCTCCAGGGGGATCGCCCTTCCCCTTCTCACCCCGCCGCAGGGCCAGGCTTTCTTTCCGCGATGCGATCCCTGTAGAGCCCTTTCTCCGCCTTCATCCGGTAAAGACGCGCCGCATTTTCTCCCAGTATGGCGCGCTTCACCCCGCCGTCCGCGGCGCCCAGCGCCCCGAAGCCGAACTTCCTGCGCAACTCCTGCGGGATCTCCATCCTTCTCAGCGCCTCGATCTGCCATTGGGGAGAGCCGTACCACACAGAGTCTGTCCCCCAAAGCACCCGCTCCTTCCCGAACCCCTTGACAAGCGTCCCCAGGATCCCGCTGCAGTAGCGCGGATTGCTGACCGCGCTGACGGCGAAGACGGAGCCAAGCTCCGCGTAGAGGTTGCTGACGCCATGCTCCTCGGGGATCCTTGCCAGCTCCGAGACCCAGGGGATGTAGCCGTTTTTCTCGAACTGCTCCGCGTCCCCCCTTGAAGGAGGCCCCCCGGACCGGATCGCCGAGTGGTAGATCACGAAGGTGAGCTGCGGCCAGTCCTTAGCCGCCTTTGCGACGTCGCCCGGACCGGCGTAGCGCCAGTTGGGAATGCGCTTTTGGTATCCGGCGGGAAGGAGCCCCTTATGTATGCAGACGATGGGGATACCCGCCTTGAGCATCTTCTCGTAAGCCGGATAGGCAAGCTTCTCGTCGTCGAGCCGCCAGGGCCATCTGGAGTGCGAGGGGGAGCCGAGCGAGTACCCCTTCCAGCTGTCCGGCTTGAGCGCTATCGCCTTGTCCAGCTCGTCGAGCCACCCCGGCTGTCCCGGAGTGAAGACGGCGTGTGCCAGCATGCGCCGGGAGCCGGCCAGCGCGTTAATCTTCTCCCTGGCCCCGATGGTCTCCGGGTTGTGCAGAAACCACCCCTCCGGCCGGTCGGAAGGGGCGCTGGAAAGAAGGGCCACAGTGGTGTCGCTTTTATCGAACACCTCCTTGATGTAGTTCTCGTACCTAATGCTGGCCAGGGTGTTCTTTTGCCCCTTGAGCTGCGGGTTCCATTGCCGGGCAAGCTCCCGCAGCCCGAGGATCCCGGTCCGGGTGTACCGCTCGCCCACGAAATGCGTCTGCACGTCGAAGATGAACTGGTCCTGCAATGCGGCCAGGCGTTGGGCTGCGGCCTCAGGATCGGCAGCCTCGGCAGGGTCCACCACGAACAGCGGTCCGTGCACCGCATTGAGGGCGATGAAGGCCGCCGCCATCCCCGATGCGCCGGCAAGAAAACTGCGGCGTGAAATGCCGATGCGGCGCGACAGGACCTCCGCCAGATCCAGGAGCCTCCCCTCGACGCTGCGCTGCTGCTGAGAGCGGAAATCCCCGTCCGGACCGAGGTTTATCGGCAAAGGAAACTTGTGCTCAGGCATGGACGACCTCCTTCTGGTTGATAAAAACAAAGGCAACTATACCACGGGGCAAAGACCACACCCGCGGCATTGCCCGATGGCCGGTAGCAACCCCGCGCCGTTTTCTCTTGCTATACTGATCCGGCTTGCCATGGGGAGGAAAAGGGATGCCCGAGCAAATCTCGAAGTACCCGGATGTGACCCTGAGGATTCTCGAAGAGGCCGGTGCCGTCTGCGGCGAGGGAGTCCCGCAAAAGATTCTCACCGCCTGCCCGCCCGAGCGTTTCTGCTCCCTGCCCTCCGGCGAGATCTGCATCTACGGCATAGCGGACATCCCGACGATGACCCAGATCTCGAAGCAGGAACTGGCAACGGTGGTCTGTCCCGGCGGGCAAAAGGATGCGACGGGGACGGGGGGGCTCTCCGTGGCGCAAGGGGTGGCCTTGGGCGGGATCTTCATCGCCGGGGTGTTGTTCGGCAGGTTCTGGCGCAGATCGGGCAAAAGCGGCAAACAGCTGGACGCACGGCTGCCGTAGGCTGCGCAGGGGCATCCGCGGGCGGGCTTCCAATCGGTTAACGGTAACGACTTCACCTGTGCCAAAAAAAAATTGACACAATCTAAATTTTCACTTATTGTATTTTGCAAATCTCCCATACTCACGATAAACGACAATACTAAACCATCCGCGAGGATGGGACGGAAAGCCTAAGGGTCTCAAAGAGACAGCCGGGTCGCCGAAATATCTCACGATATCCAGCGACCCGGCTTTTTTTGTCTCTATCAGCTACCAGCCCCTCGCCTTTGCCTGCAAAAACCGACAGGTGACGGACGGGAGCAGAGACCACAACCTCTATTCAAGCATTATTCAGGTGGGACATGCGACAAGACTATGAAGTATCGGCACCGATCTCCATCCTATGCGTCGACTGCGACAGGGATACCACAAGCATGGCCAGCACCTCGCTTTGTGCCAGGTATCCCAACGTAGTGGTGCACTGCGCGGAAAATGGCGCTGAAGGCCTGCGCATGTACAAGCAACACCTGCCCAAGATCATCATCACTGAAATTGACCTGCCTGCCATGGATGGGCTGACCATGGCAGCCGAGATAGCGTCCCTTGACCCCGAGGCGATCATCATCGCAGTCACAGCAGTAAGTGAGAGTTCCACCCTTTTAAAAGCCATAGACTTGGGGATCGGCAAGTACCTCCTGAAACCTCTCGACCTGATGGCCCTTTTCAAATACACCGACCAATATTTGAGCAAGATCACCCTCAAGCGGCAGACGCGTGCCCAGAACAGACGAATCAGAAAGCTGTCCGAAGCGGTCGAACAAACCCCGGCATCAGTGATCATAATGAATGCTGAAGGGATCATCGAGCATGTCAACGCGAGGTTCACCGATATCAGCGGGTACACGCCCGGCGAGGTGATCGGGCACGACATCGGCATGCTCATGTCGGAATCCGGGCCCAGGGATGCCTTTGAAGATTCCTGGCGCACCATCTCCAGCGGGAACATATGGCGGGGTGAGTTGCAACGGATCAAAAAGACCGGGGAGAGATACTGGGTTTCGGTTGCCGTTTCTCCGGTTTACAACGAAGACGGCACTACCCATTACATCTCGGTATCGGAAGATATCACAGAGCGAAAAGCTGCCGACCAGGAGCGCGAATCGACCATAGAATTCCTCAGGATCGTGAACGCCAGCACCGGCATCGAGGAGATGCTCTCAAGGGCGATGCTTTTCTTCAAACATCGATCCGCGTGCAGTTCAGTCGGCATCCGGTTGCGGGACAGGGAGGATTATCCCTATCATGCGACCCTTGGACTCAGTGCCGAGTTCATACAGGCGGAAAACTCCCTCTGCGTCACGGGTCCCGACGGAGAGATCATCAGGGACGGCAATGGCAATCCGATCCTGGCATGCATGTGCGGCAAGGTCCTGGCCGGTCGATGCCCCCCCGGGGAACCCTTCTTCACACCCCAGGGCAGTTTTTGGACCAACAGCACGACTGAACTTCGTGCAACCACCTGCGAGGCGCAAAGGCACGGTCTCACGAGGAACCGGTGCAATCGTGAGGGTTATGAGTCGGTCGCTTTGATTCCGCTGGTCGTT
>CAZFMI010000102.1:0-7982 GCA_964519915.1 uncultured Geomonas sp.
AACCGCCACCGTGTGCCGCGGGGTAGCCCAGCTATCAGCTCTTTCCGCAATCCCCCAGCCTTGCCCCCGCCCCATCCGAACCATGAACCAAGATGCCATAGAGGTATGTCCCCTTGTCCTATCTCGTACTCGCTAGAAAGTGGCGCCCCCAGACCTTCAGCGATCTGGTCGGCCAGGAGCATGTCAGTCGGACCCTGAAAAACGCCATCGACGGCGGCAGGGTGGCCCACGCGTTTCTGTTCACCGGCGCCCGCGGGGTCGGCAAGACGAGTTCGGCGCGCATCCTTGCCAAGGCCCTCAACTGCGAGAGCGGGCTCACCGTCGAGCCCTGCAACGTCTGCTCGACCTGTCTGGAGATAACCGATGGCAACTCGGTCGACGTCTTCGAGATCGACGGCGCCTCCAACACCGGCGTCGACGACATCAGGGAGCTCAGGGACAACATCAAGTACCTCCCGTCGCGCTCCCGCTACAAGATCTTCATCATAGACGAAGTGCACATGCTCACCACCAACGCGTTCAACGCCCTGTTGAAGACGCTGGAGGAGCCCCCCCCGCACGTCAAATTCATCTTCGCCACCACAGAGCCGCACAAGGTCCCGATCACCATCCTGTCGCGCTGCCAGCGTTTCGATTTCAAGAGAATCGCGCTGCCGCGCATCGTGGCCAGGCTGCGCTACATCGTAGACCAGGAAGGGGTGCAGGTCTCCGACGAGGCGCTCTCGGTGATCGCCCGCAAGGGCGACGGGAGCATGCGCGATTCACTCTCCACCCTGGACCAGGTGCTCGCCTTCTGCGGCAATTCGGTGGCCGACGCGGACGTCGCGACCCTGCTTGGGGTCGTGGACCGGCGCCTGATCATGGAGGGGTGCCGGGCGGTACTCTCCGGGAAGCTGCGCGACGCGCTCCGGATCGTCGCCCAGGCCGACTCCTTCGGCTACAGCATGCGGCAGTTCTGCCAGGAGCTGATCGACCAGTTCCGCAGCATCGCCATCCTGAAGGCGGTGGGGGAGCCGGGTGACCTCCTGGAGCTCTCGGATGCGGAACTGGGGGAGCTGCGCGCCTTTGCCGACGGCTCCTCCTCGCAGGATCTGCAGCGCCACCTGACCCTCCTCCTGAAGGCGGAGGGGGAGATGGCGCACGCCGGTTTCCCGCGCCTGATCCTGGAGATGGCGTTCATGAAGATGGCGACCCTGGCCCCGGCACTCCCGGTGCAGGAGCTCCTGGCGAGACTGGATGCGCTGGAAGGCGGAGCGCCGCCGCTGCCGCGTCCCGCCCGGCAGGATGCCCCCCCTGCGCCGCGCATCCCGCTCGCCCCGCCTCCCGCGCGCGATCCGGGGGCGCCCCGCAGCGCCGCCGAGCCCCCCCGCCCCCCCGGCGCCGCGGCACCCGCACCCCCGCACCCTGCTGCTTCGACGCCCCAGGCTGCCGCAGCGGCTGACGGCGACCTGTGGGGCGGTTTCGTCCGTTTCGTGAAGGGGAAAAAACCGATGCTCGGCGCGGACCTGGAGCAGGTCTACCCGGTAAAGGCGGCGCGCGAGCTCTTGGAGATAGGGTGCCTGAGCGGCTCTTTCCAGCTGATCAGGCTGCAGGACCCGGAGCAGGTCGCCGAACTGAAGGGGCTTGCCGCCGCGCACTTCGGGGTGGCCACGGCCATCAAGGTCACCGTTTTGACCTCGGTCCCGTCAGGCGCTCCCCCGACCCTTTCGGAAAAAAAAAGCCTTGAGGACTCCGAGCGCAAAGCAACCCTGAGGCGCGAGGCCGAGGAGCACCCGCTGGTTGCGGCGGCGGTGGCGATGTTCGACGGGGAGATAGCCGAGGTCAAGGAAATCCCCGGTAAAGATGTATTGCAATCATAACAATGTTCGGTAGTACGCTAAGACAATAAAGAAAAATCGGAGGCGAAGATGTCTAAAGGTTTGGCGCAAATAATGAAACAAGCTCAGATGATGCAGCAGAAAATGGGCAAATTGCAGGAAGAGGCGGCAGAGCGTACCGCCGAGGTCGCCACCGGGGGCGGCGCGGTAACGGTGGTTGTAAACGGCAAGAACCAGGTGCTGTCGCTGGTGATCAAGAAGGAAGCTGTGGACCCGGAAGACGTGGAAATGCTTCAGGATCTGGTGCTGACCGCGGTGAACGAGGCGCTGAAGAAGGTGCACGCCGAGATGAGCGAAGAGATGAGCAAGATCACCGGCGGCCTGAACATTCCCGGGTTGTTCTAGGGGGTTAGGTTGTTCTCTGGATGGTCGGAACAAGTGGAGGGTGCGCATGTAAGTGTGCACCCTTTAATTATATAAATCTCCGATCAAATTTTTTTTCGTCAAAATAACCAGTAAAAACTTGTTTTATCCGTGGTGGGAATATGCTACATTTTTCGAACTCGCTGACCAGGCTGGTAGGAGAGTTGAAGAAATTGCCCGGGGTCGGGGAAAAGAGCGCGCTGAGGCTCGCCTTTCATCTGCTGAAATTCCCCGGGAATATCGAGTCGTTGGCGCAGAGTCTCATGCAGGTGCGGGAGCGGGTGCGTTTTTGCTCGGTATGCTTTGCCATCACCGAGGACGATCCCTGCTGGATCTGCTCGGGAGAGCGCGACGCCACCGCCATCTGCGTGGTCGAGGAACCCCAGGACCTGCTGGCCATGGAAAGAAGCCGCGCCTTCCGGGGACGCTACCACGTGCTGCAGGGAGTTCTCTCCCCGCTAAACGGCGTTACTCCCAGGGACCTGAGGATAGCCGAATTGATGCAAAGGCTCGAGGGGGGCGAGGTCCGCGAGGTGCTGCTTGCCACCAACTTCACGGTCGAGGGGGAGGCGACGGCGCTCTACCTCACCAGGCTCATCAAACCGTTGTCTATCAAGGTGACCAGGCTCGCCCACGGCATACCGATCGGAAGCGACCTCGAGTACGTGGACGCAGCGACGGTGCAGCGGGCCGTGGAAGGGCGCTCGGAGCTCTAGCCCTCAGGCGCCCCGGCGGAGAAGATGGCGCTGCAAAACCTGCCACTGCCGCAATGGTTGAAACGAGCTCCCTCCAGGGCGGCAGGGACGGGGAGACCGAAGCCGGCAAACATCGTTTGTAGCCGGCGGGGCTCTCCGCCGCCGCACGTTGCATCGGCAACTGCGGCTTTTCAGATTTGATGTTCAGCATCCGGATCGTGTCCAGACAGTCAAAGTAATCATTCACCTACAGGAGGAAATCAATGTCGCGCAGAATGGTAACCATCGACGGCAACACTGCAGCAGCACACGTGGCTCACGCCACCAACGAGGTGATCGCCATCTACCCGATCACCCCTTCTTCGGTCATGGGGGAGATCTCCGACGAGAAGAGCGCCAGGGGCGAGAAGAACATCTGGAACACGGTCCCTTCCGTATCCGAGCTGCAGTCCGAGGGGGGCGCATCCGGCGCCGTCCACGGCGCACTCCAGGCGGGGGCGCTCACCACAACCTTCACCGCCAGCCAGGGTCTGTTGTTGATGATCCCGAACATGTTCAAGATCGCAGGCGAGCTCACCTCGACCGTGTTCCACATCTCGGCACGCGCCATCTCGGCGGCCGCCCTGAACATATTCGGCGACCACTCCGACGTCATGGCGGCACGCTCCACCGGCTGGGGGATGCTCTGCTCCAATAACGTCCAAGAGGTCATGGACTTCGCCCTGATCTCACAGGCCGCCACGCTGCGCGCCCGCGTTCCCTTCATGCACTACTTCGACGGCTTCAGGACCTCCCACGAGGTTCAGAAGGTCGAGGAACTCACCTTTGACGACATGCGCTTCATGATCAGCGACGACCTGGTGCAGGCGCACAGGGACCGCGCCCTCACCCCGGACCGCCCGGTACTGCGCGGGACCGCCCAGAACCCGGACGTCTACTTCCAGGGTCGCGAGACGGTGAACGCCTACTATCCGGCGGCGCTCAAGATAGTCCAGGAGGAGATGGACAAGTTCGCAGGGTTGACCGGCCGCAAGTACTCCGTAGCCGAGTACGTGGGTGCTCCCGACGCAGAGCGGGTCATCGTGGTCATGGGCAGCGCCGCCGACACGGTACAGGAGACCCTGGACACGCTGAACGCAAAAGGCGAGAAGGTCGGCCTCCTGAAGGTCCGCCTGTTCAGGCCGTTCCCGGTCGAGGCCATCGCCGCCTGCCTCCCGGCCTCGGTGAAGAAGATCGCAGTTCTCGACCGCACCAAGGAGCCCGGCTCCCTGGGCGAGCCGCTCTACCTCGATTTCAGGACCGCGATCGGAGAGGCGATGGGCGACGGACTGACCGCGTTCAAATCCTACCCGGTTGTGGTGGGCGGCCGCTTCGGCCTGGGCTCCAAGGAGTTCACCCCCGGCATGGCGAAAGGCGTGTTCGACAACCTGAAGCAGGACAAGCCGAAGAACCACTTCGTGGTCGGCATCAAGGAAGACGTCACCAACTGCTCGCTCGACTTCGACCCGGCATTCGTGAACCCCTCCGCCGGCACCTATGCGGCTATGTTCTTCGGCCTGGGCTCCGACGGCACCGTCGGCGCCAACAAGAACTCCATCAAGATCATCGGCGAGCAGACCGACAACAACGTCCAGGCCTACTTCGTCTACGACTCCAAGAAGGCCGGCACCGTCACCACCTCGCACCTGCGCTTCGGCAAGGGGGAGATCCGCTCCCCTTACCTGATCGACCAGGCCGACTTCGTCGCCTGTCACAACTTCTCCTTCCTGGAGAAGTACGACATGCTCTCCCGCGCCAAGGTCGGCGGCACCTTCCTCCTCTGCTCACTGACTGACGACAAGGACCAGGTCTGGAACGCCATGCCGGTCGAGGTGCAGCAGCAGATCATCGACAAGAAGCTGAAGTTCTACGTCATCAACGCCATAGCGCTCGGCGAGAAGCTGGGACTGGGCGCCAGGATCAACGTGATCATGCAGACGGCGTTCTTCAAGATCTCCAACATCATGCCGCTCGACACCGCGATCGCCGCCATCAAGGACGCGATCAAGAAGAGCTACGGCAAGTCCGGCGAGAAGGTCGTGGAGATGAACAACAAGGCGGTGGATGCTGCCTTGGAGAACATCTTCGAAATCACCGTCCCGGCAAAGGCAACCAGCTCGATCAAGAAGCCGGCCGTGGTCGGCGCCCACGCGCCGAAGTTCGTGCAGGAAGTCACAGCGCAGCTCATCGCCGGCAGAGGCGACGACGTGCCGGTCTCCATGCTCCCGGCAGACGGCACCTTCCCGACCGCCACCTCGCAGTACGAGAAGCGCAACATCGCCGTCGACATCCCGGTTTGGGACGAGAAACTCTGCATCCAGTGCGGCATCTGCTCCTTCGTATGCCCGCACGCCACCATCAGGATGAAGATCTACGACGCAGACAAGCTCTCCGGCGCTCCCGAGACCTTCAAGTCAACCGAGGCACGCGGCAACGAGTTCAAGGGGATGAAGTGCACCATCCAGGTGGCACCGGAGGACTGCACCGGCTGCGCCGCCTGCGTGGCGAACTGCCCTGCCAAGTCCAAGGAGGACCCGAAGCACAAGGCGATCAACATGCAGTTCCAGGCGCCGCTTCGTGCGTCCGAGGCAGCCAACTACGACTTCTTCCTCGCCATCCCTGAAACGGACCCGGCTCTGGTCAAGCTCGACACCCTGAAGGGGAGCCAGCTGGCCCGCCCGCTGTTCGAGTACTCCGGCGCCTGCGCCGGCTGCGGCGAGACCCCGTACATCAAGCTGATGTCGCAGCTCTTCGGCGACCGCGCCCTGATCGCCAATGCGACCGGTTGCACCTCCATCTACGGCGGCAACCTCCCGACCACGCCGTACTGCCAGGACAAGAACGGGCGCGGCCCGGCCTGGTCCAACTCGCTTTTCGAGGACAACGCCGAGTTCGGCTTCGGCATGAGGCTCGCCGTAGACAAGTTCAACCAGGCGGCGACAGAGCTCATCGACACCCTGGCGAACTGCAGCTGCAAGTCATGCGCTGCGGTGAAGGGCGTGATGCAGGAGATCAAGGCAGCCGACCAGTCCAACCAGGCCGGCATCGAGGCGCAGCGCGCCCGCGTCGCCCAGTTGAAGGATGCGCTGGCTGGCTGCAACGAGCCCGCAGCGAAGAAGCTGCTCGGCATCGCCGATTACCTGGTGAAGAAATCGGTCTGGATCGTCGGCGGCGACGGCTGGGCCTATGACATCGGCTACGGCGGCCTGGACCACGTCATCGCCTCCGGCAAGAACGTGAACCTCCTGGTCCTCGACACCGAGGTCTACTCCAACACCGGCGGCCAGGCCTCCAAGTCCACCCCGATGGGCGCAGTGGCCCAGTTCGCTGCAGGCGGAAAACCGCAGGCCAAGAAGGACCTGGCGATGATCGCCATGGCCTACGGCAACGTCTACGTGGCAAAGGTGGCGCTCTCCAACCCGGCGCAGGTGGTGAAGGCGTTCATGGAGGCCGAGGCATACGACGGTCCGTCCCTGATCCTCGCCTACAGCCACTGCATTGCCCACGGCATCGATATGGCCACCGCCGTCGAGACCCAGAAGCGCGCCGTTGCCTCCGGCCACTGGCCGCTGGTCCGTTACAACCCGGCTCTGGCCGAGCAGGGCAAGAACCCGCTGGTCCTGGACAGCAAGGACCCGAGCATCACCCTCGAAGAGTACGCCTACGGTGAGAACCGCTACCGCGTCCTGAAGAAGAACAACCCGGAGGCAGCGGCCGCCCTGATGGCACGCTCCACCGAGCTGACTGCACGCCGTTTCGACCTCTACAAGCGCATGGCCGAGATGGATTACGAGAAATAAAAAATTGCAAAAGCGCTTGACACCGGTAAAAGCGCTGCATAAAATCTTTACCTAGTGCCGGGGCCGGTCCCGGCAGATCAATCGTAAAGCAGCGACAGGAGAAGGTGTAATGGCAAAAGGTGTAGTCAAATGGTTCAATGACAGCAAGGGTTTTGGTTTCATCGAGCAGGAGAACGGGGAGGATGTATTCGTGCACTTCTCCGCCATCCAGAGCGACGGCTTCAAATCTCTCGCAGAGGGCGATTCCGTCACCTTTGACGTGCAGCAGGGTCCGAAAGGTCTCCAGGCCGCCAATGTGACCAGGGTTTAAAGCTAGCTTTAAACGACAAAAAAGCCCCGGAGCTGCTTGCTCCCGGGGCTTTTTTATTGGGTATTGTTCTGGGGACTCCCTCCCCCCTTCAAATGCCGGAGGTCGGAATTTCGCGCAACGGCGGGCTTTTCCGCTATCTACTCCACACAGCTCCCTACCGAACCTTTCCGGCAGATGGTCTTGTCGGTCCACATAGCCCCTTCCATCTTGGCACCCGCCATCCTGGCACCCCTGACGCGTGCCTGATTCAAAGAGGCGCCGCGCAGGTTGGCGCCGGTGAGATCGGCGAGTTCAAGGTCGGTCTCCGACATGTCGCTGCGCTCCAGGTTGGCCGACTGGAGGTTCGCCCGGTTGAACCTTGCGCCGCTCAGGTCGAGGCCGACCAGGTTCAGCCCGCTCAGGTCGTAGCCGGAGAAGTCCCGGGTGGTGGAGAGGATTCCCTGCACTTGTGCCTGGGTCAGGCGCCTCCCGGCGGCATTTGCCTTCACCTCGTTATTTCCCTTGGCCTTGGCCTTTGAGGTGCCCTTGGCTGCGCCCTTGGCCGGCTTTTTTTTCTTCCTGGCGGCAGCGGCTTTCTTTTTCTTGACAGTAGCCTTTTCCTTGGAGGCCTTGGCCGGCGCCGTCTCCGGGCTCACTTCCCGGGCAAGTGCTGCCAGCTTCGCTTGGGCAACCTTGAGCGCCTGTGCGTCGGCCGCGTCGTCCTGCGGCCCTGGGGCAGGAGCGGCAGGAGCGGCAGGAGCGGCAGGAGCGGCAGGAGCGGCAGGAGCGGCGGCAGCGGCGGCAGCGGCGGCCTGGGAATCGGCGGGCCTGGCGGCGAGTAGCCATACGGCGATGGGAAGCAAAGCTGCATAAGATGCAAACCGGCGGTTCATGGGCGCCTCCGTAGGTGGTGTACTTC
>CAZFMI010000103.1:0-7792 GCA_964519915.1 uncultured Geomonas sp.
CCCTGATGATGTACCTGCCGCGCGGCTTCAGGTGGAACTGCGCGTAGAAGGTCAGCACGCCGTAGATCTGGCTCGGGTAGACGTTCAGCCTCTCCGCAACCAGGTCGATGGTCGGCTTGGGGACGAACCCGTAGGCATCCTGAATCCCCTGCAGTACCGGCATCAGGTTGCCCGGCAGCGTCAGGTACTTGTCGATTACTTCGTTGGCCTCGGTGAGATCAACTTCTTCGGCCGGAATTTCTTCGGCTGGAGCGTTAGACATTTACCCCATCTCCTTTAATTATCGTTTGTATTACCGGTCAATTTCGCCAAGAACGATGTCGAGCGTTCCGATGATCGCCACCAGGTCGGCCAGCATGGAGCCCTTGGCCATCTTCTCGATGGCGCCCAGGTTCACGAATGAAGGCGGGCGGATCCTCATCCTGTACGGCTTGGTGCCGCCGTCGGATACCATGTAGTAGCCAAGCTCCCCCTTGGGAGCCTCGATCCCCTGGTAGACCTCCCCCTCGGGAACCGGGAAGCCTTCGGAAGCGATCTTGAAGTGGTGGATCAGCCCCTCGATGGAGTTGTACACGCTCTCCTTGGGGGGGTAGCAGACCTGCGGCGCGTCGGCCAGGATCGGTCCGGGCTTCAGCCGCTTCAGCGCCTGGTCGATGATCTTCACGGACTCGCGCATCTCGACGAGGCGCACCTTGTAACGGTCGAAGGTGTCGCAGTTCTCGCCCACCGGCACCTTGAAGTCGTAGTTCTCGTAGCCGGCGTAGGGGATGTCGCGGCGCAGGTCGAAATCGACGCCGGAGCCCCTGAGGGCCGGGCCGGAGATGCCGAAGTCGATGGCGTCCTCCGCGGAGATCACGCCGTTGCCGATGGTCCTCTGCAGCCAGATGGTGTTCTTGGTGAGGAGCCCCTCGTAGGTGTCGAAGTGCCCGGGGAAGGTGTCCACGATCTCCTTGACGGCGCTCTCGAAACCTTCCGGCAGCTCGCGGGAGAGCCCGCCCACGCGGAAGTAGTTCGAGGTCATCCTGGCGCCGGAGATCATCTCGTAGAGCTCCATCACCTTCTCGCGCTCGCGGAAGGCGTAGATGAACACGGTCATGGCGCCGATGTCGAGCGCATGACAGGCGATCCAGACCAGGTGGCTCTTGAGACGGGTCAGCTCGGCCATGATGATGCGAACGGTCTCGGCCCGCTCGGGAACCTGGATGCCGAGCAGCTTCTCAACGGCCAGCACGTATCCCAGGTTGTTGCTCATGGGCGCCAGGTAGTCGAGGCGGTCCGTGAGGGGAAGGGCCTGGTGGTAGGTGCGGTGCTCGGAGAGCTTCTCCACGCCCCGGTGCAGGTAGCCGATGTGAGGGGTAATCTTCTGTATCACCTCGCCGTCCAGCTCTACTATGAGCCTGAGAACGCCGTGGGTACTGGGGTGCTGGGGCCCCATGTTCAGTGTCATTATTTCGCTAGCCATTGATCGCCTCTATTTTTTGGAGATGGAAATCGTCCCTAGTTAGAACTCGTCAGCCTTACGACAGACGCCCCTTGTACGGCTCACGGTCGGGTCCCTGGAGGGGATAGTCCTTGCGGAGCGGATGCCCCACCCAGTCGTCCGTCATCAGGATGCGCACCAGATTCGGGTGGTTCTTGAACGTGACGCCCATGAGATCGTAGGCCTCACGCTCCAGCCAGTTGGCCGAGTTCCAAAGCCCGGTGGCGGAATCGATGGAGCAGTCGGCCTCGGTTACCGGCGCCTTGACCCTGATCCGGTCCTTGTTCGGGATGGACATGAGGTGGTAGACCACCATGAAACGGGGGTCCTGGCCCAGGTAGTCGACCGCGGTGACGTCGGTCAAGAAGTTGTAGCGCAGATCGTCCCTCAGGCACTTGAGCACCTCCAGGATGCTCTCCTTCTTAACGGTCACCGTAACCTCTCCGCGGAACTCCTTGCAGTCGAGGACGGAATCTGCGAAACGCTCCTTCAGCTTCACTACAGCGCGATTGTTTTCTGCCATGTCAGCCTTACCTTTCCCTTTGGTCGTTGTAGATTAAGCGGCGGGTTCCAGTCTATCGCCCAAGCCGATGGAAGAGCCGAAGGAGTTGCGCTCCTTGCCGATCTTGTCCTGCAGCTTCATCAGGCCGTAGAGCAGCGCCTCAGGACGCGGCGGGCAACCCGGGATGTAGACGTCGACCGGAAGAGCCTCGTCGATCCCCTGCACGACGCTGTAGGTGTCGAAGACGCCGCCGGAGCATGCGCAGGCGCCCATGGCTACTACCCACTTCGGTTCCGGCATCTGCTCGTACACGGTCTGGATGACCGGAAGCATCTTCTTGGTCACGGTGCCGGCGATGATGATGCAGTCGGCCTGGCGGGGTGAAGCGCGGAAGATGATGCCGAAACGGTCCAGGTCGTGCTTGGCCGCACCGGTCGCCATCATCTCGATCGCGCAGCAGGCAAGACCAAAGGTCATCGGCCAGATGGAGGACTTCCTAGCCCAGTTAACGAGGCTGTCCAGGGAAGTGGTTATGATGTTTTCGCCAAGCGGCTGATCTACTCCCATTCCAGTGCTCCTTTTTTCCAAACGTATACGTATCCCACGAAGAGAATGACAATGAAGATCCCCATCTCCACCAGACCGAAGACGCCGAGCCTTTTGAAGAGGACTGCCCACGGGTACAGGAAGACCGCCTCGATGTCGAACAGGATGAAGAGCATCGCGATCAGGTAGAACTTGATCGAGAACCGCTCGCGTGCGGAGCCCACCGGCTCGCAACCGCACTCGTAAGGCGCAAGCTTCACTTCCGACGGCTTCTTCTGGCCGATGAGGGTGGACATGACCACCGAACCCAAGCCGAACAAGACCGCTATGACAACCAGCACCAAGATTGGCAGATAAGCACCAAGCATCCCTATCCTCCCGTACTCCCAAGTATGTTATATTTCTGTTGCGTGCGCGCCGAAATGCCGTATACTGCACGCTTCTTGACCGTCCAAGCCCTGAGCTTTCCGAGAAACGGGAAAACAGGCACCGCCAAAAAAGTATACTGTATACAACATCGGGACAGAAAATTATTTCATTTCGCCCACTTTGTCAAGACAAAATTATCCTAATATCTTTGGCCCCTTCGACAAAAACCGTATACTTTTTTCGCGCACTTACCGCCGGTCGCCGTCGCCGCGCACCTCCGCCGCACCCTTGCCCCCAAATTTTTTTTAATTCTTGACAGACCAATCGCGCCTATGCTACCAAACTTCCCATTATTTAATAATTAACAACCAGTTAGGAGACTCTACCTATGCAAACCGGCCGCTCGTCGAAACTCTTTCAACAGGCGATACAGTCCATCCCCGGTGGCGTAAACAGCCCCGTGCGCGCTTTCAGGTCCGTCGGCTCCGATCCGCTCTTCATCAAGAAGGCCGCGGGTCCCAGGATCTTCGACGAGGACGGCAACGCCTTCATCGACTACGTGGGCTCCTGGGGGCCGATGATCCTCGGGCATTGCCACCCGCAGGTGGTGGCCGCCATCAAGGGCGCCGCGGACAGCGGCGCGAGCTTCGGCGCCCCGACCGAGCTGGAGATCACCCTGGCCGAGATGGTGATCGACGCGGTCCCCTCCATCGAGATGGTGCGCATGGTGAGTTCCGGCACCGAGGCGACCATGAGCGCGATCCGCCTGGCACGCGGGTACACCGGCCGCGACAACATCCTGAAGTTCTCCGGCTGCTACCACGGCCATTCCGACTCGCTCCTGGTGAAGGCCGGCTCAGGCCTCGCCACCTTCGGCGTGCCCGACTCCCCTGGCGTCCCCGCCGACCTGGCGAAGCACACCCTCACCGCGACCTACAACGATCTCGAATCGGTGCGCGCGCTGGTCGCCGCTAACCGGGGGACCGTCGCCTGCGTCATCGTCGAGCCCGTGGCGGGGAACATGGGCACCGTCCCCCCGAGGGAGGGTTTTCTGGAGGGGCTGCGGAGCATCTGCAGCGAGGAAGGGATCCTGCTGATCTTCGACGAGGTCATGTCCGGCTTCAGGGTCGCCTACGGCGGCGCGCAGGAACTCTACGGCGTCACCCCCGACCTCACCACGCTCGGCAAGATCATCGGCGGCGGCCTCCCGGTCGGGGCCTTCGGGGGGAGGAAGGAGATCATGTCGCAGCTCTCGCCCGCCGGCGGCGTCTACCAGGCCGGCACCCTTTCCGGCAACCCGCTGGCGATGTCGGCAGGCATCGAGACCCTGAAGCTTTTGAAGGCGCCCGGGTTCTACCAGAAGCTCGAGGAGAAGAGCGCCTTCGTGGCCGAGGGGATCGCCAAGGCCGCCAAGGACGCCGGGGTACCTCTTTACTCCACCCGGGTCGGCTCCATGTTCTGCGGCTTTTTCTCCAAGGACCCGGTGTACGACTGGGACAGCGCCGCCAAGTGCGACACCGGGGCCTTCGCCAAATACTTCCAGCACATGCTGCAGGAGGGGATCTACCTCGCCTGCTCGCAGTTCGAGACCGCCTTCGTCGGCATCAGCCACACGACGGAGGACCTGGAACAAACCATCGCCGCCGCGGCCAGGAGCTTCAAGGCGCTTTAGCATGGCAGCAGCGGACGGCCGGAACAGGGTATTAGCGCAGCCTCAGCGGCAACCGGCCGAAACTGCGATGATCTCCTCCTAATCCCGGCGCCCCCGCATCTCTGGCTTGAGCTCCGGTTGTTAATTAACAAAGGCGCCCGTATCCGATACGGGCGCCTTTGTTTTTCGATGCGGGTCGATCCCCGGAATTTTTTTTCGCGAGGGGCGGTCGCAGCCCCCCCTACCCGGTCATGATCCTTTTTCTCAAGGAAAGCATCTCGAAGCTGAGCCCGGCCATGACTGCCACCCGCTGCAGTTCGAACACCCCTCCTCCGAGCCTCCCTCTCCGATCGTTGGCGCAGATCACCCCCGCCACCCGCCCCTTCAGTGAAACGGGAACCAGGAGTGCCGGCGCCGGGACATTCCCCCCCATCGCCCTTAATAGCGCAGCGTCGGCGTCGTCCGCCGCCATCTCCCCCAGGAAAAGCCGCTTTTCCTCAACCACCCGCTTCAACTGCCGGGTCTGCGCAAGCTGGGCAACATAGCCGGAGAAGCCTTGCAACGGCATTCCGTCCCCCACCGCTCGAACCCCGTGGGCCGTGCCCCCCCTCAGGCGCAGGAAGGCACCCCGGTCGAACTCTCCGGCCACGTAGGAGAGCAGGGCCTGGACCACCTCATCCTCGCCCCAGGCACCGGAGAGGAGCTGCGCCAGTTCCTTCACGGAAACCCGCTCCGGGGTGTTGACGTCCCCTCCCCCACCCCAGGGAGGCTCCTTCGCGGCAGCGTCGGAGGCGTTGGTCGCTACCGCAGCTGCAAAACGCGACCTCACCCCTCCCTCGACGGGGATGTAGCGCATGGTGCGCTTGATGCCGTAAAACCGCTCCAGGGCGATGCTCAACCTCAGCTCGGAGCAGACCCGCGGCGTGATGACCAGCCCGGTGCCGAAAGCCATCTCGTCGAGCGCCTGGAAGTCGGAGGGGTTGGCCATGGCCAGGGTAAGGCGCCTGCCGTCCAGAGCGAGAGGCAGCACGCGGTAGCGCTGCACCATCTCAAGGGGGAGGATGGCGAGCAAGGGCTCCGGGATCGCCCTGAGTTCCGCCGGATCGACATAGGGGACCCCGAGCTGCTCGCTGAGCACGTACGCCAGTTCCTCTTCCTCCACGAACCCCATCTCGACCAGGTTGGTGCCGAGCCTCCCGCCATAGATGGACTGGGCGTTCAGCACCTGTTCCAGCTGCCCCTGCGTCAGGGCCCCTACCTTGAGCAGCATCTCGCCAAGTCGTGCGGACATGCGACACCTCCCTGGGTCTCCGGTCCTTTGCTCGGCGCGGGCCGGCAGAAGGCGCGGGCAGAGCAACATGGGACGACCCTCACATTCTACTCAGACATCATGGCGCCGCAACGCCCGCGCCCCTTGCGAGCGCAGCTCTATGCCCATGGCGCCGTCGCGGCCGAACTGGTAAAATGGGCGGGGGCCTCGCCGGAAACCCGGCGGGAAAAGCGGCATGGCCGGATAAATCGTTATTTTTGTTGAGGGGGCGCTCAGGAAATAAATTGACATCGGCACCGCTACCGTGCTATTTAGCCTTGGTTTTCTACCCCGTCATTTGTATACGGGAAAGAGGACAGCCGACATGGATCAGGAAAAGAAGAACCTGCTGAGAACCCTCGGGATGGTATCCACGATGGGCATCTCGTTCGCGGTCGCCATCGCCATCGGCGTGTACGTGGGACTGAAACTCGACCAATGGTTGGGTACGGAGCCCTGGTTTTTCTTCATCTTTCTTTTCTTCGGCGTTGCGGCAGGTTTCCGCAACATCTTCATATTAGCCGGAAAAGAACTGCGCGATGACGGCGACAAGACTAAACGAGAGTAACATCTTCTCCCGGCTGGTGGGAGCAAGCCTGCTGCTCAGTGCCGTAGCCGGCCTTGCCTGCGCGCTTCTGGTCTCCCCCAGTTTCGGAGGCTCGCTCCTGCTCGGCGGGCTCCTGGCCACGGCCAATTTCCTCTGGATGAGGAGGGGGCTCGAGGCGGCCCTGCAGTTGCATCCGCGCAACGCGTCCCGCTTCGCGATACTGCGCTACCTTTTGAGGCTCGCCATCATGGCGGCCATTTTGTACCTTTTGATCGTCCGCCTGGGGGTCGACATCTTCGGCCTGCTGCTGGGACTTTCGGTACTGGTTGTTAACATAACCGCTTTTTCAATATATTTGTCCACCCGCAAAGGAGGCGAGCAGCAATGATTCATCCGTATCTTTTCCTTCAGTTTTTCCGCGAGTTGCTTCACCCCCTCGGTTTCTCTGAGGCCGGTGCAGACGCCGTCGTCTATACCTGGCTGATCATGATCGGCCTGGTTCTTCTCTCCATCGTCGCCACCAAGAAGCTGCAGGCCGTTCCTTCCGGCACCCAGAACTTCATGGAAGTGATCGTGGGGGGCATCGAGAACATGCTGGTGGAGACCATGGGCGAGCACGGCAGGCCGTTCTTTCCGCTGGTTGCCACCCTGGCGCTGTTCATCCTGGTGTCCAACCTGATCGGCCTGGTCCCTGGCTTCTTCCCGCCGACGGCGAACATCAACACCACTGCTGCCTGCGCGGTCGTCGTCTTCGTGACCACCCACATCGTCGGCGTGAAGCATCACGGCGCCGGCTACATCAAGCACTTCCTCGGCCCCATCGCCTGGCTGGCGCCGATGATGTTCTTCATCGAGGTCATCGGCCACCTTAGCCGCGTGATCTCGCTGACCCTGCGTCTCTTCGGCAACATGAACGGCCACGAGCTCGTCCTGATCATCTTCTTCGGCCTGGCGCCGTTCCTGGTACCGCTGCCGATGATGCTGATGGGCGTGCTGGTTTCCTTCATCCAGGCGTTCGTGTTCATGCTGCTGGCCATGATCTACATCCAGGGCTCGCTGGAGCATGCGCACTAGGAACTTGTTGAGAGGCGGTTCTAGGTCTACGTGCTACGTTAGGACCCCGAAACCAAGAGCCTTCGACATGGAACCCCGAACATAGAACTTAGAACAGCTTTTAATTCCTATACTGTTTAGGAAAAATACGCGGCAAAGGAGAAACAAATGGAATTTTTTACTATGTGTGTACTCGCAGCAGGCATCGGCATGGCTCTCGGCACCCTCGGCACCGGCATCGGTCAGGGTCTCGCAGTTAAGAGCGCAGTAGAAGGCGTTTCCCGCAACCCCGGCGCATCCGGCAAGATCCTCACCACCATGATGATCGGTCTGGC
>CAZFMI010000104.1:0-7710 GCA_964519915.1 uncultured Geomonas sp.
AGGCGGAGAGGCGGAAGTACCCCTCGCCGCTCGGGCCGAAGCCGCTGCCCGGGGTCCCCACCACGTTGCACTCGTTCAGGAGCTTGTCGAAGAAGTCCCAGGAGGAAAGACCTGCCGGGGTCTTCAGCCAGATGTAGGGAGCGTTCACGCCGCCGTACACGGTAAGGCCGGCCGCGGCCAGACCCTCGCGGATGATGCGCGCATTCTCCATGTAGTAGTCGATGTTGGCCCTGGTCTCCTGCCAACCCTGCTCCGAGTAAACCGCAGCGGCGGCTTTTTGCACAGGGTAAGAGGCGCCGTTGAACTTGGTGGTCTGGCGGCGCAGCCAGAGCTTGTTGAAGCTGTACTTCTCGCCGTTCGTGGTGGTCCCCTCAAGTTCCTCGGGAACGACCACCAGACCGCAACGGACGCCGGTGAAGCCGGCTGTCTTGGAGAAGGAGCGGAACTCGATGGCGCACCGCCTGGCCCCTTCCACCTCGTAGATGGAGTGCGGGATGGACGGGTCGGTGATGAACGCCTCATAGGCGGCGTCAAAGAGGATGATGGAGTCGTTGGCGAGGGCGTAATCGACCCACCCCTTGAGCTGCTCCTTGGTAGCCACGGCCCCGGTCGGGTTGTTCGGGAAGCAGAGGTAGATCATGTCCACCTTCTCCTTCGGGTAGGCCGGGAAGAAGCCGTTTTCCTCGGTGCAGGGCATGTAGACCAGGCCCTTGTAGTACCCTTTCTCGTCTGCCTCGCCGGTGCGGCCGATCATGACGTTGGTGTCGTTGTAGACCGGGTAGACCGGGTCGCCGATGGCCACCGTGTTGTCCAGCGCGAAGATGTCCAGGATGTTGGCGCAGTCGCACTTGGAGCCGTCGGAGATGAACATCTCGGTGGTCTTCAGGTCGACGCCCAGCGGCTTGTAGGACTTCTCGATGATCGCGTCGATCAGGAAGTCGTACCCCTGCTCCGGCCCGTATCCCATGAAGGAGTTTTCGCTGGCGAGGTCGTCAACCGCATCGTGAAACGCCTTCAGTATGGTCGGGGTGAGCGGCTGGGTGACATCGCCGATCCCGAGGCGGATCACCTTCGCCTCCGGGTTGGCGGCGGCAAAAGCGCGCACGCGGCGCCCGATCTCCGGGAAAAGGTACCCTGCTTTGAGTTTCAAATAGTTGTCGTTTATCTTTGCCACGCATTCCTCCAAAGGTAAGCTATGTGGCGGCGCGGGGGCCGCCGGAATTAATTCATCTCAGACCGAGCACGTCCTGCATGTCCCATACGCCGGGCTTCGCCGTCACCACCCACTTGGCGGCACGCACTGAGCCCCTGGAGAACATGTCGCGGGTGTGGGCGCGATGGGTGACCTCGACCCGCTCCCCCATGCCGATGAAGTACACGGTGTGCTCGCCGACGATGTCGCCGCCGCGCACGGTCTGCATGCCGATCTCCTCGTGGGTACGCTCGCCGCAGATCCCTTCCCGGTGGTAGTTGGCTACCTTGTTGTAGTCGCGCCCGAGCGCGCCTGCGACCACTTCCCCCATCCTGACCGCGGTCCCGGACGGGGAATCCTTCTTCAGACGGTGGTGCGCCTCGACGATCTCGACGTCGAAATCCTCTCCCAGGATCTTGGCCACGTCGGCCAGCACCTTGAAGCAGACGTTCACCCCCACCGACATGTTGGGTGCGATGATGACCGGGATCTCGCGGGCGAGTTCCGCTGCAAGCGCGCGCTCTTCCGGGGTGAAGCCGGTGGAGCCGATGACGATCGACTTCTTGTAAAGCGCGCAGACTTCCAGGTTCTTCAGGGAGACCTTGGGCGCGGTGAAGTCGATCAGCACGTCGCACCCCTGCACGACGGCGTTGAGGTCGTCACTGATGGTGACGCCTATGGGACCGAGGCCGGCGTTGTACCCGGCATCCTGCCCCACCATGGGATGGCCCGGACGCTCCAGCGCGCCGCAGATCTCCACCCCTTCAGCTTCCTTTACTGCTGCGATAATGCGGCCGCCCATGCGACCCGCAGCCCCGCAAACGGCTATCTTAACCATGAGTTCGCTCCGTAATATGTGCAATACCCCTCCCCGTGGCAGGGAGGGGTAGGGTGATTGGTCCAATCGTGACGCAATTAGATGAGGTTGTACTGCTTCATGACCGCTACGAGCTTCGCCTTGTTCCCCTCGAGCAGCGGAGCCAGCGGGAGCCGCACCTCGTCGCCGCATTTGCCCATGAGCCCTGCCGCGGCCTTAACCGGGACCGGGTTGCTCTCGATGAACATCGCGTTGGAGATCTTGAGAAGATGCAGGTGCAGGCGCCTTGCCTCCTCCATGTTCCCGGCGAAGAAGGCGTCTGTCAGCGCAGCAACCTCCTTGGGCATGATGTTCGCGACCACGGAGATCACCCCTTTTGCCCCGCAGGCCATCATGGGGAAGGTGATGAAGTCGTCGCCGGAGAGGACGGTGATGTTGTCGCCGCAAAGGTCGAGCACCTCGGAGGCCTGCTGCAGCGAACCGGTAGCTTCCTTTATGGCCACGATGTTGGCGTGGGAGGAAAGCCTTGCCACCGTCTCCGGAAGGAGATTCACGCCGGTGCGCCCCGGCACGTTGTAGAGAATCTGCGGAAGGGCGACCGCGTCGGCAACGGCCTTGTAGTGCAGGAAGAGACCTTCCTGGGAAGGCTTGTTGTAGTACGGGGTGACCAGCAGCGCGCCGTCAGCGCCCAGTTCCTTGGCGTGCCTGGTGATCTCGATCGCCTCGTGGGTGGAGTTGGAGCCGGTCCCGGCGATGACGGGAACCCTCTTCTTCACCTGCTCTACAACGATCTCGATGACGCGGTCGTGCTCTTCGTAGCTCAGCGTGGAGGACTCCCCCGTCGTGCCGCAGGGGACGATGGCGTCGGTTCCGTTTTCTATCTGGAACTCCACCAACTCCCGCAGCTTTTCTTCGTCGACCGCACCGTTTTTGAACGGAGTGATGATGGCTACGATACTTCCCTGGAACATGGGCTACCTCCTATGGTTGAAACTATTGATAGTAAAGTCGTTGTTCGATCGATCCCGGTGCGCAGTGGGCGGGATCTCTGCGGGTCCGCCTGCCGGATCCTCGTCCAGTTGCAGCCGGAGAGCCTTTACAGGAAGGACGGGACGCGCTCGCCCCTGACCAAGTCCTCGACCTTCTCGCGCTCGCGCACCAGCTCGAACCTGTCGCCGGCCACCATCACCTCGGCCACGCGGGGACGGCTGTTGTAGTTGGAGCTCATGGTGAAACCGTAGGCGCCGGCCGACATGAAGGCGATCAGGTCCCCCTGCTTGAAGTTCGGTATCTCGCGGTCCTTGACCAGGAAGTCGCCGGACTCGCAGATCGGGCCGACGATGTCGCCTTCGATGACACCTTCCTGGTCGCGCAGCACAGGTTTCACGCCGTGGAACGAGCCGTACAGAGCCGGGCGGGCCAGGTCGTTCATCCCCGCGTCCACGATGACGAAATTCTTCTCCTCGCCCTTCTTGGTGTAGAGGCACTTCCCTACCAGGATGCCGGCGTTGCCGACCAGGTTCCTCCCCGGCTCGAACAGCAGGTGCAGCCCGAGGTCCCTGGTCTCGGAGAGGATCGAGGAGCCGTAGTGTTCCGGCAGCGGCGGCTCTTCGTCGTTGTACCGGATACCAAGACCGCCACCCAGGTCCAGGTACTTCATGTCGATGCCCATCTCCCTCACGCCCTCAAGCAGACGCTTCAACTTCTTGATGGCGTCGACGAACGGGGAGACCTTGGTGAGCTGGCTGCCGATGTGGCAGTCGATGCCCAGTATCTCGAGGTTGGCAAGCCCTTGGGCGCGCCGGTACTGCTCCAGGGCGCGCTCTATATTGATACCGAACTTGGCCTTTTTGAGGCCGGTGGTGATGTACGGGTGGGTTCCGGGATCGACATCCGGGTTCACGCGGATGGCGATGCCCGCCTTTTTGCCGATACGTCCGGCCACCGCGTCGATGCGGTCCAGTTCCTGCTCTGACTCGACGTTGAACAGGAGGATGCCGCTCTCGAGCGCATAGGCGATCTCGTCGTCCCTCTTGCCGACACCGGAGTACACCACCTTCTTCGGGTCCACGCCGACGGACAGGGCGCGGAACAGCTCGCCGCCGGAGACGATGTCCACCCCGCCGCCGAGGTTGATGAAGGTCTTCAGCACGGCGAGGTTCGAGTTCGCCTTCACGGAGTAGCAGATGGTATGAGGCGCCCCGGCGAAGGCATCATCCATCGCCTTGAAGTGCCTTTCCAGCGTCGCCTTCGCATAGATGTAGACCGGGCTTCCTACTGCGTCGACGATGTCCTTAATGGCAACTTCTTCTGCAAACAGCTCATCACCTTTGTATTGAAAATGATGCATATCTGTCATCCTCCTTCAATAGATGTGGAGAGCGCAGCGTAAACAAAAAAAGTTTTTATTTTTAACATACAAAACATGCAATTGTCAAAAGTATTGCTCTTTCCGGCGCGAAAGGATATCAGGCGGCAAGGGAACTTTTCACCATGAGGATGAAACAGCGGGAGCAAGGAAACGGTTTTTTACGGCGGCCGGTCGACTGGCTGCCGTCAGTTGCGACGCTCCAGAGGATACCCTCTTCTCCGGATATTACAAATCCGACGGCCGCGGCACCCTGGCGCCTTTTCTCTCCCGCCCACAAACCCGAGCCGGGGGCGTGGCAGGGACCAGCCACCCCCCTTCCCTCCCGCCACTTCCGGGGAGGAAAAAGGTAGGGCTCCGACTTCGAGGGACGCCGCCCGAATTCCCTCTCCCCAGGTCCCCACCCCTGCAGGGGGAGGGTCGGGGTGGGGCGAGGAGCTCCCGGTTTCAGAGATGGCTGAGGAACGACAAACAGGGCCGATCTGCACAAAAAATAGGCTGCGAAATTGCCGCCTAGAATCCATTTTTCTGCACAGGGATTACCCTTCCCCTACCACTGAAGGCAAAACCCTTTCAAGTGGCTGTTTTGCTCGCTACAGAACATATTAGATTTTGCCAATCAAATTTTGGCTATGATCACCAGCGACCTGGCGTCGCCGGAGCCCGGCAGCGCGAAATCCTGCACCGATTCCACCCTCGCCCCCAATTTCGCCAGTTCGCCCTCGGCGGCAGCTATTTCCTCCGCAGCGTTTTTCCCCTTCATGGCGACGATGCGCCCTTGCTGCTTCAGGACCGGCATGGCCATGGCAACAAAGGAAGGGATGTCGGAGAAGGCCCTCGACACGACCCAGTCGAAGTAGTCATGGTACTGCTCGGCCAAGGTCTCGGCGCGCACGTGCATGGCGTTGAAGCCGGTGAGGTTCAAAAGACGCACCGCCTGCTTCTGGAAGCTGACCTTCTTCACCACCGCATCGACGGAGACGATATCGAGGTCAGGCTGCACTATCTTCACCGGTATGCCGGGAAAGCCGCCCCCCGAACCGATATCGAGCAGGCGTCCCGGGCCGCGCACCGCCTTCAGCAGGCTCAGGGAGTCGACCAGGTGCTTGACGGCGATCCCCTCGTCATCGGTGATGGCCGTCAGGTTTATCTTCCGGTTCCATTTTTTCAACTCTTCCGCGAAGAGGTTCAGGCTCTCCAGCTGCGCGTCACTGACCCCGATCCCCAGTTCCGCGGCCCCTTTTTTCAGCAGCTCCTTGGCACTCTGCATCATTTCCCGTACCTCGCCTTGAGCGCGATGGAGAGGATGGTGATCCCGGCAGGGGTCACCCCGGGGATGCGCGACGCCTGCCCCAGGGTGTCGGGACGGAAGCGCGCCAGCTTCTCCCGCACTTCGGTCGATAGCCCCGAGATGGCGGCGTAATCCATGTCGTCCGGGATCCTTGCGCCCTCCAGCTTGGCCGCTCGCTGCACCTGCTCCAGCTGCCTGCCGATATATCCCTTGTATTTGATCTGTATCTCCAGCTGCTCGCGTATCGTTTCCGGCAGGTTCATGATCCCCGGGTATACCCTGGCCAGGTCCCGGCAGGTGAAATCCGGGCGCCGCAACAGCTGCTCGTAGCTGATCGCGTTCTGCATGCCTGCCAGGTCCCACTCCTCCAGGAAGTCCTCACCGGCCGCCGAGGGTGTCACCCTCTCCCTTCCCAGGCGCTCCAGCTCCGTATCGATCAGTTCCCTTTTTGCCACGAAGGACGCGTACACCTCTTCCTGCACCAGCCCGACCTCGTGCCCCTTCTCCCTCAGGCGGAGGTCCGCGTTGTCCTCGCGCAGCAGCAGGCGGTATTCGGCCCGCGAGGTGAACATCCGGTACGGCTCCTTGGTCCCCAGCGTCACGAGGTCGTCGATCATCACGCCGATGTAAGCCTCGCTTCTGCCGAGCACCAGGGGGCCCTTTCCCTGCACCCGCAGCGCTGCGTTGATGCCGGCCATCAGCCCCTGTGCCGCCGCTTCTTCGTAACCGGAGGTGCCGTTGATCTGGCCGGCATGGTAGAGGTTGCGCACCAGTTTGGTTTCCAGCGAGGCATGCAGCTGGATCGGGTTCACGTAGTCGTACTCTATGGCGTAGGCGGGGCGCATGATCTCCACCCGTTCCAGCCCCTCGATGCTGCGATAGAACGCCCACTGGACATCGATGGGGAGCGAAGTGGACATGCCGCTGGGATAGACCTCGACCGTCTCGCGCCCTTCAGGCTCGATGAAGGTCTGGTGGCGGTCCTTCTCCGGGAAGCGAACCACCTTGTCCTCGATGGACGGGCAGTATCGCGGCCCTATCCCCTCTATGACGCCGGCATAGAGCGGCGACCGGTCCAGCCCGCTGCGTATGATGTCGTGCGACTTCGGATTGGTGTAGGCGACATGGCAGGGGACCTGCGGCTGGTCGATGCTGCCGGTGGAAAAGGAAAACGGGATCGGGTTCTCGTCGCCGTACTGCGGCTCGAGCCTGCCGAAGTCGATGGTCCTCCCGTCCAGCCGCGCCGGCGTCCCGGTCTTCAGCCTGCCGACATCGAAGCCGTGATCCTTCAACCCGTCGGAGAGGCCGATGGAGGGAAGGTCACCCGCCCTGCCGCCGGGGTAGTTCACCAGGCCTATATGGATCAAGCCGCGCATGAAGGTACCGGTGGTCAGGATCACCGTCGTCCCCAGGAACCTCACCCCGCCCCTGGTGTCGACCCCCGCCACCCCGCCATCCTCAAGATACAGTCCCGTCACCTCTACCTGCTTCAGGTCCAGGTTGTCCTGCTGCTCCATCACGTGCTTCATGCGCAGGCGGTAGAGCTGCTTGTCCGCCTGGGCGCGTGAGGCGCGCACCGCCGGTCCCTTCTTGGTATTGAGCACACGGAACTGGATGCCGGTGGCGTCTATATTGCGCCCCATCTCGCCGCCCAGCGCATCGATCTCTTTTACCAGGTGCCCCTTGGCCAGCCCCCCGATGGCGGGGTTGCAGGACATGAGCGCTATGGCGTCCAGGTTGATGGTGAGCATAAGGGTGGCACGACCCATGCGCGCCGCGGCGAGCGCCGCCTCACAACCGGCATGCCCCGCGCCGACCACTATTACCTCGTATTTCTTGTCATAAACTATCAAGCCGTTGCTCCATTTGTGCCTGAGGCTGTTACCCCATTGCCTGTAGGAATGCGGCTCCTACAGATCTTGCGTTAAAAATTACAGTTCCTGCCGGTGGCGGACGGGTCGCATGCCGACATCGTCGTGCATCAGCCGATGTTCCACGTGGAACATCTCTTCAAAGGTCTGGTAATTCAGGAACTTGCGACA
>CAZFMI010000105.1:0-7423 GCA_964519915.1 uncultured Geomonas sp.
GCGGGGGTGTGCTTCGCGCTGGCGCTTTTATGCTGGCTGCCGGTGCGGCTCTGGTTCCCGCGCCAGGAGATGCTGTTCCTGAAGACCCCGGGCGGGGTGCTTGCCTGCTCGCGCGCCGAGGGGGGGAGGCGCGGGCATGCCGGGCGCTTCTACGAGCTGCTCGACCTGATGCAGCCGTACCGGGGGGGCGAGGGCGCCGCAGGCCGGGTGAGGGGCCTTTGACCGGAAGGGATACGATGAGCGCTGCCAAAGCCGGGAAAATCATCTTCGTCACCCCCCCCTACCACAGCGGGATACCTGAGATCGCCGGGCGCTGGCTGCCGCTGGGGGTGGTCTACCTGGCGGGGGCCGCGCGCGGGGCGGGGGTTGAGGCCGAGATATACGACGCCATGGCGAAGGGGGACGGCTACCCCGAGATCGAGCGCCGCCTCAGGCAAAGCGGCGCGGACTACGTGGCGACCAGCGCCATGACGGCGACCATAGGCGACGCGCTGAAGACGCTGGAACTGGCGAAGGTCGTCGCCCCCGAGACCGTGACCATCCTGGGGGGCGTGCACCCGAGCTTCATGTACCGGGAGATCCTGGAATCCACGGCAGCGGTGGACTACGTCGTGGTAGGCGAGGGGGAAGAGCCGCTGCGCCGCCTGCTGCTCGCGCTGGAACGGGGGGAGGACCCGGCGGGCGTGCCCGGCATCGCCTTCCGCAAAGGGGAGGGCATCGCCGTCACCCCGCGCCCCCCGCTCATCGAGGACCTGGACGCGCTCCCCGCGGCCTGGGACCTTTTGGAGTGGCCGCTTTACAGCTACTTCATCATCCCGGACTCCCGCTTCGCGGCCATCAGCACCTCGCGCGGCTGCAGCCACGCCTGCGCCTTCTGCTCCCAGCAGCAGTTCTGGAGCAACTCCTGGCGGCCGCGCGACCCGCTCAAGGTGGCCGGGGAGATCGCCGGGCTGAACGAGCGCTACGGGGCCGACGTCTTCCTGCTGACCGACGAACAGCCGACCCGCGACCGCGCCCGCTGGGAGAGCCTGCTGGATGCGCTGATCGAGAAGGCCCTGCCGATCCGCCTGATCCTGGAGGCGAGGGCCGAAGACGTGATCCGCGACCGGGAGATCTTCTGGAAGTACAAGAAGGCGGGGGTGGTGCATATCTCCATCGGCATCGAGTCGGCCGACCAGCAGAGGCTGGACCGGCTGGGGAAGGGGATGCGGGCGGAGGCCTCCAAGGAGGCGCTCGACATCGTCCGGGAGCACGACATCGTCAGCGAGGCGTCCTTCATACTCGGCTTCCCCGACGAGACGCCGGCCTCGGTGCAGGCGACGCTGAAGCGGGCGCAGGATTGCAACCCGGACAGCGCCAACTTCTTCGCGCTGACCCCCTGGCCCTACAGCCCGATCTACGGCGGGTTGGAGCCGCTGGTCCGCGAAAAGGACTACGCCAGGTACAACTTCATCGAGCCGGTGCTGGAGCCGGAAAACATGAGCATCAAGGAGGTGCGGGGCGCGCTCAACGAGTGCTACCGCAGGTTCTACATGGGGAAGATGCTGGAGATGATGACCATGAAGGACACCTTCAGGCGGGGGTACCTGGTGCGCGCCACCAAGCTGATCATGGGCAGCTCCTTCGTGATCGGGAAGCTGAACCCGTGGGGTTCGGGGAGCTAGGCCATTGCAGTAGGAAGGACACGAGAACCTTGGAGAAACGATGAGCAAGATCCTTTTCATAACCGCACCGTACCACTGCTGGGGAGTCCAGGTCGTCGGCACCTGGCCCCCGCTGCATCTGGCCTACCTCGCCGGCGCCGCCTGCGACACCGGCCACGAGGCGCGGATATTCGACGCGATGAACAAGCGGGCCTCCTTCGACGAGATCAGGCAGGAGATAGAAAACTACCGCCCCGACTGCGTCATGACCATCGATTACCTGCCGGTCACCGGCGCCATCAGCACGGCCACGGTCCCCTACGCGCTCAGGATCCTGAACCTCGCCAAGGAGGTGGAACCCTCCATCGTCACCCTGCTGGGCGGCCCCCACCCGACCTTCATGTACGAGGAGATCCTGGAGGAGCGGGGCAACCTGGTCGACTACATCGTCACCGGCGAGCCCGAGCAGACCCTGAAGGAGCTGCTGGCGGCGCTTCAGGGAGGGGATCCCACGGGGGTGAAGGGGATCGCCTACCGCGACGGGGACAGGGTGCTCGCCACCGGGAAACAGCCTCACATACAGGACCTGGACACCCTCTCTCCGGCCTGGCACCTCCTGGACTGGAACGACTACAACTACCTGGTCGAGCCGTGCGGCAGGATGGCCTCCATACTCACCTCGCGCGGCTGCGACATGGAGTGCGCCTTCTGCAGCCAGCGCATGTTCTGGCGCGAGGACTGGCGCTGCCGGAAGCCGGAAAAGGTGATCGAGGAGATGGTCCATCTCATCGAGAGCTACCAGGTGAAATTCTTCACCCTGATCGACGCCTATCCGACCAAGCACCGCGCACGCTGGGAACTCCTCCTTGACCTCCTGATCGAGAAGCGGCTCGGCGTCCACCTCCTGATAGAGACCCGGGTGGAGGACATCATCCGCGACGCCGACATCATGCACAAGTACCGCGACGCCGGCATCATCCACGTCTACCTGGGCGCGGAGAGCGCGGACAAGGAGGTGCTGGGGAGCCTCAACAAGGGGACCTGCCTGGAGCAGAACAAGCAGGCGCTGGACCTCTTGCGCGAGGCGCGGATCATCACCGAGGCCTCCTTCATGATCGGCTTTCCCGGCGAGACCTGGGAATCGGTCCAGAACACCATCGACTCGGCCATCTACCTCAATCCCGACATCGCCGTCTTCCCGGTGGTGACCCCGATGCCGTTCACGCCGATCCACAAGGAGATGAAGGAGCGCATCCGGGTTTTCGACTACTCGAAGTACAACCTGGTCACCCCCATCGTGGAGCCTTACCGGATGAGCATGGAGGAGGTCACCCAGGCGCTCGGGAAGTGCTACATGTCGTTTTACGGCAACAAGATGCAGGAAATCGTCGAGCTGGAGGACGGCTTCAAGAGGAAGTACATGCTGAGCGCGTTCGTGCTGATGATGAAGGACCACGGCGAGAAGTTCGAGTTCCAGGGCTCGGGGATGGAGCGGATGAAGGAGCGCATGCGGCAGGTAGCGTAGGGGCGAAGGGTTATGCCGGCGGTTGTGCGGGGGAAGCGCCGGGGACGGGGCTCGGGTTGGCCATCGTGAAGGCGATCATGCTGATGCACGAGGGAGAGGTGTCGATCCGGAGCGAGCCGGGGAAGGGGACCATCGTGACGCTGCGCTTCAGGCGGAACCCTTCCTGACGAGAAGTGGCGGCAACCGGCTAGAAATGGCAGGAGCCGGCAGCCGGAAACGGAAACAGCCATGCGGGGTCGGGCCCGCATGGCTGTTTCCGCGTTGAGGAGCAGGGATGCCTAGCAGGCCTGGGCGGCGTTGGCCTTTTCCCGCTCGGTGGCGTCGTCCATCACCTTGTAGGCGCAGAACTCGCCGCACATGGTGCAGGCGCCGTGCTCGGCGACGCCGGACTCCTCGCGCAGGCGCCTTGCCTTGACCGGGTCGATGGCCAGGGCGAACTGCCCCTCCCAGTCGAGCTTCTTGCGGCAGCGCGCCATCTCGTTGTCCTTCTCGATGGCGCCCTTCACCCCCTTGACGATGTCGGCGGCGTGGGCGGCGATGCGGCTTGCCATGACCCCTTCGCGCACGTCCTCCACGCTTGGGAGCTTCAGGTGCTCGGAAGGGGTCACGTAGCAGAGGAAGTCGGCCCCGGCGGCCGCGGCGATGGTCCCGCCGATGGCGGAGGTGATGTGGTCGTAGCCCGGTGCGATGTCGGTTACCAGCGGTCCCAGCACGTAGAAGGGGGCGCCGTGGCAGAGCCTCTTCTGCAACAGGATGTTGGCCTCGATCTGGTTCAGCGGCATGTGACCCGGGCCCTCTATCATCACCTGGACCCCGTACTCCTGGGCGCGCTGGGTGAGCTCGCCCAGGACGATCAGCTCGTGGATCTGCGCGCGGTCGGTCGCGTCGGCCAGGCAGCCGGGGCGGAAGCCGTCGCCAAGCGAGAGGGTCATGTCGTAGGCCTTGGTGATCTCCAGCAGGCGGTCGAAGTGTTCGAAGAGCGGGTTCTCCATGTTGTTGTGCGCCATCCACTCGATGGTGAAGGCGCCGCCGCGCGAAACGACGTCCATGATGCGCCCCTCGCGCCTCATCCGCTCCACGGTGGCGCGGGTGACGCCGCAGTGCACGGTGATGAAGTCGACGCCGTCCTCGGCGTGCTTGATCACCCCCTTGAAGATGTCCTCGACCGTCATCTCGACGATCGCCTTCTTCTGGTTCCTGACCGCGTCGAGGGCCGCCTGGTACAGCGGGACCGTGCCGATGCAGGCGCTGGTCTGGGCGATGATGGCGCGGCGGATCTCGTCCACCGGCCCGCCGGTGGAGAGGTCCATGATGGCGTCGGCGCCGCTTTCCACGGCAACGCGGGCCTTTTCCAGCTCCTTCTCGATATCCAGATCATCGGCGGAGGAACCGATGTTGGCGTTCACCTTGGTTCTGAGCCCCTTCCCTACCGCCAGCGGCTTGCCGTTGGCGTGCTTGTTGTTGTGGCAGATGATGATGTTGCCTGCGGCGATCCCGGTGCGGATGAACTCGGCATCGACCCCCTCGGCGAGGGCTGCGGCTTTCATCTTCTCGGTGATGATCCCCTTGCGGGCGTATTCGAGCTGGGTCATGGCTACTCCTTTATTTGATGGCCGCGTCTCACGATTCGGCCTGGTCTCTTGCTGCCAGGAAGTGGTTCACCGGCCCGTGTCCCTTTCCCATCGGCTGGGCGAACTTGATGGCGCGGGTCACGAACAGTTTCGCCCTGAGGACCGCGCCCGGTAGCGGCTCCCCTTGGGAGAGGTAGCTTGCGATGGCGGAGGCCAGGGTGCAGCCGGTGCCGTGGGTGTTGCGGCTTAGCACCCTGGGTGCCGTGAAGCGGGTGAAGCTGCTGCCGTCGAAGAGGATGTCGGTGACCACCCCCTCGGTGAGGTGCCCCCCCTTGACCAGCACGTGCTTCGCCCCCATGAGATGCAGCGCGCGGGCGGCGAGTTCCATGCCTGCCGTATCCGCGATGGTGAGGCCGGTGAGGATCTCCGCCTCCGGGATGTTGGGGGTGACCAGGTAGCTCAGCGGGATCAGTCTCTTTTTCAGTACCGAAACCGCCTCGTCCTCGAGGAGGGACGCTCCCCCCTTGGCGCTCATCACCGGGTCGAGGACCACCATCCTGATGGCGTAGGCGGCGATCTTGTCGGCGACAATGGAGGTGTTCTCCGGGGAGGAGAGCATCCCAATCTTCACCACGTCGATCGGCAGGTCGGAGAGGACCGCGTCCATCTGCTGCGCGAGGAACTCGGGCGGGACTTGGTGGATCGAGGACACGCCGCGGGTGTTTTGAGCGGTGAGTGCGGTGATGGCTGAGGCGCCGTAGCTCCCGAGCAGGGTCACCGTCTTCAGGTCGGCCTGGATGCCGGCGCCCCCCCCGGAGTCGCTGCCGGCTACCGTCAGCACGGCGCCGCGCGGCTGCAGGCTGCGCCTGTTGAACAAAAGCGAGAGCTCCGTCGCGGCGAGCCCGGGGGATTTGGCCGAGAGCACTGCCGAGATGACCGCGACGGCATCGGCTCCGGCATCTATCACCGCGCAGGCGTTGTCCCTCGTGATGCCGCCGATGGCGACCACCGGTATCCTCAGCTTCCCCTTCAGCCGCGCAAGCCCTTCCGGCCCCTGGATGAATGCGACCTCCTTGCTCCCGGTCGGGTAGAGGGCGCCGAAGCCGACGTAGTCCGCCCCTGCCGTCTGTGCCGCGAGCGCCTCCTCCAGGGAGTGGGTCGAGATCCCGATCAACTTTTTGGTGCCGAGCGCCGCACGTGCCGCGGCCGGGTCGCCGTCCTCCTGTCCCAGGTGGAGGCCGTCGGCGTCGAGGGCCAGGGCGAGTTCCAGGTCGTCGTTGACGATGAACTTCACCTGGAATTGCGTGCACAGGTGCTTCAGTTCCTGTCCGAGTTCCAGGCGCTGCTCGTAGCTGCGCACCTTGTCCCGGTACTGCAGCACGCCGACCCCCCCGCAGGAGAGGGCCTCCCGCACGCGGGGGATCAGGCGTTCCGCCTGGTCCGTGATCAGGTAGAGCCCCTCGACGAGCCGCTGCCTGCCGCTATGGTCAACCACGAGTTTTAACAAGAAAACCTCTCAAGAAAACATGAACCTTCGGCCACGGAGCACATCTGAGGACTTCCGGGCAAAAACGGGAAAAACTGCACCCAAAGCTCTCCTCGGTTTTCCTCGGACCTTCTCTGTGGCTGATGGCCTTTGGGGGTTTTGGAACTGAAAAAGCCGCGACGGGTGGTCACGGCTCCAGTGTCAGAAGTTCGGAGTTCGCGCCGCTTCCCTACGCCGGTGCTATCCGGATCAGGTTCGAAGGGTTCAGGCTCGCCTGTCTCAGTTCTTACGAACTCCCCTAGCTGGCTTTGCTGCTGCGCGTAAACATAATGGAATCCTCTTGCAAAGTCAATCGCTTTCGGGTTTTTGCCTTTACAGTGGAGGGCAGAAGTGGTAGAAAAATCTCTGGCCGGAACCCTTCCGGCTGTTTTCATTCGCTTTCCGGGAAAACCCAAAACCTCTTGCCACGGAGAAAATCTGAGGACATCTGAGAAACCGTCGAGCGTCAGGGTTCAAACCTTTCCTTGCCGTTCTCCGGTTCAGCTCGGATTTCTCCCGGTAGCCAACGGTTTTACGCTTTAGGAAACGGGACATCTATGGACAGCCGCCCTACAGTTGTTGAGATAGATCTGGCCGCATTGCGCCACAACTTCGCACTGGTGAAGCAGAGGGTGCCGCAAGGGTGCGGCCTGCTGGCCGTGGTCAAGGCCGACGCCTACGGGCACGGTTTCCAGTACGTCTCCGAGGAACTGGAGAAACTGGGTGTCGACGCCTTTGCCGTCGCCTTTCTCGCCGAAGGGGTGCAGCTGCGCATGAGCGGCATCTACCGCCCGGTCCTCATCCTCGGAGGGGTGTACCCGGGGGAGGAGAGGCGCTGCATCGGCTTGAACATCTCGACGGCGCTCTTCTCCCTGGAACAGGCGGCGGCGCTCGACCGGGCGGCCATGGAGATCAAGTGCTACCGCAAGGCGAAGGTGCACCTCAAGGTGGATACCGGCATGGGGAGGCTCGGCGTCCCCCACGACCAGGCCCCCGAATTCCTGGAGCAGCTGAAAAAATTCAAGAACCTGGAGCTAGAGGGGATCTTCTCGCACTTCGCCAGCGCCGACGAGCTCGACCCCGACGGGATCGGGTTCACGAAACTGCAGGCGGAGCGCTTCTCGGGCGTGGTGGAGGAGGCAAGGAGGCTCGGCTTCTC
>CAZFMI010000106.1:0-7389 GCA_964519915.1 uncultured Geomonas sp.
TATGTTCTATGTTCTATGTTCTATGTTCTATGTTCTATGTTCTATGTTCTACGTTACGTTCCAGGTTTAGCCTCTAAGACAGAACTTAGAACAAAAAAGCCCGTACCGTCAGCTAAGCAGAAAGTAGGCGTAGTAAAAGGCGGCCGGTGCCGCAAACAGGATGCTGTCCAGCCGGTCGAGGATGCCGCCGTGGCCGGGGACGATGGAGCCGGAATCCTTCACGCCGCAGCTTCTCTTGATGAGCGATTCGAACAGGTCGCCCAACTGCCCGAGCACGCCGAGAAGCAGGGCGGTGGCGACGCAGTCGGCCACCCCCAGCTCGGGAAAGAAGGTGTACCTGGCAAGGAATGCCCCGATCAGGCTCCCGGCCAACCCGCCGAGGGAGCCTTCGATGCTCTTCTTGGGGCTCACCGCGGGGTAGAGCCGGTTCTTCCCGAACGTGGAGCCGACGTAATAGGCGGCTGAGTCTCCGGCCATGACGATCACCATGATCAGGAAGAGCCAGGAGAGCCCGTGGGGAAGCATCCTGATCATGACCAGGTGCGCCAGAAGCAGCGGCACGTAGAGAAAGCCCATCAGCACCAGCGCCGCGTCCCCGGCGGCCTGGCGGATATCCTTGAGCCTGAAGAGCGCGACCAGGCAAAAGCCGAGCACAAGCGCGGTGAGCGCCATCAGGGAGAATACCGGGTTGCCGGAGAAGATGGTGAAAATGGAGAGGGCGCCGGCCACGGCCGCCACCCTGCCCTCGCCCCGGCGCGAAGGAAGCGCCATCCGGTAGAACTCGTCAAGCCCGACCAGAGCAAGCAGGGATACCAGCAGGGAGAACTGGAAAGCCGTGCTCTTCAGGGTGAACAGTATCAAGAGGGGCAGCAACACGGCTGCAGTGGCTAGACGTTTGATGGCGGACTCCTATGGGGTCGCCCCCAGGGGGACTTTAGCTCGAAGCCCTAGGGCTGTTCTTTGCCAAGTTGCTCGCTGGTCATGCCGAACCTGCGCTCCCTCGACTGGTAGTCGCGGAAGGCGCGGGCCAGCTCGTTCCTGTCGAAGTCGGGCCAGTTCACCTCGGTGAAGTAGAGCTCCGCGTAGGCGAGCTGCCAAAGCAGGAAGTTGCTGATGCGCATCTCCCCGCTGGTCCTGATCAGCAGGTCGGGGTCCGGGATCCCGCCGGTGAAGAGCGAGCCCGAAAAGGCCTGCTCGTCGATGCTCTCGGGGTCGAGCCTTCCCGCCGCGGCTTCCACGGCGAGCTTTTTCGCCGCGGAGACCATCTCCTGGCGGCTGCCGTAGGAAAGCGCCAGGGTAAGGAGCATGCCGCGGTTGCCGGCGGTCTTCCCGATGGCGTTCCCGATCTCGAGGTTCACGTCCTCGGGGAGGTCGGCACGGTTGCCGATCACGTTGAACCGGATGTCGTTTTGCATCATCCGCGCGGTCTCGCCGCGGATGTACTGCTTCAAAAGCGCCATCAGAGCCTTGACCTCGGTCTTTGGCCTGAGCCAGTTCTCGGCGGAGAAGGCGAACAGCGTGAGGTAGCCGATCCCCAGGCGAGAGCATTCCTCGACTATCACCCGGACGGTCTCCACCCCTTTTTGATGACCAACGATCCTGCGCAGCATGCGCTGCTTGGCCCAGCGGCCGTTGCCGTCCATTATCACGGCGAGGTGCACTGGGAGGTTTTTCGGCTCTAAGCTGTCCATGACCATCCTGAAAACAAAAAATCCCCGTATGATCGGGGGTTTGCGCGAAAGGTGAATCGGCCGCACGGCTGGCGCAGGGGGGACTCTCCCCCCTGCGCCCAGGGGCCGTTAAACCTCCATGACCTCTTTTTCCTTGTGAAGGAGCACATCGTCCACCTTTGCCACGTGGTTGTTGGTGGAGTCCTGGACGTCCTTCTCGGCGCGCTTTAGCTCGTCCTCGGAGATCTGCTTGTCCTTCTCCAGCTTCTTCAGCTGGTCGATGGCGTCGCGGCGGATGTTCCTGAGGGCTACCTTGGCGTCCTCGGCATCGCGCTTTAGCTGCTTCACGATGTCCTTGCGCCTCTCCTCGGTGAGCGGCGGGAGGGTCAGGCGGATCACCTTGCCGTCGTTGGCAGGGGTCAGCCCGAGGTTCGCGTTCATGATCGCCTTCTCGATCGGCTGGATCATCTTCGGGTCCCAAGGCTGGATGTTGATGCACCTTGCCTCGGGAACGGAGAGGGTCGCCACCTGGTTCAGCGGGGAAAGGGAGCCGTAGCTGTCAACCTTCACCTCGTCGAGAAGCGAGGTGCTGGCGCGGCCGGTGCGCACCTTCTGGTAGTCTTTCCTGAGGGACTCTATGCTCTTGTCCATGTGGACGTTCATGTTGGAAATGACATCCTTGACCATGCTATTCTCCTTCCTTCACGAGGGTTCCGATCCGCTCCCCGTTGACAACCCGGACGACGTTGCCGTCGGTCGTTACATCGAAGACGATGATCGGTAGGCTGTTGTCCATGCAAAGCGAGATCGCGGTGGCGTCCATCACCTGGAGCCCCTTCCTCAGCACCTCAAGGTAGCTGAGCGTCTCGTATTTCGTGGCCTTGGGGTCCTTGTTCGGGTCCGCGGAGTAGACGCCGTCCACCTTGGTCCCTTTGAGGATCACGTCGGCGCCGATCTCCATGGCCCGCAGGCTCGCCGCGGTATCCGTGGTGAAATAGGGATTGCCGGTGCCTGCACCGAAGATGACCACCCTCCCCTTCTCCAGATGCCTGATGGCGCGCCGCCTGATGTACGGCTCTGCCACCTCGGCCATGGCGATCGCGGACTGCACCCGGGTGTCGACTCCGACCTTCTCCAGGGCGTCCTGCATGGCGAGCGAGTTGATCATGGTGGCGAGCATCCCCATGTAGTCGGCGCTGGCGCGGTCCATCCCCTTGGAGGATGCCGCCAGGCCGCGGAAGATGTTGCCGCCGCCGATCACCAGCGAGAGCTCGACGCCCAGCTCAACCACCTGCTTCACCTCGCGGGCGATGGCGGTGATGGTGTTAGGGTCTATGCCATACCCCTGCTCGCCCCCGAGGGCTTCGCCGGAGAGCTTCAAAAGTACTCTTTTATAATAGGGTTCCGACATCTTTGTCACCTGCCATATTTAAGCTGAAGGCCTACTGCGGATAAAAAAAGAGCCGCCCATTTTCATGGCCGGCTCCCTGGGGACGTGTTACACACCGGCCGCCGCGGCGACCTCTGCCGCGAAATCGCTTTCCTTCTTGGCAAGCCCCTCGCCAAGGACGAACCTCGCGAAGCGGCGGATGCTCATGTTCTCGCCGATGGTGGAGATGGTCTCTTTGACCAAGGTGTCGATGGTCTTGTCCGGGTCCTTCACGTAGGCCTGCTCCATGAGGCATATGTCTGCGAAGAACTTGTTGATCTGGCCGTCGAGGATCTTCTCGATGATGGCGTCCGGCTTGCCGCTCTCCTTGGCCTTCTCGCGGTAGATCGCCTTCTCGCGCTCGATCAGCTCGGCCGGCACTTCCTCGCGACGCACGTAAAGCGGCGAGGCTGCGGCGATATGCATCCCGATGTCCCTGACGAACGCCTGGAAGTTGTCATTCTTGGCGACGAAGTCGGTCTCGCAGTTGACTTCCACCAGCACGCCGATCTTGCCGCCGGCGTGGATGTAGGAGCCGACCAGCCCTTCGGTTGCCGCGCGGCCGGACTTCTTGGAGGCAGCAGCCAGACCCTTGGTGCGGAGGTAGTCGATCGCCTTCTCGTGATCGCCGCCGGTCTCGGTCAGGGCTTTCTTGCAGTCCATCAGACCCGCGCCGGTTACTTTCCTGAGTTCATTTACCATTGCCGCTGTAACGCTCACATTATCCTCCACAGTCACCCGCGCCGTGAGGCGCGGGTTTCTTATTCATGTATTTGTTTTTGGGTACTGCAGTTCCAGCCGGACGGCGGATGGATTATGCCTCGGCGGGGGTCTCTTCCACAGCCGCTTCGCCCTCGGTGGAGAACTCTTCCTCTGCACCGGTCTGGAGACGGGCATTTCTTGCCTGCGCGCCGTCCAGCACCGCGTCAGCCATCTTGCTGGTCAGCAGGCGGATGGCGCGGATGGCGTCGTCGTTGCCCGGGATGACGTAGTTGATGTCGTCCGGGTCGCAGTTGGTGTCGACGATGGCCACTACCGGGATCCCCAGCTTCTTCGCCTCGCTGACAGCGATCTCCTCGTTCTTCGGGTCGACCACGAACAAAACGCCCGGGATCTTCCCCATCCCCTTGATGCCGCCCAGGGTCTTCTCGAGCTTCTCGCGCTCTTTTGCAAGCTTCAGCTGCTCTTTCTTGGTGTATGCCTCGATGGTGCCGTCAGCGATCATGGCGTCCAGGCGCTTGAGACGGTCGATGCTCTGCTTCACGGTGGAGAAGTTGGTCAGCATGCCGCCCAGCCAACGGTCGTTGACGTAGAACTGGTTGCAGCGCTGCGCCTCTTCGGCGACGGAATCCTGAGCCTGCTTCTTGGTTCCCACGAACAGGACGGTCTCGCCGGACTGCGCCGCTTCGGTGACGAAGCTGTAGGCGTTCTTGAAGAGCCTTACCGTCTTTTGCAGGTCGATGATGTAGATCCCGTTGCGGGCGCCGAAGATGTACGGCTTCATTTTCGGGTTCCATCTCTTGGTTTGGTGACCGAAATGGACACCGGCTTCCAGCAGTTCCTTCATGGTGATGTTCGACATGTGTTTCTCCTTTGGTTTTCCCTCCGCCACCAGGAATGCCGGAACCCGCAAGGCGGGCACCACCGGCACTGATTTGGGGGCGTGCGAATTTTAAACAGCAAACTTATATAGCACAGGGCAACAGCGATGGCAAGGCTATTTCGCCCAAAAGTCAAGGCGAAAAATGGCAGGCGCACCCCTCCCGGTCCGCACCGTTATTCGCCCAATCCCACCGCTTGCGCCTGCGCCGAGCGCTCCTCCGCAAGCTGCCAGAACGCCCTCACGCTCAGGCGCTGCAGGTTGCGCCTGCTGGTGCAGAGCCCGACCTCGTAGGGGTGCAGGCGCGGGGCGTTCTCCAGGATTACGACATCGTCCCGGAAGGGGCTTCGCTCCAGCACCAGCTGCGGCACGATGCCCACGCCGCAGCCAAGCCGGACCATGGCGATGATCGCCTCGTTGCCAGAGACCTCGGAGGTGATATTGGGGGTTATGCGGTGCTCCTTTAGCCACTGGTCCAGCCTTCTTCTGGAAAGCCCGGTCTGAGGGAGCACCAAGGGGACCCGGGAAAGGTCGAGCCTTCCCCCCTTGCAGGCGATCCCGGTCGCGCCGCTTTGCCTGGGGGCGATGAAGAGCAGAGGAATGGTCGCAATGGGGAGGAATTCGATGGTGGAGCGCTGCCGGTCCGGGAAGGCCGCCACGGCCAGATCGATCTCGCCGCTTTGCACCTGGGCCACGGCCTGTTCGGCAGCGCCGGTGCGCAGTTCGAGCTGCACCTCGGGGTACCTGTCGCGGTAGGACTCCAGCAATTCAGGGAGCAGGCTGTAGACCGCCGTGATCGAGGCGTAGATCGACAACGTCCCCGCCACCGCCTGCTCGTTCCTGATCGAGGAGCGGAAACTTTGCCATTCCTGGAGGCAAAGGCGCGCGTAGGTCTTCAGGCGCTCCCCGGCGGGCGAGAGTTTGACCGTGCGGTTGTCGCGCAGGAAAAGCGGCTGTTCCAGCTTCTCCTCCATGCGCTGGATGGTGCGGGTGAGGGCCGAAGGGCTCAGGTTGCAGGCCTGGCTGGCCCGCCCGAAGTGGAGCGTCTCCGCCACGGTGAGGAATATCTCGAGTTCTCTCAGATCCACATAAACCTCCGGCCATCCGTCAGGCGCGGGATTCCTGCCGCGATGGCGAACCTGCAAACGCTAGACGCAAAGACGCGGGGGGCGCGAAGATGCGAAGTGAAACCACAAACAAGCCCCTGAAGTTCTTCCCTGCGCCGCGAGCCGTTCTCGCCTCTGCGCCCCGGCGCCTTCGCGTCGAGGCTTCTCCGCGCCGAAGGGGGTGTTGCGGCGGGCGCAAGACAATATGCACGATAATTCAATTTACGCAACGTGAATTTTAGTATACATTCGCACACTCTTACACCTGCAAACAGACCACAATATAAGATAGGGAGGAAAAACGATGGGACAGAACTATTTCAACACCCTGCCGCTGCGCCGCCAGCTTCAGGAACTAGGTACCTGCCGCTTCATGGACGCTTCGGAATTCGCCGGCGGCTGCGAGTACGTCAAGGGGAAGAAGATCGTCATCGTCGGCTGCGGCGCACAGGGCCTCAACCAGGGACTCAACATGCGCGACAGCGGTCTGGACGTTTCCTACACGCTGCGTGCGGAAGCCATCGCCGAGCAGCGCCAGTCTTACCAGAACGCGGTTCAAAACGGCTTCAAGGTAGGCTCCTACGAGGAGATGCTCCCGACAGCCGACATCGTGATGAACCTCGCCCCTGACAAGCAGCACACCAGCGTCGTGCAGACCGTGATCCCCTTCATGAAGCAGGGTGCGGTATTCAGCTACGCCCACGGCTTCAACATCGTCGAGGAAGGGACCCAGATCCGCAAAGACCTCACCGTCGTGATGGTCGCCCCCAAATGCCCCGGCTCCGAGGTGCGTGAAGAGTACAAGCGCGGCTTCGGCGTGCCGACCCTCATCGCCGTGCACGGCGAGAACGACCCCAAGGGGGACGGCCTGGAGATCGCCAAGGCGATCGCGTCCGCACAGGGGGGCGACCGCGCAGGCGTCCTGGAATCCTCCTTCGTCGCCGAGGTCAAATCCGACCTGATGGGCGAGCAGACCATCCTTTGCGGCATGCTGCAGGCGGGCGCGCTCCTTTGCTTCGACAAGATGACCCAAAACGGCATCGGCGCACCCTACGCGGTTAAGCTGATCCAGTTCGGCTGGGAGACCATCACAGAGGCGCTCAAGCACGGCGGCGTCACCAACATGATGGACCGTCTCTCCAACCCCGCCAAGCTGGTCGCCTTCAAGCTGGCCGAGGAACTGAAGGAGATCATGCGCCCGCTGTTCCAAAAGCACATGGACGACATCATGAGCGGCGAATTCTCCAGGACCATGATGGAGGACTGGGCCAACGACGACGTGAAGCTCCTCACCTGGCGCGAAGAGACCGGCAAGACCACCTTCGAGCAGACCGAGGCTGCCGGCGAGATATCCGAGCAGGAGTACTTCGACAAGGCGGTCCTCATGGTAGCCATGGTGAAGGCGGGCGTCGAGCTCGCCTTCGAGACCATGGTGCAGACCGGTATCGAGCCGGAGAGCGCCTACTACGAGTCCCTGCACGAGACACCGCTCATCGCGAACACCATCGCCAGGAAGAAGCTGTACGAGATGAACCGCGTCATCTCCGACACCGCCGAGTACGGCTGCTACCTCTTCTCCCACGC
>CAZFMI010000107.1:0-7302 GCA_964519915.1 uncultured Geomonas sp.
TGTCCGGCCCTTCCATGTTTCCGCCCCTCTTTCATCCAAGGTTTTCCCTGCGCAAATAGCGGGCGTATTGTTTCATTAATGTAGGGATTTTGCAAGCCCCAAGCCCCAGCCTCAAAAGCGGTTGCGCAGGGGACGCCGGGAATCCGGCGGTACGTCAGGGAGGGGGCTTTCGGGGTTGGCCCAGCAGCTGCTTCCCTTGTGTTCTCCGCGCCTGCTCCGCGCGCCTTTGCAGCCGGTCATGGCCCCGGGTCATGTGACCGGGTCGGCCGTGGCGGGTGTCTGCTTCCTCAAAAGCTCGATGTATTCCAGGATGTTCTCCAGATCTTCCCCGGTCACAAGTTCCTTCGAGAAGGCGGGCATCGCCCCGGCCCCGGCACGGACCTGTGCCTTGATCATGAAGCCGGGGAGCGGCTTGTTGTTGATGGCGAAACCAAGCGCCTTCTCCCCGCCCGGATGGCACTTGTTGCAGTGGGCCATGTACGAAACCTCGCCGCGCGCGAGCTTGTGCGAGTCTATCCTGAGCGGCTGCGAAACGGGCTCGCCCCGCCGCATGGCACAGCCGGTCGAAAGCATCAACATCAAGGCGACGAGTGATAAGGTGCGCATGTTTCCCCCGCTATAGTGCATCCCTGGTAATGCGCCAAAGGACGCCGGTTTTCTGCTGCGGCACGCTCCCCTTCTTCGTCTCCTTGAGCATGCCGAAATCAACCACGTAAAGCGCCTCGCCCGAGGGGTCGAAACGCGCGGCAACGGGGCGTTCCAGACCTCCGGTTCCAAGCGCCGAAGACGGCCCGTTCCGCTTCCCCTTGTTCACGGCGAAATCCCTGACCACGCCGCTCTTCACATCGACCCTCACGACCTTGAAGCCGACCGGCGCCATCACCTTCCCGGTCCCGGGCGACTGGTCCCCGAAAAGGGCGACGAAGGCTTCCCCGCGATGGCCGAACGCTTCGCTGCGGGAGAAATCGAGGCCGTTTGCCGAGGCGTGAACCGGCAGCACCGCCGCAGGTCCGGGCGGGAGGTTGGGGTACTCGGCAAGCAGCAACCTCGGCTTCTCCTGCAACGGGGTCTTGAACTGGTCTTCGCGGTCCAGCGGGAGCCCCGCGCTGAAATCGGGCCAGCCGTACCAGGTTCCCTGCTTCACCTCCCAAAGCACGTCGCCGGCTCCGAAGACCGGCCTGCTGCCGCGCTTGTCGTACGCGTTGTCGGTCACGTACAGGTTCCCTTCGGGGGAGAAAGCGAATCCGAAGGGGTTGCGGAACCCCCAGGCAACCAGTTGCGGCGCCCCGCCGGAGGGGGAGACCCTGAGCACCGCCCCGTTGCACGGCACCCGCCCCCTGACCACCTCTCCCGGAAGGCTGAAGGTGCCAAAAGGCATGAACGCCCCAGTCGAGGCGAGTCCCTTCCCCTTCAGGAGGTCCTTGGTGATGTAGTTCTCCCCCCTAAGCTTTAGGTCGGCGCAGGGGACGTCGTGATAGTCCGGATAGCGCTTGAGCCAGCCGAACTTGAGGTTGTCCTCGCCGACCACGGCCGAATTGGTGGCCGAGCCGAGCCCGAAATAAAGCCAGCCGTCCGGGCCGGGGGCGGGGCCGTTGGTGTGGTGGTCGCCGCGGGTGGGGAGATGCTCCAGGATCCTGGCCATGCTGCCGTCGTCACCGATGCGGATGATCCCTCCCCCCTCGAGCTCTCCCCCCTCTGCCACGTAAAATGAGCCGGCATGCCGGGTGACACCCGTCCAGGGGCCGTTCCTGCCGCCTGCTGCGACCACGGCGACGCTCCCCTTTTCCACCCGGAGCAGGCGCGGTACGGTCCACACCTCCCCATAGGAGTACCCTGCCTCGACCACGTGCGGGGTGCCGCTTTCATCGAACGCGACGCCGGTCGGGAAGGTGAGCCCGGTGGCGACGGCCTCTATGCGGTACCCTGGCGGGAGGACGATGTCCGCCGGGCTCAGCGCCCTTTCACCCGTCTCGGCCAACCTGGTCAGCTTCCCTCCCCCGGCCGAGGGCAGCATCCCGTAGCACCCGGAGAGCCCGAGGCAAAAGAGGGTGATGACTGCGATTTTAATAAGCTCGGCCATGCCCGCCCCCTTATCTAATTTTAATCTCGCCAATTATAGTGAAGCACCGAGGCCTGTCAAGGAAACCGGCCAAAAGGATGCTCCACGGGCGCGGCATGCGGCGCCCTCTCAGGTTTGACTCGCCCTGCCCCCTCTGTATAATTGGTGGATTCTAACCAAAAGGAGGTTCACCGTGAGCTTCAATCCCTTCAAAGAGCGCGGAATTCCAGCAGAAAAACAGCTAAGAAACTGGCAGGAGCTGAACGTAAAGCCCTACGACAAGAACGAGGCCCATCCCTACACCAAGGCGCGCATCATCCTGATGAACGGGGTTGAGGTCGAGGGCGCCATCTTCTCGCACCAGTTCGCCCGCAACCTGAACGACCCCGAGCTGAAAAAGCAGCTCGCCCTCACCCGCCGGGTGGAGCAGCAGCAGCAAAAGGTCATCAACTGGCTCTCTCCCGGGGATGAGTCCCCCCTGGAGACCACCATCGGTTACGAGCAGGTGGCCGTCGACCTGACCGCCTTTCTTGCCGCGAACGTGACGGACCAGTACGTGAAGCAGGTCTTCGACTTCGGGCTCCTGGAGGACTTCGACCACCTGTACCGTTACGCCAACCTGCTGGAGATGACGCAGGGGGTGAAGGCCGAGAAGCTGGTTGGAAAACTGACCGAGATCACCCCGGGGCGGCCGACCATCAAGGAGCACCGCCACCCCTTCGACGACGTCAGGAAGCCGATGAACCGCATGGCGTCCGACCCGCTGACCAAGCTCTACGTCCTCACCCTTTTGGCCGGCGAGCAGCAGACCATGAACTTCTACATGAACATAGGCAACACCCTGCAGGACCAGGTCGGGCGCGGCCTGTACCAGGAGATCGGGATGATCGAGGAGCAGCACGTGACCCAGTACGAGTCGCTGCTCGACCCGCAGACACCGTGGATCGAGAACGCCCTCCTGCACGAGTACAACGAGTGCTGGCTCTACTGGTCATTCCTGCAGGAGGAAACGGACCGCAACGTCAAGCCGATCTGGGAGCTGCACCTGGGGATGGAGCTTACCCACCTGCAAAACCTGGGCAAGGTCGCCGAGAAGATGGGGGTAGATCTCGATCAGGTGCTGCCGCAGACCCTCCCGGCGCCGCTGCAGTTCAAGTCCCAGGTGAACTACGTGAGGGAGATCCTGGCGACGCAGGTGGAGTTCAACGCCTTCGAGACCGAGATCGGCCCGCCGGACCAGCTCCCGGAAAACCCGCGTTACCAGCAACTGCAGGACACGCTGAACGTAAAGGGGGCCCCGAGCGAGGAAGTGATCAGGATGAACCAGAAAAAGAGCGGCCACGACTACCGTCTCGAGATGGCCGGGCAGCATCCGGTCAAGGAACTCAGGCAGAAAAAGTAGCGGCTACGGCTTGCCGCCGCACCAGCTGCGGCATTCCTGCCGTGATCGCCGCAGGTAAAAAACAAGGACCGCCTCCCGATGCCACGAGGGGCGGTCTTTTTTTGCAAAAAAATAGTTTGACATTCAATCATTCATGATTTAAGTTGATATCAATCGATACGACATCGAACTCAATGGGGAGTGAAGCCGTGAAACAGGACAAGCCATCATACCGTGCGCTCAACACCTACACCAAGCTGATGCGGGCCTCCGAGTCGGTGACCGGCAGGGTGGGAAGAAAGATGTCCGATGCCGGGCTCACCATCAGCCAGTTCGGGGTCCTGGAGGCGCTGCTCCATAAAGGGGCGATGTGCCAGCGGGACGTGGCGGCGAAGATCCTGAAGAGCACCGGGAACATCACCCTGGTGATCGACAACCTGGAAAAACAGGGGCTGGTCAAGCGGGAGCGCTCGCTGGAGGATCGCCGTTACTACAGCGTCCTCCTGACCGATACCGGGCGCAAACTGATAGAGGCAACATTTGCCGAGGTCGAGGCCGCCATCGTCGCAGAGATGAGCGTACTCACGGAAGAAGAGCAGGAGATGCTGGGAAGGCTTTGCAAAAAACTAGGTCTAAAGGAGGGATAGCAACGGGAAGGAACTTTTTTTTGCGCTAACAGTTCAATATCAAAACATAACAGTTCAAACCATCTTAACCGTTGGCCACGGAGAAACCTGAGGACGTCCGAGAAACCTTGATCGTGGAAAAAGCTGTGTCCCTTTAAGATCTGCTTTTCTCGGATTTTCTCAGGACTTCCCCATGCCGACCGTTCAAAGACACAAACAAAGGAGATACACCATGAAAAGAACCATCGCATCCATAGCCGCCATAGCCGCCCTGTCGCTCCCCGCGCTGGCATCCGCCGCCACCTGGAACATAGACCCGGACCACTCCAACGTGGGCTTCAAGGTGCGCCACCTGATGGTCTCCAACGTCAAGGGAAGCTTCGAAAAACACAGCGGCGTCCTGGACCTCAACGAAAAGGACATCACCAAGTCCAAGGTCTCCGTAACCATCGACACCGCGTCGGTGAACACCAACGTCGCCAAACGCGACGAACACCTCAGGGGCGCCGACTTCTTCGATGCCGCCAAGTACCCGACCATGACCTTCACCTCCAAGAAGGTGGCCAAGGCCGGCAAAGGGAAGCTCAAAGTGACCGGCGACCTGACGCTGCACGGCGTCACCAAGCAGGTGGTGCTGGACGTGGAAGGCCCTGCCAAGGAGAGCAAAGACCCCTGGGGGAACCTGAGAACCGGCGTCAATGCCAGCACCAAGATCAACCGCAAGGACTTCGGCCTGGTCTACAACGCAGCCCTTGAAACCGGCGGCGTTGCCGTAGGCGAGGAAGTCGACATCAACCTCGAGATCGAGATGATCAAGGCGAAGTAAACAAACGACAATCCGCGCCTCCCCGCAAGAGGGGGGGCGCGGCATCGGTCGCCAGGCAAAAGCTTAGCGCTGCCCCGCCAGATAGGCGATGGTCGCGCTTATCTCGGCTTCGAAATCCTTCAGAAGCGGCTCCAGCTCTTCCCCATCCCGCTTGAGTGCCGCCTCCAGCCTCTGCGCCGCGCCCTGCAGGGGATGTGCCGCCAGCACCCCCGAGATCCCCTTTACCGAGTGGGCCAGATGCGCCGCCTTCTGCAGGTTCCCCTGGGCCACCTCGCGCCGTACTTCCTCCCCCTTCGACGCATACTCCAGCTCGAACCTCTGCAACAGGTCCCGGTAGAGCCCGCGATCCCCCCCCACCAGATAGAGCCCCTGCACCATGTCCACCAGGACCCGGGGCCGCACGGCACCGGCGGCATCCACCTTCTCCCCCCCCTCGCCGCAGTCATCCCCCCACTCGCCGTAGTCTTCCCCGCCATCGTAGAGCGCGCCAGATACCGTTTTTCCGCAGTCCTCCTCCACCTCCAGCCAGAGGGCGATGGCGCTGTACAGGGCATCGGGGGTAAAGGGTTTGGTGATGTGGGCGCTCATGCCCGCCGCCAGGCTGGCCCTTACGTCCTGCTCCCGCGCGTTGGCGGAAACAGCAACAATGGGGAGGGAGTACATGCCCGGGCGCTCTATTTTCCTGATCTCCCGCGCTGCGGTCAGCCCGTCCATCACCGGCATCTGGACATCCATCAGCACCATGTCGAAATCGTGCTTTGCGATCTGTTCCAGGGCATCCACCCCGTTGCAGGCGAGCGTGACCGAGAGCCCCGCCTTTTCCAGCAGGGCGAGCGCCACCTTCTGGTTGTAGAGGTTGTCCTCGACCAGCAGTATCCGCTGCTGCCTGAAACAGGGGTACTTGCGGGGAGCCCTCCCCCTGGAGACGATCATGTCACCGGCGGCAATCCTGAAGGGGAGCCGGAACGAAAAGGTGCTCCCCACACCGGCGACGCTGTCGCACCAGATTTCTCCCCCCATCAAGGTGGCCAGCCGCCTGCTGATGGCGAGCCCCAGCCCCGTGCCGCCGTAGGTACGCGTCACGGAACCGTCCACCTGGGTGAAGGGCTGGAACAGGTTGTCTTGATGCGAGGCCGCCATGCCTATGCCGGAGTCCCTGACGGAGAACAGCAGCTCCACGCCGGTGTCGCTTTTGGTGGTCATCTTCGCCGATACGGCTACATGGCCGTGACGGGTGAACTTCAGGGCGTTGCTCAGCAGGTTGTTGAGGATCTGGGCCAGGCGCATGGGATCGCCCACCAGGGAGGGAGGAATCTCCGGGTCCAGTTCCACTTGCAGCCTGAGCCCCTTTTCCTCCGCCCGGCTCGAGAAGACCGATACGAGGTCGCTCAGCACATCCTGCGGCGCAAAGCCGACGCTCGCGATCTCCAGCTTTCCCGCCTCGATCTTGGAGAAATCGAGCACGTCGCTGATGGTCCCCAGGAGGAGGTCGGCCGAGGTGGCCAGTGTCTGCAGATAGCCGGTCTGTTGCACGGAAAGTTCGGAGTCGCGCAGCAGATGGCTCGCGCCGATGATGGCATTCATCGGGGTGCGGATCTCGTGGCTCATGTTGGCGAGAAATTCGCTCTTCGCCGCCGAGGCCCGTTCCGCCTTCACCGCCAGCTCGTTCGCCCGTTGCGCGGTCTGGACCAGCTGCCGGTTCGCCTCCTCCAGCGCCCGGCTGCTTTGCAGCAGCGCCTCCTCCGAGCGTTTGCGCTCCGAGATGTCCAGCATGATCCAGATGAAGTGGCTGATCTCCCCCTTGTCGTCAAGTACCGGAGCGATGGTGACCTGTTGATCGGCTGGGATGCCGTCCTTGCAGCAGGTGACCAACTCCCCCTGCCACGGCCCCCTGCTCCCCATGAGCTTTTCGAAGCTGCGCATGTTTTCCCGATCGCGCGTACCCGCCAGGAGCAGTTCGGGATTGCAGCCGACCACTTCCTCCCGCGCATACCCCGTCAACCGGGAGAAGCACTGATTGACCCAGATGATGCGTTGCTTGCGGTCCACGATGATGATGCTGTTGGCCGCGGCCTCCAGGGCGGTGACCTGCACGCGCAGGCGCTCCTGGGTCTCCCTGCGCTCCGACACGTCCCGGAAGGTCAGTACGGCGCCACGGTGCCTCCCGCCGCTGCGGATGGAAGCGCAGTTGAAATCCGCCACGAACGAGGTGCGGTCCTTGCGCCACATGAGCTCGTTCTCGGAATGCTGCGGCGCGCAGGGGGAGAGCGCCGGGGCCAACACGCAGCTCCGCTGCACGCAGTTGGCGCACTCGGAGGAATTCCTGTGCAGCACCTCGCGGGCGTCCCGCCCGACGAGCTCCCCCTCCCGGTAACCCAGTAGCGACAGGGCGGCCTGGTTGGCGAAACTG
>CAZFMI010000108.1:0-7106 GCA_964519915.1 uncultured Geomonas sp.
TTCAGGTCTTCCTTGGTGATCTCGGTCAGGTACTTGGCCGGGATGATCTCGTCGGTATTTATGTCGCTACGGTCCAGAAAGAGGGCCGGGCCGCCAAATGTCTTCATATCTTTTCTCCTAAAAAGGGCGGGGGTGTGACCCGCCGTTCATTGTCAAATCGTCAGGTGTCCGCCGTCAATGGCTCAGAGGTACTTGCGCGGGTCGGCAAGCTTCCCCTCGATGGCGGAGGCGGCGGCGGTAGCAGGCGACAGCAGGTGCACCATGCCCCCCTTCCCCATCCTCCCCATGAAGTTGCGGTTGGTGGTGGAAGCGCAGACCTCGCCCTCGGCCAGCACGCCGTTGCTCATGCCGAGACAGGCGCCGCAGGTCGGGTTGGTGACGCAGAAACCGGCGTCCATGAAGATCTGGATCAGCCCTTCGGCGACGGCGTCCTTGTAGATCTGGGGAGTGGCCGGCGAGAGTATGCCGCGCACGGTCGGGGCGATCTTCTTGCCCTTCAGGATGGCGGCAGCGACCCTCAGGTCCTCCAGGCGGCCGTTGGTGCAGGAACCGAGGTAGACCTGGTCGATCGGGGTGTCGCCCATCTCGGTCACGCTCTTCACCTGGTCCGGCTTGTAGCCGAAGGTGCAAAGCGGGGTGAGATCGGAGAGATCGAGATCGATCACCTGCTCGTATGCGGCGTCCGCGTCGGAGCACCATACGGAGTAGGCGGCCGCCGCTTCCTCTTTCGAGGAGAAGGAGTCGGAGATGAAGGGCCAGAGGTAGTCGACGGTGACCCGGTCGGGCATGCAGATGCCGGAGGTGCCGCCTGCCTCGATCGCCATGTTGCAAAGCGTCATCCTGGATTCCATGGTCATCGCGGCGACGACAGGGCCGCCGAACTCGATGACGCGGTCGGTGGCGCCGTTCACGCCGAGCGTGCCGATGACGCGCAGGATGGCGTCCTTGGCGTAGACCCCCTTGGGAAGCGTGCCGTTCAGGTTGATCCTGATGGTCTTGGGCTCGCGGAAGGCGCAGACGCCCTTCAGTATCCCCACCTCCAGGTCGGTGGTGCCGACGCCGGCCGCGAAGGCGCCGAAGGCGCCGTGGGTGCAGGTATGGGAGTCGCCCATGATGACCGTGTTCCCCGGGCGGATGAAACCCTTCTCCGGAAACAGGGCGTGGCAGACGCCGTTGGCGCCGATGTCGAAGAAGTCCTTTATGTCGTGGCGCCTTGCCCAGTCGCGGAGCATCTTCGCCTGGGTGGCGGTCTTGCTGTCCTTGCTCGGGGTCACGTGGTCGATGACCGCCTTGATCTTGCTGGGGTCGAAGACCCGGTCCTTGCCGCGCGCCATCAGGTCGGCGATCGCTATCGGCGTGGTGATCTCGTGGCACATCACTACGTCTATACCGAGCACCTTGGTGCCGGTGAAAGGCTCATCTACCAGATGGGCCGCAAATATTTTCTGAGCCGTGGTCATACCCATAAATTGTGCTTCCTTTGGTGTTTGGAATGTAATTTTCTAGTCGCCACAATAATAAAATATCGGCTACAAATCAAACTAATAATTGTTCAATGTTATTAAACATTTGCCTTGAACTGCCGCCGTGCTATACTGTGCGCCTCAATCCAACAGGGAGTCTCCTCATGCAACTTCGTTTTAACAGGGCAAACGGCGAAATAGACAAGATGATCGACGAGTTGATGGAAAAGGCGGGAGGAATCCACCACCCGGACCTGGCGCGCGAGATGATCATAGCGGCGCTCAAGGCGGGACAGGATACCGACTACCTGGCCGACCTGAAGCTTCTGAGCAACACCATGAAGGAGATGCGCTACACGACCATGGTCTTTGCGCCCTACCGGCACAAGAAGAAGGTGACCATCTTCGGCTCCGCGCGCACCACGCCCGAAGAGCCGATGTACAAGAAATGCATGAGCTTCGCGGACCTGCTGGCGAAAAAAGGGTACATGATCATCACCGGCGGCGGCGGGGGCATCATGCAGGCGGGAAACGAGGGGGCCGGCAGCGAAGCCTCCTTCGCGGCGAACATCCGCCTCCCCTTCGAGCAAAGCGCCAACCCGTTCATGCTGAAGAACCCGCGGCTCATCACCTACAAGTACTTCTTCAACCGCAAGGTCGCCTTCGTCAAGGAATCCGACGCCATAGCGGTCTTCCCCGGGGGGTTCGGGACGCTGGACGAGGCGATGGAGGTGTTCACCCTGGTACAGACCGGAAAGACCTCCCCCAAACCGCTGGTTCTGGTGGACGACGAGGAAGGTTACTGGGAGCACTTTTTCAGGTTCGTCAAGGAAAGACTGCTGGTTATGGGTTTCATCTCCGCCGAGGACTTCTCCATATTCACCGTCACGAAGAGCTATGAAGAGGCCGTCCAGGTCATCGAGGATTTCTACACCAACTACCATTCTATTAGGTTCGTCAACGGCGAACTGATCATCCGTCTGACCAAGGTAATCAACAACGAGCAGATCGAGATGCTGGAGAACGAATTCCCGGAGTTGCGGTTAGAGAACAGCCGTATCGAGCTAATTAGCGCGCGCCCCGAGGAGGCAGACGAGCCGGACCTTCTGGAGTTGCCGAGGATCGCCTTCCGTTTCCACCACCAGCATTACGGCCTGCTGATGGCCTTCATTAGAAGGCTGAACACCTTTTGACATGCCGATTTTGTAAAAACTGTTTGAAAATATTTTCTTGACAAGGTTATTATACGATGTTAATTTTTAACCCAGCAGCTAGTTTCGGAAGTTTGCAGCGCCGAAAAGCCAAAGGGTTCCGACCACTTTGCGCCGTTTCCAGCCAAAGAACTCTCCGGAAATTGCAGCATCAAACGTAGATCCGGCAGAGTCCCGGAGGTATCAAAAGGAGGCAGGAAAATGGCACAGGGCAAGGTTAAATGGTTCAACGACGCAAAAGGATTCGGCTTCATCGAGCAGGATAACGGCGAGGACGTGTTCGTGCACTTCTCCGCTATCACCGGGGAAGGCTTCAAGTCCCTGGCCGAAGGGGAAGCTGTCTCCTTCGACGTGACCAATGGGCCGAAGGGTCTGCAGGCTGCCAACGTCAAGAAGATCGGCGCCTAAGAGCATCGGCAAAAAGCAAAAAAGCCCCGCCGGCTTCGCCCGGCGGGGCTTTTTTTGTTGGCTCCTCCCGTGGGAGCGGCATTCCTGCCGCGGTTCGGATGGTCCTCCTGTAGGAGCGGCATTCCTGCCGCGATTGCCGCGATCCGCGACGGCTCCCGAAATGGAGGTGTCCATGCTGACCAAGCCCCATGCATCCAGCCTGCGTAAGGGTCGCTACAGCATCTGCAACGGCGTGTACCTGATAACCGCGGCGACCTACCAGCGGATCCCGCACTTCGAAAACCTCTGGGCCGGCAGGATCGTGGTGAACGCCATGCGCGACCAGGCGTCGAAAGGGGCGGTGCAGAGCATAGCCTTCGTGGTCATGCCGGACCACTTCCATTGGCTGGTATCCTTGACCGGAGCGATCGGCTTGCCGGAGTTGATGCGCTCGGTGAAGGGATATTCCTCCCATTGCCTGCAGGGCTATCGCGGCAGGAATGCCGCTCCTACCCGGTTTGCGTGCCGCGCAAGGCGACCGGTGTGGCAGGAGGGTTATCACGATCACGCGTTGAGGCGTGAAGAGGACATCAAGGAAGTGGCCCGGTACGTCGTGATGAACCCCGTCAGAGCCGGGCTCGTAGCCAGCGTTTGGGATTATCCGTTATGGGATGCCGTCTGGGTGGAATAGAAAGAGCAATCGCGGCAAGAATGCCGCTCCTACAAGTTGTCGCCGCTGGATGCGCCGTCCCGTAGGAGCGGCATTCCTGCCGCGATTCGGTCTTCCTGTAGGAGCGGCATTCCTGCCGCGATGAACTGCGTCGAGATCCTACCAGGATGCCCCTTCAGAACCAGCACCTGCCAGACGGATCGTTCTACGACGCCGTGCCAGCCGCGATACCGCCCCTCCCCCCGCCACAAGCAGCAACATAAGCGCGCCCGTCGGATGCTCCACAGCCAGCACCAGCGGCACGAGGAGCAACCTCACGCCCCCCCTCATCCATTCATACTCCCCTATCACCTCCGCCACCGGCGGGCTCAACCGGTAGTAAAGCGAGACGAAGAACCGCCCCGGCGCGTTGGTCAGCAGGTGGTGATCGCGGAACGACCGCAACCGGGCTACCTTGGGATGCAGGTAGCTCCCGTAGGCCGCCGTGGCGATGAAACAGCCCCCGCCTCCGCCGCCGGCCGACGGGCTGACCGGCTCCTGCACGACAGGCGCTATACCGTCGGTGCTGAAGCTCGCCTGGTGACTGTCGACATTGGTGGTGTTGGCAATGAGCAGCACCACTTCATCCAACGCGGGGTTAAGGGAACCAAAGCCCGAGATGATGTAGGAAGTCCCGGCTGCGTCGGCTACGATTTCGCTCACCACCCCGCCGGATTTTTTGAACACCGCGGTTTGGATGCCGGTCGTCTTGGCAACGGTCACAGTAAGGTTATTTACCGCCGCCGAGGGGACGAACCTGTAAAAGGCAAAGGTGTAACGCGGCAGGACCACGGAAGGTGTTGCCGCAGAGGCGGAGGTGACCGGATAGGAGGAGTAGCTGGCAGCAACCGAATGGGCGGGGATACTGCCGGTATCCCCGGTATGGGTGGACCAATCCCGCAGGTAGGTGCGCTTTGCAAAACCGAGGAACTCAGCGCCGATGGAACTGCCGTACGAGGTCGCCAGCAACGAGTCCAGCACAGGCGAGGCCTGGATGTCACCGCCGCTGGTGGCAGGGCTGGTGGAGGGATGCAAGGTGCCCAGTTTCTCCCAAAACGCACGCACCACACCCCGGTCATGCCTCTCCGCGAGGTACCTGTTAAAGATCCAGCGCCCGTATTCCGAGTTGCCCCCCAGAGGTCCGTTCAGGGAAATGGTGCTCCCCAGCGGGATATATCTGGTGAGGTAGCTGTAAAGCTGGTTCACGGAGTCGTAGACCTCATCCTCCATCCAGGTGGAAGTGACCTCGCCGTACCAGATGTCGAAGTAGTAGTTGTAGCCGAACTGGATGGCGTGATGGAACTCGTGCGCCGCCGTGATCTGCAGCATCTGTTCCGGGGTGTACCTTCCGTTCTCGGTGAAGAGCGGATTGGAGAAAGCCTTGTCGATCTCGATGTAGCTGGACGCTGATACCGCGGGGGAGGTTGGACGGCCGTCATCACTGGTAAAGCCGTAAGCCTCTTCCGGTACAAGATCCCTGAGATAGACGTCGTATCTTCCCGCCACCGGAGGGGGCCTGTACCCCAGCGTGGTTACCTCATAGGCGTAGACCTCGTCGAAGACGGCCGCCACCCTCTCGACCCAATCCGGTACGGCGTTGCCGTCGGCATCGGTGAGAACCGGAGCGTCAAGACCGGTGGTCGTGTAATGAATGGCAAAGCGCCCGGACGGGGAGTTGAAGGTGGGCGCGGGATTCTCCGGAGTCTGGCCGGTCAGTACCGGGCGGGAGAGGTACTTCCCAAGCGCCTTCTGCGTCGCCGGCTCAAGGGCGGGGAAGTCACGCTTGAGGCTTCGGTAGAGATGGGTGCGGCAGCGCTCGGCGGGCTCCCCCTCCAGCCCGACCACGGCCCTGAGCGCCTTGGCCAGTTGCGCCTGCTGGCCGAACTTGGAGAGATAATAGTCGTCGAGGGCCGCCGCTGAAGCGACCGCCGGAACGACGAGCAGGATGAATACCGCACGCACCAGAAAAGATTTAGCCACTAATCCACCATCCTTTTGCCCACACGAAGTGATATCAAAGTTGTCTTCCCTTTCGCCACCTTCACCTCCGCCATCCCCCTGGCGCTCACCTTGTAATCGCCGGCCGGAAGGGTTGCCGTGAAGTAACCGTTAGCGTCCGTTTCTGTTGTTGCCGCCACCCTTTCGCCGTCGGAGATCTCGACCGTCACGCGGGGGGCGGGCAAGAAGCCCGACCCGCTCCGCAGCTTGCCCCCTGACGACTGCACGTAGCAGATCCCCGCGACGGCCCCTGTCCCGGGAGTGAGCTTTACAGCCTCGACCTTCCCGGACCCTGCCGCTATCACCGGCCGCATGCCGTCTCGAACCGCGAGGGAAACCCCTTCTGGAGGCCTGCCTGGAACAAAGGCCTTCCCGTCAAAATGAAAGAATGCCCACTGCTCGGCCGGCCGCTTTGCCAAGGCAGCGGCATCGGGGCTCGGCAGCAAGACCGATAGAACAAAAAGAAGCAGGAGAGTTTTCATGGCATGCACCGTATTCATCGGGTGGCCCGGGCAAAAACTTTGAGAAAAAAATTACACCCCGGGATAACGCAGCGGAAAAGGCGGAAACAGGGTCCGGCTGTGGCATGTTCGGCATAGCCTGGGCGGTTAATCCTCTTCGCCCCCTCTTCTTCTGAACGGGAATGACGCGGAGACGTGGGATTTGCTTAAAGAGCTGCTGCAAAAGCAGTCGTAGAATTACACAGCCTCGAAAGAAATAACAGTGAAAAAACGTAAAAAAAAGGAAGCCCGGGGCGGGCTTCCTTTTTTCCTTGTCGCTCTCCTGCCTGTTGTCGTTATTACAGTGTCTCGAGGTCACGCTCCTCGGAGAAGTAGAGCCGGTTCAACGCGTCGATGTAGGCCTTGGCGGAGGCTTCGATGATGTCTGTAGAGGAGCCGCGCCCGACGACGGGGTTGCGCTCGCCCTCGGTGATGCGAACCGTTACCTCGCCGATGGCATCGGTGCCGCCGGTGATGGCGCCGACGTTGTACTGGATGAGTTTGGCGTCCCGCTTGGCAAGCTTCTTGATGGCCTTCAGCGTCGCGTCTACCGGACCGTCCCCCAGTTCGGCAGCCCGCACCTGCAGGCCGTCAATCTCCATCTGCACAGTGGCGGTCGCGACAGCGAAGGAGCCGCAGGTGACGGTGATGTGGGAAAGCTTGTACTTCTCGTCGACCCGCTTGACCTCATCGGCCACGATGGCGTCCAGATCCTCGTCGAACACCTCCTTCTTTAGGTCGGCGAGCGCCTTGAACCTGGTGAAGGCCTTGTTCAGGCTCTCCTCGTCGAGCTCGTGGCCGAGTTCCTCCAGCCTCTTCTTGAAGGCATGGCGCCCGG
>CAZFMI010000109.1:0-7062 GCA_964519915.1 uncultured Geomonas sp.
TTCGTTCAACGGTTTTCAAGACCGCCGCCTTCAACCACTCGGCCATTCCTCCAAAGCCTAGCTGATTCTCTCCAGCCCGCCCATGTAGGGCCTGAGCACCTCTGGTATCAGCACCGAGCCGTCTGCCTGCTGGTAATTCTCCAGCACGGCAACCAGGGTTCTCCCGACTGCAAGACCTGAACCGTTCAGGGTGTGCACGAACTCCGGCTTGGCCTTCTCTTCCGGCCTGAAACGGATACTTGCCCGACGCGCCTGAAAATCTTCGAAACAGCTGCAGGAGGAAATCTCCCGGTAACAATTCTGACCAGGCAGCCAGACCTCGATGTCGAAGGTCTTGGCAGCCGAAAATCCTATGTCCCCTGTGCACAGCTCCACAACCCGGTAGGGGATCTGCAACCTGCGCAGCACCTCTTCGGCATGGCCGAGCAGTTTCTGCAATTCCTGGTAGGAATCCTCGGGGGAGGTGAACTTGACCAGTTCGACCTTGTTGAACTGGTGCTGCCGGATCAGGCCACGCGTGTCCTTGCCATAGGACCCGGCTTCCTTGCGGAAGCATGGCGTGTAGGCAACGTATGAAATCGGGAGATCGGAACCTTTCAGTATCTCTCCACGATGTATGTTGGTAACCGGTACCTCGGCCGTAGGGATGAGAAAAAAATCGACCCCTTCCATGTGGAAGAGATCTTCCTCGAACTTGGGCAGCTGGCCCGTGCCGGTCATGCACTCCCTGTTTACCATAAAGGGCGGGAGCATTTCAATATATTTATGCTCGTCGATATGCAGATCAAGCATGTAATTAATTAGAGCTCTCTCAAGCCTGGCGCCGGCGCCACGGTAGAGCGTAAAACGCGCCCCGGCCAGCTTCGCCCCACGCTCGAAGTCGAGGATGCCGAGCCCTTCTCCGATCTCCCAGTGCGGTTTTGCCTCGAACTGGAAGGAGGGAACCTCACCGTGGGTCCTCACCACGACGTTGTCCTCTTCGGACTTGCCTACCGGAGTGGTCTCATTAGGGATGTTGGGGACCGTAAGGAGGAAAGCCTGCAGCTCCTCTTCCACGCCCCGCAGAGACTCGTCGATCCCCTTGATCTTCTGGGAGACCTCGCGCATCTCGGCCTTGCGCTCCGCCGCCTGACTCTTGTCATGGAGGCGTGCGATCTCTTCGGTGACCTTGTTGCGGAGCGCTTTCAGGTTCTCGCTCTGCTGCAGAAGCTCGCGACGGCTGCCGTCCAGTTCCTTGAACAGGGCGATGTTGACGCCCTCTCCTCTGGTCTTTAACCGTGCCTCTACAGTATCCAGGTTTTCGCGTATGTATCTCGCGTCGAGCATGTGTCCGCGCCTTTACTTTCAGATCACCAAAGCTATACTGTCTAACACTCAAATCTCAGTTAGTCAACCGTTTTTTACGGTTCCAGCAAGTCAGCAGCTCTTTTTCACAGGAGGCCACCGTGCCGAGACTCTTCGTTGCCATAGATCTACCGGAAGAGGTGAAAAGCTCGCTCTCTCAGATGTCGGCGGAAATTCCCGGCGCAAAGTGGGTCGGTGCCGCGGAAATCCACCTCACCCTCCGCTTCATAGGTGAGGTGTCACCCCAGACCTTCTCCAGCATCAGGACTGTCCTGTCCGGTGTCAGTTTTGTCCCATTCTCCCTCTCCGTATCCGGTGTGGGGCACTTCCCGCCGCACGGGCACCCCCGGGTGCTCTGGGTCGCCCTGGAGCAACGCACGGAGCTGACCCTGCTGCAGCAACAGATCGAGGCAACCCTGCAGCAGGCAGGCGTCGGCGCCGAGGAGCGCCCCTTCTCGCCGCACATAACCCTCTCCCGCCTCAAAGAGACCCCTTCGGCAGTCGTGGCACGATTCGAAGCGGCCCATAAGGGGCTCGCCTTCCCCCCCTTCGCGGTCGACGAGTTCATCCTCTATTCGAGCGTTCTCACACCTCGCGGCGCCGTCCACCGCAAAGAGGCGGTTTACCGGGCCGCCCGACTGCCGCCGGTACCGGCGCCTTCCTAGACCGACAAGGGCGGCAAAGCCCGCCGATGCGCGGTCGGCGGGCTGTATTTGGTCCTGCGGAAAGGCTGAGGCTGGCTCGCTACTCCACCGCCATCGGCCCCTTTTGCAGCCGTTTGTAATAGAAGTTCTGGCCGTAGAGAACGGCTGCGGGATTGTGGCCGGTTACGCGGTCCTTGACGACCAAGGTGGTAACCGGGGCTTCGGAGTGCTTGTTGAACAGCATGTCGTGCCCCACGCAGAGACCCACTATTATGTTCATCTCGGTCTTGAGGTCGTTGCAGATGCGCGCCTGGGCGATCGGGTTGCAAGCCGGCTCGAAGGTTCCCGGCCGCACCTTGTCGGTTTCCGCCAGACCGAACTCCTTCTTGTCCAGGCTCCCCGCCTTGCAGCAGACGCTCAGCGGGGTGAAGCCCTGCGCCTTCAGAATGGCAACCAGCCTGTCGCACTCCTCCAAGAGGCCGATGCAGGTGGCGATGCCGATCCGCTGGTATCCCATGAGCCTCGCAAACGCGACGGTGTCCTCGACGCGGGTCCAGCGCGCGTTGACCGCATCGCTGCCGGGTATGGGCCGGTAGCACAGTCCCTCCACCCGCGCCGCGACGAAGGCCATCTTGGCATCCTCCCCTTCCCCCTGCATCAGCTCTGCCGACTCCCGGACGATGCGGCCGTGCGCACCCGCAGGGCAGTTGCCGGGCCTGGCCGGGGCGGTCGCGGGATCGCCGCTCCAGCAGTTGGTAGTGCCGTTTTTCCGCCAGACGGAGCTGCAGCGCGAACAGGACACCTCCGCGGCAAGTTCTTTCTCCATGCCCCCCTCCTTGTCACCCGTTGGCCCGGTTCTTTTCCTGTATCAGCACATAGGGGGAGATGATCAGGCAAAGGAAGATCTTCTCCTTTTCCGCGTCCCAAAGTTCCACCTGCTGCGCCGACGGTTTCCCCAAAAGCCCCGACGACAGCCAGCGCTCCACCCCCTTCACGTCATCGACGGCGAGTGCCGCTCCCACCTCCGCAAGGTCGAGCAAGGGGTCGACCACGACCAGCCCCCCTCTTTCCAGATGGGCCCTCAGCGTGACCCAATCCACGACGTCCACCTTGGCGGCAAGTTCCTCCCTTGAAACGGTCATCGCAAACTCCTTACTCGAATGATTTCTTGAAATCGGACACGGCCTGCCGCAGCACTGCCACTTCCTCGCGCAGCTCGGAGAGCTCCTGCTCGAGCCTCGCGATCTTCTCGCCGTCGCCCCCGCCCCCCCTGGTACCATCTGCAGGCGCGGCGGCTTCGGCCAGGTCAGGCTCTCCGGAGAAGAGCTGGCAGTAGCGCGGCTCCTTGCGTCCGGGCTGGCGCGAAAGGCGCGCTACCATGGCAGGTGTCCGCTCCATCAGATCCTCCAGCACGGCCTCCACCTCTGCAAGATCGGCGAAGGGGTGCATCCTCTCCGCCCGGGTCCTCAACTCTCCCACCGTCTGCGGTCCGCGGACCATAAGCTCGCAAAGAAGAGCCAGCTCCGCGGGAGAGAACCGGAATTTCTCCACCAGCGCGTGACGGTACTTGGCCACCCGACCCCCTGCCCCCGAGAGGAGGGCAAACTGCTTGAACCTCAGCGCGTCGAGGGCACGGGTCACCTCGGATTCATCCAGGCCCATAACCGGGTCCCGGTTGGACTTCTGGTTGCACGCGTTCACCAGGGCATTCAGGGATAGCGGGTAGTATTCAGGGGTGGTGAGTTCCTTCTCGATCAGCGAGCCGAGCACCCGCAACTCGATGCCGTTCAGCGTCACTTCCATGTGCAGGCTCCTTTCATCCGGTGAGTTTCCCACCGGGGCGGTTTCGTGCTCATCCCTCCCGGCATGGGGCAAATTACTCGATAAGCGCGCCCCGATCAATGCAAAAATGGGACACGCAGGGCGCGGCTCCCAGCGCCCGAGGCCGAGACCTTTGTGTTGTATAACATTATTTTATTTGTTATGGTAGCGCCACGAAAAGCCCGCAGCAGGGCGATACCGGAAGCACGAGGAGATGACATGGCTGTCAGTCTGGACCTGAAGAAGATCAACAAGACCATCAGGATTTTTGCCGTAGCCCAGCTCGGGTTGATGGCCCTGCTCGTCTACACGGCTGTCAATTTCCAGCACAAACTCCAGATGATCGGCAGGGGGCAACAGTTCATGGGGACGGTGATCGCCGCCTGCGTTATCCAGCTGGTGCTCTTCTACCCGATATTCAAGTTTGCCGGCAAGGAAGCCGACCGCGACTTCTCCCTGGTCGGCAGAACGCTGGACAAGGAGGAGGGCAAGGCCTTCACCAAGAAGAAGAGATGGGCCGACGTCATAAAGATGTCCGTCTTCGGGTTCTACTTCATCTTCATGGTGGCAGCACCCTCCGATCCGGTCGTGCTCAGCGTGATCTACTACAGCTTCGTCCTCACCATTCTCACCTACCTGCAGAGCTACAACTTCAACGCGAAGAGGCTCGCCAAGGAAGCCCCGGGCAAGGAATAACCTACCTGGCCAGGAAGAACAGGGCGGCGTAGGCGGCAAGCCCCGCCAGCACCGCGCTGCCGAAGTGGCGCGTTTTCAGGTACACCAGGGCAACGGGTAGCAGTGCCGCCAGCTTCAACGCCACTTCGAGCAGGTCGACGCCCCCTGAGGCCGGAATGATGGAGTAGACCAGGAAGACTGCGACAAAGGATGGGGCCACCGCACCGAAAAAGCCGCGCAACCGCGGGTGGAGGCCTTCCGCGCTGGAAAGGCTCCGCGAGGTGAGGGCGAGCGGAACCAGCCGCATCAGGTAGGTCGACACCCCCACCGCGCACACCAGCAGCAACAGCCCGCTACGCATCGCCACCCCCGGCGCATGCGCCCACCGCGGCACCCGCCACCCCGCCCGCCAGAAGCGCCCCGGTCGAGAAGCCGCAAAGGAGCAGGATTGCCGCAACTGCCGCGGCAACCAGCGCCGGCACGGCGCCCCTCCCCTTGGCGAGCGGGAGCAGGATCACCAGGAAGAGGCTCGGCAGCGAAAAGGAGAGGATCGGCACCAGATTGGGCGTGAGCCCGGCAGCCGCCTGAAATCCGAGGGCGCCGAACAGCGTCCCTGCCAGCCAGGAAAGGTAGGCGCCGGTTTCCAGTCCCATCATCAGCGGGGCACGCTCCTCCACGCTTCGCGACGGGAGCAGCGCGATGGCCGAGGCGAACACCTCGTCGGTCAGACCGAAGGCGAGCGGCATCGCCTCGCGCCAGCGCTTCACCCCGAGGTGGGGGGCGATGGCAGGGCCGTAGAAGATATGCCTCAGGTTGAGCCCCGCCGTGGCCAGTAGGGCTCCGGGGAAGGACACCCCGCCGGCGACCATCCCGACCAGGGCGAACTGGCTCGCGCCCGCGAAGACGATGGCGGAGACCGCCATTGCCTCCAGGGCGCCCAGCCCGGCGGTACGCGAAGAGATGCCGAACATGACGGCAACGGGGAAATAGCCGATCATGATCGGCTGTGAGATGGCGACACCCTCCCACCACAGGCGCGGACCGCTTTTGCGCATTTACACTCCAATGACAGCTTCGTTTTGTTCCCCCAGCTTCTGCTTCAACCCTTAAAGGCGCCGCTTTTACCGCCTTTGTCTTCCTTGGCGTGCTCCGCGTCCCCTGCGGTAAAAATCTCTGGGTTACCTCTTCGATTCGCCCGATTTAGACCTTATCAGCGCGATCCTCTCCTCTGGCAGCCCGAGCCATTCCAGGAAGCTCTGGTGCCCGGAGGGGTTCTCCCTTTCAAAAAGGGTGTGCCAGTGCCCCATCATGTCGTCGTCCAGACCGATGGCCCTGAACCTGGAGTTCCATTCTTCCACCGTCACCTTTTTCTTTTTCTCATCCATGGCATGGTTCTCCTTTTTGTCCTGCCTTGCGCGGCAGGTCGTCCAAGAATTCCCGCTTTTCGGGGCCTTGGGCGGCTGTTATCGCTGCTCGGGAAAAAAATGATCGCGTAAACACAGATTTTACTGGACTAGCAGGCACCCACACACGTACCATCCGCAGATAGCTCTGGCTACAACAAAAACATAAGAGAAGGAAATAAGAAAAATGGCAACTGTAAAGCAAGGCGATAAAGTACGGATCAATTACACCGGCAAATTAGAGGATGGCTCCATTTTCGATACCACCATCAAGGAAGCCGGCTGCTGCGACGACGACTCCGATTGCTGCGATGACGACGGCTGCGGCTGCGAAAGCGGCCCGATGGAAATGACCCTCGGCAACGAGGACTTCTTCCTGCAGGTCGAGGAAGCGCTGATCGGCATGGCACCGGGCGAGAAGAAAACCGTGGTCATCCCCGCCGAGGACGCCTTCGGCGAGTACGACGAGGACGAGGTATTCGCCATCAGCCGCGAGCAGCTGACCGGCGAGATCGTCCCCGAAGTCGGCATGGAGCTGGAGCTCACCGGCGATGACGACGAGCCGGTGGAGGTGGTCGTGGTCGAGGTCTCCGAGGACACCATCACCGTCGACGCCAACCACCCGCTGGCAGGCGAGAACATCACCTACGAGATCGAGCTGCTGGAGATCCTCTAGGACCGCAGCCCAAACCAACCGGGAGGGCGGCCCTTGCGCCGCCTTCCCGCTTTCGCACCCTGCAAGAAAGCCCGCGCAAGATGACCACTGAAAAGCCACAGCAGCAAACCCCCGAAATCCCCACGCAGCCGCTGACCGTCCGGGCAAAGCTCCCCTGGGCCCCCGGCGCCAAACCGCTCATGCTCGCACCGATGCAGGGGCTCACCAACCGCGCTCTCCGTTCGCTCTTTACCAAGTGGGTCCGCCCCGACGTGGTGTGGACCGAGTTCATGCGGGTGAACCCGGTCTCCGCGAAGAAGCGCCTGATGCCGGGCGACCTCAAGGAGATCGCCCCCGCGGAGAACGGCGTGCCGCTGGTGGTCCAGCTTATCGGCCACGGCCGCGAGGCGCTGGTCTCCGCGGCGCAGTCCGCCCAGGATGCCGGAGCGGTGCACATCAACCTGAACATGGGTTGCCCCTACGGCCGCATGACCAGCGGGCTCACCGGCGGCGGGATGCT
>CAZFMI010000110.1:0-6877 GCA_964519915.1 uncultured Geomonas sp.
ACTTCCCAGAACTTCCCAGAACTTCCCAGAACTTCCCAGAACTTCCCAGAACTTCCCAGAATTGACTCGGATTGATCCTGAACCTTTTACGACACGCCCCAAAAAAAAGAGCCGCGTCGGTGACGGGGCTCTCGCTCTTTCCTTATCTCAAGTCGGGCATCCGGTTCAAGCCGTGGCGGTTTCGACCATCTCGCAGTCGTCCTCGGGCCAGCTGTCCAGGCTCCCGTCGGGAAGCTCAACCTGCACTGTATCGCCTTCTATGGTGCATCCATAGCTTAAGCCGATCTCGCCGGTGTTCTTGTTCCTCACCGTTACCCTCTGCTCTTTCCTTTCGGTGGTGTCGCATATCTCGGAATGTACCCTCTTCATGATGTACCTCCTGTCTTTGGTCTAATGATAGCAGGGGCTCTGTGCTCTGCAACTACAGAACGGCGGCGATCTCCGGGGATGTAGAGGGGGCGAACTGCTCGAAGTTCATGCGGAACATCTCGACCAGCCGCCTAGCCGTCGCGTCATATGCCCTCTTGTCGCTCCAGGCGTTTCTCGGGTTCAGGATCTCCTGCGGCAGTCCCGGGCAGACGGTCGGAATGCTGAGGCCGAAGACGGTGTCCTTGACGAACTCCCCCTGGTTGAGGGTCCCGTCGAGTGCGGCGTTCACCAGGGCGCGGGAGTACCCGATCCGCATCCTGCTTCCCACCCCCGGCCCGCCGCCGCTCCAGCCGGTGTTGACCAGCCAGCAGGTGACCTTTTGCGCGGCGATCTTCCTGCCCAGGAGCTCGGCGTAGAGCGAGGGCCTGAGAGCCATGAAGGGTGCGCCGAAGCAGGCGGAGAAGGTTGCCTGCGGCTCGGTCACCCCGGCCTCGGTTCCCGCCACCTTGGCGGTGTAGCCGGAGAGGAAGTGGTACATGGCCTGCTCCGGGGTGAGGCGGGCTATGGGGGGGAGCACCCCGAAGGCGTCGCAGGTGAGCATGATCACGTGGTTTGGATGGCCGCCGGCGCCGGAGGGGACGATGTTGGGGATGTGGGTGATCGGGTAAGACGCCCTGGTGTTCTCGGTGACGGAGCCGTCGCTGAGATCGATCCTGCGCGAGATGGTGTCGATCGCGACGTTCTCCAGGATGGTGCCGAACTTCCGCGTGCATTCGTAGATCTCCGGCTCGCTCTCCCTGGAGAGGTTGATGACCTTGGCGTAGCATCCCCCTTCGAAGTTGAAGACCCCGTTTTCGTCCCAGCCGTGCTCGTCGTCCCCGATCAGCAGCCGGTTGGGAGCAGCGGAAAGGGTGGTCTTGCCGGTCCCGGACAGCCCGAAGAAGACGGCGACCTCTCCGTTTTCAGCGGCGTTGGCGGAGCAGTGCATGGACATGACCTGCTTTTGCGGCAAGAGGTAATTGAGCACGGTGAAGATCGATTTCTTGATCTCCCCGGCGTAGCTGGTGCCGCCGATGATGACCATCTTCCGCGCGAAGTTGATGATGATGAACGCCTCGGAGTTGGTGCCGTCGCACTTCGGCTGGGCGTGGAAGGCGGGGAGGTCGATGACGGTGAACTGGGCCTTGTGGGTCCCCAGCTCCTCCGGGGTGGCGCGCAGGAACATGTTGCGCGCGAAGAGCGAGTGCCAGGCCCGCTCGGTGATGATGCGCACCGGGAGCCGGTGGTCGGGGCTTGCGCCGGCGAAGCAGTCCTGCACGAACAGGTCGCGCCCCTGCATGTAGCTGGTCATCCTCTTGTACAGGGCGTCGAACTTGTCGGGGTCGAAGGGGCGGTTCACCTTTCCCCAGTTGATGTGCTTGCTGCTGGTGGGTTCGTCGACGATGAACTTCTCGTTGGCCGCCCGGCCGGTGTAGTGGCCGGTCTTCACCGTCAGCGCGCCGAGGTGGCAGATGAGCCCTTCCCCCCTCCTCACGACCTGCTCATAGAGTACGGAGGTGGGGGAGGTCCAGTAGACGAGGTTCTGGTTGGTTATGCCGTGTTCCTCTAGGCCGGCGCCCCTTGTGATGTCGTTGAATCTCACGCTTCCTCCGTTCTCATTGGATCAATATCAGGGATTAAAGATAGCAGGCGGGGTTGCGAATGCAACTGCGCCTGCCACGCAAAAGGCCCCGGTCTTCGGGACCGGGGCCTTTGCTTTTTCCATCGGGATCACCGGTGTTGCCGGCTGCTCCCTTAGTCGTTGTACCCTTCCGCAGAGATGGGGGTGAACTGCTCCCAGTGCTCGGGAGAGCGCCACAGGCCGGAAAGGATCAGCTCGCGGATGTGGAGGAACTCCTTGGGGAGACGGTCGTACATCTTCACGAACAGTTCCTCGTGGGAGAGGATCTCCTCCTTCCAGGTATCCCTGTCGATGGAGTTGAGCTCGTGGTACTGCTCGCGGGTGACGGAGTTGAGGCCGCTCCAGTCGAGGTCCTCGTAGCGCGGCATCCAGCCGAGCGGGCTCTCCACGGATGCTCCGCGGCCGTTGGCGCGGTCGACGATCCACTTCAGGATGCGCATGTTCTCCCCGAAGCCCGGCCACAGGAACTTCCCTTTGGCGTCCTTCCTGAACCAGTTGACGCTGAAGATGCGCGGCGGGTTGGGGGTGGTGCGCCCGATCTGCAGCCAGTGGTTGAAGTAGTCGGCCACGTGGTAGCCGCAGAAGGGGAGCATGGCGAACGGGTCGCGGCGCACGTTGCCGATGGCGCCGACCGCGGCGGCCGTGGTCTCGCTTCCCATGGTGGCGGCGAGGTAGACGCCGTAGCTCCAGTTGAAGGCCTGATATACCAGCGGGATCACGTTGTTGCGGCGGCCGCCGAAGACGAACGCCTTCATCGGCACCCCTTTGGGGTCCTCCCAGGCCGGGTCGATGGACGGGCACTGGCTGGCCGGCGAGGTGAAGCGGGAGTTCGGGTGTGCTGCCGGCTTGCCGCTCCCCGGAGTCCAGGCGTTACCCTGCCAGTCGGTGAGCCCTTCCGGCGGGGCGTCGGTCATCCCCTCCCACCAGACGTCGCCGTCGGCGGTGAGCGCCACGTTGGTGAAGATGGTGTTCTTGGCGCAGGAGTGCATGGCGTTCGGGTTGGAGGACATGGAGGTGCCGGGGGCCACGCCGAAGAAGCCCGCTTCCGGGTTGATGGCGTAGAGCTGGCCGTCGGGGCCGGGCTTGATCCAGGCGATGTCGTCGCCGACGGTGGAGACCTTCCATCCTGCGTTCTTGAAGTTGTCGGGCGGCACCAGCATGGAGAGGTTGGTCTTGCCGCAGGCGCTCGGGAAGGCTGCGCCCAGGTAGGTCTTCTCGCCTTCCGGCGACTCGATGCCGAGGATCAGCATGTGCTCGGCCAGCCACCCCTCGTCCTGTGCGATCTTGGAGGCGATGCGCAGCGCCAGGCACTTCTTGCCCAAAAGGGCGTTCCCGCCGTAGCCGGAGCCGAAGGACCAGATGGCGCGCTCCTCCGGGAAGTGCACGATGTACTTCTCGGGGTTGCAGGGCCAGGGCACGTCCTTCTGGCCCGGCTGCAGCGGAGCGCCGACCGAGTGCAGGCAGGGGATGAAGTCTCCCTCGCCCAGGACGTCGAGAACCTTCTTGCCCATGCGGGTCATGATCTTCATGTTCACCGCGACGTAGGGGGAATCGGAGATCTCGACCCCGATCTTGGCGATGTTGGAGCCCAGGGGGCCCATGCTGAAGGGGATGACGTACATGGTGCGCCCCTTCATGCAACCGGTGAAGAGGCCGACGAGGGTCTTCTTCATGTCCTTGGGGGGCATCCAGTTGTTGGTCGGGCCGGCATCCTGCTTGCCGAGGCTGCAGATGAAGGTGCGGTCCTCAACGCGGGCCACGTCGCTGGGATCGGACCAGGCGAGGTAGCTGTTGGGGCGCTTTTCCGGGTTCAGTTTACGGAAGGTGCCGCCCTTGACCAAAAGTTCGCAGAGGCTGTCGTACTCCTCCTCGCTCCCGTCGCACCAGTGGATCTGGGCCGGCTGGCACATCTCGGCTACTTCCTTGACCCAGGCAAGTAGCTGTTTGTTCTTGATCTCGTAACTCATCTGTATTCCCTCCTTTGGGTATTGGGACTTGATCGCATTTTTAAAAGAGGTTAAAGGCTCATCCGTGCCGCTGATTTCAATAGTCTCCATTGTAGACCTCTCTGCCGTCATGGCGGGAAGACCGAAAGGTGGCGGAGGGAACCCGGCGGGTCCACTGGCAATTCCGGCCTTGGTTGAAGTTGTCGTCAGGTTTCAGTGAGTGGGGGATAGTTTCATGTCACGGTGCGTGGGGTCGATTGAATGTCATCTGCGGGGTGCTGGGAAGCGGAATCTTCGCCCTGTCTGACCATTCGTCCTTTGAGATCCGGGCGCACTCTTGTTGACAGTCTCTGCTTTGTTCCGTGAGAGATGCGCACCTTTTGATGTCATGGAACGACAACGCTGTCTCCTCCCTGAGCCCAAATTTTAATTATGACAAAATAACACAACAAGTCCGAAAATCAAGCCTAATTTGCAGCTCAAGCCGCAATTGACACGCTGTCACTGTCTGCTAGACTTTTGCCGGACTTGCCGCCGAAGCGATGTCTGTGACACCTTTTGTTCTGTCAGTATCGGCACCGTTGGAACTTTCGTAAACGACATCTTGATCCGTTTTTTTACGCGCCGGATGCTCCGGCCGTCCGGCCGGCTGTCGCGGCCAAGGCAGCAGGGCCGACAGGTCGTACAACAGAAGAACAGGGGGTATTTCATGGAGCCTTACATCTGCACCGTCTGCCAATACGTCTACGACCCGTACGTCGGGGACCCGGATAACGGGATACCCCCCGGGACCCCCTTCGCGGACCTCCCGCCGGACTGGGTCTGTCCGATCTGCGGGGTAGGCAAGGAAGCCTTCGAGCCCGAGTAGGGCGCACGCAAAAAGGGGAAGGAGCCGAACGGCTCCTCCCCCTTCATTTTCACAGACCCCGCAGGATCCCCTCCAACTCGACAGTGATCTCCTTGAGGTTTTCCATCTTCATGTCGCCCATGTGGGCCACCCGGAAGGTCTTCCCCTTCAGCTTGCCGTAGCCGTCGTCAAAGGCGAAGCCGCGCTCGCCCAGCTGTTTCTTCACAAGGCCCAGGTCGACGCCGCGCACGTTGGTGGCGCAGGTGAGGGTGACGGAGCGGTAACCTTCGGCCGGAAGCAGCCCGAAACCCTCGCCCTGTGCCCAGCCACGCATGAAGGCCGCCATCTCCTGGTGGCGCTGCCACCTCTTTTCCAGACCCTCGGCAAAGATCCGCTCCAGTTGCAGGTCCATCGCGTAGATGAGCGAGATGCACGGGGTGGAAGGGGTGTTGTCCTTCTCGTCGGCTGCGGCGAATTCCAGGAAGTCGAAGTAGTAGCCGCGCCCCGCTACGGTCTCCGCGCGCTCCAGGGCGCGCTCGCTCGCGGTGAACACAGCGAGGCCCGGGGGGAGGGCAAACGCCTTTTGCACCCCGAAGACGCAGCAGTCGATGGCAAGCTCGTCGACCGGGATCTTCAGCGCGCTCATGGAGGAGACCGTGTCGACGATGGAGACGACGTCCGGGTACTTCTTCAGCACCTGTGCGATCTCGGGAAGCGGAGACATGACACCGGTGGAGGTCTCGTTGTGGATCAGGGTGATGGCGTCGTACTTGCCGGTGGCAAGTGCGGAGTCAACCAGCTCGGGGGTGATCGGCTCGCCCCAGGCGACCTTGAAGGCGTCGGCCTCCTTGCCGCAGGCAAGGGTCACGTTGTGCCATTTATCGGAGAAGGCGCCGTTGCAGAAGTTGGCGCAGCGTTTCCCCACCAGGTTGCGCACCGCCCCCTCCATGGCGCCGAAGGCGCTCGAGGTGGAGAGGAACACCCGCTGGTTGGTGAACATCAGCTGCTTCAGCTTGTCGGTCACCCCCTTGTGCAGGCGGGCGTACTCCGGCATGCGGTGGCCGATCATGGGGGTAGCCATGGCGTTGAGGATTTCGGGGGCTATTTCGACCGGCCCGGGGATAAACAGCTTCTTGTGCATTGGTAGATGCTCCGTGTCTGGTTTTGGAGGTAGCCGGCAGCTGTGGCGGCGGGGATGTGGGCGGGAGTGGGGGGTGCGGTGGTGCTCCGTAAGCCTGCTGCAGGCGGTGCCTGAAAGTATCAGATGCAGAAGGCAAAGTCAATCGGGGAGTCCCGCCAAATCGGCGACTCTCAGTGGGGGCAGAGGGGGATGAAACAGAGCGTGTTTTGAGCCAAGGGGAGTGAGATCATGGCTGGTCGGACTCAATCTTCTGACAGGCGTTCACTCTGTTGGCTCAGGAGTACGCGCGCGTTTTTTTCTACCGGGCGCATCATCCGAAAGGAGGTGGATGATCTCTAGAAGATACTGTTAGGGTGGGCTCGGCCCACCGTTCTTGAGGAAGAAGGGGGCGAGCATGCCATTCATGAGTGGTCGTAAGGTACGGCGATAACTGAGAGCCTCCTTATTCGTCATTGGGGCCGGGCACAGCCCACCCTACGTCTGCTCACAACTGAGTTTCGCTGCGCCAGGCCCTACGCCCAAGCGAATTTTCACATCAGCGAGGCTCAACTCCCGCTCGTGTTCCAGATCCTAAAGCCCTTGCCCCACCCGGTGTAGGAAACCCCGCTCTTCCGTTTCAGATTCGTAGCCCCTGAGGGACTGATCTGTCCTGTCGACCTGATTTGCCACCTCTTCCGGATAAACCTTTCGCTCGCTCATTGGCGCCTCCATCGTCTACTGTTCATGTCCGGACAGTAGCATCTGTATAGGTGGGCTGACAACTGCGTCAGCGGCGGTTGGAGAGGCTCCGATTCGCGCTGACGCCCCCTCCAAAACCCCCCGCTTGCTTATTGCGCTGCAAAATGGTACAGATATCGGTTCGTTGTCAAATCAAATGAAAGAGAAAGATCCGC
>CAZFMI010000111.1:0-6540 GCA_964519915.1 uncultured Geomonas sp.
CTGGCGGACCTCGATGTCGAGCGTTTCTGCTACGAACTGGACGACCGCGTACCCGAGATCCAGGACATGGTAAAATCGATCTTCCAGGGAATAGGAGCCTGATACATTATGTTTCCCGAAAGGCAGAACAAACTGAGGGTGCTCATCGTCGACGATTCCTCCTTCATGCGCATGGCGATCCGCGGCATTCTGGCCAAGGCGCAAGGGATCGAGGTGGTGGGAATCGCGGCTGACGGGCAGGAAGGGGTGGAGAAGGCGCTGGCGCTCAAGCCGGACCTGATCACCATGGACGTCGAGATGCCGCGCATGGACGGCATAGCGGCGCTGAAGCAGATCATGGCCAAGCAGCCGACCCGCGTGCTGATGGTGTCGACTCTCACCTGCGAGGGGGCGCGGGCCACCTTCGAGGCGCTCGAGTCCGGCGCCATAGACTACGTCCCCAAGAACGTGAGCGATTGCAAGGACGCCCAGCAGATCTTCCAGGCGGCGCTCCTCGCCAAGGTGCAGGAGGCGTCCCTCTCCTCGGTGCCGAGAAGGGGGGTGGGGATCGCGCCCAGAGTGGTGCAGCCCCCCCAGGTGCGCCCCTCCCAGTTCGCCCACAAGCGGATCGGCTACGTAGGGATCGGGGCGTCCACCGGCGGCCCCGTCGCGCTTCAGGAGGTGCTCTCCCGCATCCCGGTCAACTTCCCGCACGGGATCGTGGTGGCCATACACATGCCCAAGGCCTTCACCGGCCCCTACGCCGACAGGCTGAACGCCAAGTGCTCGCTCTCCATCAGGGAGGCCGCGAACGGCGACATCGTCAAGGGGGGCGAGGTGCTGATCGCTCCCGGGGGGCAGCACACCAGCCTGGTGAGGCAGGGGAGCAACATCGTGGTGCGGACCGCCCCCATCAGCGACTTCCCCAACTACATCTACATCCCCTCGGTGGACCAGATGATGACTTCGCTTTGCGACGCCAGCAACGGCTCCATGCTCGGGGTGATCCTGACCGGTATGGGGAACGACGGTTTCAAGGGGATGAAGCATCTGAAGGAAAAAGGGGGGCTGACCCTGGTGCAGAACGAGGCGACCTCCACCATCTACGGGATGCCCCGAGCCTGCATCGAAGGGAAGGTGGCCGACGTGATCCTCCCTCTGGACCAGATCGGCTTCGAGATAGGAAAGATACGCAGCTGAATCGGACCTAGCGCCGCCCCTGCACCAGGAGCCCCTGGTGGGAGGCGTGCACGCTGCAGCGCGAAAACCCCTCCCTTTTCAAGCGGAACAGGATGAACGGCGCGGCGATCGGCAAAGAGTCCGGGAAAAAGAGCCGCAGCTCCCCTGCGTCGTCCAGAAACCTTCCCATCCCGCCACGCATCTGCCGCGGTTCGCAGCGCAGCACCTCTTTTCTCCCCGCAGGCTCTGCGTCCCCCCCGGTGGAGGGGAGCAAGGCGTAACAGCAGATCTTCAACGTATTCAGGACGCGGGCAACCTGGATCATTCCCCCCCCTTTCCCGCTCCGGCTCCCCGGAAGACGCATCCAGCGCTTGCGCTCACCCCCCTGGCGCCGCTCCGGCTTCCCAGACAAACCCCCGCTATCACCAGCAACCCTCCCCAGAGCTGGGGTGCCACCACCCTTTCACCCAGCAAGAGCGCGGCCTGCGCCGCACCGAAAAGCGGCACCAGGTTGACGAAGAGCGCCGCCCGCGCCGCGCCGATTGCCTGCACCCCCTGGTACCACCAGACGAAGCCGACCACCGTCCCCAGGAGGGCGAGCTGCAGTATGGCAAGCCACCCGACCCAGCTGAAGCCGGGCAACTCCCCCCCCGCCAGGAGATGCTCCAGGAGAGCCGCCGGCACCAGCAACGCCGCTCCGAAGAGCGCCGCATACGCCGTAGCCGCCAGCGGGGTGAAGCTCGAGAGCGCCTTCTTGCCGAGGATGGAGTAAAGCGCCCAGCAAAGGGGCGCGCCCAGCATGATCATGTCCCCGGCGTTGAAGGAGAGGTTCGCGATGACGGACCAGGAGCCCTTGGAGATGACGGTCGCCACGCCGGCAAGCGAGATGAGGAGCCCCGCCCCCTGGGTGGCGCTCGCCCTCTCCCTGAGCCAGAGGGCGGAAAGTACCGCTGTGAGGAGCGGGTTGATGGCGACGATGAGGGCGCCGCTGGTCGCAGTGGTGAGCTTCAACCCGGTGAAGAACACCGCGTTGTAGAGGAACACGCCGGTGAGCCCCAGGCAGAAGAGCGTCGCCAGTTGCCGCAGGTCTTGCGGCAGGGGGAAGCCACGCCCCTCCCGGCGGGAACGCCAGGCGGTCAGGAGCAAAAGGGAGGTCGCGGCAAGGACGAAACGGCAGCTCGCGGCGAAAAAAGGTGGCGCCTCCGCCACTGCGAGGCGCGCGGCCACGAAGGTGCCCCCCCAGAAAAAGGCGGTCAGCACCAGCTTCAGGTAGATCCTTCCCAAGCCGCCGCCCATGCTAGAGGTGCTTCGCGACGACGTTGGCCAGGGTGCAAAGCGCCTTCAGCTCCGGCTCTGTGAAGTTCTTGAGGGCGGCGTCGGCGTCCCCCCCCTTGCGGCAGACCTGGATCACCCCCACCAGTTCCTCCCCCTTCAGCATCGGTGCGCTCATGATCCTCTGTATCGGCGCCGCTTTCTCCCTGCCGAACGACTCGAAGACGAACAGGTGCGGCGTGGAGGCGAAGGAGTTGTTCACCTTGCCCTGCCGCTCCCGGGCCGTGGCGGCCAGCAGCGACCGGTCGGCCGAGAAGGGGATGGACCCCGACCTGCGCATCTCGGCAGGCCAGAGGAACCTGAAGGCATCCTTCCCCGGGTCCAGGGCGAAGACGGCCACCTCGTTTCTCTCCACGCCGTAGATGCTGCAAAGGGCATCCACGCTCGCCTCCACCCTTGCCTCCCCCCCCTGGCGGGAGGAGAGCAGCGTCTCCAGTTTTTGACAAATCTGTTCCAGTCGCAAAAAAAGCCTCCTTGCATGCCGTTCAAAACCAGTGGATCTGTTCGTGCTCCATGTCGATCTGGTAGCGGTGCCTGCCGAGGAAATCCATGCCGAGCAGGCCGTCATGCGTCCGCTCGCTTCCCTGGTAGGGGATCAGCTCCAGCTCCATGGAGGGATGGGAAAAGGGGCCGACGCTCAACAGGTCGATCCTCGCGACCCTGGAACGGACCATCCTCCCGTCGGCGACCTCGGCCATGGCGCTCCGGGCGGAGCGTAAATCAATAGGGAGCCTGCCGGCAATCCCCTCGTGCAGGGCGGTCCGGGTGGCACCGGTGTCGAGCACCAGCTCCACCCTGAGCGAAGCGCCGCCATGCTTCAGGACGACCGGGACCAGCACCTGGTCGTTCAGGATCCGAACCCTGGTCACCTGCTCCCCTTGCGGCGCCCCTGCGACCGCCGCCGAGCCCTTCTCCTGTTGATGGGGTGGCGGCTGGCTCGGTTCCGGCGCAGTGCTCCCCCCGGCGCCGCGCTCGGGCTGCGCTGGAGCAGCCGGAGCCGCTGCAGGCGCCGGTGGCGCGACAAGAGGTGCCGCCGCAGGCGATGGCGTTGCCGTTTCTATCCGGTTCCTCTCGACGCCGCCGGGCCGGGCCAGGTAGAGCACCAGGGCCGCGGCCGTGCACGAGGCAAGCAGAGCTGCAACCGCCTTGCCTGAGAAGATGCGCTCCCGGGGGCGCAGGACCGATTGCGCCAGCAGTTCCTGGGAGTAGACGGAGAGCTTTTTCTTGAGCAGCGGGTCCCGGCACCCCTCCGCCAGCTCGGAGAGGACCGCCACGCCGCGCTGCTCCCCCTCCCGGACCAACGGAATGGCTATGCAGCTGATCAGCTCCAGCACCGTTTCCAGCGCCTTCTGGTATTCCTGCGATTTCCTGGGAGGCCCCAGCGCCGGGAGCACGGTGCGGCTCACCTCGTAGAGGGCTTCGATGAGGATTCCCGTCCTCCCCCCGGGACCGGCAGGAGCCTGCAACCCGAGGGACACCCTCTCCCTGATCCCGGCACACAGACGACTCATGTCCATAAACCACCTCCAGGAAGCCCGCTACCCCGCCCGCCCCCCCGGAAAGCTGGCACTCCCCCGGCCGGCTGGGGAGCCGTCACCCCTTGCGGGGAGCTTCGGGGCGCCCTCGCCCCCCCTTGGGCCGCCCTTCCCTTCGGGCAAGGTTCGGACCGCCATGGCGGCAGGAAGGGAGCCCCCGCCGGATGCAGCGGGCGTCACCCGCAGCGGCCGTGGTTCGCCGCCTTTTCCAGCGGGAGGGAGGCGAGATCGAGGTTGGAGGCGAGCCTGATCACGTAGAAGAGCGTGACCAGGGCCGCACCCCAGGTGACCACCAGTATCCCCCACCAGATCCCGACGATACCCCAGCCAAGCAGCACCGACAGGAGGTAGAACACCGGGACCGGGAAGACGACCTGCCTCATCAGGCCGATCACCAGCGCGAATACCGGCCTCTTCAGCCCCTGCAGCACGGCGACGCAGGTGTAGAGGATGACGTAGGCGATGAAGACGAATGCCTCTATCCTGAGGTAGCTGACGCCGATCTCCACGACCTGCAGATCGTGCGTGAAGAGGCTCATCAGGGGGCGGGCCCCCAGAAAGACCGCCACCGTCCCGACTCCCATGAGGATCACTCCGGCCCTGAGCGCCGTACGGATAGTCTGCACCACCCGCTCCAGCTGCCGCGCGCCCGAGTTTTGCGCCACCAGCGCGAGGGTCGCCGTGTTCATCCCCATCACCGGGAGCAGGGCGATCTGCTCGATGCGCGACGCGATGCCGTAGGCCGCCACGGCCCCGCTCCCGAAGCGCCCAACGTACCAGGTGATGACGAAGATGCCGATGGCGACCGTCATCATGTTCAAGCTGGAGGGGAACCCCTGCTTGGCAAGCTGGCAGTAGGCGTGCCGGTCCGGCAGCAGCTCGCGCCAACGGAAACCCTCCAGCATTCCGGACTGCCTGACCCTGGAGATGAGGTAGCAGTTGCCGGCCGCCTGTACCAGCACCGTGGCCAACGCTATGCCGGGGAGCCCCAGCGGAGGGATGCCGAACCCGCCGTAGAGAAACCAGGGGTCGAGTGCCAGGTTGAGGAAGAAGCCTGCGACCAGGAAGTTCCTGAAACTGCGGCTGTCGCCGGTCGCGTTGAGGATCGCATTCAGGACGTAGTTCACCAGGAAGAAGATGCTGCCGGAGAAGATGGTCCCCATGTATTGCAGAGCCAGCCCGAGCACCCCCCCCTTCGCCCCCAGCAGCGAGAAGAGATGGGGAGCGAGGAGGAGCCCCAGGATCGCCACGATGACGCCGTGCAGCAGCCCGAAGGAGACCGTCTGGCCGGCCAGGTGACGCGCACCGTGCCGGTCGCCGGACCCGAGCGCGTGTCCGATCAGGGCCGTGGCTCCGGTGGAGATGCCCGCCCCAATGGCGATGATGAGGAAGAACACCGGGAACGAGAGGGAGAGTGCCGCCAGCGCCTCGGTCGAGATCCTGCCGCCGTAGAAGGTATCCACCACGTTGAACATGGTGTTGAAGAAGAAGCCGACGCTGGTGGGGACGGCCAGCTTCCTGATCAACCCGGGGATCGGCTGGTGCAGCAGTTCCTGGCCTGAGTTACTCATGGCGCCCTCGATGGCACTCCTTCCCGGAGGGGGTTCCAGCTCCTTCCCCGGGGGAAGGGGCGGGGGAAGGCCTGCTGTCCCGGAAAGAGTTAAGATTACACGTTCACCGGGTAAAAAAAAAGAGCGGGCTGGCCGCTCTTTCGAAAATCGTTTTATGCTGTGATGCTTAGCGCCCGGAGGCCTTGCCGGCGACCTGGACCCTGATCAGGGCGCGCTCGAGAGCGGCTTCCTGGATGCGGAAGTTCTTGTCCTCCGGGGTGAGCAGCTTGAGCTCCGTCTCTGCGCGCCCCAGGGCGGCCTTGGCACGCTCCAGGTCGATCTCGTCCGCCCTCTCGGCGGTCTCGACCAGCACCGTGACGGTGTCGTTCTCGACCTCGAAGTACCCCCAGTTGAGCGCCATGTGGTGCGACACGCCGTCCTTCTTGTAGGCGAGCTCGCCGATCTTCAGCGAGGTGAGGAAGGGGGCGTGACCCGGCAGCACGCCGAATTCGCCGAGCGCACCGGTAGCGGTGATCTCGTCGACCTCTTCGGAGAGGACCTTCTTGTACGGTGTAACCAGTTCAACCTTCAGTTTTTCAGCCATATAAACCTCTTGAGGCTAAGGGGTTGGGCCGAAGGGAGGGAGACCCCTTCCTCCGGCCTGCCGCCTTATGCCGTAAGCCTGATTATTTACACCGCCAGCTTCTGTGCCTTCTCGATAGCTTCCTCGATGGTGCCGACCATGTAGAAGGCCTGCTCCGGGAGATCGTCGTGCTTGCCGGCGATGATCTCGGTGAACCCCTTGATGGTGTCCTTCAGCTCGACGTACTTGCCCGGGGAACCGGTGAACGCCTCTGCGACGAAGAACGGCTGGGAGAGGAACTTCTGGATCTTCCTGGCGCGCGCGACGACCAGTTTGTCCTCCTCGGAGAGCTCGTCCATACCGAGGATCGCGATGATGTCCT
>CAZFMI010000112.1:0-6532 GCA_964519915.1 uncultured Geomonas sp.
TGAAAAACGGTACCGTCAGGAGCATCAAGGTCTGCACCCGCTGCATCCGCTCCGGTCACGTAACCAAGGCCCTCTAGGAAGATCTTCCGCAAAGCAATTAAAGCCGCGGCGCACCATGCGCCAGCGGCTTTATTTTTGCCCCGTCCTAGCTGCAGAGGGCCGTCACCTCGATCTCAACCAGCGCCCCGCGCGGCAGCCCCTGCACCTCCACGGTCACGCGTGCCGGCGGCTCGGCGGCAAAGAAGCGCCCGTAGATGCCGTTCACGGTGGCGAAATCGGACATGGCGGCCAGGTAGATGACCGTCTTCACCACGTCGCCAAAGCCAAGCCCCGCCGCCTCCAGCAGTGCGCCGATGTTCTTCATGACCTGCTCGGTCTCTGCCACGATCCCGCCTTCGACCATTTCACCCGATGCCGGATCGAGCGCGATGGCGCCGGAAAGGAAGAGGAAGCCTCCCGCCCTCACCCCTTGCGAATAAGGACCGATCGCCTTGGGCGCCCGCTCCGTGCTGATGATCTCTTTCTTCATGCTGCCTCCCTGCGACTGTATTTGAACCAGTGGGCGGTTCCCCACTCTTGCCCTTTTCACTGCGGCTAGCTCCTGAGCCTCTCCACCTTGATAACCCCCTTCACCTTCATGACGGCGGCGAACACCTTCTTCAGATGATCGAGGTCGGTCACATCCACCTCGAACAGGTTCTCCCCTCTCTTGTCCAGCGTGCTCTGGATGGAGGCGCTGGAGATGTTCGCTTCGCAGTTGGTGATGGCGGTGGCGATGTTGGCCAGGATCCCCTTCTCGTCGTTGCAGACCACACGGATCTTCACCGGCAGCGCGCTCTTTCTCCCCTTGTTCCAGGCGACGTCGATGCGGCGCTCCGGCTCCAGCGCCAAGGCGAAGGAGCAGTCGGCGGTGTGCACCGTGACCCCGCGCCCACGGGTGATGAAGCCGGTGATCTCGTCCCCCGGAAGCGGGTTGCAGCACTTGCCGAAACGCACCAGCACATCCTCGACGCCGCTGATCTCGATCGCCGAGGACGACTTCCCCTTCAGCTTCTCGATCACCTTCCCTATGCGGGTTTCCTTTTGCTCCTTGGCCGCTTCCAGCTTGTCGGCGGAGACCAGCTTGGAGAGTATCTGGTTGCTGGAAAGCTTGCCGTAGCCGACCGACGCCATCAGGTCGTCCTCGGCGACGAAGCCGAATTCCTGTGCCACCTTCTTCAGCTCGCCGGTCTTTTGCAGCTTCCCGAAGTTGAGCGAGTAGCGGCGGAAATCCTTCTCGCAGATCTCGCGCCCGAGGGTGATGCTCCTCATCCGCTCCTCGGTCTTCACCCAGGCCCTGATCTTGTTGCGCGCCCGGGAACTCTTGACGAGCTTCAGCCAGTCCTTGGATGGGGTGTGGTGCGGGGAGGTGATCACCTCGACTATGTCGCCGGTCTTCAGCTCGTACTTCAACGGGACCAGCTTGCCGTTCACCTTCGCGCCGACGCAGCGGTGCCCTACGTCGGTGTGGACCGAGTAGGCGAAGTCGATGGGGGTCGACCCCTTGGGGAAGCCTTTCACGTCCCCTTTGGGGGTGAAGATGAAGACGTCCTCCGGGAAGAGCTCGACCCTCACCGTGTCCATGAACTCCTTGGAGTCGTCCAGTTCCTGCTGCCACTCCAGAAGCTGCCTGATCCAGGTGAAGCGCTTGACCTCTTTCTCGTCGTACCCTTTCCCTTCCTTGTACTTCCAGTGGGCCGCGATGCCTGACTCAGCCACCCGGTGCATCTCGGCGGTCCGGATCTGCACCTCCATGCGCTCTCCGAAGGGTCCGATGACCGTCGTGTGCAGCGACTGGTACATGTTCCCCTTGGGCATGGCGATGTAATCCTTGAAACGGCCGGGAATCGGCTTCCAGGTGGAGTGGATGATCCCCAGCACCTCGTAGCACTCCCGTATGTCGTCCACCGAGACGCGGATCGCGATCAGGTCGTAGATCTCGTCGATGTCGACGTTGCGGCTTTGCATCTTGCGGTAGATGGAATAGAGGTGCTTGGAGCGCCCGGAGACATCCCCCTTTATACCGTGCTCCTCCAGCTGCTTCTTGATGATGTCCTTGACCGTGGTGACGTAGGACTCGCGCTCCTGCTTCTTCTTGGCCACCTTGGAGGCCAGATCGTAGTAGAGCTGCGGCTCCAGGTAACGGAAGGAGAGGTCTTCCAGCTCCCCCTTCACCCAGGAGATACCGAGCCGGTTCGCGATCGGGGCGTAGATGTCGAGCGTCTCCTTGGCGATGGTGCGCTGCTTCGCCTCGGGCTGGTACTGCAGGGTGCGCATGTTGTGCAGGCGGTCGGCAAGCTTCACCAGGATGACCCTGATGTCGTTGGCCATGGCGAGGAGCATCTTGCGGAAGTTCTCCGCCTGGCTCTCCTCCTTGGTCTTGAAGTGGATCTTGCCGATCTTGGTGACGCCGTCGACGAGCCTCGCCACCTCGGCGCCAAAGAGCGACTCCAGCTCCTCGTGCGTGGTGAGGGTGTCCTCGACGGTGTCGTGCAAAAGCCCGGTCACCACCGCGGCCAGATCCAGACGCAGGTCGGCCAGGATCCCGGCAACCTCCATGGGATGGATCAGGTACGGCTCGCCGGAGAGCCGGGTCTGCCCCTGGTGCACCTTGGCGCAGAAGACGTAGGCCTTGCGCAAGAGGTCCAGATCGCAGCCGGGGTTGTAGGAAGCAACCTTTTCTAGTATGTCGTTGAGTCTTATCATCGCGTCTTTTCGTTCCGGAAAAAGAAGGGGCTAACGGCACGGGGCCACTTTCCCCTTCAGCCGTCAGCCCCAGCTCTACTAAAAAAAGGGGGACGCGCAGCTGTCCCCCTTTCGATCTCTTTTACCGCCCCTTCTTGCCGATCTCGCAGCCGATCTTGCCCGCGGCGATTTCCCTCAGCGAGACGACCACGTTCTTGTTGGCTCCCCTGTTGTCGATAAGCGGCTTCACCCCTTTGAAAAGCTGCTTCACCCTCTTGGAGGCGAGCATGACGAGGAGGAAGCGGTTGTCCACCTTCTCGAGACAGTCTTCTACGGTAACCCTTGCCATAAATGAATCCCCTTTGTGATTTTGCTTTTGGAGTCGTCTAGATTTCGAAGATCCTGGAGAGCCCTTGGAGCAACCTGGTGGACCTGCACTGCTCGGCGATCAGCACGCTTTTCAGTTGCTCCAGAGCCTCGCTGAACTTGTCGTTCACGATGATGTAGTCGTACCAGCGCGCTTCCTTGATCTCGCCCGCGGCGTTCTGTATCCTGCGCTCGATGACTTCCTGCGAGTCGGAGGAGCGGTTGTCCAGGCGGCGCCGCAACTCCTCTATGCTCGGCGGGAGCACGAAGATATAGACGCCTCCTTCGAAACGTCCCTTAAGCTGCCTGGCACCCTGGCAATCTATGTCGAGGATCAGGTCGATCCCCTCGGCGCGGCTTTCCTTGAGGGTGGCGAGTGATGTGCCGTAGAGGTTGCCATGCACCTCGGCACATTCCGCGAACTCCCCCGCGTCTACCATGCGGGTGAATTCTTCCTTGCCCACAAAAAAATAATCACGCCCGTGCACCTCTCCGTTCCGGGGAGGGCGCGTCGTGTAGCTGACAGAATGCCGTAAGTTCGGAAAGATGTCAATTACTTCCTTGCATAGCGTGGTCTTGCCTGCCCCGGACGGAGCCGATATCACATACAGTACGCCTTCACGTTTCATGCTGTTCTCACCCGTTGCCTTTATGGACGATCCTGCTCTGTCAGAGGGTTGAGGTCCACCCAGTCCCTTACTCGATGTTCTGAACCTGCTCGCGGATCTTTTCCAGTTCCGCCTTGAGCTCAACGACAAGCACGGCTATCTGCGCGTCGTTTGCCTTGGAGCCGATAGTGTTCACCTCCCGGTTGATCTCCTGGAGCAGAAAATCAAGCTTGCGCCCCACCGGCTCGTTCCTTGAGAGCGTCTCGTCGAACTGTCTCAGGTGGCTCTCCAGCCGAACCAGTTCCTCGGTTATGTCGCACTTGTCGGCGAGAAGTGCCACCTCGAGTGCCAGCCGCTCCTCTGGGAGTGCCGCTTCGGCCAGGAGCAGGCCGATCCTCTCCTTGAGCCGCTCCGCGTACTCGGCGACCACCACGGGGGAGCGGGCCGCCACCCCCCCTATCAGCCGGGCCAGCACGTCGCGCCTTTTCCGGAAATCGGCGAAGAGCGATTCCCCCTCGAAAAGCCTCATCTCGTCGACCCGGCGCAGGGCGTCGTCAAGCGCCGCCGTCAGCTCAACCGGCATCTCTTCCAGGCTCGCCTCCGCCTCGGCCGCCACGGTGACCACGTCACGCTGGGAGGCAATCAGGGAGAGTTTCACCTCGCCCTCAAGCCCCAAGGCATCCTTGATGCTGTTGAAGGCCTTCAGGTAGCCGCGGGCAAGCGGCAGGTTCACGGTCGGGACCCCGAGCGCTACTGCGTTCTCCACCTGGATGAAGACATCTATCTTGCCGCGGACCAGCCTCTCGGCCACCCGCTTCTTGATCTCGTTCTCGAACTGCATCAGGGCGCGCGGGAGCTTCACCGTCACCTCGCCGTAGCGGTGGTTCACGCAACGCAGCTCCACGATGAACCTGCCGCCCTCGTGGAGCGACTCCCCTTTGCCATACCCGGTCATACTCTTGATCATGCCTTCTCCTCCCGGCCGGGCCGTCTACCGGCTACCTGGCCTCAAACAGTTTCTTCTCCCAGCGCCAGGCATCCGCGACTATGGTGCGCAGGTCGTCGTGGGAGGGGGTCCAGCCGAGCACGGTGCGGATGCGGTCCGCAACGGCGACGAGGTTCGCCGGGTCGCCCGGACGGCGCGGCGCCTCCGCGACCGTAAAGTCCACGCCGCTTACCTCCTTGACCACCTTGATCACCTCGCGGACGCTGCTCCCCTTCCCGTACCCCACGTTGATGGTGCTGGAGGCGCCACCTTTTTCCAGGTGCTTCAAGGCATACAGGTGGGCTGCCGCCAGGTCCTCGATGTGGATGTAGTCCCGGATGCCGGTGCCGTCCGGCGTCTCGTAGTCGGTGCCGAATATGGAAACGCCGTCGCGCATCCCCAGCGCCGCCTGGCAGGCCACCTTGATCAGGTGTGTCGCGTCCGGGGTGCGCTGCCCCATCCTCGCCTGCGGATCTGCGCCGGCCACGTTGAAGTAACGCAGCGCCACGTAGGAAAAGCCGTGAGCGAAGGCGGCATCCCTCAGCATCCACTCGCTCATCAGCTTGGAGGTGCCGTAGGGGTTGATCGGTGCGGTAGGACTATCCTCGGCGGCGCGCCCCCCCTCCGGCATGCCGTACACGGCGGCGGTGCTGGAGAAGATGAACCGCTCGACGCCGTGCTCGACGCAGGCCTGCAACAGGTTCAGCGTGTTCTTGGTGTTGTTGGAGTAGTATTTGAGCGGGAGATGCACCGACTCGGGCGCGACGATCGCCGCGGCAAAATGAAGCACCGACCTGCAACCGGTCTCGCGCAGCACCCCGGCTATCTTCGCTTGATCCGCCAGGTCGCCCACGATGAGCCGCTCCCCGTGAATCAGGGCATCGGCACTGCCGGTGGAAAGGTTGTCGTAGACCACGACCTCGCGCCCTGCCTCGGAGAGCTGCCTTACCACGTGGCTACCTATGTATCCCGCACCGCCTGTAACGAGAACTGCACTCATTGTGAGCCTCCGTTGCAATAATAATGAAAGAGGGCCTAGCCGTAGACTAAACCCTCGTAGGTTGGCAGACGATATCCGGGCAACGCGGTATCCGCCAGATTCGGACGCGCGCCGCTGCGCCGATGGAATCAGCAGCCAATCAGGCGAATATTTATAGCACCTACACCGGCCCCGCGCAACGATTAAATTACTCCAACTCCGCGGCACCACTGCCTAATATGTCTTCCCCGCAAGACAAACCCCTTTGGGTGCAAAAAAGGCCACATCGGGAGATGCGGCCTTTTCGACCACAGGAAAGATTAACTACCTGCCAGCGCCGCCAGTGCCTACGCCACCCGCGCCCCCTGCGCCGTCAGCCGGTGCGCCGGTCCCCATACCGGTACCGCTCGGACCACCAAGCGGAGGCGTCCCGTAGTGAGGCTCGGTACCGCTGCGGGTATCGGCTCCTTCCTTCACCGGCCTCTTTTTCTTCGTGCTTCTTTTCTTTTTCCTCTTGGTCTCGCCGGTGTCCTTCCTTGTTGTCCCGAGGGTGTCCGTCGACGTGGCACTCGGCATGTTCGCCCTTGGCTCGTCGCTTGTCGAGCGGGTCCCCTCGGTGGAGGTTTCTGCAGCCCAGACAATACCGGCAAAGGAGACGGCAACAAGGGCACTGACGATGATGGACATCATTCTTTTCATGGTAAAGCCTCCGTGATTAAATTGGCAACCGACACACTATAGCAATAAAGTTAAAATTTGCCAATTTTGCCTTGCTTTTTTACTCCCTCCCGCCCCGGGCGTTCGCGAATATTTCGCTGCGGTCCAAGCGTCGCGCCTTGACACTCCGACACCGCCTGGTTATATTTTCCC
>CAZFMI010000113.1:0-2446 GCA_964519915.1 uncultured Geomonas sp.
ACGATCCTCTGGGACTCGAGCATGTAGTACATGACGGTGGCAAGACGCCCTTGCTGCGCGGGGTCCTTGGCGAGGGTCCAGGGGGCGGTCTCGTCGATGTACTTGTTGCCTGCGGAGATGACCTCCCAGACCGCCTGCAGCGCGCGGCTGAAGGCGAGATCCTCGAGGTGGGCGTCCACCTGCCCGATCATCGCCACCGTCTTCTCCCGGTAGGCGGCGTCCAACTCGGTCTCCCCGCCAGGCGCCTGCAGCACCCCGCCGAAGTATTTCCCGAGCATCGCGGTGGAGCGGTTCAGAAGGTTGCCGAGATCGTTGGCGAGGTCGGAGTTGATGCGGTGGATCAGCGCCTGGTGCGAGAAGTCGCCGTCGAGTCCGAAGGGGACCTCGCGCAGCAGGAAGTAACGCACCGCGTCGACGCCGTACTTGTCGACCAGCATGTTCGGCTCGACGACGTTTTGCAGGCTCTTGCTCATCTTCTGCCCCTCGACGGTCCACCAGCCGTGGGCGAAAACCCTGGACGGGACCGGGAGCCCGGCCGCCATCAGGAAGGTCGGCCAGTAGACTGCGTGGAAACGGAGGATGTCCTTGCCGATCAGGTGCACGCCGGGCCAGAACTTGCCGAAGTTGCCGCTCTCGTCGGGATAGCCCAGGGCCGTGATGTAGTTGGTGAGGGCGTCGAACCAGACGTAGATGACGTGCTTCTCGTTACCCGGCACCGGGATCCCCCACTGGAAGGTGGTGCGGGAGACCGAGAGGTCTCTGAGCCCTTCCTTCACGAAGGAGATGATCTCGTTTCTGCGGCTCTTGGGCTGGATGAATTCGGGGTTTGCCTCGATATGCGCCAGCAACTGCTCCTGGTACTTGCTCATCCTGAAGAAGTACGATTCCTCCTTCAGCTTCTCGGTGGGGCGGTTGCAGTCCGGGCACTTGTAGTCGATCAGCTGGGTCTCGGTCCAGAAGGTCTCGCACGGGGTGCAATACCAGTCCTCGTACTCGCCCAGGTAGATGTCCCCCTTCTCCTGCACCCTCTTGAAGAACTCGGAGACACCCTTCTTGTGACGCTCCTGGGTGGTCCTGATGAAGTCGGTGTTGGATATCTCCAGCTTTTCCCAGAGGGACTGGAAACGCTTCATGACGCGGTCGGCAAGCTCCAGCGGGGTCTCGCCGGCCGTGTTCGCCGCCTTCTCCACCTTCTGCCCGTGCTCGTCCGTGCCGGTCAGGAAAAAGACATCGAAACCCTTGAGCCGCTTGTAGCGCGCCAGCACGTCCGCTGCCAGCGTCGTGTAGGCGTGCCCGATGTGCGGGACGTCGTTTACGTAGTATATGGGGGTGGTGACGTAGAAGGCCGGTTTCATTGTGGTTTCTCCTTTTTTCTTTCCTTGACGTCCACGGGCCTGTTGCGGCGCTGCTTGCCGGGTCCCTGCGGGCCTTTCCCCTTGTTGTCGGCCTGTTGCTGCTCGGCCTTGCCCTGGGGTTTCTTGATCCGGTCGCTTACGTTCTCGGGGCTGATGTCTTCCCCGTTCAGCGTGACCAGCGAGTCGTCCGCCGATTTGACCGTCACCGTGCCTTGCAGCACGTTCACCTTCACCACCTCGCCGTCCACGCAGCCGCACTGCACCCTCTTGCCGCATTTGGGGAGTCCCTTTCTCAGGCTGCAGTAGGTCTCGAACTCGTAGGAGAGGCAGCAAAGGAGCCTGCCGCATTGCCCGGAAATCTTGCTCGGGTTGAGCGCCAGGTTCTGTTCCTTCGCCATCTTGACCGAGACCGGTTCGAATTCCCTGAGGTAGGAGGAGCAGCAAAGTTCCCTGCCGCAGATGCCGATCCCTCCCACCATCTTGGACTCGTCGCGCACCCCGATCTGGCGCATCTCGATCCTGGTATGGAAGGCGTGCGCCAGGTCCTTCACCAGTTCGCGGAAGTCGACGCGGCCGTCGGCGGTGAAGTAGAAGATCGCCTTGCTGCCGTCGAAGAGGTATTCGACCTTGACGAGCTTCATGTCCATGGACCTTTCCTTGATCCTGGTAAGGCAGAACTTGTGCGCCTCTTTCTCCTTCGCCGTGTTGGCGGCGAGCGTAGCCAGGTCGGCCGCCTCGGCCAGGCGCTGAAGCGGCTTGGTCCCATCCGGGACCAGGGAGTCGTCCACCTCGATCGGGCCGGCCACCACCTGTCCAATGCTCTTGCCCCTCTCCGTCTCCACGATGACCCGGTCTCCCGGTTTCACGGTCGTCTTGCCCAGGGTGAAGTCGTAGAGCTTTCCGGCGGTGGTGAATTGGATTCTTACTATTTTTGCCAAAAAATGCCTCCAAAAGGGAAAAACCGGATTGAGAGAGATCTCGTTCCTTCAATCCGCGTTGTCTGTTGTGTTGCAGAAAATTGGTCAGCCGGCTAGAGCCGTAAAGCCTGACCCAGATGTAACCTTCTCTTTATCTCTATCTCAATCTCTATC
>CAZFMI010000113.1:2546-6346 GCA_964519915.1 uncultured Geomonas sp.
TTTGTCTCTATCTCTATCTTTGTCTCTATCTCTATCTTTGTCTCTATCTCTATCTTTGTCTCTATCTCTATCTGCCTCCGGCAGCGAAGCGCATGAAGAATACTTCCAGCGCAAGCCGCGCGTTCACGTTCCGGGCGAGCATCCGGCGCATGGCGATGAGCTGCTCGATCAGTTCCATGGTGCGCCCCTGCGGCGAGCGGGCAGCTTCCTGCGCCACCAGCTGCGCCAGATCCGCATTGGCGATCGCTTCCGGGGTGGAGCGGTAGATAAGTACGTCCCTCAGGAAGGAGAGGAGAAGCTCCAAAAGCCCCGGCAGCCCTTCCTTGTCCGCGGCGAGTTCTTCGGCCGTTGCGAAAAGGGTGCTGATGTCCTTCAGGTTCAGCGCGATGACCCGCTCCAGGAAGCTCACTCGCCCTTCGAGCACCCCGTCGGCGGCGATCTCGATCCCTCTTCTGAGGCTGCCGCCGGAAAGGGTCGCCGCGACGCGGGCCGCCTCCGCCGGGAACTGGTCCCTGATCAGCCGCTCCTCGATCAAAGCGCCGGGAAGCGGCTGGAAATCGAGGGTCTGGCAGCGCGACAAAATCGTCTGCAGCACCGCCGAACGCTCGGGCGTGATCAGTATCATCAGCGCGTTGCCGGGCGGCTCTTCCAGGGTCTTCAATAGCGCGTTTCCCGAGGAGAGGTTCAGCTTCTCGGCACCGTCTATGATGCATGCCTTCTTGGGGGCCTCGAAAGGGCGATACGACAGCTCCTTTTGCAGCTCCCTGACCTGGTCGATCTTGATGAAGGCTCCGTCAGGCTCCAGTATGTGGAGGTCCGGATGCTGGCCGCCGGCCACCTTGCGGCACGATGGGCAGATCCCGCAGGCATCCTCCTTGCCGCAAAAGACCGCCTGCACGAAGGCAAGGGCGGTCTTTCTCTTGCCGCACCCCTCTATCCCGGAAAAGAGGTAGGCATGCGACACCCTCTCCATCTCGATGGAGCGCCTCAGTACTGAGACAACCCTCTCCTGGCCGATGACGTCGGAAAAAGGCATCTAGCACCCGACCCGGGGCGGGACCTGGAGCGCCGCGCCGCCCGGCGGGATCCTGCCGGAGAGCGCCTCGATGACCAGCTTCTCGGTCTGAGGCACGTCGCCCGAGCCGTCCACCACCACAAAACGCTCCGGGAAGGCCGCCGCAAGGGCGAGGTACCCTGCCCGCACCCGCTCGTGAAAACGGACAGATTCCAGTTCGAAGCGCTCCTCGCGGGCGCCGGAGGTCGATTCGATGCGGGCCAGCGCCCTGGAGAGCCCTGTCTCGACGGGGCAGTCGATCAGCACGGTGAGCGCGGGTTGCAGGGAGCCTGTGGCAAGCCTGTTCAGCTGCTCGATCACGGCTAGGTCGAGCCCCCTGCCGTGTCCCTGGTAGGCGACGGTCGCGTCGGTGAAGCGGTCGCAAAGGACGATCTCATCGCGTTCGAGCGCCGGGACGATCACCTCCTGCACGTGCTGCGCGCGCGCGGCGGCGTAAAGGAGCAGTTCGGCAAGCGGGGTGATGGCGGAGTTGCCCGCGTCCAAAAGGATGGCGCGCATCTGGTCCGCTATGGGGCACCCGCCCGGTTCCCTGGTCGCCGTTGCCTTTGCTCCGGCAGATTCCAGCCGCTCCTTCAGGAGCCTCAACTGGGTCGTCTTGCCGCACCCTTCAACGCCTTCAAATGTAATGAAAAAGCCCATAGCTGCGGTCTCATGATCCTTATAAAATCACTGAATTATAGGGGAGGGGGGATGAATATGCAAGATTTAAATGGCTGCAAACCCGCATCATCATTGCCTTGGCCGCGGCTTCTGCTGCAACCGCTCCCGGTTCGTTGGAGAAGGCAGCTGCTGGAGCTGAAAGCTGCCGGCACGACCGATCTTTTTTCTAAAGAACCTTCAGCATCGGTCGAAAAGCTTCTGATGCCCGACAAACTCATTAATAGCCACTGGTGGCTGAGTCTGAGGCTCTTTAATCCAGGAGGACACGAATGTCTATGAGCATCAAAGCCAGGCTTGTTTCCATGGTCTCCTTGACCGCAGTCTTCATCGCCATCATCGCAGCAAGCAAGGTGAGGGAACTAAGAAGCGTGAACCAGGCGCTGAAGGTCATGTATCAGGAGAACATGGTGGGGATGAACAACCTTTCCAGGATCGGGATACTGATGCGCGAGAACAGGATACAGCTTATGCTGTCGGTACAGCACAACCCCTCCCAGGAAAGCAGCAAGCTGCATGACCATCCGGTGACCCTGCACCTGGACCGGGTGAAGAAGAACATCGAGGAGATCGGCCGGGTCTGGAGTGCCTACGAGGCCACCATGGACAAGCAAAATGCCGATGAGGCGAGGGTCGCCCAGGCGTACACGGCCAAGCGTGGTCAGTTCGTCAACGAGGGGCTGAAGCCCTGCATCGCGGCGGTGGAGTCCGGCGACTACGACAACGCCCTTCTCGTCATGTTGCAGAAAATCAACCCGCTCGCCGAGGAGGCCATAGGCCTCGCGGATGAACTGATCGCCAAGGAGCAGAAGCAGGCCGGCGACAACTTCGCCAAAGCCGAAGCGGCCTACCTACTCTCCTTGAAGATCACGCTCCTGCTGTTGCTAGTCAGCATCGGTTTTGCTGCGGTGGTTGCCTTCTTCGTCATCCGCGGCATCACCCGTTCCAGCAGCATGCTGGCGGAAGCGGCAGACCGCATTGCGCAGGGCGATCTCACCGTCAGGGTGGAGGGGCTTGGCAGGGATGAAATGGGGCGCATCGGGGCATCCTTCAACGCCATGACGGAGGCTTTCGGCGACATGATAGGGAAGGTCAGCCAGACCGCCGGTCGCATCGCAACGGCCGCCTCCCAGGTTTACAGCACCTCCGAAGCAATGGCGACCGGCGCGGAAGAGGTGGCGGCGCAGGCGACCACGGTCGCTACCGCCGGAGAGGAGATGTCGGCGACATCAAACGACATCGCGGCTAACTGCGGCCTGGCCGCCGAGGCGTCGAGCCACGCCAGCAGCCAGGCTATGGAAGGTGCAGGCGTCGTGAACGGGACTGTCGCCATAATGAACCAGATCGCGGAGCGGGTGACGGTGACCTCCGCCGCCATCGGGAGCCTGGGCGAGCGTTCGGACCAGATAGGCGAGATCATCGGCACCATCGAGGACATCGCGGACCAGACCAACCTGCTGGCGCTAAACGCGGCCATCGAGGCCGCCCGGGCCGGCGAGCAGGGGCGCGGCTTTGCGGTCGTGGCCGACGAGGTGCGTGCCCTGGCGGAACGCACCACCCGCGCCACGCGCGAGATCGGGGAGATGATCAAGGGGATACAGGGCGAGACCAGGGCGGCCGTAGTCGCCATGGAAGAAAGTGTGCAGAACGTGGAAACCGGGCGGATGCAATCCGACCGCTCCGGTGCGTCGATCCAGGAGATACTGGAGCAGATAGGCGAGCTGGCCGGCCAGATCAACCAGATAGCGACCGCTGCCGAGGAGCAGACCAGGACCACCAGCGAGATCAGCAGCAACATGATGCAGATCACCGAGGTGATCCAGGGGACGGCGCGCGGGGCCCATGAATCGGCACAGGCCGCTCAGCAGCTGAACCTGATAGCCGAGGAACTCCAGCAGATGGTCGGGCAGTTCAAGCTGTCGCGGTTTTAGCATCAGGCAGGCGAGGGGGGGCGGGGCAGCGGGCAGGCCCCGGGACCCGCCCCCCCTTGCCCCCCCCCCACCCCCCCCCCACAACCCCCCCCCACCCCGGAACCCCCCGCCCCAGTTGTCCAGTGGTAGTGAGAGAC
>CAZFMI010000114.1:0-6300 GCA_964519915.1 uncultured Geomonas sp.
TAGAACGTAGAACGTAGAACGTAGAACGTAGAACGTAGAACGTAGAACGTAGAACCGTTTTTCAATCGGTCCGTCGCAGCGCAAGCGCCATCATTGACGTCGCACATCGAACCTTGAACGTAGAACGTTGAACGGGAATTAAGGAGCTTTTCCATGTCCAGGTTTTTCATAAACAGGCCCATCTTCGCCTGGGTCATCGCCATAGCCATCATGCTGGGGGGGCTCCTCGCGCTGAAGGGGCTCCCGGTCTCCCAGTACCCCCCCATCGCGCCTCCGCAGATATCGATCAACGCGGTGTACCCCGGCGCCTCCGCGCAGACGGTGCAGGACACGGTCACCCAGATCATCGAGCAGAAGATGAACGGGATCGACAACCTGCTCTACATGTCCTCCACCAGCGACTCCGCCGGTGCCGTGACCATCAACATAACCTTCAAGGCGGGGACCGACCCCAACGTGGCGCAGGTGCAGGTGCAGAACAAGCTTCAGCTCGCCACGCCGCTTCTTCCGCAGGTGGTGCAGCGGCAGGGGGTCCAGGTGGTGAAATCCACCCGCAACTTCCTGATGATCGTGGGGCTCGCCTCCGAGGACGCTTCGCTCGACCGGCACCAGTTGACCGACTACATGGTCTCCAACATCCAGGACGTGATAAGCCGCGTCCAGGGCGTGGGCGAGGTGACCGTGTTCGGTTCGCAAAACGCCATGCGCATCTGGCTGAACCCCGAGAAGCTCAACAACTTCAAGCTCACCCCCAACGACGTCATCGCGGCGCTCCAGGCCCAAAACGCCCAGGTCTCCGCCGGACAGTTCGGCGGCATGCCGGCGGCCCAGGGGCAGCAACTGAACGCGACCATCACTGCGCGCACCCTTTTGCAAAGCCGCGAGGAGTTCGACGAGATCGTTTTGCGCACCAACCCGGACGGCTCGACGGTAAAGCTGCGCGATGTGGCAAAGAGCGACATCGGCACGGAGAACTACGACATCATCGCCCGTTACAAAGGGAAGCCGGTGGCGGCAATGGCGCTCAGGCTCGCCGCCGGAGCGAACGCCCTCGACACGGCGGACCGGGTGAAGGCCAAGATGGCTGAACTCGAGAAGTACGTGCCGCCCGGCGTGAAGGTGGTTTATCCCTACGACACCACCCCCTTCGTCAAGATCTCCATCAAGGAGGTGCTGAAAACGCTGATGGAGGCGGTAGTCCTGGTCTTCATCATCATGTTCCTGTTCCTGCAGAACATCCGCGCCACCCTGATTCCGACCATCGCCGTCCCGGTCGTCCTCCTTGGCACCCTGGGGGTTCTTTTCGCTGTCGGGTTCTCCATCAACACCCTCACCATGTTCGCCCTGGTCATCGTCATCGGCCTCCTGGTCGACGACGCCATCGTCGTGGTCGAGAACGTGGAGAGGATCATGAGCGAGGAGGGACTCTCCCCGAGGGAGGCCACCATCAAGTCGATGGGGCAGATCACCAGCGCCCTGATCGGCATCGCCACGGTGCTTTCCGCGGTGTTCGTCCCGATGGCCTTCTTCGGCGGCTCCACCGGGGTCATCTACCGGCAGTTCTCCATCACCATCGTCTCGGCCATGATACTGTCGGTGCTGGTGGCCCTGATCCTGACCCCAGCCCTCTGCGCGACCCTGCTCAAGCCGGTGAAGAAGGGGCACCTGCCCGGAGAGGGGGGGTGGTTCAGCGGGTTCTTCCGCTGGTTCAACAAGATGTTCGACGCGTCGCGGCACAAGTACGAGTCCATCGTGGGGAACTCCTTCGGGAAGCCGGTCCGCTACCTGGTGCTCTACGGCGCCATCGTCGCCGCCATGGCCATATTCTTCCTGAGGCTCCCGACCGCCTTTCTCCCTGACGAGGACCAGGGGTTCATCGTTTGCCAGATCCAGCTTCCCGCCGGTGCCACCCAGGAGCGGACCTTGAAGGTGATCGAGCAGGTCGAGCGCCACTTCCTCGAGAATGAAAAGAAGACGGTAGAATCCCTGATCACGGTGGCGGGCTTCAGCTTCGCCGGGCGCGGTCAGAACATGGCGCTCGCCTTCGTGAAGCTGAAGCACTGGGACGAGCGCAAGTCCCCCGACCTGAAGGCGCCGGCGGTGGCCGGACGCGCCATGGGGGCCTTCTCGAAGTTTCGCGACGGTATGGCCTTCGCCTTCTCGCCCCCTGCGGTGGTCGAGCTCGGGCAGGCCAACGGCTTCGACTTCCAGCTCCAGGACCGCGGCGGGCTCGGGCATGACCAGCTGATGCAGGCGAGAAACCAGCTGCTCGGCATGGCGATGCAGAACCCCAAGCTGATGGCGGTGCGCCCCAACGGCCAGGACGACACCCCGCAGTTCAAGCTGGAGATAGACGACGTGCGCGCCGGAGCCCTCGGGGTCTCACTGGCCGACGTGAACCAGGTCCTCTCCACCGCGTGGGGGAGCTCCTATGTGAACGACTTCCTGCAAAACGGCAGGGTCAAAAAGGTGTACCTCCAGTCCGCGCCCGAGTACCGGATGCTCCCGGAGGACATCAACAGGTGGTACGTCCGCAACGACAAGGGGGAGATGGTTCCCTTCTCGTCCTTCGCCACAGCGCGCTGGGAGTACGCCTCACCGCGCCTGGAGCGCTACAACGGGATACCGTCCGCCGAGATCATGGGGTCCGCGGCCCCCGGGATCAGTACCGGCGAGGCGATGGACGAGATGGAGCGGATGGCCGCCCAGCTCCCCGCCGGCATCGGCTTCGAGTGGACGGGGCTCTCCTACGAGGAGAAGGCCGCCGGCAAACAGGCCCCCGCGCTCTACGCCATCTCGCTTCTGGTCGTATTCCTCGCCGTGGCTGCGCTCTACGAGAGCTGGAGCATACCGTTCGTCAACCTGTTGATGCTCCCGCTGGGGCTTGTCGGCGCGGTCACCGCCGTGACCATGCGGGTGCTCCCCAACGACATCTATCTGCAGATAGGCCTTCTGACCACCATCGGCCTTTCCACGAAGAACGCGATCCTGATCATCCAGTTCATCAAGCAGCAGATGCACGAGGGGCATGAACTGGTCGAGGCGACGCTAAATGCGGTGAAGATACGACTCAGGCCGGTCATCATGACCTCGCTGGCGTTCTTCTTCGGCACGCTGCCGCTCGCTCTCACCAAGGGGGCAGGCGCCGGCGCGCAGAACGCCATCGGCACGGCGGTAACCGGCGGCCTCCTCTCGGCCACCTTCATCGACCTGATCTTCATCCCGTTTTTCTTCGTCATGGTGACGAGGCTTTTCGCCAAGAAGGAACCCGCGGCTACACCCGCCGTTGCAGCCGTCGCCCCGGAGGTACAGTAGAGATGAAACCAGCACTGAAAAAGTCCCTCACCTGCGGCGCCCTGCTCTTTCTCGCAGGGTGCGCCTCGATGGCGCCCAAATACGAAAAGCCGGCCGCGCCGGTTCCCACCGCCTGGCCTGAAGGGGCCGCATACAAGACGGACGGCCAGGCCAAGAAGGAGCAGAAGCCGCTTGCCGAAATCCCCTGGCAGGAGTTCTTCGTCGATCCCAAGCTGCAGAGGCTGATCTCCCTCTCGCTGGACAACAACCGCGATCTGCGCGTCGCCGTGCTCAACATGGAGCGCTTCCGCGCCCTGTACCAGATCAGGCGCGCCGACCTCCTGCCGCAGGTCAGCGGGGACGGCGGCGCGAACTTCCAGCGCATACCGGACGACCTCGGCAGCAACGGCAACGGCGGCACCGTCCACCAATACGACGTCGGTGTCGGCATCAGCTCCTACGAGGTGGACCTGTTCGGCAGGGTGAGGAGCCTCAAGGACCAGGCCCTGGAACAGTACCTCTCCACCGGGGAGGCAAGGCGCAGCGTACAGATCACCCTGGTTTCGCAGGTGGCAACCGCCTACCTGGCACTCGCCTCCGACCTGGAGCGCCTGCAACTGGCCAAGGAAACCCTGGCGAACCAGCAGGAGTCCTACAGGCTAAGCAGGAGCCGTTTCGAAGCAGGGGTGGTCTCTGCCCTGGACCTGCAGCAGGCACAGACCAGCGTGGATGCGGCGAGGGTGGATATCGCCCGGTTCACGACGCTGGCTGCTCAGGACCTGAACGCCCTGAACCTGGTGCTGGGCTCGAACGCCGACCCGGAGCTGCTCCCCAAGTCGCTTTCCGAGAACCTCTCCGCCCTGAAGGACGTGGCGCCGGGGCTTCCTTCGGACGTGCTCCTCTCGCGCCCCGACATCCTGCAGGCGGAGTACAGCCTAAGGGGAGCCAATGCCAACATCGGTGCGGCCCGGGCCGCCTTCTTCCCGCGCATCACCCTGACCTCCGGCGTGGGGTTTGGCAGCGACCAGCTCACCGGCTTGTTCAACGCCGGCAACCTGGCCTGGAGCTTCGTCCCGAGGATCACCGTTCCGATCTTCGAGGGGGGGCGCAACAAGGCCAACCTGCAGGTGGCCGAAGTGGACCGCGACATCGCCGTGGCCCAGTACGAAAGGGCGATCCAGATCGCCTTTCGCGAGGTGGCCGACGCCTTGGCACAGCGCGGCACCATCGACGAGCAGGTGGCGGCACAGCAATCCCTTACCGACGCCACTGCCGAGAGCTACCGTCTCTCCCAGGCGCGCTACCAGTCCGGGATCGACAGCTATCTGAACGTCCTCGACTCCCAGCGCTCCCTGTACGCCGCTCAGCAGAACCTGATCACCACGCGGCTGGTAAGGCTGAACAACATGGTCACCCTCTACAAGGTGCTGGGTGGCGGCAGCAAGTAGCCGGTCCCGCACCTGTGACAGCAGGACATTTTATGCAGGAAACTGCCGGGGGTTTTCGCACCGTGAAAGTGTCGAACCCCCGGCGTCATTTCAGGATCCTGTCTTGGCAGGAGATCGGTTCGGCGCTTCGGATGCGAGCCGGTGGAGAAGGAGGGGAGATTGAGCAGGTCCAAAATCGCGCTGTACTTCCTAGTCGCACTGGTCAGCTCTGCGGTCGCCTACTGCTACCTGGTGGACGAACCGCACCCGGAGTGGCCGGTAAACCTGATTCACCTTATTTTCAGACACTGATGGAAAGGGAAACGCGACGAAAAAAAGATGCTATAACTCTTAAGGTGAAATTTGATTCCCGGCGTTGTCCATTAAGCTCTTTGCGCACCTCCAGTCCCGCAAGGGAGGGGGGGCACTGAAAGCACCCGGCCTTGTAACAACCGGCGCAATGATGTGAACAAATGCCGCAGCGATGGAGGAGTTGCCTATGACCCGACACCCGTGGTTCCCGCGTTTCCTGGCGTTCATGGCAGCTGTGGCCTTGCTGTCGGCGCCCTTGACCCTCCCCGCCTTCCAACTCCCTTTCCTCACCATCTCCTCGGGTACCACCACCGGCTCCTACTATGCAGCCGCCAGCGCCATCGCCAAGGTGTTCAACCGCAACAGCGCCGCCCTGGGCGTGCGGGTTGCCACGGTCTCATCTGCGGGGTCCGTTGCCAACATCGACGAGGTCGCCGAGGGTAAGGCGGCCTTCGGCATAGCCGAGACGGAACTGCTCAGAAGGGCGGGGCAGGGTGTCCGCCCGTGGGAAGGGAAACAGAGGACGGGGTTGCGTGCGGTGCTGGGGCTGTACGTGGAAAGCGTTACCATCGTCGCCGCGGTCGACAAAGGCATAACGCGCGTGAGCGACCTGAGGGGGAAGCGGCTCAGCATAGGGGCTCCCGGTTCCATAGACAACACCTACGCAGCGGCGTTCTTGCAGATGTCGGGCCTCAACCCGGGAGAGGTGATCACCTCTCAACATTCCACAGCCATCGCCCCGGAGCTGCTGCAAGCAGGCGAGATCGACGCCTACATCTGCATCGTGGGGCATCCCAACCTCACCGTTTTGGAATCGACCCGAGGAAAGCGCAAGGTGCTCCTGGTTCCCCTGGACGACGCGCTCATCAACCAGGTGGTGAGCCAGAACCAGCTGCTCACGGCAGTTGCCATACCGACCAGGTACTACCCCGAGCTTGCCTTCAAGGGGACCGTTCCCACCATCGGCATCCGCACCGTCCTTTTCACCAGCAAGGAGCAACCCGAGGAAAACGTCTACCGCCTGGTACGGGAGGTGGTGACCAACTTCGACCTGTTCCGCCGTCAGCACCCGATCCTGCAGAACCTCAACCCCCGCGACGCGGCCCGTGTGAACGTCATTGCGCTTCATCCCGGAGCAGCACGCTACTTCAAAGAGGCCGGCCTCATCCCCTGAGGTTCGTCCTGGGAGGCAGATCATGATGCGTTTCCCGGCAGCGGCGCTACTTTTGTTGTCGCTTTGCCTGGCACGGCAGGCGGCGGCCGAGCC
>CAZFMI010000115.1:0-6277 GCA_964519915.1 uncultured Geomonas sp.
CAGCGAGCAGCAAAGGGCCGTCACCGTCAACCCCACCACGAGATCGGCACTCCTGTGATAGGGGGTGAAATAGGGGATGATCCAACCTGGAAAGTGCTGTTCCGCCACCAGCAGCAACGCGTTGTTGGCGATGGCGAGCGCCAGCAGCAGCCAGCGCGTCTTGGCACGGAAAAAGATAGGGGCGTAGATGAACAGGATGAAGAAGTAGTAGCTGACGCTCCCATGCGAACCGCCGTTGGGAAACCAGACCAGATTCAGCACGACCAGGAACAGGAAAAACAAGGACTTTATGTGGTAGCGCCCGCGGCACGATCCCCGCAGCAAGAAGAGGGCCGCCAGGCTGAAGAGCGCGACCACCAGGCTGATCCACAGGGAGAGGCCATGCAGGTAATCCGTCGGAATGATGACAAAAATGGAGAGCAGGGTGGCAAAGAGGCAGAGCAACCTGAAAAGAAGAAACTCCATGCGACCATCCTGTTCGTTCCAGATACAGGATTTCACTCTTTGAATCGACAGCTCCATGTTGCGCAATCCCGCCCCGTGCTCACCCTTGTGCTCGTCAAAAAACGCTACGCTAGCACATGAATAACCATTTACAAAGGATTATTTGAGGCGATATACGCTCAGGCAGAAAGAGGAGGTTGTTTCTCGGGCACGCGGGGCGAGGTCGCTGGATAGGTTCGATACGCGGGGAACTTCAGCAAAGGGATACCATGTTGCGCCCGCCGGCCTTGCTCATGTACATCTGGCTGTCGGCTCTGGCGATGATGCTTGTCCCGCAGTCGCCCGCCTCGGCCATGGTTCCTCCGATGGAGATGGTGACACCCAATCTTTGGCCGCTTTCAATTAGGGATATCTCCTCCACCGCAACGCGGGCGCGCTCTGCGATGGAGGCAAGCGAACCCCGGTTTATGCCGGGCAATATGGCAACGAACTCCTCGCCCCCCCAGCGCGCTACAGCGTCCATTTTCCTGAAAACGCTCACCAGCGACTTCGCGACCATCTTCAGCACATCATCCCCGATCTTGTGCCCGTAGCAGTCGTTGACGCTCTTGAAATGGTCGATATCCAGAAACAGCACCCCGAACTGCCTCCGGTGCGCCTGCCATTCCTGCAGCCTTGATTGCAGGGACATGTCGCCGAATCTTCGGTTGCCAATCCCGGTCAGAGGGTCGACGAGGATATCCTGCTTGAGCTTCTCAAGCGTTTGCAGTATCTGCATGGCATTCGAATTGTCGGTGAATATCTCCACCGCGCCGACGATGTCGCCATGCTCGTTTCGCACCGGCGAGGTGCGCACCTGAACCGGGAGCCGATAGCCGTGCTTGTGGTGCACCAACACGTTTGCCTCGCGTATCTGCCCATCCACTATGGTAGCCGAGAGGGGCCAGTGCTCCTCGCACAGCTCCTGCCCTCCACTCTCCGGACGGCGCAGGATGTTGTCGGCACAACGTGAGCCGATCACCTCATCGGCACTGTATCCGGTGATCCTCTGAGCTGCGGAGTTCCAGAAAGAGATGCGCCGATCCAGATCGACGTAGTACACGCCGTCGAAAAGACTGTTCAGCAACTTGTCCGACGATATGGCTTGCATGGTTTTGACACTCCTTCCGTTTTCGCGCGCAGGGTACTGCGCCCGTAGCTCTGTCACAGGCCAACCGGCACCGGTTGTGCGTGAGAAAAAGGTGCTTAGAAAGTATTATCGGAACGTGTCGCTTGGGACTTGAATTTTTATCGGGAAAAAGAGCGGCAGGAATGAAAATATGAGCGGTTTATGCGTTCCCGGAGGGGACTCCCCTCCACGAAGGCCTCCCTAATCCGGCCGGCGCACGTCCACCTTCAGGTGCACGTACCAATAGGCGAAGGCCACAAAAAGAACTCCCCCCAGTATGTTGCCGAGCGTCACCGGCAGCAGGTTGTCCCTGAAGCAGGCAGTCCAGGTCAGCCCGGGCACCTCTCGCCCCAGCCGGCCGGCCAGCAGCAAGCCGGTCGGGATGAAGTACATGTTGGCGATGGAATGTTCGAAACCGCTTGCCACGAACGCCATGATGGGCATGTAGCAGGCCAGCAACTTCCCAGGCACCTCGCGGGCGGCGGTGGCCATAAACACGGCGAGACAGACCAGCCAGTTGCAGAGGATGCCCCGCACCAGGGCGACCGTGAAAGGGAGCTGGCATTTTGCCGCGGCGGTCCTGATGGCGTGGTCTGCGACCGCCCCGTTCAGCCAGAGCTGCGACTCGAACATGAGCCCCGCGAAGAAGAGCGACCCCGCGAGGTTCCCGACTATGACGATGCCCCAGTTCTCCAGCAGATGTCCCCAGGTGATCTCGCCGTGCAGCGCGGAGCCGGCCAGCATGCTGTTGCCGGTAAAGAGTTCCGCGCCGCAGATCACGACCAGCATGAGCCCGAGCGAAAAGACGCTTCCCCCCAGGAGTGCCGCCACCCCCTTGCCGGCGAAAAGCGCCGCATCCTGGGTAACGACCGTGGCGAGCTGGGCGCCAAAACCGATGTAGAAACCGGCGAGCAGGCTCAGCAAAAAGGTGCGCAGCCGCGATTGCGTCAGCACGCGCTTGCCGTTCTCCACGATCATCTTGACGGTCTCGGCCGGTGTCAGATACTGCTTTTCCATGTTCGGGCTCCCCATCGGCAGGGCCGCTGCCGGCCGGCTCAGCGTCCCCTGCGGTCCGCCATCTTGCGGAAGATGACAAGTTGAGCCGCGATATCTACGGCGAGAACTAGAGCGGTTAGGTAAAGCAGCCAAGGCTTCTGGTCGAAGTAGGCAAGACAGTTGAAGAACATGTAAAGGGTGACCACCCAGGCGAGCAACTTGCGCACCCCTCGGACCGCCCGTTCGGCGCCCTCTTCCTCCCCCCCGGCCAGCATGGTGAGCGCAGGCGCTGCATGGTAGCCCACGGTGGCGTCGATGAAGGTGAGGAAGATGTTGGCTACAAAGATGTAGGCGTGATGCGGCTCCATACGGCTCCTTTAAAGCTCCCTCCCCTTCGCGGGATGGGGGCGCTTCCCTGCCTCCGCCTGGCAGGGAAGGGACTTTTCCAGCGAAGGATCAAGCAGGAAAATTAAAGTAATTCGGGGAGGGAATCAAGCAGAATCACACGAGGCTTCATGAAAAGAAAGGTAGGTCGGGGGACGGGAGGAATGGGCAGCCTACCTTGCTATCGCTGCCCACCCTTTTCCCTCGCCAGCAGGCTGGCCAAGACGGATGACGCGATGATGGCGCAGATGATGGCCACCGACACGAGCGGGGGGAGTTTCATCCACTCTGCGAAGATGAGCTTTATCCCGGCAAAGGCCAGAACCCCGGAGAGCCCGTAATGCAGGTAGCGGAAATCCCGCAGGTTGTGCTCCAGCGCCGTGTAGAGGGCACGCAGGCCGAGAATGGCGAAGATGTTCGAGCTGTAGACCACAAAGGGGTCCCGGCTGACGGCGAATACGGCGGGAACGGAGTCGATGGCGAACATGATGTCCGTCAGCTCCACGGCAATCAGCGCGACGGCAAGTGGCGTCACGAAGATCCTGCCGTCCCGGCGCAGGTACCAGTGCCCGTCCTCGGTATCCTGGGTGAACGGCAGGTAACGGGAGAGCCAGACGATCAGGCCGCTCTCGGTCTTCTGGGCCGGGTCCTCGATGAAGGCGCGGTAGGCCGTGTAGACGAGCATCAGCCCGAAGATGATGGCCATCCAGTGAAAGCGGTTGATGACGGCTATGCCCAGGAAGATGAAGATGGCGCGGAAAACCAGCGCGCCCAGGATCCCCCAGAAGAGGACCTTGTGCTGGTGCTTCGCATCGACGGAGAGCGAGCGGAAGATGATCAGGAAAACGAAAAGGTTGTCCACGCTCAGGCTCTTCTCCATCAGGTAGGCGGCCACGTACTCCTCGGCTCGCACCACACCGAAGAAGTAGTAGACCACGATGGTGAAGGAAAGCCCCATAGCGATCCAGACGGCGGACCAGATGTAGGAGCTTTTGCGCGAGGTGCCGTGTCCGCCCCTGTGCATCACCAGGTCGACGGCCAGAAGCACCGCCACGGTGATGCCGAACAACCACCATCCCCATTCATACCTGCTGTCGGGTAGTACTCCCTCCATCTCCGCCGCTCCTTGTCCCGCCCGCTGCCCTCAGGGCTTGCAGCCGCAACGCCGCGCCCCGCCCGCTTGCCATGCATCAAAGCCCGGCATTCCCTGCCCTAGGGGGGCGACAAGCAAGAATTGTAAAAGAAGTGCATGAAAAAGCAAACCGTCGGGGGTTAATGTCGATCCTGCCGGGGGGCGGCTTCAGGGGGGAAAAGGGTGCAGCGAGGACGAGAAAAGCGGGGCGGGAGGTTTCCCCCCCGCCCCGCCTGTTTGTTGCGCTCTGCCCGGATCCCGCTACTTGAACATGGCCTTCTGGTACTCGCGGTTAAGCCTTGCGATGAACTTGACGTTGATCCCTTTGGGGCACGCGGCCTGGCACTCGTAGTGGTTCGAGCAGTTGCCGAAACCAGCTTCCTGCATCGCCTCGGTCATGTTGCAGACGCGCTCTGCCGCTTCGGCTTTCCCCTGCGGCAGCGCTGCGAGCTGGGCGACCTTCGCGGAGGTGTAGAGCATCGCAGAGCCGTTGGGGCAGGCTGCGACGCATGCGCCGCAGCCGATGCACTCGGCGGCGTCCATCGCGTACTCGGCATCCTTTTGCGGAACCAGGATGGCGTTGCCGTCGGCAACCCCGCCGGTGTGGCAGGAGGTGTAGCCGCCGGCCTGCATGATCTTCTCAAGGCCGTTTCTGTCCACGATCAGGTCCCTGATGATCGGGAAGGCAAGGGCGCGCCACGGCTCGATGTAGATGGTGTCGCCGTCGTTGAAGCTCCTCATGTGCAGCTGGCAGACGGTGGTGCGCTCCTGCCCGCCGTGCGGAATCCCGTTGATGACCTGCGAGCACATGCCGCAGATCCCCTCGCGGCAGTCGTGGTCGAAAACGACCGGCTCTTTGCCGTTCTTGATCAGCTGCTCGTTCACTTCGTCGAGCATCTCCAGAAAAGACTGGTCGGGGCTTACGTTCTTGGCCTCGTACTGCTCCAGCTTGCCCGGCTCCTTGGGCCCCTTTTGGCGCCATACGTGTAGTGTGAGGTTCATTATTTATAGCTCCTTACAGCCAGATGGACGTTCTCGAACGTCAACGGCTCCTTGTGCAGTTCCGGCTCCTTGTCGACACCCTTGAACTCCCAGGCAGCTGCATAGCAGTAGTTCTCGTCGTCGCGCTTCGCCTCGCCGTCCGGCATCTGGTGCTCGGTGCGGAAGTGACCGCCGCAGGACTCGTTCCTGTGCAGTGCGTCCTTTGCCATCAGCTCGCCGAACTCCAGGAAGTCCGCCACGCGCCCAGCGTTCTCCAGCTGCTGGTTCAGCTCCTCGCCGGAACCGGTGACCTTGACGTTCTTCCAGAACTCCTCGCGCAGGACCGGGATCTTCTTGATGGCGTCCTTGAGGCTCTCTTCGCTTCTCGCCATGCCGACGTTGTTCCACATGATCTTGCCCAGTTCGCGGTGGAACTCGGAGACGGTCTTCTTGCCGTTGATGTTGAGCAGGCGGTTGTTGTAGCTCTTTACGTCCTCGACCGACTTCTTGCACTCCGGGTGGTCGTTCTTCACGGTGCCCGGCTTGATCTTGGCGAGGTAGTTGGCGATGGTGTAGGGGATGACGAAGTAGCCGTCGGCCAGACCCTGCATCAGCGCGGAGGCACCCAGGCGGTTTGCGCCGTGGACCGAGAAGTTAGCCTCGCCCAGGACGAAGAGGCCCGGAACGTTGCTCTCGCAGTTGTAGTCGACCCAGAGACCGCCCATGGAGTAGTGCGGCGCCGGGTAGATGCGCATCGGCACCTTGTAGGCGTTCTCGTCGGTGATCTTCTCGTACATCTCGAAGAGGTTGCCGTAGCGCGAACGGATGGTGTCCTCGCCCAGACGCTTGATGGAGTCGGCGAAGTCGAGGTAGACACCGCGACCGCCGGGTCCGACGCCGCGGCTGTCGTCGCACTGCTCCTTGGCGGCGCGGGAGGCGATGTCACGCGGAGCCAGGTTGCCGAAGGAGGGGTACTTGCGCTCCAGGTAGTAGTCGCGATCCTCTTCCGGGATCTCGCCGGGGGCCCTGTTGTCGCCTGCCTTCTTGGGAGCCCAGCAGCGCCCGTCGTTTCGAAGCGACTCGGACATGAGGGTCAGCTTGGACTGGTGCTCGCCGGACTGCGGGATGCAGGTCGGGTGGATCTGGGTGTAGCAGGGGTTCGCGAAGAAGGC
>CAZFMI010000116.1:0-6271 GCA_964519915.1 uncultured Geomonas sp.
CCCGCAACCCCGGCGCATCCGGCAAGATCCTCACCACCATGATGATCGGTCTGGCCATGATCGAGTCCCTCGCAATCTACGCCCTGGTTGTCTGCCTCATCATCCTCTTCGCTAACCCGTACAAGGATGTTGCACTCGAGCTGGCTAAAACCATCGTGAAGTAATTCGTTTCCCAAAGAGACGGAGAAAGGGCGTGCCGCCAGGCGCGCCCTTTTTTTTTCTCCGCCCAGAAACCCTCGCCCTCCCGGGGAAGATGACGGGAAGCGGGCCGGAATCCTTTCCGGCTCTGCCTTGACATTTACCCACCGCTATGGAATTATCCCGCCATGAGAATAATAGCCGACATGCATACCCATACCCTGGCCTCAGGCCACGCCTACTCCACCGTTAACGAACTCGCCCTTGCCGCCGCACAGGCAGGCCTGCAGGGACTCGCCCTCACCGACCACGGACCTGGGCTGCCGGGCGGGCCGCATCGCTACCATTTCTGCGCCATGCGCTTCATACCCAGACACATTGCAGGAGTCCGGATCTTCCGCGGCATCGAGGCCAACATCCTCGACGACCAGGGGACGCTCGACATGGACCAGGGGGTGCTCGAAGAGCTCGATTTCGTGATGGCCGGGCTGCACGAGGACTGCGGCTTCTGCGGTAGGGACATCGATCGCAACACCAAAACGGTGCTCGCCGTGATGGAGAACCCCCGCGTCAGATGCATCTCGCACCCGGGCAACCCCGTCTTCCCCCTTCACTACGAAGAGGTGGTGATGGGGGCGCTGGCTACCCAGACCGCGCTGGAGATCAACAACTCGTCGCTCATGTCCGTGAGCCGCAAGGGGAGCGCAGGGAACTGCAGCGAGATCGCCAGGCTCTGCGCCAGGCTCGGTGCCCCGGTCATGATAGGAAGTGACGCGCACATCTCGCAGGGGGTGGGTATCTTCGATGACGCCCTGAAGCTGGTGGCACAGACGGAAATTCCCGAGGGGCAGGTGGTCAATTCCTCCATGCAGAGGCTGCTGGATTTCCTGGAGATCGCAGAGTAGAAGAGGCTTTTGAGGGACTTGCGCATAACCTGCAAAACCTGTCCCCTGCAACAGGGATGCAGGGGACAGGGGATTAATACAGAAAAGGCCTCTTGGTTTTCACACCAAAAGGCCTTTTGTCTTTTGAAGCCGCCAGACTTTACCCTTTGCATTCCCTGCCCCCCGGAAAGGAGGTAGGAGGGTTGGGGTTTTAGCGCCCCTTGCCGGACATGGACGCCGCCAGCACGGCGAGCCCAGCGAACAGCAGCGGGATGCCGCACAGGGCCATCGGGGAGAGCCGCTCACCCAGGAAAAGGATGCCGAGCAGGGCCGCGACCAGCGGCTCGGCCAGGGAAAGGGTCACGGCAGACGCCACCGGCACGCTCCTTAGCCCCCTGGCGAAAAGCCAGTAGGAGAGAGCGGTGACCACCACGCCGAGGTAGACGACGACGGCGATCCCCCTGGGTTCGGCGACCCACTGCAGGTCCGAGAAGAACAGTAACGGCGAGAGCATCACCGCGCCCAGCGAGAAGACCACCGCCATGACCGCCTCGGAGGTGCGCCCCGGCAGCAGGACCTTGATCGCCATGGTATAACAGGCATAGGAGGCGCCGGCGCAAAGTGCCAAAAGGACGCCGGCCGTGTCGACGGCAATCCCCCCTCCCCCGCCAACCAGCAGGCCGCAGCCGGCAACTGCCAGGACCGTTGCCACGCCCCAGGCCCGCCCCGGCCTCTCTCCCCTCAAGATGAAGCCGAGCACCCCGGCCATGACGGGCGAGCTACCGATAGCCACCAGGGTGCCGACCGCGACGCCGGTCCGGCTCAGCGCGGTGAAAAAGCTGAGCTGGTAGGCTGCGACGAAAAAACCGGCGAGCAGGGTTCCCCAAAGCGGCCAGCGACCGGTTCCCAGACCTCCCCTGAGAAAGGCCAGCAGCATCAGCGCGGCGCCCCCCACGACAAGCCGCAGGGTGCCGAGGCTCCAGGGATCCACCCCTTCTGGCGCAAGCGCCTGAGAGGTGCCCGAGGTCCCCCAGAGGACCCCCGCGGCCAGGACCAGGAGGGCGCCCCCCCTCAGGCTCCCTGCACGGGGTATGACGGATGCCGCGGTGGCTGCTGATTCGGACTCGGATGGCATGTGCAGAATTTCCTTGTGGGTGCGCTAATCGACCTGTCAACCCCTGGCAACAGCAGGACGACCCGATTTACTAGCTGTGCTCGCGGGTGGCGTGGAAGGTGAGCTCCTTCCAGTTCTCCATGGTGTTGTCCAGGCGCCACTGGCTCCCCGCCAGGTAGGCCAGGTTCCCTTCGCCGTCCAGGTAGAGGCTCAGCGCTTCCTTCTTCTGGAAGTCGTCAAGCTTCTTCCTGTCGCCGGTCACCCAGCGCGCCGTGACATAGGAGACAGGCTCGTACACAGCCTTGACGCCGTACTCGTGCTCCAGGCGATGCATGACGACGTCGAACTGCAGCATGCCCACTGCCCCGACGATCCAGTCCGCGCCCATCAGCGGCCTGAACACCTGGGTGGTCCCCTCCTCGGCAAGCTGCACCAGCCCCTTTTCCAACGACTTGGATTTGAGCGGGTTCAGTATCCGCACCTTCCGGAAGTGCTCCGGCGCGAAGTTGGGTATGCCGGTGTACTTCAGATCCTCCCCCTGGGTGAAGGTATCGCCGATCTTGATGGTGCCGTGGTTATGGATGCCGATGATGTCGCCGGCATACGCCTCGTCTACGTTGGTACGGTCCTGCGCCATGAAGATGGTGGCGTTGGATATCTGCACCTCTCGCCCGAGTCTCAGGTGCTTCACCTTCATGCCGCGCTCGAACTTTCCGGAGCAGATCCTGAAGAAGGCGATACGGTCACGGTGCGCCGGGTCCATGTTCGCCTGGATCTTGAAGGTGAACCCTGTGAAGGGCTCCTCGTAGGGGGAAACGGTACGGGTGGTCGCCTCGCGCGGCAACGGCGACGGGGCGTTCTCCACGAAGGAGTCCAGAAGCTGCTGCACGCCGAAGGTGTTGATGGCGGAGCCGAAGAACACCGGGGTCTGCAGGCCGGCCAGGTAGGCCTCCGCGTCGAAGGGGTGGGCCGCGCCTTCCAGCAGCTCCACGTCGTTACGCAGCTCCTCCACCTGGCTGCCCAGAAGCTCGTCCAGCAGGGGATCGTCCAGACCCTTGACGGTGACGACCTGACCCACGCCGCGGTCCGCCTCCGGATCGTAGAAGGTGATCTCCTTGGTGTATAGATGGTAGGTGCCGCGGAAGCGCTTCCCCATCCCAATGGGCCAGGTCATCGGCGCGCACTGGATCTTCAGGGTGCTCTCTATGTCGTCGAGGAGGTCGAGCGGTTCGCGTCCCTCGCGGTCCAGCTTGTTGATGAAGGTCATGATCGGGGTGTGGCGCAGCCGGCAGACTTCCAGGAGCTTCTTGGTCTGGCTCTCTACACCCTTCACGGAGTCGATGACCATCAGGACCGAGTCGACCGCTGTCAGGGTACGATAGGTGTCCTCGGAGAAGTCGTTGTGGCCAGGGGTATCCAGCAGGTTGATCTCGTAATCCCTGTAGGTGAACTTCATGACGGAGGAGGTGACGGAAATGCCGCGCTGTTTCTCCATCTCCATCCAGTCGCTCGTGGCGTGGCGGGCCGACTTCCTGGCCCGCACCTCGCCGGCCTGCTGGATCGCCCCCCCGAACAGGAGCAACTTCTCGGTTATGGTCGTCTTACCGGCGTCCGGATGGCTGATGATGGCAAAGGTGCGCCGTCTTTCTATCTCTTGCTCGTTGTACCGCATCTACCCAGACTCCCTGTAAAAATCACTGGACAAAAGAAAGGCGAAGAGGGTATCTTCGCCGGATCGTGACTAGGTATCATAATTGCACAGCCAGAGCCCAAAGGGCAATAATTTTTTTCAGGCGGAAACGATGAACGACACATACCAGAGGTTGCAACTCACTGGAGAAGCGCAGGACAGCGCTGAGATCATCGCCACCCTCGCTGCCATCAAGCAAGGGAAGCTTAAAAATGATTTGAGGCTGCTCAATTTTTACCGCGAGGTCCCGGTCAGCTACGGCGCGGAGGTATTGACCGTGGAGCCGGACTCCGCCGAACTCCTGGTCCACCAGGTCCAGGCGGTGGTCATCGACCAGGAAAAGCTGACCGTCCTCAAGAGCAGCCATTTCCCTAAGGACGTGGTTGCCAAAGTGACCTATGTCAACGTGGAAAAATCCAGGGTGGTGCTCTCAAAGCTCGGATATGCCGTGGTACGGGCAGACCGCAGGATGTCGGTCAGGGTCGAGATGGGCACCTCCATCGAGGCCTCCTTCGCCACCCAGGACGAGCGGGCGGACGGGCAGCTGCACGACATGTCCCTCACCGGTCTTTCGATAAACGTGGCTGACGACCCCGGGCTTTCCGCCAGCGAGAAGGGGGAGCTCACCGTCGCCCTGCCGGCCGGAGCAATAACGGTTCCGGCCTCGCTGCTCAAGGTGGTCCCGAAATCGGGCGGCTGCCGCCTGGTTTTCGAGATAGAGCCGTCCCGTGCCGCGGAACTCAGCATCTCCCAGTTCATCTTCCAGCGCCAGGTGGAGATCATCAAGGAGCTGAAGGATCACCCCGGCATCTCCAGCTAGGGCCCCATGTTTTTCGACAGCCACTGCCACCTGGATGACCCACGGCTGCTCCCCCGCCTGGACACCCTCATCCCTGAGGCAGAAGCCGCAGGCATCTCCGGTTTCCTGGTCCCCGGCATCGCACCGCCAGGTTGGCAGGGCATCCGGGCGTTGTCAGCCGCCTTTCCCCACGTTGTTCCCGCCTTCGGCGTGCACCCGGTGCATGCACGGCTTTTGACTCCCCAGACCATGTCGGAATTGCGTCACCTGAGCCGCTTCGCCGTCGCCATCGGCGAAATCGGGCTCGACTATGCGTCGCCCGCCCCCCCCCGCCAGGTACAGCAAGATGCCTTTCGCGCCCAACTCCGGTTGGCCGTGGAGGCCGGTCTCCCGGTGCTGGTTCACTGCCGCAAGGCGTTCGGGGACCTCCTCGAGATCATGCGGGAGGCCGGCGTCGCGCGCTGCGGCGGCGTCATGCATGCCTTTTCCGGGAGCCCCGAGACCGCCCGCTCCTGCCTGCGACTGGGCCTGCACATCTCCCTTGCCGGCAGCGTCACCTACGCCAGCGCGAGGCGCCCGATCGAGGTCGCCCTCCAGGTACCGCTGGAGCGCCTGCTGCTGGAGACCGACGCGCCTGACATGGCGCCGGAGCCTCACCGCGGCGCAGTCAATCACCCCTCATACCTCCTGGAGACCGCGCGCAGCGTGGCCCGCATCAAGGGCGTAACGCTGGAGCAGCTCGGGCGCGCGACGACCTCCAACGCCATCCGCCTCTTCCGGCTCGAGGAGCGGCAGCTGCTGCCTAAGTCATTGAATTAACGCCACCTCACGCTCCGTTTGTCCATTGACCTTGCTGGCTGCTCGGATATACTCTTTGCCAAGCAAACTCATTGAAGCTCACGGAGGTGCAGCCATGTTCAAGGAATACACACTGCAAGAGGCGTTAAAAATGGCAATCAAGACGGAAAAGGAGAGCATGGACTTCTACCGGAGGGCTGCTTCCGTCTCAGCGGATGAGAGATCAAAGAAGGTGTTCGAGCTGCTTGCCAAGGAAGAGGTCGGGCACCTGACGGCCTTTTTCGACCATTACAAGGGGGGGGACCTGGGAGACCTGGAGACCTTCCTGGCCTCCCCCCCGGACAAGCAATCGGCGACCCATCTGGCACTGGAGCAGGCCATAGTCCAGGACGTCCATGAACAAAAGGCGCTGGAGATAGCCCTGAAAGAGGAGAAAGCCTGCATCGACTTCTACACCATCCTGGCCAAGGACATCGTCGACCCGCTGGTGCGCCGCGTCTTCGAGACGGTGATCAGGGAGACCCAGGGTCACCACGACATGATCGAGGACGAGTACATGCGGGTCATGACCATGGTGCACAGCTCCGACCAGAACATCTATGTCAGGGAATAGTTGGCACCGGCGCCACGCTTTTCCCCGCCTGATGGACGCAGTGAACCCGGTGGCCTGACAGGGTGTCAAAAAGACAAAGCCTCCGCACCTAAACGGTGCGGAGGCTTTTCTGTGTCCGGCGGCCGAGGAAGCGAAGCCCCGGTTTCTCAACCTCAACCTCAACCTCAACCTCAACCTCAACCTTTATCTTTATCTTTATCTTTATCTTTATCTTTATCTTTATCTTTATCTTTAT
>CAZFMI010000117.1:0-6244 GCA_964519915.1 uncultured Geomonas sp.
CCCCTTTTTCCATGCACTAACAAAACCCTAACATCCAGCTGAAGTTGGCCCGGTCTCGGCAAAGAGCGGCACACTGGCGCCTAACCCATGTACCACGCTGGTGAAGGCATTCCTGTTTTCAAGCTTCCCTGCGCCGAACCGCTCCTCGAACAGCGCCCTGATGACTGGAATCCGAGAGGTTCCACCGGTGAGGAAGACAGTGTCGATCTCGCCGCGTGGGACCCCGGATCCGGCGATTACGTCATCTATGCAAGCGGCGATTCTTGCAAGATTTTCCGCGTTGATCGCTTCGAACTCCTCCTTGGTTATCGGTTCCGTGATGGTCAGATCACGCGCCTGGAAGCTCACTTCCGCCAGGTCGGCGTGCGACAGCTCACATTTCGCCTTCTCGATGGATCTGAACAAGGAGAAGCCGTAGTTGTCACTGATGAGATGCTCCAGGTTTTCGATCGCGCCCCTGTCCGTGGCCGCATTCTTGATGAGCCTGATCTGTTCCCGAATCTTCCTTGCCCTAAGCAACGGGATCCTGTGCCACTGGCAGAGGGTGTAGATGATGCTGTGGGGTATGTCGAACAACTCTTCCTTGCCCATCCCCTTGTACCGGACCCCGCGGCCGAAGTACTTGGCGATCTTTTCCCACATGATCTGGGAATCGAACTTGTCGCCCGCCGTGTAGACCCCGCCCAGCGAGAGGACGTCGCTGCGCCGGTCCGAGCGGTCAAAGGCGCCTCCTTTGACCCGGATCACGGTGAAGTCTGAGGTCCCTCCGCCAAAGTCACCGATGAAGACCACCTTCTCCGCGCCCGCAGGCAGGGACTCCTCAAAGGAAAGCGCAGCGGCCACCGGCTCGAATTGAAAGAAGATATGCCTGAAGCCCGCCTTGCGGGCGGCTTTCTCAAGCCGGCTCTGGGCCAGGGCATCCTTCTCCGGGTCCTCGGAAAACAGCACCGGGCGGCCGAGAACCACGCTCTCCACGGGGCACCCGACCCATGCTTCGCCCTTCGCCTTGATCTTCCCGAGGATGATCGCGACGAGGTCCTCGATGCAGTACTTCTTGCCGAACACCTCGGTCCCCTCGAAGCTCCTGTTGGGGAGGAAGGTCTTTATGGACTGCATGAAGCGCCCTGCCGTCCCGTCGTTCACATAATGGTTGATCGCCTCCTGCCCTGCGAAGATCTCGTCGTCCTCGTTGAAGTAGAGGACCGACCGCAATAGCGAGGGGTTGCCGTTGAACTCATCCACGTCGAGAATCTCGACCTTCCCGTTTCTGTAGATGGAAAGAGCCGAGTTGGTGGTGCCAAAGTCGACACCGAATACCACCTGCATGTTTACTCCTGGGAAAAAAAGCAAGGTCGGGTGCTGCCAAGACCCGCCTTGCCGAAGGGAACCGGATTTGACCCCGCTTGCTAGCGCTGGCTGCGCGCGCAGAGGGTGGCGTGAGGGAGCCGATGTTGCCGCCTTTGGGGGTACGGTTTATAGCAGAAAGAGGGAGACAGGCGCAAGCGATTATCGCAGGAGGCCGTGGTCGCGCCGGCTGCGCCACCTGGGCAGGGGTTCTCCTGTGCGCCATCCCCGGGCTTTGGTGGTGTCGGTCCTCCCGCAGCGCATTTCCGATTATTTTGCCGGCGGATGGAACCCGTTTTCCTCTGCCGCCGTTACCGGACCGATGGTGTCCCAGGCATGGTCATTTTGGTTGTGGATGCTGGCGCGGTCGCTGGCCAGCAGTTGTTCCTGCAGCCGGATCTGCTCCCGGGCATTGCAGATGTAATCGCTAGTGTCGTGGCGATAGGGAGCAAGGTGGTGCATTGCTGCTTCGTCATGCTTTATGAAGTTCTGCCCCGCCCGGGTCGCACTGAAGCGCCGGTGTCCGAGGGTTGACAGGACATCGACCCCCGCTCGCACGGAGGTGTCGAGGAAGCCCCGATAGATATGGGTCACCCCCAGATCGAGGAGCTCGTGCGCATCCAGGTTGTTGCCGGCACGGGCCATGATCTGCAGCTTGGGGAAATGCTTTTTCGCCGTTTCGACCAGCTTGCTGACGGTCGAGGGGCTGTCTATGGCGATGAACAGGATGCGGGCGTTGCCGGCCCCCGCGGAGTGGAGGATGTCCAGTCGGGTCGCATCGCCGTAAAAGACCTGGAATCCCATCCTGCGCAGCAGGTCCACCTGGTCGGAGTCGTTGTCCAGGATGGTGGCCTGGACGCCGTTGGCACGCAAAAAACGCCCCAGGGTGCTGCCGAAGGAGCTGAAACCGGCGATGATGACAGGGTGCTCCGTGTCGATGAGATCGGCTTCCTTTTCCACCTGCTGAAGGGTGCCGAACCGTGGCAGGACCAGCCGCTCGTTCATCAGGAGCAGCAGAGGGGTCATGGTCATGCTGATGGCGGTGACGGCCATCAGCGTATCCGTCCAGTCGCTCCCGATGATCCCAAGCCGGTTGATAAAGGCGAAGAGGACAAAGGCAAACTCCCCCACCTGGGACAGGCCGAGGGCGAAGATGCTGTTCTGGTCGAAGGAAAGGCGGTACAGCCTCCCGGCTGCGATCAGCACCGTGGCCTTGAGCGCGATGACGGCCAGCACCAGAGAAAGGATGGTGCCCGGGCTATCCGACAGCAGCCTGAAATTGATGGATGCCCCGACCGCGATGAAGAAAAGGCCGAGGAGCAGCCCCTTGAAGGGCTCGATGTCGCTTTCCAGTTCGTGGCGGAACTCGCTGTTGGCGAGCAGCACCCCGGCAAGGAAGGCGCCCAGCGCGGGGCTCAGGCCGACCAGCTTCATCAGGAAGGCAATGGAGACGATGATCAGCAGCGCCGCGGCGACGGAGAGCTCCCGGACGCTCGCCTTGGTGATGATGCGGAGAAAGGGGACCACGACATAGCGTCCCATGATTATGACCGCGACCACGGCAAAGAAGACTGACCCGGCCTTCACCCAGACCGGCAGGCCGTCCAGCAGTGCGGGGACCTCGCCATGGGTCGCGCCTGCGCCCGCCTGTATGGCGAGGAAAGGGAGCAGGGCCAGGATCGGGATGACGGCAATGTCCTGGAACAGCAGCACGGCGAAGGAGCTCGAGCCGGCTTGGGAGCTCCCGAGCCCCTTTTCCTTAAGGGATTGGAGCACAATCGCCGTCGACGACATGGAAAGGGCCAGCCCCGCTGCGAAGGCTCCCCGCCAGCCGAGGCCCAGCAGCAGGAGTCCGCCCGTGAGGGCGAGGGTGGTCAGGAGCAGCTGTAGCGACCCCAGCCCCAGGATGCGGGAGCGCATCTTCCAGAAATGGGCAGGTTCCAGTTCCAGGCCGATCAGGAAGAGCATCATGACGACGCCGAATTCGGCGAAATGCATGATGTCTTCTCCCTCTTGCCCGACAAAGCCTAGGCAGAAAGGGCCGATGAGGATGCCCGCCAGCAGGTACCCCAGCACGGAACCCATCCCCAGGCGCTTGGCAAGCGGCACGCAGATCAGCGCCGCGGCAAGGTACACGACCGCCTGGCCGAGCAAGCTATCTGTCATGGCTGCTCCTTTGGTTCACGGCCGCAATCCAGTCATTGAGGAAGTCGAACCCCCTGACCGACTTCACAGGAGGCGATTGGGCCAGCCGCAGCAACACCTCGCGGTACTGGTTGCCGTAGTCCGCCAGCATGTCGTCAGTCAGGCGGTAGGTCCCCTGCACCACGAAGGGGGGGAGCCATGTCATCCGGCAGAGGTAGGCCGCCTGCTTCAGCGGGAACAGCAGTTCAGGCATGGTGTGACGATTGAAACCGCTGTGGGAGTAGCTTTCGCGCGAGCCGCCTGAAGTGATGGTTGCGAACACCTGTTTGTCTGCCAGGGTGTTCACCCCCACGCCGTGGGCCCATCCATGCTCCAGCACCAGGTCCATCCACTGCTTGACCATGGCGGGCGCACCGTAGAGAAACAAAGGGTAATGCCAAACGATTATCTGGTGCTCCAGCAGCAGTTCCTGCTCGCGGGCGGCATCGACGTTGAAATCGGGATACGTCTCGTAGAGGTCATGGACGGTAATCCCGTCCTGACCGTGAAGCCCGGCAAGCAGAGCCCTGTTGGTCCGCGACTTTTCGTAGCGCGGGTGTGCGAATAGAATCAGTATGTTCTTCATGCTGCGCGTGCACCTTTCGGGTCGGTGTATTTCAGGCACTCAAGCGGATGCAGACAGTTACCGCAATAAAGAGACAGTAGCCTGTGGCACCAGATGCTGTTCGGCAAAGGCGGATCCTGCGACACTGGCGGAGAGCGGATTTTTAGCACATCTTGCCAGTAAAGGCAAAGTATCTGCGTCCATACGCGTCCATACAGAGCCGGGTCCCGATGAGGTAGCTGTGCCCGTCACTGGGGGCGCGGTTCATGGCGGAAAGTGTGGTGGCAATCATCGCGGGGACTAATGGTTATGCCGGCTCCAACCCCTTGGCGAGAGTTCTCCAGTGCACGATGTCGAGCCTCTTGCAGGCCCGGGTGATGGCGACGTACAGAAGGTTCCTGTCGACGGCGTTATGCCGGTAATCCGTCCCGGCGGGATCCCAAAGCACGACGTTGGTGAATTCAAGCCCCTTCACCTGGTGCCCGTTGGTCACCATCACGCCCGGCTCGAAGGACATCTCCCCCTCTTTGTGCAGTCCGGGTATCCCCAGCAGTGCTTTCTGGAGGTCCTTCGCGTCCACCTTCTTCTTGCAGATGATGGCGGTGATGGACTTGGGGTCGGCTGCGTAAAGCTCCCTGGCCAGTTCCTTCAGGCGACCGACGGCGGCGACCCGGTTTTCGCCCTTGTGGTACTCCAGTACGCCCTCGTGGGCTTTGCTGGTGTCGACCTTTCTGCCGATGACCCGCGAGGCCAGGTCGGCGATCTCCCTGGGGCAGCGGTAGGATACCGTCAGTGACTCCCGGTCCAGCCCGAGGCTGTGGAGCTGGTTCTTGAAGGAGGCGAACCCGCTGCTGTCGACGAAGTTCAAGATCTGCTGCTTCTCGTCTGCGGCGATGGTCATGCTCCTGTTCTGCGAGGTGGCGGCGAGGATGATCTCCAGGTCGAGCGAGGAAAAATCCTGCGCCTCATCGACCACAATGTGGTCATAGTGCCCGAACGCCCCCTGCACCACCTTGTCCTCCGGCTGCCGCAGCTGGGCCAGGCGCAGCAGGACGCTGATGTCGGCGAAGGAGACCTGTCGGCTCTTCTGGGCAGCTTTCTTCCTCGCCTCCTCGACGAAGGCTTCCTTCTGGTCGGCGCCGAGGAGGACGCTCGCCACCTGTTCCTGCGCATAGAATCGCCAGAGATCGAGCACCGGCTCTATCCGGCTGGTCCGCTTCACGTACTCGGCCAGCAGCGCGGGGACTTCCAGCCTCTTCTTCTGGGTGGTGCAGGGGTCATCCAGTGCGGTTTTCAGCGCATGGATGCCCAATGCGTTCAGAGCGTTCAGCGCCCAGGAGCTGAAAGTTTCGACCGGCACCTTCTCCAGAAGGGAATCGCTGCTCCGCTTGACGTAATTGCGCAGGGACCGGTTGAACATCAGCACCAGGCAATTTTCCGCCCTGAAGCTCTGTGGCTTGTCGAAGATCAGGAAGGACAAGCGGTGGAGCGCCACGGTGGTCTTGCCGCTGCCGGCGCCACCGGTGAGGAGCACCACGCCGGTGTGCTGCTTGGTGATGGTGCGGAACTGATCCGGGGAGATCAGCTTCGCGATGTTGTCGACCATCTGGTGATTCTCCGACTCGCACTTCATGTCGGCCGTCACGCCGCCGGAGATCCCGTTCCTGCACCACTCCCCGTTGATCACCTCGTACAGGTCCGCTGGCGTTTCAACGCGCTTCAGGCTCCCCTTCACGATCTCCACGTTGGCGCGTCGGGTGATGACCCCTTCGCGCTCCACCCCTTTGATGGTCTCCTCGTACTCCTCGCCCTCCTCATAGCCATCGTAAAAGAACCTGGAAATCTCCGCCTTTCTCCAGTCGACCACATGCACCTTGGTGCCGTTGACCAGCGACTGGAGGCCGATCAGGTACTCCTTCTTCCCGATCCTCGGGTTCCTGTCGTGGATTCCTATCACCCCGAAGTAGGGGGAATCGATCTGCTTGAACTCCGGCAGGTATTTGCGCGGCGTATGATGCCCGTGGGTGACCAGCCGTTCCGTCAGTTCATTCTTCTCTTTCCAGTCCACCGAATTGAGGCGCTCCTTCTCAAGCTCGACGGTCAGACCATCATGCTTGGCGATCTCCCTCTTTCGGTCCTCGCTATAGTCGG
>CAZFMI010000118.1:0-5920 GCA_964519915.1 uncultured Geomonas sp.
CCCTCTTTCGGTCCTCGCTATAGTCGGCGACAGCCGTGTTGATCCCAGCCAGCCGCGTCTGTTCCCTTTGGATGATCTCCATCTGAAAAGCTCCTTCTGAAAGTCATCTGTCCATCTTTGCGCAGGGCGGCAACCGCCCGGCCGATTGTCATACCACAAAATGGCGCTCGCGGTCAGCTCTCTAAACAAATTATAAGAAGCTCGACCCGGTCTGGATGGACGTGGCTCGGAGGGGAATCGGGCAAGAGGAAGTGGTCGGCCAAGGAGACAACCCAAGAATCCTTTCCTGTCCACGTGGACTCTTCTAGGGCGCCGCCGGCCGTTTAATAGAACCTGGGTCTACTACATCAGGGGGGCGAAGAGGGGAGAATTTGTGCCTTTCGCTTATCTGGTTTGACATGTCGCCACTATTATGGTAATTAAGTACTCCAATACCATGAAATGACAAGCCGCCATGTTACAGCCAGCAGGGAGAAGTCCAGAGGAAGCGGATCATGCAAACGGTCAAAAAAACGATGAACTACAACCGAAGCGTCAGCCGCGCCCTGGACGTTCTGGAGCAGTTTCTCCGGGACGACCACGATATCGGTCTGACGGAGCTGAGCCGGCGCCTCAGGCTGCCAAAGAACAACATCTTCCGATTGCTGGCCACGCTGCAGCTGCGCAACTACGTCTCCAAGGACCCGGTCACGGAGCGGTACCAACTTGGGTTCATGACGGTGGAACTGGCCCAGAAGGCTCTCAGGCAGCGGGGGCTGAGTGGGGCCCGGACGGTTATGGAGCGGTTGGTACGTGAGTGCAACGAGACAACCTGCGTCTCCATCATGTCCGACTACAGCGTGATAAATCTCGACTCGGTGGAGTGCGACCACAACCTGCGGGTCATGCCCGCCCTCGGCGTGCAGCTTCCGGCGTACTGTACCGCGCCTGGTAAGTCGTTCATGGCCCATTTTGCCGAGGAGGCCATCGCCAAGTACACCACGAACAACAAGTTCGAAAAGCACACCCCGCACACCATCACCGATGCGGAGAGCTGGAAGCACCAGCTTCGGGAGATTGCCCAGCAAGGCTACGCGGTGGAGTTGGAGGAGTTGAACCTGGGGGTGGCCAGCGTCGGAGCCCCCATCCGCGACTACACCTCGCGCGTTATCGGCGCGGTGAGCATGCTGGGACCTTCACAGCGTTTTCATCGCGAGCGGATAGAGCAGGAGCTTGTGCCGCTGTTGAAGCAGGGGGCAGCGGAGATCTCCGCCACGCTCGGCTATTGAAGCTGACGCGGGGGGCGTGTTGAAGGTAGTTGCTGCAGCTAACGCAAGGAAAGCACGGGGGATGAGCGAGATGAAATTCAACGGAACCGAATCCTACATCGCCACCGAGGACTTGAAGCTGGCGGTCAACTCGGCCATGGTGCTGGGGCGCCCGCTGCTGGTGAAGGGGGAGCCGGGTACCGGCAAGACCATGCTGGCGGAGGAGGTGGCGCGCGCGCTGGACAAGCCGCTCTTCCAGTGGCACATCAAGTCGACGACGAAGGCCCAGCAGGGGCTCTACGAGTACGACGCGGTCTCTCGCCTGCGCGACTCGCAGCTTGGCGATGCGCGGGTGCACGAGATCGGGAACTACGTCGTGAAGGGGAAACTCTGGGAGGCGTTCGAGTCGGAACGGCAGGCGGTGCTTCTCATCGACGAGGTGGACAAGGCGGATATCGAATTCCCCAACGACCTGCTGCGCGAGCTGGACCGGATGGAGTTCTACGTCTACGAGACCAAGGAGCTGGTACAGGCGAGGCACCGCCCGGCCATCATCATCACCAGCAACAACGAGAAGGAGCTCCCTGACGCGTTCCTGCGCCGCTGTTTTTTTCATTACATAAGTTTCCCGGACCGGGAGACGCTGGAGAGCATCGTCTCGGTGCACTACCCCGGCCTGCATCGGGCCCTGGTGCAGGAGGCCCTGGAGCTGTTCCTCGGAGTGAGGGAGATGCCGGGGCTGAAGAAGAAGCCATCCACCTCGGAACTGCTCGACTGGCTGAAGATACTGGCGGCGGAAGGGGTCTCGCCTCAGGCGCTGCAGGCTGCGGGAAAGGAAAGGCAGATCCCACCCCTGCACGGAGCGCTGCTGAAAAACGAGCAGGACCTGCAGCTTTTCCAGGCGTCTTCCCGGCGCGCGGGCTTGGGCTTTCGGGCCTGAGACGACCATGCTGATCGACTTCTTCCTTGGGCTCAAACGCGTTCAAGTACCGGTCACGCTGAACGAGTTCCTGACCCTTCTGGAGGCGCTGGAGCGACGGCTCGCCTTTGGCAGCGTCGAAGAGTTCTATTTTCTGGCGCGCCTTGTTCTGGTGAAGAGCGAGGTCAACTACGACAAGTTCGACCGGGTCTTCATGGAGTACTTCCAGGGCGCGACTCTAGGGGGCGACGACCTCTTGGCGCAGATCCCGGAGGAGTGGCTGCGCAAGATCAAGGAGAAGTTCCTCTCCGAAGAGGAAAAACGGCAGATCCAGGCGCTGGGCGGGCTGGAAAAGCTCCTGGAGACCTTGAAACAGCGACTATCCGAGCAGAAGGAGCGGCACCAAGGGGGGAGCAAGTGGATAGGGACCGGCGGCACCTCGCCCTTCGGCGCCTATGGCTACAACCCGGAGGGGATACGGATCGGCCAGGCTGAGTCGCGCCACCGTCGGGCGGTCAAGGTGTGGGACAAGCGCGAGTTCCGCAACCTGGACGGCTCGATGGAGCTTGGCACCCGCAACATGAAGATGGCCCTGCGCCGCGTGCGCGACTTCGCCCGCGAGGGGGCCAAGGAGGAACTGGATCTCCCCGGGACCATCCGCGCCACCGCCCAAAACGCCGGCTATCTGGATCTGCGCCTGGTCCCGCAGCGGCACAACAAGGTGAAGGTTCTCCTGCTGCTGGACGTGGGTGGCTCGATGGATCCCCACGTGGAGCAGTGCGAGCAGCTCTTCTGTGCTGCCCGCAGCGAGTTCAAGCACCTGGAGCAATTCTACTTCCACAACTGCGTCTACGAAAAGGTGTGGCGCGACAACCGGCGCCGCCACCAGCATCACCTCCCCACCTTCGACCTGATCCACCAGTTCGGCCCGGACTGGAAACTGATCCTGGTCGGGGACGCCACCATGGGGCCCTACGAGATCGAGTGGCCCGGCGGAAGCGTGGAGCACGAGAACGCGGAGCCTGGTGCGACCTGGCTCTCGCGGCTTTTGGCACAGTACCCGCGGGCCGTCTGGCTGAACCCCGCGCCGCAGCGGGAATGGGAAATGACCCGGTCGGTGCGCCTGATCCGGCAACTGATGGGGGAGCGCATGTTTCCCTTGACGCTGGACGGGGTGGGGCAGGCGGTCGAGTTGTTGAACAGGTAAGCGCCTACTTCAGGAGTGTCCCATGCCACCATACGCCGGGTTCGAGCAGGGCCCGATCCGCCCCCCCAGTGAGGCCGACAGCCTCCTGATCCGCGTGAACCGGAACTGCCCCTGGAACCGTTGCACCTTCTGCTCCCTGTACAAGAAACGGAAGTTCTCCATCAGGCCGGTGGAGGAGGTCATCCGCGACATCGATACTGTGCACGGTTTCGTGAAAAAGATCGCCGCCGGTCTCCCCCCCCCCCAGTCCCTGCCGGGGGAGTGCCAGGGGGGGATGGCGGCCTGGAACTGGTACTGCTCCGGTATGGCATCGGTCTTTTTGCAAGATGCCGACGCCCTGACCTACCGCCCGGAGCACCTGGTGCGGATTCTTTGCCATCTGCAGGCGAGGTTCCCGGGCGTGAAGAGAATCACCTGCTACGCCCGCTCCGAGAGCCTCGTCCGCGTCCCGTACTCCACCCTGAAGGAGCTCGCCCGGGCTGGGCTGAACCGGATCCACGTGGGGATGGAAACCGGCTCCGAGACGCTCCTCAAGCTGGTGCGCAAGGGGGTCGGCAAGGAGGACCAGGTGGTGGCGGGGCTCAAGGTGAAGGCGGCGGGGATCGAGCTGTCGGAATACTTCCTGGCCGGGCTGGGCGGGACGGAGCTTTCCCTGGAACACGCCGAGGAGAGCGCCGAGGTCATCAACAGGATCAACCCCGACTTCATCCGATTCAGGTCGCTGCACATCCGGGACGACCTGGACCTCTTCGCCGGGAGCCGGGACCGGAGTTTTCGCTTGGCGCCGGACCTCGTGCTGGCCCGGGAGATCGGCACCTTTCTGGAAAGGCTCGACGGCATCAGCAGCGCGGTCAGAAGCGACCACGGCTTCAACCTCTTCCAGGAGATAAACGGCACCTTCCCCGGCGGGAAGGGACGCCTGGTCGGGGTCCCCAGGAGGTTCTTGGCCCTTGAGCCGGATGAGCGGGTGCTGTTCCAGGTGGGGAAGAGGACGGGACACCTGCAGCGGCTTGACGATCTCGATCTTCCGGAACGGGTGGGGCCGGTGCGGGAGATCTGCCGCCAGGCGGGGATCAGCGCAGCAAACGTGGACGAGCGGATGCACGAGATGGTGCAGGAGAGGATGAGAAGGGGGATCTACTGGTAGATCATGCCAGCCTGGTTGCGACTTCACTTCCTGCCCTGTCGTTCATTTGATGCATCTTCTAAAACAATGTGCTATTATTCAAAATACTTTTTCATTTTGACGAATAAGGTGGAGGCATGGCCTTGTCGAGCGATCCTGTTGCGGAGTTCTTCCTGGGTAAATTCAGCAACTTGGAACAGTTGTTCGGTCAGGCCCAGTTCGGCATCTCCATCATAGACTGCGACCTGCGCTACATCTACGTCAATGACCGGATGGCGTCGATCAACTGTGTGCGTCCCAAGGAGCATCTGGGCAAGACGGTAAGGGAGGTTGACCGTACCGTCGCTTTGGTGGTGGAGCCGTTGCTGAACCGGACCATCCACGAGGATCATTCTTTCGTCGACCTTGAAATACGGCTGTCAAAACCGGGTGAATCCCAGGAAAGATCTTGGTTGATTTGCTCTTACCCCCTGAAGGAAAGCGACGGTTCCGTGACCCGCTGCGGTCTGGTGGTCCAGGATATAACCGAGCAGAAGCTAAGGCAGAGCTTGCAGGCAGAACGGCTGCAGGTAGAGGCCTTCCTCTCCAACCTCTCCTCCACCTTTATCAACGTGCCGGTGAGCGAGGTGGATCGAAAGATAGAAAAAGGGTTGCAAAAGGTCGTCAATTTCCTTGGCTTCGAAAGAAGCAGCATCTGGCACTTCACCCCCGATCGCAATGGTTTGCGCATCACCCATTCCTACGCACTGCCCGGCGTCAAGCAACCCCCTGCAGAACTGATGAACCTGATCCCGATATGGATCGACATGATCCAGCTAGGTGAGATCTTCCGCATTTCCGACGTTGAGGAACTGCCGGACAGGTTTTGGAGGGAAAAACAGTACTGCAAGGACCAGGGCGGCATCAAATCCATCATGTTCATCCCCGCCAGTGTCGGCGGCACCATAGTCGGCGCCATCACCTTCGTTTCCTATAGCGTCAAGAAAGAGTGGCCCGACGAGTTGACTCAGAGACTCCGCCTTTTATGGGAGGTTTTCGCCAACGCCCTCGAGCGCAAAAGGGCGGATCAGAAAATCCAGAACGCCTTGGCGGAAATACAGCAGCTTAAGGACCGGCTGGAGGCGGAAAACGTCTATCTGCGCGACCAGATCGACGTGGAGTACAAGCACGAGGAGATCATCGGCAAATCGGAAGCCATAAGGAACGTGCTGCAGCAGATACAGCAGGTGGCGCCCACCGATTCCACCGTGCTCATCCTGGGAGAAACGGGTACCGGCAAGGAACTGATAGCGAGGGCGATCCACAACGCCGGCCAGCGCAAGGCCCGCGCCATGATCAAGGTGAACTGCGCCGCATTACCGGCAGCCCTGGTCGAGGGGGAGTTGTTCGGTCATGAAAAAGGGGCCTATACCGGAGCCGTT
>CAZFMI010000119.1:0-5872 GCA_964519915.1 uncultured Geomonas sp.
AGTACAGCGGCTACACCTGGACCGCCCACAACCGCTTCCCGACCAACACCCCGGGATGGTGGGGGGGCGCGCACCCGTTCACCCTTTTGGACTGGTCCATCGTGCACAACGGTGAGATCTCCTCCTACGGCATCAACAAGCGCTACCTGGAGATGTACGGCTACCTCTGCACCATGCTGACCGATACCGAGGTCGTCGCCTACATGCTCGACCTGCTGATCAGGAAGCACGGGCTCACCCCCGAGCTTGCCTCCCTGGCCCTCGCTTCGCCTTTTTGGGACAGCATCGACCAGATGGAGAAGGATGACCGCGAGCTTCTGACCGCCATCCGCCAGGTCTACGGCAGCTCCCTTTTAAATGGGCCGTTCGCCATCCTGTTTGCCAGCAACGAGGGGCTCATCGGCCTGAACGACCGCGTCAAGCTGCGCCCGCTGGTCTGCGCCACCAAGGGGGAGATCGTCTACATGGCCTCCGAGGAGGCTGCCATCCGCGAGATCTGCCCGGCCCCGGAGAAGATCTGGTCCCCGCGCGGCGGCGAGCCGGTCGTGGTCAAAATGAACCCCGGAGTGGTTTAGAGACAGGTTCAGGTTGAGGTTAAGGTTAAGAAAAGTCAGGGACGGTTATCAGTTTGGGTTGGCTCAACCTCGACCTTAACCTCAACCTGCTTCACACTGGAGGATGAAGATATGCAGATCAATGCCCAAGGCATGTACTATAAAGACCTCAACGCCCGGATCCGTTCGGCTGTCGCCGAAGGTGCGGAGGCGATCGAGCTCAATAACGTGAATGGCCAGTACTTCATCGGCGACGGCATCAACCGTCCGGTGACCATCACCGTGAACGGCGTGCCGGGCAACGACCTCGGCGCCTTCATGAACGGCGCGACCATCATCGTGCGCGACAACGGCCAGGACAACATCGGCAACACGATGAACGCCGGGAAGGTCGTGGTCCACGGGCATGCCGGCGACGTGCTTGGCTACGGGATGCGCGGCGGCAAGATGCACATCCTGAAGGACGTCGGCTATCGCGTCGGGATCCACATGAAGTCGTACCAGGACAACATGCCGGTGCTCGTGGTCGGCGGCAATGCCGGCGACTTCTTCGGCGAGTACATGGCAGGCGGCGTGCTGGTGTTGCTCGGCATGTTCAGCGACGACGCGGAAAAGCCCAAGCACGGCTTCAGCTTCGGCACCGGCATGCACGGCGGCACCATCTACGTGCGCGGCGGGGTGGACGAGTCCAAGCTCTCCCAGGAAGTGGGCGTTTTCGAACTCACCGCCGGCGACGAAATGGCCCTCCGCGGTCACCTTGAGAACTACTGCGCCGACTTCGGCCTGGAGGTAAGCGAGGTGCTCAAGGAGCAGTTCGTGAAGGTCCTCCCGAAGAGCAAGCGTCCTTACGGCAACATGTACTGCCAGATGCCGAGGTAGGGAGAGGCAGGTGTAAAGGCAGATAAAGATAAAGGTTGAGACGAGGATTGAGAACGCGGAGCCTGCTGCGCAGCAGGGATTTGATCTTACTTAATCTTTATCTTTGTCTTTGTCTTCATCTTGCTTGCTAAAACATCTTAATTTTGCTCCTGCTCTCTTTTGCTTGACTCGGACCGGTCTCGGTGTTAATTTGATCGAAATTTATTCGTTGCCTTTTAATTTAGCCCCGTGAGGTTAGCAAAGGTGAAGCATGAAGCACTCTTTTACTATCTATTGGAAGAGCCTTTTCGCCCCTTTGCGCGGAAAGGCTCTTTTTAGTTGCACTTCACGGTCTCGCGGTTCATTTTCAGGAAGGAAATCTCTTCTCAGGACAGGCTCTTAAGCCGGTAACAGGGGGTTATTATGGCTGACAATACGGTGATTCTTGACGGCAGCGGCGTGAAGCGGGCCCTCACCAGGATAGCCCACGAAGTGCTGGAGAAGAACAAGGGAGTCGAAGAGCTCGTGCTGGTCGGCATCAGGACCGGCGGCGTGCATCTCGCACATGAACTGGCCGAGCGCCTGCTCGAGATCGAGGGGGTCGAGGTGCCGGTCGGTGCCGTAGACATCACCATGTACCGCGACGACATCAAGGGGCACGCGGAGCATCTGCCGGTAGGAAAGACCGAACTCCCCTTCTCCGTCGAGGGGAAGAGGGTGGTGCTGGTCGACGACGTGCTCTTCACCGGCAGGACCATCAGGGCGGCCATGGATGCCTTGATGGACCAGGGGCGTCCCTCCTGCATCCAGCTTGCGGTTCTCGTGGACCGCGGGCACCGCGACCTCCCGATACGCGCCGATTTCGTCGGCCGCAACGTCCCGACCAGCAGGAGCGAGAACATCATGGTCGCCTTCGACGCCGGCAACAAGCCTACCGAGGTCATCTTGCAGAAATAGCTTCCTCCCCGCCGGGGGAGGGGGACGGTCTCGAATGCAATAGAGTCATTTTCCAACGCGAGGCGCAAGAGGCGCTGCGCAAACCAGTTTCTGGGGGGAACCATGGGTTTCAGGCACAAAGACATCATCGCCCTGAAGGATCTGACCAGGGAGGAGATCACGCTTCTCCTCGACACGGCGGACAGCCTCGACGAGATCAACCGTCGCGACATCAAGAAGGTGCCGACCCTGCGCGGCAAGACCGTGGTGAACCTCTTTTACGAGGCTTCCACCAGGACCCGCACCTCCTTCGAGATCGCGGCCAAAAGGCTCTCCGCGGACGCCGTCAACATCACCGCTTCGACCAGCTCGGTCGTCAAGGGTGAGACCCTGTCCGATACCGCCGCGAACATCCTCGCCATGAAACCCGACATCATCGTCATGCGCCACTCCGTTTCCGGCGCGCACGAGTACCTCGCCAAGAGGGTCTCCTGCTCCGTGATCAACGCCGGCGACGGCGCCCACGAGCATCCCTCGCAGGGGCTTTTGGACATGCTCACCATGCGCCAGAAATTCGGCAAGCTCGACGGCCTGAAGGTGGCCATCGTGGGGGACATCACCCACAGCAGGGTGGCCCGCTCCAACATCTACGGCCTCACCACCATGGGCTCCCGGGTCTTCCTGGCCGGGCCTCCCACCATGATGCCGATCGGCATAGAGCGGCTGGGGAACGTCACCGTCTGCAAGGACATGCGCGAGGCGGTGGACCAGGCCGACGTGGTCATGATGCTCAGGATCCAGCTGGAGCGCCAGGGGAAGACGCTGGTCCCCAGCATGCGCGAGTACTCCCGCTACTTCGGGCTGAACCCGGACATGCTGGCGCTGGCCAAGAAGGACGCCATGGTCATGCACCCGGGTCCGATCAACCGCGGCGTGGAGCTTGCCTCCTCGGTGGCCGACTGTGACCAGTCCTTCGTCCTGAAACAGGTCGAGAACGGCGTGGCCGTCAGGATGGCCATGCTGTACCACGTCTGCGGCGGCGAGCCCGTCGAATAACCAGAGGACGTTCAACATGCCAGAGGACGTTCAACGTTCGACGTTAAGCACATGCGTTGCACCTGGATGTTGAATCTTGACTTTACGGAGCGAAAAGAGCTGTTCCACGTTCCTTGCCCAGGGCAGCTACCCTTGCTTGAACGTTGAACGTTGAACCTTGAACGGGTTTTAGGAACCTTGACGGGTTTTAGGAGGATAGTGAGATGAATCTTTTGATAAAAGGCGGGCGCCTGATCGACCCCTCGCAGGGGATCGACGCAACCATGGACATCCTGATCGCTGACGGTGTCGTGCTGGAGCTGGGACAGGGGCTCACCGCGCCGGAAGGGACGCAGTCTATCGATGCCTCCGGGCTCCTGGTGACCCCGGGCCTGATCGACATGCACGTGCACCTGCGCGACCCGGGGCTGGAGTACAAGGAAGACATCGCCACCGGCAGCCGCGCTGCTGCGGCCGGCGGCTTCACCTCGGTGGCCTGCATGCCCAACACCTCTCCGGTCATCGACAGCAAGGCCGTCGCCTCCTACATCGTCAACAAGGCGAAAAGCGAGGCCGTGGTCAACGTCTTCCCGGTGGGGTGCATCACCAAGGGGGGCAAGGGGGAGAGCCTGGCCGAGATGGGGGAGCTGAAAGAGGCGGGCTGCGTCGGCGTCTCCGACGACGGCAAGCCGGTCTGCAACTCTGAGCTGATGCGCCGTGCGCTGGAATACGCCAAGGGGGTCGGCATCACCGTCATCTCCCACTCCGAGGAACTGGCGCTGGTCGGCGAAGGGGTGATGAACGAAGGGTTCGTCTCCACCGAGCTGGGGCTGAAGGGTATCCCCTGGGCCGCCGAGGACGTCGCGGTCGCCCGCGAGGTTTACCTGGCCGAGTTCACCGGGGCCCCGGTGCACATCGCACACATCTCCACCTCCGGTTCGGCCCGCATCATCCGCAACGCCAAGGCGCGCGGCGTCAAGGTGACCTGCGAGACCGCTCCGCACTACTTCACCCTGACCGACGAAGCGGTCCGCGGCTACAACACCAACGCGAAGATGAACCCGCCGCTTAGGGGCGCGGACGATGTCGTTGCGATGAAGGCGGGGCTTGCCGACGGCACCATCGACGCCATCGCCACCGACCACGCCCCGCATCACCCGGACGAGAAGGATGTCGAGTTCAACATCGCGCTGAACGGCATCGTGGGGCTGGAAACTTCCCTCTCGCTCTCCCTGAAGCTTGTCGACGAAGGGATCCTGGACCTGAGCGCGCTGGTCTCTCTCATGTCCTGCAACCCGGCGAAGATCCTGGGCATCGATCGCGGCACCCTGAAGGTCGGGGCAGTTGCCGACGTCACCATCATCGATCCGTCCAAACAGTGGCAGGTCGAGGCGGCAAAGCTGGAATCGAAGTCGAAGAACACCCCGTTTCTTGGGTGGCAGATGAAGGGGAAGGCCGCCTACACCGTCGTGAAGGGGCAGGTGGTGCACCAGGCGGAGTAAGTACGGCAACTAATCGCGTCCACGCGCGGCAGCAATATAACGATTCGGGAGAAGATAAATGAAAGCAGTACTGGCTCTGGCGGACGGCCGGATCTTCAAAGGCAAGGCCTTCGGCGCAACGGGCGAAACAAGCGGCGAGGTGGTGTTCAACACCGCCATGTCCGGTTACCAGGAAGTGCTGACCGACCCCTCTTACAAGGGGCAGATGGTCACCATGACCTACACCCAGATCGGCAACACCGGGGTGAACCCGGAGGACATCGAGAGCAACCGGCTCTACCTCTCCGGCTTCATCGTCCGGGAATACCTCGATTGCTACTCCAACTATCGCGCCACCATGAGCCTCGACGCCTACCTCAAGGAAAACGGCATCGTCGGCATCCAGGGGATCGACACCCGCGCGCTGACCCGTCACCTGCGCGACAAGGGGGCTCAAAACGGCATCATCTCCACCATCGACTTCGATGCCGAGAGCCTGGTGAAGAAGGCGCGGGGCATCCCGTCCATGAGCGGCCTCGACCTCGCCACCGGTGTGAGCTGCAGCGCTCCCTACCACTGGACGCAGGGGCTTTGGGACCTGAAGGAGGGTTACCCGCAAGTCGACCGGAAGGACCTGAAGTACAAGGTGGTGGCATACGACTTCGGCATCAAGCTGAACATCCTGCGCTGCCTGGTATCCGCGGGCTGCGACGTCACCGTGGTGCCTGCCACCTTCCCGGCAGAGTCGGCGCTCGCCATGAACCCGGACGGCATCTTCCTCTCCAACGGCCCCGGCGACCCGGAGCCGATGAAGGCGGTCATCGAGAACATCAAGCAGTTCGTGGGGAAGAAGCCGATCTTCGGCATCTGCCTGGGCCACCAGCTCCTGGGGCTCGCGCTCGGCGGCCGCACCGTGAAGCTGAAGTTCGGCAACCACGGCTCCAACCTCCCCGTCATGGACATGGACACCAGGAAGGTCGAGATCACCGCGCAGAACCACGGCTTCTC
>CAZFMI010000120.1:0-5533 GCA_964519915.1 uncultured Geomonas sp.
GTGGTGCCGAGCGCCTCGCGGGCCAGCAGCACCTGGAGCAGGAACTCGGGGTCCACCTGGGGGGGGAGTCGCAGCAGGTTTACCACGTTCCTGAGCACCGAGAGCTTGTCGTCGCCCTGGACGCCGCAGTGGACCCCCCCTGCCTCCAGCGCCTGGCTCAGCGGGGGGAGCTCCAGGTCGGACCGGGCGGCCGCGAACAGCTCCGGCGGCACCTTGATGCCGTGCTCGGTAGCCCACTCGAGCAGGTCTACGCGGTTGATCCGGTAGCTGCCATGCACCATCGTGGCCGGCAGTTTCTCCTTCCTGATCCACCTGATGACGTCGCTCTCGTCGTTAGCGAGCAGCGCGGCCACCTCTGACGCCTTCATCAACATCGGTCACTCCCCCGTGCGCAGGACTGGGAAGATGTATAACACCGTTAACGGGAAGAAACAAGCTGGTTAATGTGGATAAGCCACCGTTATCCGTGATCTCTTTGCTTTCTCCCCTGCCCTCAGGGGCCAGGGCGCCGTGGCGCTTGCCGCCGACCATCCCCCCCGCCCGCCGGGCGCGACTAGCTCAAAAAAAAGCCCCCGGGAATCCGGGGGCTTTTGCGCTTCTTGTCGATGCTAGTGCTTGGCGTGCTCCTCGCCGCCGGGGACGTCCTGCCCGCCCGCCGAGTGGCAGTCGCTGCAGTTGGTCTTCATGATCTCGTCGCCGATGTCGACCGGGTGCACGAACTCCTTCACGGCGGCGCCGGCGGGGATGTTCTCCTGCTTCTGGCTCAGCACCGTGTGGCACAGGTTGCAGTCCTTGGAGATGATCTTGCCGGAGGGCGCCTTGTGCTTGCCGTCGTGGCAGCGGAAGCAGCCCGGGGTGTAGAAGTGACCGATGTGGTTCGGGTAGGTGTTCCAGGAGACCTTCATCCCCGGGAAGAAGTTCTTCCGGTAGATGTCCTGCACCTCGGCAACCGCGTTCTTGATCTCCTTCTCCTTCCCCTTGGCAACTGCCGGGTAGTTCTTCGCGTAGTAATCGGGAAGTTCCTTGGCGATGACTGCCGAGGCCTCCTCCTTGCTCTTGTACGGCCTGGTGAGAAGTTCGACGGCGACCTTCTTCATGTACGGGAGCGACCGGTCGATCCTGTTGGAGACGAAGCTCTCGTCCATCTCGACGCCGGGTGCGCGGTAGATGTGTGCCGGGCGGTTGTGGCAGTCCAGGCAGTCCATCACCCTCTTCTTCGCCTTGGAGATGTCCTCCTTGGTCATCGGCTTCTCGGTATCGACGTACTCGGTGACCGTGCCGTCCTTCTCGGTGACCGCGATGTAGGGGATGTTCTGGCGCTGGCGGTCAGTGGCGATGTAGGTGACCTCCTGGCCGATGTGCCAGTGGATCCCCTTCGCGTTGCTCTTGGGGGTCCCGCCGATGTTGATCAGCATGTTGATCTCGCGCGGGGTGTTCTCCTCGTTGGGGGCATAGTGGTAGAACACCTTCTGGCGCCCCATGTAGAACTTCTCCGGCCAGTGGCAGTGCTCGCAGGTGTCGCGGGCCGGGCGGAGGTTGTCGATGGGGGTCTCGATGGTCTCCGGGTAGGTCTTGAAGACCACCGCGTAGAGCTGCCTCATGCCGGAAAGCTTCGCCTTCACATACCAGGCGGCGCCGGGGCCCACGTGGCACTCGACACATTTGACCTTGGCGTGCGGGGAGTTGGCCCAGGCGACGTGCTCGGGCTCCATGACCACGTGGCAGAGCTCGCCGCAGAAGGTGGTGGACTCGGTGAATTCGTAACCCTTGAGCGAGGCGACCGACACGACCAGCACGAAGCCGATGCTGGCGACCACGAAAAAGATGAACAGATGCCGTTTGTGAGGCTCATTGAAATCGACCTTCGGGAAGGGGGAGATCTGCTCCTCGGGGTGCTTCCGTCTCCTCTCCCGGACCAGGAAGGCGCCCAGCGGAACCAGGAGGAGGCCCACGATCAGCATTCCCGGGAACAGGAAGTAGGTCATCAGCCCGAGATAGGGCTTCTCCACACCGGTGATCCCCTCGTAAGAGAGGAAGCCGATGATCAGTCCGGTCGCGGTGATCGCCAGGATCATGCCGACCAGGCTGATCAGGTTCCAGGCATAGCCGGCATACTTTTTCAGTGCCATGTTTGTCTTCTCCTTGCTTCATTTCATATGGTGTCCGCCATATCGCCTGAGGTGTTGCGCGATATGGCGTAGCGATAGTAGCGCAGCACCATACTATTGGATACGGTCTTTGTCAAAAAAAAGTAATTTAATACTTTGGCAGCAGGATCAAACGGTTACAAGGATAAACCCGTAGTGTTTACGGGAAAATAGAACCAAGGCGCTGTTTTCCCGGCTGTTTGGGTAAACGCCGTTATATTAGCAGATGAGAAAGCCGGTACAACTGATCCAATGAAAAAAAATAGCGGGCGCGGTGAAACCGCTGCCCGCAGCGCGCGACTGCACCGGAAATCACTCGTACCCGAATTCCTTCAGCATCCGGCTGTTGTCGCTCCACTCGCCGCTCACCCGGACGAAAAGTTCGAGGAACACCTTGGTGTCGAGCAACCTCTCGATCTCCTGCCGGGCCTGGGTGCCGATCCGCTTCAGCATCTCCCCCCTTTTGCCTATCACGATACCTTTCTGGGAATCGCGCTCCACGTTGATGGTCGCCGCGATGGCCACCACGCCGTTTTCGCGCTCCTTGAAGCTGTCGACCACCACTGCCGTCGAGTAGGGGACCTCGTCGTGGGTGAGGCGGAAGATCTTCTCCCTGATGATCTCTGCGACGATGAAGCGCTCCGGCACGTCGGTCAGGATGTCGTCGGGAAAGTAGCAGGGCCCTTCCGGAAGCACGCCGTGCACCAGCTGCACCAGCTGCTCCACGCCGTCGCCCGTTGCGGCCGACACCGGTATGATCTCCTTGAAGGGATAGGTCTCGCCGTAGCACGACATGCACTCCAGGAGCTCCCCCTTGGGGATGAGGTCTATCTTGTTCAGGACGAGGATCACCGGCGCATCGACCCCGGAGAGGACCTCCTTGATCATGCCCGCCTCCTTGAGCGGGTCGGCCGCCCCATCCACCAGGAACAGGATCAGATCCACCCCCTGTACCGAGGAGAGCGCCTCATCAACCATGAACTTGTTGAGCCGGCTCTTGGCCCGGTGTATCCCCGGCGTGTCGATGAAGACGATCTGCCCCCCCGGCACGTTGTGGATCCCCTTGATGCGGTTTCTCGTGGTCTGCGGCTTGTCCGAGGTGATCATCAGCTTCTCGCCGAGGATCCTGTTCAAGAGGGTCGATTTTCCCACGTTTGGCCTACCGACGATGGAGACGAAACCGGAACGGAAGTTTTGTTGTGACATTTTCTATGCCTCCTGGCTTAACTGGCAGCGGAATCAAAGCCGTACAACATACGGGAAAAGGGGCGGGAAGGAAAGCGGTTCTTTGCGGCGCTGCTTTAATGTGCAAGGCACCGACACAGTATACACGGATGGAGCCCCATGCGAAATTTGCCGCTCCTGCTGCGGCACTCTCAAAGCGCCGTCAGGTTCGCGTGCCGTACCCCGCCGCTCCATTGCATGGAGACGGCACCCGGAGCAAGCGCGGCGTCCTCGCGCACGGCGAGGACCTCGGCGCCGAAGAGCCGGGAAAGCCTGGCGATGTTCCCCCTCTTCTGCCCCACCAGGTCGGAGAGCCTGCCGGGGGGTGCGGCGAAGCTGACCCGGCTTCCCCTGGGAAGCTCTGCCAGCAGGGCGCTCATGAGGTCGAAGCAGAGCTCCGACTCCACCAACTGCCCGAAGGCGGGGTGGTAGGGTCCGGCAAGGAGCACGCCGGGCGACTCCAGCTCGGCGGTCGGCTGCAGCCCCATCCTGATCACGGGGACGCCTGCACGCCGCGCCGCGAGAAGCATGCGCTTGCAAAGGGAGACGGCCTGGTCCAGCGAAAGCGGCGTGTAGCTTCCCTCCCGGTACCGTTTTGCGAGCTCGGTCCCGGAGATGACCAGGGTGGGATAGATGCGCAGAAAAGCGGGATGGAGCGCGAGGGCCTCCCCGAGCGAGAAAAGGGAGCGCTCCTGGGTGTCCCCAGGGAGCCCCGGCATCAGCTGGATGCCGAACGGGATCCCGGCGTCGCCAAGGGCGCGCGCCGCGCGACCAACGTCGGCCGCGCCGTGCCCGCGGCCGGAGAGGGCCAGCACCTCCCGGTCCATCGACTGCACCCCGAGCTCCACCGTGGCGACACCCATCTCCTTTATGAAGCGGGCAGTCCCGGCGTCGACGCAGTCGGGCCTGGTGGAAACCCGCACCGACTTGAGCACCCCGCTTGCCAGCAGCGGCTGCAACGGCAGCAGGAGCTGCTCCTGGTCGGATCTCGGAAGGGCGGTGAAGGTCCCGCCGTAAAAGGCCGCCTCCAGCTCCCTCCCCGGGGAGCCCTCCCCGTACTGCCCGACCCTTTCCAGGATCTCGCCGGCAGAGGGGAGCGCGCCCTTGGCCCCCGCCACCTTCTCCTGGTCGCAAAAGACGCAGCGGTGCGGGCACCCCAGGTGCGGGATGAAAAACGGGACCACGAGCGGCTTCAACTGTCACCCTTGAGCAGCAGGGCGGCAGCCCGGGCGGCATCCTGCTCCGCCTCCTTCTTGGTCCTGCCGACCCCCTCCCCCATCAGTTCCTCGCCCAGGTAGACCTCGACGATGAAGCGCCTGTCGTGGTCCGGGCCGCTGGCCTCCTTCAACCGGTAGCAGGGGAGTTCCCCGCGCAGGAGCCTCGCCCGCTCCTGCAACTCGGTCTTGGCATCCCGGCCGGAAAGGATCTCGCGGCAGGAGAGAAGCGGCGTGAAAAGCTCTCCCACGACGCGCCGCGCCTCATCGATGCCGCCGTCCAGGTACAACGCCGCCAGCAGGGCCTCGAAGGCGTCGGCCAGAAGGGAGCGTTTCTGCCTCCCTCCCCCCTTCTCTTCTCCGCGCCCAAGGCGCAGTGACCGGCCGAGGTCGAGCTCGGCCGCGACCCTCGCCAGGCTGGCCTCGTCGACCAGCGCCGCCCTGATCCTGGTCAACTCCCCCTCGCGGCTGTCCGGGAAGCGCACGAGCAGCATGTCCGAGAGGAGAAAGTCGAGCACCGCGTCCCCGAAGAATTCCAGGCGCTGGTTGTCCTTCCCCCCCGCCTCGTTCACGTAGGTGCGGTGGGTCAGGGCCTCCTGCAGAAGCCCCCTGTCCCTGAACCGGTAGGAGAGCCTCGCTTCGATCCTGGCCAGGGCGTCTTCCTGCTTGTCTATCATCATGAGAACCCGCTCTTTTTTGGTTTAAATTTGCCACTATAAGGCAAAGGGGTGGGGCATGGCAATAGCCATCTGCCAAGGGAGCAGGGGGGTAAGCGATGGGCGGCGGGAAGGGAGGAGCGGGTAGTGCGGGCAAGGGGGGGCGGGTCCCGGGGCCTGCCCGCTGCCCCGCCCCCCCACGCCGGCCTGGTGCGAAAACCGCGACAGCGTGAACTGCCCGACCCTCTGCGGGAGTTCCGCGGCGCTCCGGGTCAGCGGCTGAGCGGCCTGT
>CAZFMI010000121.1:0-5287 GCA_964519915.1 uncultured Geomonas sp.
GTGCTGAACCCGCTGGGCGTTCCGTCCCGTATGAACGTGGGACAGATCCTCGAGACGCACCTGGGTTGGGCGGCACGCGGCCTGGGGTGGAAGGTCGAGGAGTTCCTGGAGAAGAACTCGCCGCACGACGAGATCAAGCGCTTCCTGAAGGGCGCCTACGGCAACCCCGACATGGACAAGTTCCTCGACAAGCTCGAGGGGGAGGAGCTGATCAACGTCGCCAAGCGTCTCAAGCGCGGCATCCCGATGGCCTCCCCGGTCTTCGAAGGTGCCAGCGAGGAGTCGATCCAGGCCATGATGAAGCATGCCGGCTTCGAGACCACCGGGCAGGTGACCCTCTACGACGGCAAGAGCGGCGACAAGTTCATGCACAAGGTCACCGTCGGCATCATGTACGTCCTGAAGCTGCACCACCTGGTAGACGACAAGATCCACGCCAGGTCCATCGGACCCTACTCTCTGGTCACCCAGCAGCCGCTGGGCGGCAAGGCCCAGTTCGGCGGGCAGAGGCTCGGGGAGATGGAGGTCTGGGCGATGGAGGCCTACGGCGCCGCATACGCGCTGCAGGAGTTCCTCACCGTCAAGTCCGACGACGTGGCGGGGCGCACCAGGATGTACGAGGCGATCGTCAAAGGGAAGCACACCCTCGAACCGGGCCTCCCGGAGTCGTTCAACGTTCTCATCAAGGAACTCCAGTCCCTGGGCCTTGACGTGGAGCTGTTGGAAGGCGACGAGGACTAAACTGAGAAGCCGTTCTACGTTCTATGTTCTGGGTTCTGCGTTTAAGGCTTAAGGGTCTTTACGCAGAACGTAGAACATAGAACTGCCTCTCTACGGAATTTTTTGATACTCCGACAACAGGAGGAAAATACTTTGGAAGACATTTTCAATTTTTTCGATAAGCCGAAGGACCCGCTTCACTTTTCCTCGATCAAGATCTCGATCTCCTCGCCGGACAAGATCCGCGAGCGCTCCTTCGGGGAAGTGAAGAAGCCGGAAACCATCAACTACCGCACCTTCAAGCCGGAGCGCGACGGCCTCTTCTGCGCCAAGATCTTCGGCCCGACCAAGGACTACGAGTGCAACTGCGGCAAGTACAAGCGCATGAAGCACCGCGGCATCGTCTGCGAGAAGTGCGGCGTCGAGGTCATCCCCTCCAAGGTGCGCCGCGAGCGCCTGGGCCACATCGACCTGGCTACCCCGGTGGCGCACATCTGGTTCCTGAAATCGCTGCCGTCGCGCATCGGCAACCTGATGGACATCACGCTGAAGGACCTTGAGAAGGTGCTCTACTTCGAGGCCTACGTGGTCACCGACCCGAAGGACACCGGCTTCCCCTTCGGTACCGTCTTCTCCGAGGACCAGTACCAAAAGGCGCTGGAGGAGCACAACGGCGGCTTCGAGGCCGGCATGGGCGCGGCAGCGATCCGCACCTGCCTCACCTCGATGGACCTCGACCAGCTCTCCGAACAGCTCCGCATCGAGATGCAGGAGGCGACCTCCGAGGCCAAGCGCAAGAAGACCGCCAAGCGCCTCAAGGTGATCGAGGCCTTCAAGAACTCCGGCAACAAGCCCGAGTGGATGATCCTCGAGTGCATCCCGGTCCTCCCGCCGGAGCTCCGCCCGCTGGTTCCCCTGGACGGCGGCCGCTTCGCCACCTCGGACCTGAACGACCTGTACCGCCGCGTCATCAACCGCAACAACCGCCTGAAGCGCCTGATGGAGCTGCAGGCCCCCGAGGTCATCATCCGCAACGAGAAGCGGATGCTGCAGGAGGCGGTCGACGCGCTGTTCGACAACGGCCGCCGCGGCCGCGCCATCGCAGGGCCGAACAAGCGCCCGCTGAAGTCGCTCTCCGACATGCTGAAAGGCAAGTCCGGCCGCTTCCGCCAGAACCTGCTCGGCAAGCGTGTCGACTACTCCGGCCGTTCCGTCATCGTCGTCGGCCCGGAGCTCCGCCTGCACCAGTGCGGTCTTCCCAAGAAGATGGCGCTCGAGCTCTTCAAGCCGTTCATCTACAACAAGCTTGAGGAAAGAGGCTTCGTCACCACCATCAAGAGCGCCAAGAAGATGGTGGAGAAGGAGAAACCGGAGGTCTGGGACGTGCTCGAGGAGGTCATCAAGGAGCACCCGGTCATGCTGAACCGCGCTCCGACCCTGCACAGGCTCGGCATCCAGGCCTTCGAGCCGGTGCTGATCGAGGGGAAGGCAATCCAGCTCCATCCGCTGGTCTGCACCGCCTTCAACGCGGACTTCGACGGCGACCAGATGGCGGTCCACCTCCCGCTCTCCGTGGAGAGCCAGGTGGAGACCCGCGTGCTCATGATGTCCACCAACAACATCCTGTCGCCCGCACACGGCAAACCGATCATCGTGCCGTCCCAGGACATGGTCCTCGGCATCTACTACATGACCCGCGAGAAGCACTTCGCGCCGGGCGACGGCAAGATCTTCGCCTCCATCGACGAGGTCAACATCGCGTGGGACGCGGGGGAGATCCACCTGCAGGCCCGCATCAAGGTCAGGATGAAGAACCTGGTCTCCGACGAGCGCCCGACCATCGTGGAGACCACCACCGGGCGCGTGCTTTTGCGCGACATCCTGCCGGATGCGGTTCCCTTTGCCACCATCAACAAGGTGATGACCAAGAAGGAGCTCTCCAACCTGGTCGACGTCTGCTACCGTCTGGCCGGCAACAAGGAGACCGTCATCCTCGCCGACAAGCTGAAGGCGATCGGTTTCCGCTACGCCGCCAAGGCCGGTATCTCCATCTCGATCAACGACATGGTCATCCCGGAAGGCAAGCCCGCCATCATCGGGCGCGCCACCGAGGAGGTGCAGGAGATCCAGAACCAGTACACCGAGGGTCTCATCACCGACGGCGAGCGCTACAACAAGGTCATCGACATCTGGGCGAAATCTACCGAGGACATCGCGAAGGAGATGCTGGACAACCTCTCCCGCGACACCATCACGGACCCGGACGGAAACCCGGTGAAGGTCCCCTCCTTCAACGCGATCCACATGATGGCCGACTCCGGCTCCAGGGGTAGCGCGCAGCAGATCCGCCAGCTGGCCGGCATGAGGGGACTCATGGCTAAGCCTTCCGGCGAGATCATCGAGACCCCGATCACGGCGAACTTCCGCGAGGGTCTCACCGTGCTCCAGTACTTCATCTCGACGCACGGCGCACGCAAGGGTCTGGCCGATACCGCGCTCAAGACGGCGAACTCCGGTTACCTCACCCGCCGTCTGGTCGACGTGGCCCAGGACGCCATCATCACCGAGGCCGACTGCGGCACCATCGACGGGCTCACCGTCTCCTCCCTCACCGAGGGGGGCGAGATCATCGAGCACATCGGCGACCGCATCCTCGGCCGCGTGGCCCTGGACGACATCCTTGACCCGGTCACCGGCGACGTGCTGGTCCCGGCCAACGAGGAGATCGACGAGAACCTGGTGGCCAGGATCGAGGCCGCCGGCCTCGAGAAGGTCAAGATCCGTTCGGTGCTCACCTGCGAGAGCCGCCGCGGCATCTGCGCCAAGTGCTACGGCCGCGACCTGGCGCGCGGTCACCTGGTGAACCGCGGCGAGGCGGTAGGCGTCATCGCCGCCCAGTCCATCGGCGAGCCGGGCACCCAGCTCACCATGCGTACCTTCCACATCGGCGGTACGGCGTCCCGCCGCGCAGAGCAGACCTCCCTCGAGTCGAGGAACGAAGGGCGCGCGAAGTTCATCAACATCAACTACGTCGTGAACTCCGAGGGGCACCCGATCGTCATGAACCGCAACGGCGAGCTCGCCATCGTGGACGAGACCGGACGCGAGCGCGAGAAGTACTCGGTCGTGTACGGCGCCAAGATCAAGGTGCAGCCTGACGAGAAGGTGGTGGTGGGGCAGTCCATCGCCGAGTGGGACCCGTACACCATGCCGATCCTCACCGAGATCTCCGGCAAGGTCAAGTTCGGCGACATCATCGAGGGTGTCACCATGGAGGAGCAGGTCGACGAAGTCACCGGTCTCTCCAGGAAGGTCATCATCGAGACCCGAGACGCCGACAAGCGTCCGCGCATCACCATCAAGGACGAGAGCGGCAAGACGGCCAAGGTGGGCGAGAGCCTGCTGGCACGCTACTACCTGCCGGTCGGCTCCAACATCAACGTGATGGAAGAGACCATGGTCAACGCCGGCGACGTGATCGCCAAGATCCCGCGCGAGACGACCAAGACCAAGGACATCACCGGCGGTCTGCCGCGTGTCGCCGAGCTGTTCGAGGCGAGGAAGCCCAAGGATTTCGCCGTTATCACCGAGATCGACGGTGTGGTCGCCTTCGGCAAGGACGCCAAGGGGAAGAGGAAGGTCATCGTCACCCCGGAGATGGGCGAGCCGAAGGAATACCTCATCCCCAAAGGGAAGCACATCAGCGTGCACGAAGGGGACCATGTCCGCGCCGGCGAGGCGCTCATGGACGGCTCCTCCAACCCGCACGACATCCTCAGGGTCCTCGGCCAGAAGGAACTGGCCAAGTATCTGGTCGACGAGGTCCAGGAGGTGTACCGACTCCAGGGCGTCAAGATCAACGACAAGCACATCGAGACGATCGTCCGTCAGATGCTGCGCCGCGTAAGGGTGAAGGATGTGGGCGACACCAATCTCCTGATCGACGACCAGATCGAGCGCTGGCTCTTTGAGGAAGAAAACGAGAAGGCGATGGAAAAAGGGGGACGCCCGGCCACCGCCGAGTCACTTCTGCTAGGCATAACCAAGGCGTCCTTGTCGACCGAGTCATTTATTTCTGCTGCTTCCTTCCAGGAGACAACAAAAGTGTTGACACAGGCGTCGATAGAAGGTAAAGTCGACAGTCTTCGCGGTCTCAAAGAGAACGTGATCATGGGCCGCTTGATCCCGGCGGGAACGGGATTGGCGCTTTACCGCAACCTGCGCATGGTTGCTGAAGAGCCAGTAATCATTCCGGAGCCAGTAGAACCGGAAGATGAAGAAATCTACGAAGAAGAAGCCTAGCCTGAACATCCAGTGGGGAGGAGAGGGGTTCCCTCTCTCCTCCCGCTGTTTCTCAACTTTTTTCAAATAAAACTTGACAAGCGCATCCTGTGCTGATATTTTCGTCGCTTCCGCAAGGGGACCCCTCCTTGCCCGGGAAGAATCGCGTGAGAGGAATGTATGCCAACAATTAATCAGCTTATTCGTCATGGTCGGGAGTCAAAGGGTGATAAATCCACTGCTCCGGCACTCAGGAGCTGCCCGCAGAAGAGGGGCGTTTGCACCA
>CAZFMI010000122.1:0-5286 GCA_964519915.1 uncultured Geomonas sp.
ACGAAACGGCGGTAGGCGTCGTAGGCGAAGCGCTCGTCGCCGCTTTGGGCAATGATCCCCTGGACCGTGGTGTCGTTCAAGCCCAGGTTCAGGATGGTGTCCATCATCCCCGGCATGGAGGCGCGGGCGCCGGAGCGGACCGAGACGAGGAGCGGGTTCTTCGGGTCGCCGAACTTCTTCCCCATGAGCGCCTCTACGCCGGCCAGGTTTTCCTCCACCTCGGCGACGAGGCCGGCGGGGTAGTTGCGCTCGTTCTTGTAGTATTCGGTGCAGACCTCCGTGGTTATGGTGAAGCCGGCCGGCACGGGGAGACCGATGCTGGTCATCTCCGCCAGGTTCGCCCCCTTGCCACCCAGGAGCTCCTTCATCTTGGCGTTGCCGTCAGCCTTGCCGGCGCCAAAAAAGTAAACGTACTTCTTTCCCATGTGCACCCTCCTTAAACGGTTTTAATAAATCTGGAGTTAAAATTATACTCATTTTCCCAAAAAGGCAACAGCCGCCGGGCCTCTCGGCCCGGACGGCTGTTTACGTGAGCGTCATATCGTGTGCATCCGGCACCGCGGCCCCTTTCCGGGCGATCTCCCCCGATGTCGGACCACGTGAAGCCATCATCATGGCGAAAGCCTGGAGAAGTCCGCCAGGCGCGCGAAGAGCCTGGAGATGGCGGTCAGAAGCGCCAGCCGGTTCTCGCGCACCCGCTCCTGCTCGGCCATGACCATCACCTTCTCGAAGAAGAGGTCGACGGCAGGCTTCAGCGTGGCGATCTCGGTGAGGGCTGCGAGGTAATCCGCGCCCGAGAGCGCCCCCTCGACCCTGCCGGAGACCTGCGTGAGCGCTTCGTAGAGCTCCCCTTCGGCCGGGTCCTGGAAGAACTCGGGCGAGACGGCGCTCTCCACCCCGTCCTTCACGATGTTGCAGACCCTCTTGAAGGCGACGGCAAGGGCGCCGAAGTCTTCGCGGTTTCTGAACTCGGCGAGGGCGCTGATCTTGGCGGCCGCCTCGACCAGGTCGTCGAAGGAAACCGAGACCACCGCCTCCACCGCGTCCGAAGGGAAGCGGTCCGCCATCAGGTTCACGAAGCGGCCCCTGAAGAACTCGAGGACCTCCTTCTGGACCTCCGCAACGGGGCGGTTCGCCTTCGCGCGGAGGAGATCGAGCGAGGCGCCGATGAAGCCGGAAATCGGCTCGCGGTACCCCTTGTCCAGGATGATGTTGATGATCCCGAGCGCCGAGCGCCTGAGGGCGTAGGGGTCTGCGGAGCCGGTCGGAATGAGACCCACGGAGAAGCAGCCGCAGATGGTGTCCATCTTGTCGGCGAGGGAGACGAAGGCGCCGATGTCGGAGGCGGGGAGCTCCCCCCCTGCCTGGGTCGGAAGGTAATGCTCCGCGATGGCGTTTGCCACGGCGGCATCCTCGCCGTCGTGCAGGGCGTACTCGCGCCCCATGATTCCCTGCACCTCGGGGAACTCCCCGACCATCCCGGTGACCAGGTCCGCCTTGCAGAGCGTCGCCGCGCGGGAGACCTGCTCCCGGACGGAGGGGTTCAGCCGGGCGCTGAGGGCCTTGGCCAGCTCGCGGAAACGCTCCATCTTCTCGTAGGAGGTGCCGAGTTTCGCCTGGTACACCACGCTTTTCAGCGCATCCACCCGGCTTTCCAGCGTGTGCTTTTGGTCCTCGTCGAAGAAGAAGCGGGCGTCGGAGAGGCGGGCCCTGAGCACGCGCTCGTTGCCCTTGACCACCACGGAGGGGTCTTCGGTGACGGTGTTGTTGATGGTGATGAAGCCCGGCAGCAGCTTCCCTTCCCCGTCCACCAGGGAGAAGTAGCGCTGGTGCTCGCGCATGGAGGTGATCAGCACCTCTCGCGGCACCGCCAGGAAGTCCGGCGAGAAGGTGCCGTGCACCGCGCTCGGGTACTCGACTAGGTAGCTCACCTGCTCCAGGAGCGACTCGTCGGGGAGGACTTCTCCCTTGGCCTCCTTGGCCACCCGCTCGATCTCGCGCCTGATGATCTCCTTCCTCTTCCCGGGATCCGGGATCACGAAGTGGCGCTCGCACTCCTCCAGGTAGTGGGCGAGGTCGCGCACGGCGAAGTTGCTGTTGGCCATGAAGCGGTGTCCGCGGGAGACGGAGCCGGTCCGGATGTTGCCGAAACTAAACGGCACCACCGCCCCGTCAAAGAGCGCCACGATCCAGTGGATGGGACGCGCGAACCTGACCTCCAGGTCGGCCCAGCGCATCGACTTCTTGAAGGGGATGGCCCCCATCAGTCTCGGGAGCATCTCGGGGAGCAGTTCCGCCGTGTCGCGCCCCACCTCGCTTTTCACTGCCGCGAGGTACTCACCCTTCTCGGTCATGACGAGCTTCAGCTGCGAGACCTCGATCCCCTGGCCGCGGGCGAAGCCCTGCGCGGCCTTGGTCGGGTTGCCGTCCGCGTCGTAGGCGACGCTCTTGGCGGGCCCCATGGCGGTCAGTTCCGCGTCCGGCTGCCTGTCGGCGATCCCCTTGACGGCCAGCACCAGGCGGCGCGGCGTTCCGAGCGTCACGATCTCGCCGTACTCGAGCCGGGCGCTCTCCAGCTCGCGCTTCATGAGCGCTTCCATGTCGGCCATCGCCTTGGGGACGAAGCCGGCCGGAATCTCCTCGCACCCTATCTCCAGGAAAAGATCCTTGGCCATTAGCGACCTCCTTTCAAAAGCGGGAAGCCGAGCCGCTCGCGCATCTGCAGGTAAGACTCGGCGCAAAGCCTGGCCACGTTGCGGACCTTCCCGATGTAGGAGGCGCGCTCGGTCACCGAGATGGCGCCGCGGGCGTCCAGCAGGTTGAAGGTGTGGGAGCATTTCATGACGTAGTCGTAGGCCGGGAGCACGAGCCCCTTCTCGACCAGCCGCAGGCACTCCTTCTCGTACATCTTGAAGAGCGCCAGGAGCATGTCGACGTCGGCCTCCTCGAAGTTGTAGGTGGAGAACTCCACCTCGCTTTCGTGGTGGATGTCGCCGTACCTGACCCCCTTGACCCACTCGAGGTCGTAGACGTTGTCCACGCCCTGCAGGTACATGGCGATCCTCTCGCAGCCGTAGGTGATCTCGGCGGAGACCGGCTTCAGGTCGATGCCGCCTGCCTGCTGGAAGTAGGTGAACTGGGTGATCTCCATCCCGTCCAGCCACACCTCCCAGCCAAGCCCCCAGGCCCCCAGCGTCGGCGACTCCCAGTCGTCCTCGACGAAGCGGATGTCGTGCTTGCCCGGGTCGATGCCGAAGGCGCGCAGGCTGTCGAGGTAGAGATCCAGGATGTTCGCGGGCGACGGCTTCATGATCACCTGGAACTGGTAGTAGTGCTGCAGCCGGTTCGGGTTTTCTCCGTAGCGGCCGTCAGTCGGGCGCCGTGACGGCTCCACGTAGGCCACCTTCCAGGGCTCCGGGCCGAGCACGCGCAGGAAGGTGGCCGGGTTGAAGGTCCCCGCCCCCTTCTCGGTATCGTAGGGTTGCTGTATCACGCATCCCTGCCCCGCCCAATACCCCTGCAGGGAGAGAATCAGCTCCTGAAATGTCAACACGCCGCCTCCGATTAACTCATGATTTCAAGTAGTGCAGCAATTGGCAAAAAAAGTTTACTGTATCCAAACAGTTAGGCTCGCCAGAATACAATTGTTGCGCCGCGGTGTCAAGGATTATCACCCGCCGTTGCGGGAAGGACATCCCCGCCAGAGGGAGGGGGCGCTGCCCGAAAGGGAGCCCGGAGGGGGAAAAGGCCGGTGAATTCTTCTGTTTACCGTCCGTTGGCTTCACGGTACACTGAAAAAGGGAGAAAATACCATGAGCCAGACACCTGAAATCGTCATCCTGGGCTCCGGCTCCACCGCCTTCGCCGCGGCGCTCAGGGCGCAGGAGCGCGGCGCCCGCTCCATCATGATCGAGAGGAGCGTGCTGGGCGGGACCTGCATCAACTGGGGATGCATTCCGAGCAAGACCCTGATCCACGCGGCCCTGTTCCGGCACGAGGCGGAACAAGGAGGCAGGCTCGGGCTCGGAACCCGCGCCGGGGCGCTCGACTTCCCGCTGCTGGACGACCACAAGTCCGACGTGGTGCAGACCCTCAGGCAGAGCAAGTACCTGGACGTGCTGAAAAACGTCCCCGACCTGACCCTCATCAAGGGGAACGCCGTCTTCACCGGACCCGGTACCGTGATGGTCGGGGAGAGGAGCATCAAAGGGGAGAGGTTTCTCATCGCGACCGGGGGGGTGCCGCGGGTCCCCCCCATCCCCGGGCTGGAGCAGACCCCCTACCTGACCAGCAAGAGCGCGCTGCTTCTGAAAAAGCTCCCCGCCTCGCTCACCATCGTCGGAGGGGGGGTGATCGCCCTGGAACTCGGGCAGATGTTCCTGAGGCTCGGGGTGCCGGTAACCGTCCTTGAGACCGGCGCGAGGGTGCTCCCCGCGGTGGAGGCGGAACCGGCGCTCGCGCTCCAGGGCGCCCTCGCGGCCGAGGGGATGCGGATCGTACTGAAGGCCACGGTCTGCAGCGTGTCGCGACACGAGGACGGGGTCCGGGTGGAGGCGCAGGTGGCGGGCGAGCCGATGCGCTTCCAGTCCCAGCAGCTTCTGCTCGCCGTGGGGACCGCCCCCGCAACCAAAGGCCTCGGGCTCGAGCAGGCGGGGGTTGAACTCGACCCGCGCGGCTTCATCACGGTGGACAAGGAGATGCGCACCTCGGCCGCGGGGATCTGGGCGGCGGGGGACGTGACCGGGGGGATGCAGATCGCAACGGTAGGCGCCCGCGAGGGGATAGCGGCGGTCGACAACATGCTGGAACCGGGGTGCCGCTGCGCGCTCGACTACCAGACCCTCCCGATGGCGATCTTCACCGACCCGGAGGTGGGGATCGTCGGGTACACCGAAGAGGGGGCGAGAAAAGCGGGGTTCCAGGTGGAATGCCACACCATCCCCGCCTCGGCGATCCCCAAGTCGCACGTGACCGGCGCCCTCCCAGGGGCCGTGAAGATGGTGGCCGACAGGGAGAGCGGCAGGATCCTCGGCATACACCTCTGCCTGCACCGGGGGGCCGACATCATCAACGAGGCGGCGCTCGCCGTACGCTGCCGCATGAGCGTGGCGGAACTGGCCGACACGCTGCACGTCTACCCCTCCATGGGAGAGGGGCTGAGGCTCTGCGCCCAGGCCTTCAGGAAGGATCTCTCGCAACTCTCCTGCTGCGCCGAATAGCGCGGCGCCCCCACGGCATCCCCCCCCCAGTACCCGCCCGAAAGCCCCGCCGTTAGATTGGAATTGA
>CAZFMI010000123.1:0-5085 GCA_964519915.1 uncultured Geomonas sp.
CGCTGCTTCCGCGACGAGGACCTGCGCGCCGACCGCCAGCCCGAGTTCACCCAGATCGACTGCGAGATGTCCTTCATCGACCGCGAGGACATCATCACGGTGATGGAGGGGCTCATGGCCCGCATCTTCACGGAGGCCAAGGGGGTGCAGGTGGAGCTCCCGATCCAGAGGATGACCTATGCCGAGGCCATCCGCCGCTTCGGGGTGGACAACCCGGACCTCCGCTTCGGCCTCGAACTGGTCGAGCTCTCCGACATCGTCAAGAACTCCGGCTTCAAGGTCTTCGCCGATGTGGTTAACGGCGGCGGGATCGTCAAGGGTATGAACGTCAAGGGGGCCGGGAACATGTCGAGGAAGGAGATCGACGACCTGACCGAGTTCGCCAAGATCTACGGCGCCAAGGGGCTCGCCTACGTGAAAATGACCGCGGAAGGGTGGCAGTCGCCCATCGCGAAGTTCTTCACGGCGGAAGAGATCGCCACCATGGACCGCGCCTTCGACGCGCAGGAGGGGGACCTCCTCCTCTTCGTGGCGGACAAGCCGAAGGTGGTCAACGACTCGCTCGGCAAGCTGAGGAACCACCTGGCCGCCAAGATGGGGCTCACCGACCCGAACGTGTTCCGCTTCGTCTGGATCACGGATTTCCCCCTCCTTGAGTGGGACGAGGAAGAAAAGCGCTGGTGCGCGGTGCACCACCCCTTCACCGCCCCCATGGACGAGGATCTCCAGTACGTCGAGAGCGACCCGGGGCGCTGCCGCGCCAAGGCGTACGACCTCGTGCTCAACGGCAACGAGATCGGCGGCGGCTCGATAAGGATCCACCAGGAAGAGGTGCAGTCCCTGATGTTCAAGATGCTCGGTCTTTCCGAGGAGAGCGCAAGGGGGAAATTCGGCTTCCTGCTGGACGCGCTCGAGTACGGCACCCCGCCGCACGGCGGCATCGCCTTCGGCCTGGACCGTCTCATGATGCTGATAACCGGCTCCGACTCCATCCGCGACGTCATCGCCTTCCCGAAAACCCAGAAGGGCGCCTGCCTGATGTCGGAAGCCCCTTCCGGCGTGGATGCCCTGCAGCTGCGCGATCTCGGCATCCGTCTCGCCGCGAAATAGGGAAAGGGCTTTTGAGGCTTCTCGCCCGGTTCATAACCCTGCTGCTTCTCCTGACAGCGGCGGCCTGCGCTACGCAGCCGCCGCGTTTTCGCGACGAGGCCCTCGTCAAGCTGGAGCAGCTGAAGCTAGGCGGCGGGGAGCGGCTGCGTCCGGCGGAGTACGCCAGCACGCTGCAGGCCTTCCTGAAGGGGGACGCCCTGGTGCTGGCCAAGGAGCGCGAGGAGGCCGGGCGCTACTTCGAGCTCGCCCTCCTGAAGGCGGAACTCCTGGAGCAGTCGCTGCGCGAGGATGAGGTGCGACGCCAGGAGGAAGCGGAGCGCCTGGTCGCGGAGCAGGAGCGGGTCGAGCTGGAGCGGCGCGACAGGGCCGAGGCGGAGCGCCGGGAACGGGCCAGGGCAGAGGCCCAAGCCAGGGCCGAGGCGGCTGCCGAGGCAGAGCGGAAAAAGGCGAAGCACCATAAGGAGCCGCAGCTGGTGAACTCCTACACGGTGAGAAGGGGGGAGTCGCTGCCGCTGATCGCCTCGCAGCCCCAGGTGTTCGGCGACCGATCGCTCTGGCCGCTCATCTACCGCGCCAACCGCGACCAGATCCGCGACCCGAAGCACATCTGGCCCGGGCAGGTGCTGCGGGTCCCGCGCAACGTCGGGCGCGACGACATCTCCGAGGCGAGACGCTACGCCCAGGAGCGCCCGTTGTAATAGATGCGCGCCGCTCCAAAGGGACCGCTTCCCGAAGCCTCCCCTGCGACTTTTAAACAAAACTTTTAAACGGTATTTTGCCCAACCGAAATCGCTTCCCGGGCCCCGTCCGGCGAAGGCTGCCGGCCGCCCCCGGCGCGCAGCTGCCTCATGAACGACAGGAGCCCGTCACTCGTCCGTTTTTTCCCGCCTCACGCACCTTTCCACCCGCATGGCCCGCCTCCGCGCGGCGCCGCCCCAGTGATTATAATGAGTTGATGTCAAAGAATTTGCCGGCTCCCGCATATTTGCATATGCACAGGATAGCGCCCAGATTTTCCCTTGACAGTGAAAAACGTTTTGTATACTGTATACAAAATTTGTAAACCGAAACAATCCTGCTAACATCCCATAATCCCTTATATATGAGAACCGTCTCCGGGGGCGGCCGCCGGCTGTCCGGGGACAGGTAGTTGATAGGCTCCCTCAGGCATAATAAAACACCATATCGGGCCAACCTCAGCGTACAGCTGCCCTTCATAAAGCATTTGGTGCTATTGGCATTAAAACTAAGGAGAGATCATGACCACACAAACAGCAAAGATTATCTGGACCAAGATCGATGAGGCACCCGCACTGGCAACCTACTCGCTGCTCCCCATCGTCAACGCCTTCACCAAGGCCGCCGGCGTTGTTGTGGAAACGAGGGACATCTCCCTGGCCGGCAGGATCATCGCCAACTTCCCGGAGTTCCTGACCGAAGGGCAGAGGATCCCGGACGAGCTCGCTTACCTTGGCGAGCTTACCCAGCTGCCGGAAGCCAACATCATCAAGCTCCCCAACGTCTCCGCCTCCATCCCGCAGCTGAAGGCCGCCATCGCGGAGCTCCAGTCCCAGGGTTACGCGCTCCCGAACTACCCGGAGGAGCCGAAGACCGACGAGGAAAAGGCGCTCTCCGCCAGGTACGCCAAGGTGCTCGGCTCCGCCGTCAACCCGGTGCTGCGTGAAGGGAACTCGGACCGCCGCGTGGCCCGCGCCGTCAAGGAATACGCCAAGAAGCACCCGCACAAGATGGGCGCCTGGTCCGCCGACTCCAAGAGCCATGTCTCCCACATGACCGCAGGCGATTTCTACCACAGCGAGAAGTCGGTCACCCTGCAGGACGCGACCGTCGCCAAGATCGAGTTCGTCGACAACTTCGGCAACGTGACCGTCCTTAAGGACAAGCTCCCGCTGCAGGCAGGCGAGGTGCTCGACGGCTCTTTCATGAACGTACGCGCCCTCAGGAAGTTCATCCAGGAGCAGATCGACGACGCTAAGGCCAAGGGGATCCTCTTCTCCGTGCACCTGAAGGCGACCATGATGAAGATCTCCGACCCGATCATCTTCGGCCACTTCGTCTCCGTCTACTTCAAGGACGTCTTCGAGAAGCACGCGGCCACCTTCAAGGAGCTGGGGGTCAACCCGGACCTGGGCCTTGGCGACCTCTACGCCAAGCTCGGCAAGCTCCCGGCCGACAAGAAGGCCGAGATCGAGGCGGACATCCAGGCGACCTACAAGGTCCAGCCGCCGCTGGCCATGGTCGACTCCGACAAAGGGATCACCAACCTGCACGCCTCCAACGACATCATCATCGACGCCTCCATGCCGGTGGTGATCCGCGACTCCGGCAAGATGTGGGGCCCGGACGGCAAGCTCGCCGACACCAAGTGCGTGGTACCCGACACCTGCTACTCCGCCTGGTACCAGGAGTGCATCGACTTCTGCAAGAAAAACGGCCAGTTCGACCCCTCCACCATGGGGGCGACCTCCAACGTCGGCCTGATGGCACAGAAGGCCGAGGAGTACGGCTCGCACGACAAGACCTTCAAGGCCCCGCTAAACGGCACCATCCGCGTGCTCGACGCCTCCGGCGACGTGCTGATCCAGCACAGCGTGGAAGAGGGTGACATCTGGCGCGGCTGCCAGGCGAAGGACCTCCCGATCCGCGACTGGGTCAAGCTGGCTGTCTCCCGCGCACGCGCCACCGGCGTTCCGGCCGTATTCTGGCTCGACAAGAACAGGGCGCACGACGCGCAGATGATCGAGAAGGTGAACGCCTACCTGAAGGATCACGACACCGCCGGGCTCGAGCTGCACATCATGTCCCCGGTCGAGGCGATGAAGTTCACCCTCCCCAGGGCGAAGGCGGGGCTCGACACCATCACCGTGACCGGCAACGCCCTCAGGGATTACCTGACCGACCTCTTCCCGATCCTGGAGCTCGGCACCTCCGCCAAGATGCTCTCCATCGTGCCGCTTCTGGCAGGCGGCGGCCTCTTCGAGACCGGTGCGGGCGGTTCCGCTCCCAAGCACGTGCAGCAGTTCCAGCAGGAAGGCTACCTCCGTTGGGACTCCCTGGGCGAGTTCCTGGCCCTGGCCGTCTCCCTCGAGCACCTGGCAGCCACCTTCAAGAATGACAAGGCGCAGCTCCTCGCCGACACCCTGGACCAGGCCAACACCAAGTTCCTCGACCAGAACAAGAACCCGGCACGTAAAGTGGGGCAGATCGACAACCGCGGCTCCCACTTCTACCTCGCCATGTACTGGGCGGAGGCGCTCGCCGGGCAGACCAGTGACGCCGACCTCGCCGCACGCTTCACCAAGGTGGCCAAGGAGCTGCAGGAGAACGAGGAGAAGATCAACGCCGAACTGATCGGCGCGCAGGGTAAGCCGGTCGACATGGGCGGCTACTACCACCCGGACGATGCCAAGACCGAAGCGGCAATGCGCCCGAGCGCGACGCTGAACGCCATCATCAACTCGATCGTATAAGTATTCGCTGCACCAGGTAGATATCCCATTTAATTACGGAGGAAGTAAACATGGCACGTAAGAAAATCGCACTTATCGGTGGTGGTCAGATCGGCGGCGTACTGGCTCAGCTCTGCGCTTTGCGCGAACTGGGCGACGTAGTGATGTTCGACATCGTCGAGGGGCTGCCGCAGGGCAAGATGCTCGACATCGCCGAGGTCGGCTCGGTAGACGGGTTCGACGTAAACCTGAAGGGGACCAACAGCTACGAGGACATCCAGGGCTCCGACGTGGTCATCGTCACCGCGGGTCTTCCCCGTAAACCGGGCATGAGCCGCGACGACCTGATCGAGGTCAACTCCAAGATCATGACCTCCGTGGCCGAGGGGATCAAGGCCCACGCGCCCAAAGCGTTCGTCATCGTCATCTCCAACCCGCTGGACGCCATGGTGACCCTCTGCCAGAAGATCACCGGCTTCCCGCACAACCGCGTCATCGGCCAGGC
>CAZFMI010000124.1:0-4900 GCA_964519915.1 uncultured Geomonas sp.
AGAGCGACAGCATCTTCTCGCTCTCCCCGATGATGTTGTTCAACAGGGCCCTGTTCTTTATGCACGGTTTGGACCGAAAACTCTTGCTCTGCAAAGCCTGGTGCTCGAGCCCCCTCTTAACGTGGGTCTCCAGCTCCTCCAGGTTGAAGGGCTTTTCCAGATAGAAAAACGCCCCTGCCTTAAGGAGATTGGCCGTCATCTCGAAATTGGCAAAGGCGCTGTAGGCTATGGTTACTATCTCCGGGCGCAGCGACTTCAACTGCTTGATGAATTCGAGACCGTTGACCCGCGGCATCATGATGTCGGTGATCACCATCTGCACGTCGTGCAACTCGATCTTCTGCAGGGCATCCTGCCCGTCAAAAGCCTGGTGGACCTGATACCCCTTGTAGCTCAGGAAGGCGGCCACGAAGTCCCGGGTCTTTTTGTCATCGTCTGCGATCAGTATTTTCGGCGTTTCCATCGTTTCCCCGATTTCGGTTAAAGTTGCTCTGAATCAAGCCGATACAAAAACGGTGTCGCCCGGAACTATAACGGTATATTTCTCCAATGTCAATTAAATGACTTGCCCGGATGGGCCCCGGGTGTCAATTTTTTGCACGTAAACGCCCCCGGCCCGCTCGAGGCCCGTGGAGCCTCCCTTTGCACCGGGCGGTGCCGCCGTAAAAGAGCGCAAAAAAATATTTAACCTTTGCTTCAGTCAACCGATAGGAAACTAATGCGGCGGATGCCCGTCCCCGCCGCCACCGATTTCACCCACACGGAGGGTCCATGGAGACCGCACTCACAAAGGTAAAGAGCGAAGAGTATGGTGGTGAGCTGATCCAGCTGGTCAGCTTCAACCTGGAGAAAGAGGAGTACGGCATCAACGTGCTGATGGTGCGGGAGATCATAAGGATGCTCAACATCACCCGCGTGCCGAACACCCCGCACTACGTCGAAGGGGTCATCAACCTGCGCGGCAAGGTCATCCCCATCATCTCCTTGAGGCGCAAGTTCGACCTGATGGAGGCGGAATACGACAAGAGGACCCGCATCATGGTGATGGAGGTGGTCGGCGAGCTGATGGGCTTCATCGTGGACGAGGTCTCCGAGGTGATCCGCATCTCCGAGAAGGAGATCCAGCCCCCGCCCCCCGTTGTCTCCAGCGGTATCGAGCAGGAGTGCATGTCCGGCGTCATCAACCAGGCCGAGCGGCTCCTGGTCCTGCTCGACCTGGAGAAGATGTTCTCCGCAGACGAGCGCAGGATGTTCAGCAACGTAGCCTAAGGCAACAACCGGGGGAACCACGCCCCGATTCCGGAGTGCAACATGTCCATAGACTGCGAAGATCAGGAGCTGCTTGAAGGTTTCCTCGCCGAAACCACGGAGCTTCTGGAAAAACTCGACGACGATCTGATCTCGCTTGAAAAGAGCCCTGAAGACGCCGAACTGATGAACCGGATCTTCCGTTCCATCCACACGGTGAAGGGGGCCTCCAGCTTCCTCGGCTTCGACATGCTCGTCAAGGTCACCCACAAGACCGAAGACGTGCTGAACCGCCTCAGAAAGCTGGAACTCTCCCTTACCCCCGAGATCATGGACGTGATCCTTGAGGCGGTGGACCTGGTAAAGACGCTGGTCTCCGACATCAAGGGAGGCGACATCGTCGAGCGGGACCTGGAGGGAACCATCTCCAAGCTGATCCCGTACCTCTCGGAGAACGCGTTCGAGGCGACCGTGCTCGCCCCCGTCTTCGCCCCGAAACAGCAGAGTGCCGCTACCCCTCCCCCAGCGCCGGAAGCGCAGCCCGAAGGCCCCGCCGAGGGAGCTGCGTCCTTCGCTGCCGAGGCCGCCGCAACCGCCGTCCAGGAGGCCCCGGCCGCCGAGCGTGCCGCGGCGCCCCAGCCGGTCGCGCCTGCGGCACAGCCCAAGCCCCAGCCGGTCAAGGAGCCCCAGAAACCTGCCGCCAAGGGTGAGGATCTTTCCGACAACTCGACGGTCAGGGTCGACGTGAAGCGTCTCGACGACCTGATGAACCAGGTAGGCGAGCTGGTGCTGGAAAGAAACCGGATGATCCAGCTCCACAGCGACTACCAAAGCGGCCTCGACCCGACCGGCTTCGGCGACGACTTCGGGAAGCTCTCCAAGAGGCTCAACTTCGTCACCTCCGAGCTGCAGATGCAGGTCCTCAAGATGCGCATGCTCCCGGTGGAGAAGGTGTTCAAGAAGTTCCCCCGCATCGTCAGGAACCTGGCCCGCGACCTCGGCAAGGAGGTCGACCTGGTGATCTACGGCGAGGAGACCGAACTGGACCGCTCCGTGGTGGACGAGATCGGCGATCCCTTGATCCACCTGATCAGGAACGCGCTGGACCACGGCCTGGAGACCCCCGACCAGCGGCTTGCCTCCGGCAAGGAGCGCACCGGGACCGTGGTGCTCTCCGCGGCCCACGAGGGGAACCAGATCGTCATCAGCATTAAGGACGACGGCCGCGGTATCGATCCGGAGCGGGTGTCAAAAAAGGCACTCGAGAAGGGGCTCATCACCGAGGAGCAGCTTGCCTCGATGGGGAGCCGCGAGATCCTCGACCTCCTCTTCCTCCCCGGCTTCTCCACCAAGGAGCAGACCACGGACCTCTCCGGGCGCGGCGTCGGCATGGACGTGGTCCGCACCAACATCAGGAAGCTAAACGGCATCATCGAGATCAAGAACGACATCGGCAACGGGACCGAGTTCATATTGAAGCTGCCGCTCACCCTCGCCATCATCCAGTCCCTGCTGGTGGAGGTCGAGCGCGAGGTCTACTCCATACCGCTCGCCTCGGTCATCGAGACGATGCGCGTCAGCAAGAAGGAGTTCCACATGATCGGCGGGCAGGAGGTGCTGAAACTGAGGGACTCGGTACTGCCGCTTTTACGGCTGCAGCACACCTTCGGCTGCCAGGAGTTCTACTCGGAGCGCGACACCTGCTACGTGGTCATAGTCGGGGTCGCCGAGAAGCGGATCGGCCTGATCGTAACCAGGCTCCTGGGGCAGCAGGAAGTCGCCATCAAGTCGCTCGGCAAGTTCCTGTCCAACCTCCCCGGCATCGGCGGCTCGACCATCATGGGGGACGGCAGGGTGGCGCTCATTGTGGATCCGATCGGACTAGTCGGTGGCGGAGCTGCCTGAGGGGAAGAGAAATGGCATTAGATCTGAAACCATTCGACGCGAAGAGCGCCCCGAAGATCTCCGACAAGGATTTCGAGCAGCTTCGGGATTACATATATAACGTCTGCGGCATCTACTTCCACAGCTCCAAGAAGTACTTCCTGGAAAGCAGGCTCGCCCGCAGGATGGAGGGCACCGGGTGCAAGAGCCACGCGGACTACTACCAGTACGTGCGCGGCGCCGCCACCGGCAGGACGGAGCTGACCAAGCTCCTGGACGAGATCACCACCAACGAGACCTGTTTCTTCAGGAACATGCCGCAGCTAAACGCCCTGGAGAACAAGTTCCTCCCGGAGATCGTCGCAGCCAAGGGGAAGATCGGCTTCAAGAAGCTGCGCATCTGGAGCGCCGGTTCCTCCTCCGGGGAGGAGGCCTACACCATGGCCATGATTCTCCTCGAGAAGCGGAGCACGCTCCTCAAGGACTGGATCATAGAGATCGTGGGGACCGACATCAACGAGACGGTGATCGCCCAGGCCAAGGAAGGGGCCTACAACAGCTATTCGGTGCGCAACACCCCGGACTATTACCTGAAGAAGTACTTCAAGGAGGAGTCTCCCGGGAAGTTCCTGCTCTCGCCCGAGGTCAAGAAGCTGGCATCCTTCAGCCACCTGAACCTCTACGACGACAACAAGATGCTCTTCATGAAGAGCTTCGATTTCATATTCTGCGCCAACGTGCTGATCTACTTCGATACCTCCTCCAAGAGCAAGGTAGTCCAGCATTTCTACAACAACCTGCAGCCGTACGGCTACTTCTTCGTGGGGCAGTCCGAGTCGCTGCACGGGGTGAACGACAAATTCAAGACCGTACACTTCCCGGGCGGGTTCACCTATAACAAGTGAGGATGATGGTATGGAAAAAGCAGCCATGATGCAGACTGCTCAGGACATGGTGGAGAGCTTCGTCGACCTCCCCACCATTCCGCAGGTAGCCACCCGGGTCATCGAGCTTCTGGACCGGCCGGGTGTCGAGCTGGACGAAGTGGCGGACATGATCCTCGCCGACCAGGTCCTGGCGGCCCGGGTCATCAAGATGGTCAACTCGCCGCTCTACAAGCCGGCGCACCAGATAAAGTCGGTCAAGAGGGCCCTGATCTACCTGGGCTTCCGCCACATACGCGAGCTTGCCTTCACCTGTTCCTTCGTGGACGTCTTCGAGGGGCGCGACGGCATCTTCGACATCAAGAGTTTCTGGGAGCACTCCTTCGGCGTAGGGGTGGTTTCCAAGATCATTGCCCAGCGGGTGCGCTACCCCGACACGGAGAAGGCGTACCTGGTCGGCATCGTGCACGACATCGGGGAGGTATTCCTTTCCTACTACCGCCAGGACGCCTTCCGCGCCCTGCTCGACTCGGTGCAGGGACAGCCTTTCCGGCTGGTGGAGAAGGAGGCGGAGTTCCTTGGGACCTCACACAACGAGGTAGGGCTCTGCATCGCCCGCAAATGGAACTTCCCGGCGGAGTACTGCGAGGTGATCGCCCTGCACCACGCCCCCGAGGAGGCGGCCCTGGACCCGACCCTTTGCGCCATCGTCAACCTGGCCGACCTGTTCTGCTCGGTGCGCCAGCTGGATTACGGCGGGCATTCCTGGGTTTCCTTCAACCTCGCCGAGGAGAAGGCATGGGCGATACTGAAGGGATACGCCCCCCACCTGGCGGACCTCGATGTCGAGCGTTTCTGCTACGAACTGGACGACCGCGTACCCG
>CAZFMI010000125.1:0-4900 GCA_964519915.1 uncultured Geomonas sp.
CCGGAGCACACCCGCAGGAACATCGACAAGATCGTCGCCGCCTTGCAGGCAAAGAACGTGACAGTGGTGCTGGCCGGCATGCGCATGCTCACCAACATGGGACCTTCCTACACCCGCAAATTCGCCTCCATCTATCCCGGGGTTGCCAAGGAGCGCAACCTCATACTGATACCCTTCATGCTGGATAAGGTGGCAGGAGAAGAGACGCTGAATCTTTCTGACGGGATACATCCCAACGGGGATGGGTATCGCATTGTCACAGAGAATATCTACCCCTATCTGCTTCGGGCAATGAGATTGAAGAGCGGGAGCTGAGCCGTGCCGATGCAACCACGCTGCGACTAAAAGTTGCCCTGAACCCGCGTCTTGTCTTGCCTTTTTGCTCCATTTACTGTACACATACTCTGCTAAAGTGGGCGATACTGCTGTGAGCGGATCGTCCCCTTTTCTGCTGAAACAATCGGACGATGCGTGGACCCGCCTCCTCCATGCCCAAGCCTTGACCTTCTACAGATTCTTTACCGTTTGGCCATCGCAATTCCGCTGCAGATTCGCTGGCAACAGGAGAAGCACGTTTGGACCTATTTTCGCTGCAGGGCGACCATGCCGCCCGCTCTGGAAACCCCGAGAACCTGGGATGGTGGCAGGCCGCCACCGACACCCCCCGCCATAACCCGATGAGCCTCCATGAGGCGCTTCGCTTCGTGCGCCAACCCCTCTACCTGGTCGAAAAGGACGGTGCCACGGTGCCGCAGTTGGGCGGCGTCGGCAGCCTGGGTGCCGGAGCGGCCAACGCCCTCCCGATGGCGGGGTACGCCCCCCCGTGCCTGCCGGAAAACCTCGGCGATCCTTCCTTTTGCCGCGAGATCGGCATCCGCTACCCCTATGTCGGCGGCTCCATGGCCAAAGGGATCAGCTCGGCAGCCATGGCTGAGGAACTGGGGCGCGCAGGGATGCTCGGCTTTTTTGGCGCCGCCGGGCTGCCGCTCTCCGCGGTGGCGGATGCCGCCGACAGGCTGAAGGCGTCGCTTGGAGAGCTCCCCTACGGCTTCAACCTGATCCACTCCCCTCACGAGCCCGATCTGGAAAGGGAGCTGGCGGAGCTCTACATCAGGAAAGGTGTCCGCATCGTCGAGGCCTCCGCGTTCCTCGCCCTGACGCTCCCGCTGGTTCGCTACCGGCTGCACGGCATCGGGCGCGCCGCCGACGGCACCATCGTGACGCCCAACCGCATCATCGCCAAGGTCTCCCGCGAGGAGCTGGCTGCCAAGTTCTTCGCCCCCGCTCCCGAGAAGCTGCTGCGCGCGCTGGTGGAAAACGGCTCCCTCACCGCCGAGCAGGCAGAGCTGGCGGCGCTGGTCCCGCTGGCACAGGATGTCACCGCGGAAGCGGATTCCGGCGGCCACACGGACAACCGCCCTGCCCTCGCCCTTTTCCCGACCATCAATGCGCTGGCCGCAAAGCTCCAGCAGCAGTACGGATATGGCTGCAAGCTCCGCGTCGGCCTAGGCGGGGGGATCTCGACCCCCGCTTCCGCAGCGGCCGCTTTCTCCATGGGCGCCGCCTACATCGTGACCGGCTCGGTGAACCAGGCCTGCATCGAGTCCGGCACCTCCGACACGGTGCGCACCATGCTCGCCGGCACGCGCCAGGCGGACGTCACCATGGCGCCTGCCGCCGACATGTTCGAGATGGGCGTCACCGTGCAGGTGCTGAAGCGCGGCACCATGTTTCCCATGCGCGCCGCGAAGCTCTACGAGATATACCGCGCCTGCAACTCCCTCGACGAGATCCCCTCCGCGGAGCGCGAAAAGCTCGAGAAGACCCTGTTCCAGGCGCCTCTCGACCAGATCTGGCGCGACACCCGCGCCTACTTCCTGAAGCGCGACCCCTCCCAGGTGGAGCGCAGCGAGCGCGACCCCAAGCACCTGATGGCCCTGGTATTCCGCTGGTACCTCGGCATGGCGGCCCACTGGGCCAAGGACGGCGCTGAGCAGCGCAGCATGGACTACCAGGTCTGGTGCGGCCCGGCCATGGGCGCCTTCAACGAATGGGCCGCCGGCTCCTGCCTCGCTGCCGCGCAACAGCGCAAGATCGTGACGGTCGCTCTCAACATCCTGCACGGCGCGGCGCACCTGAACCGCGCCAACTTCCTGCGCAGCCAGGGGATCGAGCTGCACCTGGACCAGATCGCGCCGCAACCCATGGAAATAGCACAAATCAAGGAGTACCTTTGTTGAAAACTGACGATCTGAAACCCGCCACCTCCAGCAACGGAACTCAGCTTGCAATCATCGGCATCGGTTGCCTCTTCCCCCAGGCCGAGGACCAAAACGCCTACTGGGCCAATATCGTGGACGGTGTCGACTCGATAACCGAAGTCCCCTCCACCCATTGGCCGGTAGACGAGTACTACGACCAGGACCAGAAAAGCCCCGACCGCACCTACGGCCGCCGGGGGGGGTTCATCTCTCCCGTCGATTTCAACCCGATGGAGTTCAACATCCCCCCCAACGTCCTGGAGGCGATCGACACCTCGCAGCTCCTCGGCCTGGTGGCCGCAGGCCAGGCGCTGAAGGATGCCGGCTACGGCCCGGACCGCGACTTCGACAAGCGCCAGGTCTCGGTCATCCTCGGCGTCACCGGCACCCTGGAGCTGGTAATCCCGCTCGGCGCGCGCCTGGGGCACCCCGTCTGGCGCTCCGCCCTGAAGGACGCAGGCGTCGACGAGGCGACTGCCAAGGACGTGGTCGAGCGGATCTCCGACTCCTACGTTCCCTGGCAGGAAAACTCCTTCCCGGGCCTTTTGGGGAACGTGGTTGCCGGCAGGATCAGCAAGCAGTTCGACCTGGGCGGGACCAACTGCGTGGTGGACGCCGCCTGCGCCAGTTCCTTCAGCGCGCTGCACCTGGCCTCCATGGAGCTCGCTTCGGGCAAATCCGACATGGTCGTTACCGGCGGCATCGACACCTTCAACGACATATTCATGTACATGTGCTTCAGCAAGACCCCTGCCCTCTCACCTTCCGGCAACGCCAAGCCGTTCGATGTCTCCGCAGACGGGACCATCCTCGGCGAGGGGCTGGGGATCGTGGTGCTGAAGCGACTGGCCGACGCCGAGCGCGACGGCGACAAGATCTACGCCGTCGTCCGCGGCGTCGGCTCCTCAAGCGACGGCAAGGGTGACGCCATCTATGCGCCGAGCTCCGCAGGGCAGAAGAAGGCGCTTCTCGCCGCCTACAAGAACTCCGACGTCACCCCCCAGAGCATCGGGCTCCTCGAGGCGCACGGCACCGGCACCAAGGTGGGGGACGCGGTCGAGGTGAGCGCGCTGCGCGAGGTGTACGGCGAGGCGGAGAATCCCTGGTGCTGCCTCGGCTCGGTCAAGTCCCAGATCGGCCACACGAAGGCCGCCGCCGGGTCCGCCGGCCTGATAAAGGCAGCGCTCGCCCTGCACCACAAGGTCATCCCCCCCACCATAAAGGTGCAGACGCCGCAAAAAGAGGTAGTAGGGGAGAAGTCCCCCTTCTATCTCGCGACGCAAAAGCGCCCCTGGTTCCCGCGCGGCGACGTGCCGCGCCGCGCAGCGGTGAGCGCCTTTGGCTTTGGCGGATCGAACTTCCACGTGGTGTTGGAGGAGTACCACCCCAAGAAGCAGGCCGCCGATTGGGACGGCAACACCCAGATCATCTCTTTCTCCGGCGCCGACGCCGCTGCCCTTGCCGCCGGGCTCGAGCGCGTGCCGGCCGAGGCAGCCTGGAGTGCGGTGAGGGAATTCGCCATGGCCTCCCGCGCAGCCTTCGATGCGAAGGGGGGCTGCCGACTCTCGCTGGCCGTCGAGCGCAACAAGACCAACCTCCCGTCGCTCGTGAAAAACGCCCGCGCGATGCTGGAGAAGAACCCGAAGTCCGCCTGGCAGACCCCCGACGGCGCCTATTTTGCCTGCGGCAGCGCCTCCGTGAAGCTCGGCATGCTCTTCCCCGGCCAGGGTTCACAGTACAACGGGATGCTGAACGACCTCGCCTGCCGCTTCCCGCAGCTTCTCGACAGCGTCGCCGCAGCCGACCAAGGCTTTCTCTCGGAAAACGGGAAGAAGCTCTCCGACCTCATCTATCCCCCCTCCGCCTTTGACGACCGGACCCGCTCCAGGCAGGAGGAGGCCCTGCGCGCCACCCAGGCCGCCCAGCCCGCAATCGGCGCCACGAGCCTCGGCGCCCTGAGGCTCCTCAACTCCTTCGGCGTCTCGCCCGATGCCGTCGCCGGTCACAGCTACGGCGAGCTCACCGCCCTTTGCGCCGCCGGACGGCTCGACGAGAGCGCCCTGCACGCACTATCGCGCCTGCGCGGGAAGCTCATGGGCGAAGGCGGCGGCGACAAGGGGAGCATGCTGGCCGTTTCCGCACCCCTGGCCCAGATCGCCGAGGTGGTCGCGGCCGAGAAGCTCGACCTGGTGATCGCCAACAAGAACGCCCCTTCCCAGGCGGTCCTCTCCGGCGCGAGCGCCGAGATCAAGCGCGCGGAAGGCGTCTTCAAGGCGCGCGGCCTGACCTGCAAGGAAATCCCCGTGGCGGCCGCCTTCCACAGCCCGCTGGTCGCCGACGCGGCCAAGCCGTTTCTGGCCGCCCTGAAAGAGATCGCCATGCCGGAGGCGAAGGTCCCGGTCTACGCCAACACCACCGCCGCCGTCTACCCTGCCGATCCCGCTGCCGCCAAGGCGCAGCTCGCCGCGCAGCTCGCCAAGCCGGTGGAATTCGTCGCCCAAATCGAAGCCATGTACGCCGCAGGGATCACCAGCTTCATCGAGGTCGGTCCCGGCAACAGGCTGACCGGGCTGGTCCAGGCCATCTTGGGCGACCGCCCCCATGCGGCGGTCGCGCTGGACGCCTCCTCCGGCAAGCGC
>CAZFMI010000126.1:0-4796 GCA_964519915.1 uncultured Geomonas sp.
TGATCTGCCCCGCGACCGTGTCGCCGGTGTGCAGGTTGAAGCGGCGGATCTGGGAGGGGGAGACGTAAATGTCGTCCGGCCCCGGAAGGTAGTTGTAATCCGGAGCCCTCAGGAAACCGAAGCCGTCCGGCAGGGTCTCCAGCACTCCCTCGCCGAAGATCATGCCGTTCTTCTCGGTCTGGGCATTGAGAATGGCGAAGATCAGGTCCTGCTTCCTGAGACTGGAAGCCCCCTCGATGTTAAGTCCCTTGGCGATAGCCGTAAGATCGTTGATCTTCTTCTCTTTAAGTTCCTGTAGGTTCATCTGTTCTCCTGAAATGGCGCAAATATAGATCTATCGGCTGTCTGCCTGATGGGGGAAATGGGAATGTCACACCGATGGAGCATGGATAATCATGCGAGGGGTGCCCGATGAGTCGTTAGCGTGTAAAGGATCTGTGAATTATTGCCCTGATGTAATCTTGAGGTAGTCGGTACCGGCACGGTATGAGAAACTTTCGAGGTAATTGGGTGTCTGCAAAAGGTCTTATTGAGGATAATGTGAATTTATACCCTTCACCACATTACCTTGTCAACTTTATTTTGACTTTGCAAGCCGCCGCTCGAATGCCGGGAAGGGCTTGGGACGTGTCAAATTGTTGTCTCTTCGGTCCCGCAACCCCCCTTCAGGCACCGTCATCCGGCTCCGGTACGGGACTGCTTGCAGGAGCAGTGCCATATTTAGCCCCGCTGCGCCTTTTTCTCCGCGCTTTTTGTCTTTTCTGTTTTTCCGCAGCCAGGTCCTTCCTGGTCGGCCCGCCGCTTAGCGCTTCCACCTTCTCCAACAGGTAGCGTCTCGCCAGGAAGCGGTTCAGGGACTGGCTGCGCGACTCCATGCACTTCACCTCCACCCCGGTGGGGAGATGTTTCAGGTAGACGCAGGAGGAACTCTTGTTGACGTGCTGTCCGCCCCGCCCCGAGGAGTGGATGAACCGCTCCTCCAGGTCCTGTTCTGCGACCCCGAGCTCCGCCATCTTCGTCTTCAACCAGCGGTTTTTTTCCTCGCTCACCGCGAAATCGGCCATTACCGTCCCCCTTTCAGCCGAGGCAGCATACCCCCCGGCATTGCGGAAGTCAAAAAAAGGTTGGCCGCAGGCGCTGCGACCGGAGTACCGGCAAGAACCATCCGTCCCACCCGCCCTCCCCGCAAAGAGGGAGACAGGGCTCATGACATCGCAGATGCGCCTGCTATAATCACGTCTGTCCATGGAGGAGCCGATCATGACCGAGATCAGCAGACGCCTGTTTCTTCTGGGAGGAGTGTCGCTCTTCCCTTACCTGTACTTCGAGAGGCTTTCGGTTGCGGTGCGCAGCTTCCAGGTACCGGTCCAAAACCTCCCCCCCTCCTTCCACGGTTTTACCATCCTGCAGCTGACCGATCTGCACGACAAGGAGTTCGGAACCGGCGGCAAGGAGCTGCTCGGCATACTGCGCACGCTCGACTTCGACCTGGTGGCGCTGACCGGCGACCTGGTGGTCGGGGAGGAGCCGAGGCTCACCCCGGTCCTTGACCTTGTCGCCGGGATGGGGAGCTTTTCCAAAAGTCCCGTCTACTCGGTGTGCGGCAACCACGAGCATGCCCTGAACCGCGCGCGGGAGTTCGACGGCAGGCTGGAGAAGGCGGGGGTGCGGGTGCTGACCAACGGGTGGGACATCCTGGAGAGGGGAAAGGACAGGCTCTGGGTGGTCGGCGTGGACGACCCGGTGACGGGGAGGGACCGCCTGGAGGCGGCGCTCTCCGGCACCGACAGCGCCTCTCCGCGGCTATTGCTCGCCCACTCGCCGCACCCCTTCCCGCAAGCGGTCAAGAGCGGCGTCGATCTCACGCTGGTCGGGCACACCCATGGAGGGCAGGTGCGCCTGCCCCTTCTGGGGGCCGCCTACGTCCCTTCCATGGGGTATTTCCCGCGCTACGACTACGGCCTCTACAGGGTGGGGGGTAGCAGCATGATCGTGAACGGCGGGCTGGGGGAGAGCTGGGCCCCGGTCAGGTTCAACATCCGCCCGGAGATCGTCCTCGCGACCCTGGTCCCTCTCCGGCAAGACACGCCGCCCCCGGGTCAGGCGACCGGGTGATCCCCTGGAAGCGGCAGGACCACGTCCGCCATGAGGGCCGCGATGCGGTCGGCGGAGAACCTCGCGTTGTTGAAGACGAGATGGTAAAGAGTAGGGTCCGTTATGTCGCGCCCCAGGAAATCCTTCAGGAAATCGTCGCGCCGGCGCTGCTTCTCCCGGATCAGGTCCTGCGCCCGGTCTTCGGGCATCTCCCCCCTTGCCGCGCACGACCTCACCTTGAAGCTCATCGGGGCAACGATCCTGAAGTGATAGCAGTTGCCGATCTCCTGGGCGAGGATGGCGGCGCCCCTCCCCACGAGTATCACGTTCCCCTGCTGCGCCAGCGCCACGATCTGGCGGCAAAGAAGCCGGTAGTAATCCTTGTCGCTCTTCCAGCGGGGGGAGAAGGTGGAGATCATGTCGTCGATGAAGCGGTTCTTGGTACCCAGCTCCCGCAGGATCTTTTCGGAGAGGTTGTGGTCCCTGGCCACCGCATCCAAGAGGGCGCGGTCCATCACCACCCAGGGAGCCCCGCTCCTCTTTTCCAGCAAACCCTGCAGCTTTTCAGCAACAGGATAACCCTCGCAGCCGAACTCGCGGGTGAGCGTCACCGTCGGCCTCGCCCTCTCCACACCCGTGAAACCATGTTCCTTCAGGTTCCTCCGGCTCACCTCGATCAGTCCGCGCAGCCTCTGTTCGATGGAAGGAATCAAAGGGTCTCTGGCCATGGCGCCCTCCTTGGTCCGGTTAAGCGTGAAGCACAACACGGTTAATTAGGCCGCTTTTTGTGCCGCAGTCAACTCCTCCCGCCGCTTTTTCCCATTAAAGAAGCAGGCGCTTTTGCAGCGACACCTTTTTCCGTTATCATTCTCCCCATGTCACTATGGTTCCCACTCACACTGCTTTCGGCCTTCTTTCTCGCCACCAGCGACGCCCTCACCAAGAAGGCGGTGCATGGCCACAACGAGTACCTGGTCACCCTGGTCAGGATCTTCCCCACCCTGCCGCTTTTCCTGATTCCGCTCCTCTTCATCGACATCCCGCGGCTCCCCCCCGAGTTCTACCTCTGCATAGTCGCAGCCCTCCCCATGGAGGCGGTAGCCATCTTTCTTTACACGAAGGCGCTAAAGCTTTCCCCGCTCTCCCTCACCCTCCCCCTCCTCTCGCTCACGCCGCTTCTCCTTTTGGTGGTCCCGTTCCTGCTCCTGGGGGAGCGGATCTCCGCGGCGGGGAGCGCCGGGATACTCCTCATCGCCATCGGAGGATACCTCCTGAACGCCAAAAAGGGAGAACAAGGCACGCTCGCCCCGCTAAAGGCGCTGGCGCGGGAGAAGGGGGCGCTTTGCATGCTCTGCGTCGCCGCCATCTACAGCGTCACCTCCACCCTGGGCAAGCGGGCCATTGAACTCTCCTCGCCGCTTCTCTTCGCGGCCATCTATCTGCCGCTGCTGGTTGCGGCCATCACCCCGGTGGCCCTGTACAAGGGGAGGGGAGAGCTTGCGCAGATGGCCGGAAACGGCACCATCAGGGCATCGCTTCTCCCCGCTCTTTGTTACGCGCTCCAGGTGGTCACCCACGTCTACGCGATAAGCCTCACCAACGTCGCCTACATGATCGCGGTGAAGCGGATCAGCCTCCTCTTCGGCGTACTCTACGGGCATTACCTCTTCCAGGAAAGAGGCGGGATCGTCGCCACCATCGTCATGCTGGTCGGGGTGTTCCTCATCGTCACCGGCGGCTGAACGGCCTGGCGGATGGATGCGGGGGAGCGTCCGCTGCCGTGAACGTGCAGGCGCATGTAACGCCTGACCGGCGTCATGCACGACGTCACCTGAGCGGACAGGGGGCGGGTGGTGCCAGTTGGAGGTTTTTACCCGCGAAGGGACGCCGCCGGCGGCTCCGCAAGCAGCGCCGCGGCGAAGTCAAATTTCCGACAGCCCGAAGCTGCAGGCGGCGTGCAAACTTGACTCCCGCGCGACCGGCGGCGCATCGGTCACACCTTGTCCTTTATGATCAGGCCCTGAAGCGTGTCCAGTGCCTTCGAGAGCTTCAACGCCACCTCCGACGGGATCTGCCTGATCAGCTCGCCGGAATGCGCTTTCACCACCTTCACTACCAGCTCGCCCGATTCCCTCTCAGTCGAGAAGCGCACCGCGATGGAGGAATGCTCCAGAAATTCGTTCAGCAACTGCGTCGCCTTTTCCACCCTTTCCTGCTCCTTTTCGGCTTCCACCCCGGCGCCCTTTTGCGCAGGCGCCTTCTGTGCAGGAAAAGACTCACTGGTAGCGGGCTGGTCCGTCTGCGATGCCTTCTGCGCGCTTACTTCACCACTTAGCACCGGAACTTGCACCGCCTGCATTGGAGAGATTGACATGTATGCCTCCTTCTGGAGAGTCTAGGTTAGGCCCTGCTTCATCCCGTTATCGGCAGGTACGATAAAATCTTTAGTAGCCAACGCTAATCGAAAAATACCGCTCCGCCGCGCGAAGGCGCGGTATTTGCCGGTTCCAACTGCTGCCTGATGGCTCTCGCGCCCCCGCTCCTCCCTCATACAGGCGCATAAACGTCCTGCACCACTGACAAAAAAAGAAGCCAATGATCATTACCTGCTAAAGTATTTGCCGTGACAAGCCGAAAGCAAGTAAGTCAGCGGCGCCAGACACGCGGAGGAACAACACCATGATAAGACTGACCAGGATGGA
>CAZFMI010000127.1:0-4776 GCA_964519915.1 uncultured Geomonas sp.
CTATATTGAAGCCGCGGCCGGAAAAGAGCCCGACCACGCGGGAGAGGACCCCGAACTCATTCTCAACGAGGACTGCTATGGTGTGTCTCATGAAACCCTCCGTATAAATTGCAGTTCTACGTACTGCGTTCCAACCTTCTGCGCTTGGCTGAACTTGAGCCTGCAGGCCGTGAGGTGCCCGGCTTTTCAGCGCGGAAATGGGGACACAGCACCCAGAACGTTTCTAGGACGCCAGAACCATCTCGGTCAGGGAAGCGCCGGCCGGGACCATAGGGAGCACCTTCTCCTCGCGGGCGATCTTGAACTCCATCAGCACCGGGCCGTCGGTGGCGAACCCCTTCTTGATGACGTCGTCAACCTCATCCACCTTGGTGGCCTGCAGGCCGGTGGCGCCGAACGCCTCGGCGAGTTTGATGAAGTCGATGGGGAGCTCCATGCAGGTGGAGGAGTAGCGCTTGTCGAAGAAGAGTTCCTGCCACTGGCGCACCATGCCGAGGAAGTTGTTGTTCAGGATGATGATCTTCACGTTGAGCCGGTTCTGCACGATGGTGGCCAGCTCCTGCATGTTCATCTGGAAGCCGCCGTCGCCGCAGACAACCATCACCTGCCGTTCCGGGAAACCGGCCTGGGCTCCCATGGCGGCGGGAAGCCCGAAGCCCATGGTGCCGAGCCCGCCCGAGGAAAGGAGCGTGCGGGGGGTGGTGAAGCCGAAGAACTGCGCGGTCCACATCTGGTGCTGGCCGACATCGGTGGCGACGATGGCGTCCGGGTCGGACAGTGCGCGCAGCCTCTGGATGACGTACTGCGGCTTGATGACGCTGGTGGCCTGCTTGTAGGCCATCGGGTGCTTCTCCTTCCACCCCTCGATCTCTGCGATCCAGGGGGCAAGGGAGGCCTTGCAACCCTCGGAGTCAGGCCCGATCTCGTCGGCCACCTTCAGCATGCGGGCCAGCACGTCGCGCACGTCCCCGACGATGGGGAGGTCGACGCGCACGTTCTTCTTGATGGAGGTGGGGTCGACGTCCACATGGACGATCTTCGCGTGCGGCGCGAAGGAGGCGATCTTGCCGGTGACACGGTCGTCGAACCTGGCGCCGATGGCTATCAGCACGTCGCAGTGGGAGACGGCCATGTTGGCGTAGTAGGTGCCGTGCATGCCGAGCAGTCCCAGCGACAGCGGGTGGTTCTCGGGGAAGGCGCCGAGCCCCATCAAGGTGGTGGTGACCGGGAAACCGCAGCGCTTGGCGAGCGCGGTCAGCTCGGCGGCAGCGTTGCCTAAGATGACGCCGCCGCCGACGTAGAGGACGGGCCTCTTCGCCTGCATGATCATGGAGACGGCCTTCTCTATCTGCTTCGGGTGCCCCTCGACGGTCGGCTTGTAGCCGCGGATCTCGACGGTGTCCGGGTACTTGAACTCGGTCTGCGCGATCTGCACGTCCTTGGGGAGGTCGACGACGACAGGGCCCGGGCGGCCGGTGCGGGCGATGTAGAAGGCCTTCTTCATGATCAGGGCGAGGTCCTTCACGTCCTTGACCAGGAAGTTGTGCTTGGTGCAGGGGCGGGTGATGCCGATGATGTCCGCTTCCTGGAAGGCGTCGTTGCCGATCAGCGCGGTGGGGACCTGGCCGGTGACGATCACCATGGGGATGGAATCCATGTACGCGGTGGCAATCCCGGTGATGGTGTTGGTGGCGCCCGGACCCGAGGTGGCTATCGCCACGCCGACCTTGCCGGTAGCCCGTGCGTAGCCGTCCGCGGCATGTACCCCGGCCTGCTCGTGACGTGGCAGGATGTGCCTGATCTCCTTGAAGGAGAAGAGCTCATCGTAAAGGTTGATGACCGTTCCACCCGGGTATCCGAAGATGGTGTCGACACCCTCTTTCTTCAGACACTCCAAAAGAATACGCGCGCCGTTCAATTTCATACGTTCTATCCCCCGTTTTGCGGCAGTTGACCTGCCTGCTATTGATCGATCCCACGCATTGTAAGCACGGGACCACTAGTAACAACTACGTTCCCCTGAGGCCGGCATCTCCCAGGTAAAGGAGGGCCAGCCTCTGCCCCTTGGTAAAGGGGGTCGAGGTTTTATTCAGCGGTGGTAATGGCCCCGGTGTGTGCCGAGGTGACCACCTTCGCATAGCGGGCGAGCCACCCTTTCTTGATCTTGGGCTCGGGTGCGCTCCAGCGGGTGCGCCGCTCGGCAAGCTCCTCGTCGCTGACCATGAGCTTCAGCGAGCGGGAGGGGATGTCGAGTTCGATCTTGTCGCCGTCCTTTACCAGGGCGATGGGGCCGCCTACCGCAGCCTCCGGGGAGATGTGCCCGATGCAGGGGCCGCGGGTGCCTCCGGAGAAACGGCCGTCGGTGATCAGCGCCACGCTGTCCCCGAGCCCAAGGCCCATGAGGGCTGCGGTCGGCGCCAGCATCTCTCTCATGCCCGGCCCCCCCTTGGGTCCCTCGTAGCGGATCACCACCACGTCGCCCCCCTTGACGACGCCGCCCATCATGGCGGCCATGGCGAGCTCCTCGGAGTCGAAGCAGCGCGCCACGCCGGTGAACTTCATCATGGCGTCGGACACGCCGGACTGCTTGACGACGGCACCCATGGGGGCGATGTTCCCGAACAAAACAGCGATCCCCCCTTCCTTCTTGACCGGGTCCGAAAGCGGACGGATGACCGACTCGTCCACGCCCTTGAGGCTCGCCGCGATCTCCCTGGTGCTGAGGCCGAAGAGGGTCTGGCAGTCGTGGATCTTGTCGCCCAGCTGCTTCAGCACGCCGGCCACCCCGCCGGCTGCGTCGAGGTCTTCCATGAAATGCTCGCCGGCCGGGTTCATGGAGGCGATCTGCGGGGTGGTCTTGGAAAGGATGTCGAAGGTGTTGAGCGGAAGCTCCACCTCGGCCTCGCGAGCGATGGCAAGCAGGTGCAGCACCGTGTTGGACGAGCCGCCGAGGGCCAGGTCCACCCGGATGGCGTTTTCGAAGGCCTCGCGGGTCATGATGGAGCGTGGAGTCACGTTGTTGCGCACCAGGTCGACGATCTTCTCGCCCGAGGCGAAGGCGATGCGACGCTTGAGGGCCGAGACGGCGAGCGCGGTGCCGCAGCGCGGCAGGCTCATGCCGAGGGTCTCGGTGAGGATCGCCATGGTGTTGGCGGTGAAAAGCCCCTGGCAGGAACCGGTGCCAGGGCAGGCGTTCTCCTCGCAGCGCGCCAGCTCCTGGTCGTCGATGACGCCCGCCTTGTAGCGCGCCATGGCCTCGAAGGTGTCGGTGACGAAGGAATACTTCCTCCCCGCGTCGCCGCGGCCGCTCATCATGGGGCCGGCGGTGACCACGATGCACGGGATGTCGAGCCTTGCAGCGGCCATCAGCATCCCCGGGGTGATCTTGTCGCAGTTGGTGAGGAGCACCAGGCCGTCCAGCCTGTGGGCCTCGGCTACCGATTCCACCATGTCGGCGATAAGCTCGCGGGTGGGGAGCGAGTAGTGCATCCCCTTGTGTCCCATGGAGATGCCGTCGCATACCCCGGGAATCCCGAAGAGGAAGGAGTAGCCGCCGCCGGTGTGGACCCCCTTCTCGATGAAACGCTCCAGGTCGCGCATCCCTACGTGCCCGGGGATCAGATCGGTGAAGCTGGTGGCTATGCCGATGAACGGCTTGCCCATCTCGCTTTGCGGGAGGCCGGTTCCTTTTAAAAGCGCCCTGTGGGGGGTGCGCTCAAGTCCTTGTGTGATGGTGTCGCTACGCATGCAGATTTCCCCTTGCGCCTGCAGTGACCCCTGTTCGGGATCAGCAAACCGGCAGTTGGTATTGCTAAAAACATCGTGTTTAAGGTAGGTTACCGGTCGACTAATGAACGGACAACATAATACATTAAAACTGAACTGTCAACAGCAACTAGAACGGTGTTAAAGGGATTCGCGCCGGCGTTTGGCGATCTCCGCCTCGGAGGCGCGCAGGTAGGTTGGGTTTAAAAGGGCAAGCGGGGTGAACCTCCCTAGCGCGGCCGCCTCGCGCGCAATGACGGCGCCTGCACAGGCGCGCGGGAGGTTGGCATGCCAGGGGGGAAAGATGGCGAGTTCGCCAAGGGTAGAGGAGATCAGCTCGCGGTAACGCACGGCCCCGTCGCCCAGAAACAGGGTGGGGTGTTTGATCGAAGAGAGAAACGGCTCCGGCCCGATGACCGCGTCGGGGAGGATCACCTCCGGAAGCGAGCCGCAGCGGTACAGCGCAGCGTAGAGCTCCCCTTTTCTGGCGTCGAACATGGGAGCCACCTGGTGGGAGCTGAAGGGGAGGTTCATGGCCAGCATGGCAAGGGAGGAGAAGCCGATCACCGGTTTGCCGGTAGCGATGGCCAGCCCCTTCACCGTCGCGATCCCGACGCGGACCCCGGTGAACGAACCGGGTCCGAGGGATACGGCAAAGGCATCGAGCCCGTCCGGGGAGAGCGAGGCGGCCTTGAGGAGCCCGGAGATCGACTCGAGCAGCCGTCCCGAATTGGCGCGGTCCTCGCCGAGTATGCACTCGCCAAGCAGGGTGGAGCCGTCGCTTAGCGAGACGGAAGAGCAGTTACTGGAGGTGTCGATGGTCAGGATTTTCAAGAGGCACCCGTTGTTATATCGAATCCCCCACCCTGGCGGGAGGGGGATTCGGTGAAAGTGCCGCAAAGCCAGCGTTTATGAATAAGGCTTGCAGCTTTTTGTTTGCCAGGTCCGGGTCGCGGTCTTTATCTTTATCTTTATCTTTATCTTTATCTTTATCTTTATCTTTATCTTTAT
>CAZFMI010000128.1:0-4731 GCA_964519915.1 uncultured Geomonas sp.
TTGCGCAGGGAAAACCTTGGATGAAAGAGGGGCGGAAACATGGAAGGGCCGGACAGCAAGCTGATCAAGGCACTGCATCTTGGTCTGGAAATCTCTCAGATAAAGGACATCGACCTGTTGTTGGAGAAGATACTGACGGAGGCGCGCTCCTTCACCAACTGTGACGCCGGCTCCATCTACATCAAGGAAGGAAACCAGTTAAGGTTCAGCTACGCCCAAAACGATACCATGAGGCGCCAGCTCCCACCCGGCAGGAAGCTCCCTTACTCCACCTTCACCGTGCCGATCGACAACAGCTCCATTGCGGGGTACGTGTCGTTGAACGGCGCCATCCTCAACATCCCGGACGTCTCGCGGATCGCGCCCTGCTACCCCTTCTCCTTCAACAGCAGCTACGACCAGCTGACCGGATACCGCACGCACTCGATGCTCACCGTGCCGCTGAAAAACTTCCGCAAAGAGGTGATCGGGGTCCTGCAGTTGATCAACGCCATCGACTCCGACGGCAAGGTCGCGCCTTTTGCCGACAACAACGACGAGATCATCACCTACTTCGCCAACAACGCCGCCAGCGCCGTGGAGCGTGCCAAGATGACCCGTGAGATCATCCTGAGGATGAACCGGATGGCGGAGATGCGCGATCCCAAGGAGACCGGGCCGCATGTAAACCGCGTCGCCTCCTACGCCGTCGTGCTCTACGAGGCGTGGGCCGCCAGAAACGGGCTGCCGCAGCATGAGATCGACAAGAACCGGGACGTGCTGCGCATGGCAGCCATGCTGCACGACGTGGGGAAGGTTGCCATCTCGGACACCATCCTGAAGAAGCCGGGACGCTTCACGCCTGAAGAGTTCGAGGCCATGAAGAAGCACACCCTGTACGGCGCCGAGCTCTTTTGCGATATCTATTCGGATTTCGACGAGTCTGCGGCGGTGGTGATCCTGAACCACCACGAGCGCTGGGACGGCAAGGGGTACCCCGGGCATGTCGACTCCGCCACGCACGAGCCTCTCGCCGGTTTCGAGACGGAGCAGGGCGGGGCCCGCGGCAAGCGCGGTGCCGAGATCCCCCTCTTTGGCAGGATCGTCGCCCTGGCCGACGTCTACGACGCGCTCTCCTGCGCCAGGTGCTACAAGGATGCGTGGGACCACGATCGCGTCCTCGCCACGATCCGGGAGGAGGCCGGCAAACAGTTCGACCCCGAACTGGTAGAGGTGCTGTTTGACTGCTGCCTCGAATCGTTCCACCAGATCGCCCGGCTTTATCCGGATCACCAGGTTTCCCCCAAGCTCCCTCAGGCCTGAGCTGCCCGGCCACGCCTCTCCACCCGGGGGTGCAGGAGCCGCTAGCCACGGAGAAGGCGCCATGACCACCGTCCCCGGTTCCGGATGGGAGGAACTCCTGCAGCGCCTGCGCACCCTGAGGGGGACGGTGCTGTTTGTAGGAAGGAGCGACTCCGGCAAGAGCACGCTGGCCAGATACCTGCTGACCGAGCTTACGGCAACCGGGGTTCCCGTTGCCCTAGTCGACGCCGACGTCGGCCAGGGCTCCCTGGGGCTTCCCGGTGCGGTCAGCCGCCGCACCTTCACCGCTGCGCCCGCACCCGGTCCCCTCCGCTTTGAGCACCTCTGCTTCCTCGGGTGCGTCACGCCGGTCCCCATCCTCTCCCTGCTTGCCGCCGAAACCGGCAGGATGGTCCTCAGTAGCCGCCGGGACGCTGCTCTCACCCTGGTGGACACCACAGGCCTGGTCGACGGCCCCCTCGGCAAGGCGCTGAAGCTCGCGAAGATCCGCGCCGTGGCGCCGGAGCTGGTGGTTGCCGTGGCCGCCGGGCCCGAACTGGAGCCGATCCTTTCCGCCATCGGCGCTGTCGAGATCATCCGCCTGCACCCTGCCCGGATGGTGCAGCGCCGCAACCCGAGGCAGCGGGCAGGGTACCGCCGCGGCAGGCTTGCCGCCCACCTGCACGGCGCCCGGGAAGTGCTGCTTTCCACCCGCCGCCTCGTCTTCCTGCACCGCGGTGCCCCGGTGCACCCTTGCTTCGCTCCCCCTGCAGCAGGAACTGTGGTCGGGCTGAACCACCTTGGCGAGACCCGCGCGCTGGGCGTCGTCACCGAAGCCGGTGCCGGCTCGCTCACCGTCCTCACCGCTTTGCCCTCGCTTCGCGGCATCGACCGCATCGTTGTGGGGGATTTCAGCTACCGCCCCGAGCCTGCCCCAACCTGCCAGGGTTCTGAAACCCGAACCTCCTGACGCGAAGCGGCCGAGGCGCCGGAACCGCCCGGCAGGCGGCCGCCGCCCCGTTTGACACCGCAGCGCGAATGGCTAGACTTCTCGCATGTTTGCAAGCGGAGGTTTCCAATGAGACTGCTTTTCCTGATATCGATCTTCCTCATGATCCCGGTGCGGCTCTTGGCGCAGGCGCCCCAGGTCGCCGTCGTCACCGTGCACGGCCCCATCAACCCGGTTACCGCCAACTACCTGAAGAAAAACCTGGCGGCGGCTGGGAGCCGCGGAGACCGACTGCTGCTGGTGGAGCTGGACACGCCGGGAGGTCTCGACTCCGCCATGCGCGACGCGGTGCAGTCGATCTTCGCCTCCCCGGTCCCGGTGGCGGTGCACGTGACACCGTCGGGAGCCCGGGCCGCTTCGGCGGGAGCTGTGATAGGGCTTGCCGCGGACTTCCTGGCCATGGCGCCCGGCACCAACATCGGGGCCGCCCACCCGGTCGCCGTCGGGGGGGAGAAGCCGGACAAGGTGATGGAGGCGAAAATCCTCAACGACGCGGAGGCGTACATCGAGGGGATTGCCAGGAAGCGCGGACGCAACGTGGAGCTAGCCAGGAGGATGGTGCGGGAAAGCATCTCGCTTCCCTCCGAGGCGGCGCTGCAGCAGCAGGTGATCGACCTGATCGCGACGGATAGGCAGGACCTCCTGGCGAAGCTGGAAGGGCGCAAGGTGCTTAAGGGGGGGAAGGAGACTACCCTGAGGCTTGCCGGCGCACGGGTCACCAGCTACGAGATGGGGACGCGGGACAAGATCCTGGATGCCATCAGCAACCCCGACGTCGCTTACGTGCTGATGCTTCTCGGCATGCTGGGGCTTTTCTTCGAGCTCTCCAACCCGGGCGCCATCCTGCCGGGGGTGATCGGCGGCATCTCGTTGCTCCTTTCCTTCTTCGCCTTCCAGACCCTGCCGGTGAACTACACGGGGATAGCGCTGATCGTGCTGGGCATCATCCTGTTCATAGCCGAGATCAAGGTGGTCTCCTACGGCATGCTTGCGGTGGGGGGCATGGTTTCCATGGTGCTCGGATCGCTCATGCTTTTCCCGTCGCCGGAGCCCTACCTGCGGCTGTCCTGGAGCGTGATCATCGCGACGGTGCTCACGACCACGATCTTCTTCGCAGTCGTGGTCGCCAAGGTCGTGAAGGCGCACCGGGAGAAGCCGGTCACCGGGGTGGAGGGGATGGTCGGGGAGGAAGGGGTGGCCGACACGGACCTCCTGCCCGAGGGAAAGGTGTTGTTGCGGGGGGAATACTGGAACGCCGAGAGCGCCGAGCCGATCGTGAAGGGGGAGAAGGTGCAGGTGGTGGAGGTCAAAGGGCTGCATCTGAAGGTGCAGAAGGCTACCGGCGGGCAAAACCAGTAGCCACGGAGAAAGTCCGGGACTCCGGAGAAAAAGGCGAAGGCCTTCTTGCCTTGGCTTCCTTCTTCGTGCCCGCCTCCCTCCGTGGCTGTTGGTTCCTGTTCCTTTCGGCCTAGAAGTGGTGTGGTACCGGCAGGCACCCCTCATCGTGGAGCGCATTCAGATACTTGGTGCGCAGGTCGACGAAGGCCTGGGACAGCCGATCGATCAGCATGGTATGGCTGCAACCGATAAGCTCCAGCAGCCCGTTTTGCTTGTTGGAAACCAACCGCTCGATGTGCGCCGACCTCCGGTTGATGTCGACGTGGATGTGCCCCTGGGCGTGGCTTACCAGGCTCAGCATCGCGTCGGTGACGAAGACGTCGATCGAGTAGACCGCCGCCACTTGAGGGTGCTCTTTGAGCTGGAAAACCACCCGTATCTCCGGATGCGGAAATTCGATGCCGGGAAGGTGGTCCGGTCCCATGTAGTGCGAAGCCGCTACCGGCAGCACCTCGATGAAGCAGTTCAGCAGGCTGGAGTCGATATCGACGTAGGTCTGTACCGGCAGTTTGAGAGCAGCCCGGGAAAATTGCTCGCCATGTTCTAGATAAAGTGAGAGCCGCATATCCGTCACCTGTAGTTTGATGTTGATTCACAAGTTAAAAATAAAGCTGAAGAGCCGGCAAAAAGCAAGTGACCCTCCGTAATTATCTTGCCAAGGCCCCTTTCCCGAGCCCCCCCACGCGTGGCGAACCCGGAATGCGGCACGACCTCGCCTTTTTGATGGAGCTCAAGCCGGTTGACTTTTTCGGGCTCACTGCGATCAAAGCTAAAGATAGGGCGTCTCCTGCTCGACGGGCGCCTTGCCAACGGACGGCGGCTGACCTATCCTTTGCACTGCATATCCTGCGGTGATATCATTAAACGCGCCACGCGCATAAACACATGTGGAGGGGGAGGGCGCAACATGAAGGCTGAGGTGGTTTCCATCCGCTACCGCATCCCGCTGACCGACAGCCAGGCGGAAAGGCTCAGACGCACCTGGCCCAACGGCGAACCCTTCTACCCGTACGAGAAGATGGAGCGCTACCTGGAGCCGCTCC
>CAZFMI010000129.1:0-4498 GCA_964519915.1 uncultured Geomonas sp.
GGGGGGCGACAACGCCCCTCATGTTGAAGTAGAAGGTGCAGTAGCTGCGGCCAGAGAATTCGGCGTGCCGGTCACTTTGGTCGGAGACGTGGAAAAGGTGCAGGCTGAACTGGCCCGCTTCGATTGCAAAGGGCTGGATATAGAAGTGTGGCATGCCTCCGAGGTGGTGGGCATGCACGATTCCGCCTCTGATGCGGTGCGCAAAAAGAAGGACTCCTCGATCCGTGTCGCCTTCGAGCTGGTGAAGGGGGGCGAGGCGGTTGCCGTGGTCAGCGCCGGCAACTCGGGTGCCACCATGGCGGCGGGGATGTTCGTGCTGAAACGGATGAGGGGAATAGACCGCGCCGCCATCGCGCAGCTCTTTCCCACTGTGTCCGGCAAAACCCTCGTGCTCGATGTCGGCGGCAACGTCGACTGCAAACCGATCCACCTGGTGCAGTTCGCCGTCATGGGCGAGGTGTACGCCAGGTTCGTCATGGGGATCGCCAATCCCAAGATCGGTCTTCTCTCCAACGGCGAGGAGGCCAGCAAGGGCAACGAACTCACCCGCGAGACCAGCGCTCTTCTGCGCGAAAAACCGATCAACTACATAGGTTACGTGGAAGGACGCGACATCTTCAACGGCTCGGTGGACGTCGTGGTTTGCGACGGTTTCGTCGGCAACGTGGCATTGAAACTCTCCGAGGGGCTTGCCGAGGCCGTAGGCAAGATGCTCAAGGCTGAAATCAAAAGCAGCTTCCTGTCACAGATCGGCTACCTCCTCAGCCGCAAGGCTTTCAATAATTTCAAGAAAACCGTAGACTATGCCGAGTATGGCGGAGCGCCGCTGCTTGGGATCAACGGCGTCGGCATGATCTGTCATGGCGGTTCCAATCCCAAGGCAATCAAGAACGCGATCCGCTTTGCCCACGAATATGCGCTCAAGGGGGTCAACGGCCGTATGGCTGAAAAGCTCAACGAGAGTTTCCCCGGCGGCGTGCGCGAGCGTGAGGGCGCGCCTGCGCCAGGCGCTGGAACAGAGAGGGTTGCTTCATGATTCGACCAAAGATTACCGGTACCGGCTCCGCAGTGCCGGAGAAAGTGCTGACCAATTTCGATCTGGAAAAGATGGTGGACACCACGGACGAGTGGATCGTCGCCAGGACCGGCATCAGGGAGCGCCGGATTGCGGCGCAAGGGGAGTACACCTCGACCTTCGCTGCGCTGGCGGCGCAAAGGGCCCTTGACGCGGCCGGCGTCACGGCCGAGGAGATCGACCTGATCGTGGTCGGCACCCTTACCCCGGACTTCCCGTTCCCCGCCACCGCCTGCATCGTGCAGCAGGCCATCAAGGCCCCCAACGCCTTCTGCTTCGACCTCTCCGCCGCCTGCTCCGGGTTCGTCTATGCCCTTGCCACCGCCGAAAAGTACATCCTCTCCGGCCAGGTGAAAAAGGCGCTGGTGATAGGCGCCGAGGTCCTTTCCCGCATCGTCGACTGGAGCGACCGCAACACCTGCCTGCTCTTCGGAGACGGCGCCGGTGCCGTGGTGCTCGAGGCGACCGAGGGGGAGAACGGCATCCTCTCCACCCACATGCACTCGGACGGCAACTACTGGGAGATCCTTTACCAAAAGGGCGCCGGCAGCCGTTTCCCCGCGACCCACCAAAACGTGGACGACAGGATGGTGTACCTCACCATGCAGGGCAACGAGGTGTTCAAGCTGGCGGTGCGCGCCATGGGAGAGGTCTGCCAGGAGGCGCTGGAGGCGAACGGTCTGGTCCCCGACCAGGTCAAGCTCTTCATCCCGCACCAGGCCAACCGGAGGATCGTCGACTCGGTGGGCAAGAGGCTCGGCATCACCGACGAGCGTGCCTTCGTCAACCTCGACCGCTACGGCAATACCTCCGCCGCCTCAATCCCGATCGCGCTCGACGAGGCGGTACGTGCGGGACGCCTGAAGCAAGGGGACATCCTGCTGATGACCGCCTTCGGCGGCGGGCTCACCTGGGGCGCCTCGGTGGTGCGCTGGTAGAGTCCGCACCGCGCCGCGGCGCCGTCCAAAACCCTCCCCCTCGGGAGGGGGGCGGCGCTGAGGGCGGTGTCCCAGGCAGGCAGCAATCGATTCCACTGCAAATGCAACATTAGAGTTACGAGGTTACCTATGCAATCTTATGCATTCATCTTCCCGGGGCAGGGTTCCCAGCACGCCGGGATGGGGAAGGAACTGGCGGACAACTTCAAGATCGCCAGGATCAGCTTCGAGGAGGCGGACGACGCGCTCGGCTTCTCGCTGTCGCGCCTTTGCTTCGAGGGTCCCGAGGAGGAGCTGAAGCTCACCGCCAACACGCAGCCGGCCATCCTGGCCGCGAGCGTCGCCGCACTGAGGGTGCTCAGGGAAGAGTCGGCCATTGCCCCTTCCTTTCTCGCGGGCCACTCGCTGGGCGAGTACTCGGCACTGGTGGCCTCCGGCGCCCTCGATTTCGCCGATGCACTGAGGACGGTGCGGGCACGCGGCAGCTTCATGCAGGACGCGGTCCCCGTCGGGGTAGGCGCCATGGCGGCCATCCTCGGCGCCGAGCCGGAAGCCCTCCAGGAGATCTGCACCGAGGCGGCGCAGGGCGAGGTGGTCTCGCCTGCCAACTTCAACTCCCCCGGACAGATCGTGGTTGCCGGGCACACGGGCGCCGTGAACCGCGCCATCGAGATCGCCAAGGCGAAGGGGTATAGAAAGGCGATGCTCCTGCCGGTTTCCGCCCCGTTCCACTGCGCGCTGATGACAAAGGCCGCCGAGCGGCTTGCCGAAGCGCTTGAGCCGGTCCAGGTAAACGCGCTCTCCACCCCTGTGGTGACCAACGTCGAGGCGAAGCCGAACTCCGACGCGGCGCGGGTGAAGCCGCTGCTCGTGGAGCAGGTCTGCGCTCCGGTGCTCTGGGACGCCATCGTGCAGAACATCGTCGCCGCCGGCGTCACCAACTTCGTCGAGATCGGCCCGGGCAAGGTGCTCGCCGGCCTGGTCAAGAGGATTGCCAAAGAGACGTCCAGCTTCAACGTGCAGGACCCGGCCGGGATCAAGGCCATCACTGGAGGGGCGTAATGAGCTTGAACGGACAGGTAGCGGTGGTAACAGGAGCTTCCCGCGGCATCGGCCGCGCCATTGCCCTCAAACTTGCGGAGGCAGGCGCCTCGGTGGTGGTCACCGCCACCACGCAGCAAGGGGCTGAGAAAACCGCAGCGGAGATCATCGCCGCCGGCGGCAAGGCCCTGGCGGTGAAGGTCGACGTCTCCGTGGCGACCGAGGTGGAAGGGCTCTTCAAGGAGGCCGTCGGCGCCTTCGGGAAGCTCGACATCCTGGTGAACAACGCGGGGATCACCAAGGACGGGCTCCTTTTGAGGATGAAGGAGGCGGATTGGGATGCCGTCCTGGACGTGAACCTGAAGGGGAGCTTCAACTGCACCCGCGAGGCGGCCAAGATCATGACCAAGGCCCGCTACGGCAGGATCGTCAACGTCTCCTCGGTTGTTGGGGAGATGGGTAACCCGGGGCAGGCGAACTACTGCGCCTCCAAGGCCGGGATGATCGGGCTCACCAAATCGGCGGCCAGGGAGCTTGCCCGCAGGAACGTGACGGTCAACGCAGTCGCCCCCGGCTTCATCGAAACGGACATGACCAACGAGCTCTCCGAGAAGACGAAGGAGAGCCTCCAGGAGCAGATCCCGATGGGGAGGCTCGGCTCCGCCGACGACATCGCGGGCGCCGTGCTGTTCCTGGTTTCCGACGCCGCAGGCTACATAACCGGGCACGTCCTTTCGGTGAACGGCGGCATGTACATGTGAGCCGGCTAACGGCGTTGTTTTTAGTTTCAGCGCCAAAAATACCTTTTGCAAATTCGGCTTTTCATGCTATGAAATAGCAGGCTTCAGCAAAACAAATCAAAAACGTCTGACGTTACAATCAAATGGAGGTGGTATAGATGGCTTCGATAGAGAAACGCATTAAAGAGATAGTAGCTGAACAGCTTGGTGTCGACGAGGCACAGGTGACCAACGAGTCTTCCTTCATGGACGACCTGGGCGCTGACTCCCTGGATACCGTAGAGCTCGTCATGGCACTTGAAGAAGAGTTCGAAATTGAGATCTCCGACGAGGATGCAGAGAAAATCCAGTCGGTTCAGGACGCAATCGACTACATTACCGATCACACCTAGTAGAGAGGGGGGAGTTTTACTTCCCCTTTTTCATGCCGCCTGTCAGGCAGCCATGAACGCAAACAGTTTCCAAGGAGAGTTGAGAGTATGAGAAGAGTAGTTGTCACGGGTGTCGGTGTCGTCTCCCCGCTTGGATGCGGCAACGGCAAGAACTGGGACGCCCTACTGGCCGGGAAGTCCGGCATCGCGCCGATCACCCGTTTTGATGCCTCCGATCTGCCGGTCAGGATCGCCGGCGAGGTGAAGGATTTCGTCGCCGAGGATTTCATCGACAAGAAAGAGATCAAGAAGATGGATCTCTTCATCCAGTAC
>CAZFMI010000130.1:0-4469 GCA_964519915.1 uncultured Geomonas sp.
CCAACGAATACTCCCACGTGATCCTCAACATACTGATGAACGCGAAAGACGCCCTTTTGGAGCGCAAGGTGGCAAACCCCAAGGTCGTGGTCAGGCTGTTTAGGGAAGGGGGGAGGGCGGTAGTCACCATCACGGACAACGCAGGCGGCATCCCGCCGGAGATCTTCGACAGGATCTTCGATCCCTATTTCACCACAAAGGGGCCTGAGAAGGGGACCGGCATAGGCCTTTTCATGTCGAAGACCATCATCGAAAAGAGCATGAACGGAAGGCTCACCGTGGCAAACACCGACGAAGGGGCGCAGTTCCGCATCGAGGTCTGAGCATGCCGATATCCCCCCCACCATTACAAGACGTAACGATCCTTCTCGTGGAGGATGAGATCGAGGCGCGCGAGATGCTGAGCCGGATGCTCACCATGAACTACCAGGGGCTCAAGATCCATCTCGCCGAGGACGGGGTTTCGGGGCTGGCCCTTTTCGACCGGATAAGGCCGGAGGTGGTGATAACCGACATAAACATGCCCCAGATGAACGGGATCAGCATGGCCCGGGAGATCAAGCAGCTCGACCCCGGCGCGACCATCGTTGCCGTCACCGCCCACAGCGAGACCTCCTACCTGCTAAGCGCCATCGAGATAGGGATGGACCACTACGTGATGAAACCGGTCAACTACCCGGAGCTTTTCAGGGTGCTGGACCGCATCGGCGAGAAGATCATGCTGAAGCGGCTGGTAGCAGAGCAGGTGGAGAGGATACGCAGGCGCGAGCAGCAGCTCTCGCAGGCGGAAAGGATCACCCACCTGGGGAGCTGGGAGTGGGACGTCGATACCGGCGAGGCGGTATGGTCGGACGAGTTGTACCGCATCCTAGGACTGGAGCCGGAGAGCGTCACGGCGAGCTTTGCGGCGCTCGTCGACCTTGTGCACCCCTTGGACCGCGAAACGCTGGAAAAGGCCGTGCAGCAGGTCCGGGAGACCGGGCAGGGGATGGGCGTCCACTACTACCGCCTGCTCCGGCCGGACGGCTCCAGCAGGATCGTGCGGGGCCAGCTCGAGGCGGTCCGGGACGGCGCAGGACGGCTCTCCCTGATCGGCGCCTGCCACGACGTGACCGAGCTCAAATGGGCGGAGACGGCGCTGCGCGCCTCGGAGCGGCGCTTCTCGAAGATCTTCCAGGCGACCCCCGACCTGCTTAGCATCGAAAGCCAGAAGGACGGGACGCTTCTCGAGGTGAACGAGGCGTTCCTGCGCGCGCTTGGCCTGGAACGAGAGGAGGTGATCGGCAGTTCTTCGGATGCCCTCGGGCTCTGGGTCGATGCCGAGCAGCCGCAAGTCCTGCGGCGGTTGTTGCAGGAAAAGGGGGAGGTGCGCGATCTCGAGGTGCGCCTGCGGGCCAGGGACGGGCGGGAGCTGGAGGGGCTGGTCTCGGCGGACATCATCGAGATAAACGGCAATCCCTTCATGCTGACGCTGTTCAAGGACATCAGCGAACGCAAGAGGCTCGAGGAGATCATAAGGCACCAGGCCCAGCACGACACCCTGACCGACCTCCCCAACCGCAAGCTCTTCGGGGACTTCCTCGCCCTGGAGCTCGCCCAGGCCCGCCGCAACCGCAAGAGCCTCGCCGTGCTTTTCATGGATCTTGACCACTTCAAAAAGATAAACGACACGCTTGGGCACGCCTCGGGCGACCTGTTGCTGCAGGCGGTGGCCCAGAGGCTGAAACGCTGCGTCCGCGAGTCGGACACGGTGGCGCGCATAAGCGGCGACGAGTTCAACGTCCTCATGCCGGACCTGGGCCAGACAGACGACGTCGGCACCGTGGTCGGCAAGATAATGGGGGTGTTCGAAACCCCTTTCGCCCTGGAGGGGAGCGAGGTGGAGGTCACCACGAGCGTCGGGATCAGCATGTTCCCCGACGACGGCGACAGCTGCGAGGAGCTTTTGAAAAAGGCCGACGGCGCCATGTACGTCGCCAAGCAGAGCATGGGTAACAGTTACCAGTTCTACAACGCCGAGATCAACACGAGGACCGTGAACCGTCAGAGCATGGAGCGCCGCCTGCGCCAGGCGGTCTCCAAGGGGGAACTGGAGCTCCTCTACCAGCCGCTTTTGGACCTGGAAACGGGCCGGATCGTGGCGGGGGAGGCGCTCTTGCGCTGGCACCACCCGGAGCGGGGCATGCTGCTGCCGGCCCAGTTCATGGGGGTCGCCGAAGAAACCGGAGCCATCGTCCCGATCGGGGAGTGGGTCATCTTCCAGGCATGCTCCCAGATGAGAAAATGGCGGGAAAAGGGTTTCGACCTGAGCGTGTCCGTCAACCTCTCCAACCGCGAGTTCAGCCAGCCGAACTTCATCGACCTCGCCATGCGGGCGCTTTCCGATACGGGGCTCGACCCGGGGCTTTTGGAGCTCGACATCACCGAGAAGAGCATCATGAACAACCCCGCCTTTTCCATCAGGAACATGCACCGCCTGACCGATATCGGCGTAGGGTTCTCGGTGGACGACTTCGGTGTCGGAGCCTCTTCCCTGCAGCGGATCAAGGAGCTTCCCATCGGCAAGCTGAAGATCGCCCGCAGCTTCATCAGGGACATCCTCACCGAGCAAAACGATCTCGACGTCGTCTCTGCCGTGATCTGCATGTCGCACAGCCTCAAGATGAGGGTGAACGCGGTCGGCGTGGAATCGAGGGAGCAGCTGGAGCTGATCGGCAGCTACGGCTGCGACGAGGTGCAGGGGGATCTCATCAGCAGGCCGCTTCCCGCCCCGGAGTTCGAGCGGCTTTTGGCCCAGGGAGGGACCCATGCCTAGTTCCGGCGCGCTTTGCCTCGTCATAATGCCTTTCGACAAGAAGAAGGACGCCACCGGCAGGGTGGTCGATTTCGAGGTCGTGTACCAGAGGCTGATCGTCCCGGCGGTGGAGGCGGCTGGGCTGCAACCGGTGCGGGCGGACGAGGAGAGGACGGGCTGCCTGATGCAAAGGAGCGCCCTGGAGCGGCTGAAGCTCTGCGACTACGCCGTGGCCGATCTCACCACCGGCGACGCCAAGGTGTTCTACGAGCTTGGCGTCAGGCAGGCGGTGCACCCCAACGAAACGGTGCTTCTTTATGCGGCCGGCGGCGCCCAGTTGCCGCTTGACGTGCACGAGACGGCCGCGCTCCCCTACCGCGTTTCGCCGCAAGGGCTCCCGGTGCACGAGGCGAAATACAGGGCGCTGTTGACGGAGCGGCTGACAGAGGTGATGGGAGGGTCGGTGAAGAGCAAGGTGTACAGGACCGTGCAGGGGTATCCGAGGGACCTCGCCAGGGAGCTGGAAACCATAGCCGACAGGCAGCGGTACGCGACGGAGTTCAAGCGTCGCTTGAGCATGGCGAGGCTCCAGGGTGTCGCCGCGGTGCGCGAGGTGGAAGCCGGTCTGGGGGGGATAGGCGAGGCGGACCCGGCAGCGGTGACCGAACTCTTCCTCTGCTACCGGGCGGTGAACGGGTGGAGCGAGATGATAGAGCTTTCACAGCGCATGCCTGCGGCGCTTGCCGGCAGCATCCTGGTGCAGGAGCAGCTGGGGCTTGCCCTCAACTGGGCGGGGCGCGGCGAGGAGGCGGAACGGGTGCTGCGCGAGCTCATCTCGCGAAACGGGCCGAGCAGCGACAGCTACGGCATGCTGGGACGCGTCCTGAAGGACCGTTGGGAGAAGGCGCTGGAGAGGGGGGAAACGGCGCAGGCGCAGGAGCTTTTGCAAAAAGCCGCTTCCGCCTATCTGAAGGGGTTCGAGGCGGACTGGCGCAACACCTACCCCGGGGTGAACGCCGTGACGCTCATGGAGCTCAAGGAGCCCGCCGATCCGCGCCGCAGGGAGATCCTGCCGGTGGTGCATTACGCGGTGGAACAGCGCATCCGGTCCGGCGCCGCGGACTACTGGGACTACGCAACCCTGCTGGAGCTGGCCGCTCTTTCCTGCGACGAGGCGAAGGGGGTCGATGCCCTGGGAAGAAGCCTCGCCAGGGTGCGTGAATCATGGGAGCCGGCGACCACGGCCAGGGACCTGCGCCTGATCCGCGAGGCGCGCCAGCGCAGGGGCGCGGAGTGCCCGGGATGGGCGGACCACGCCGAAGCGGAACTCCTGAAGGCGGCAGCGCGCGGCACGGCGCGTCCGTGAGCCGATTGCCGCTGCGGCTCAGATCTTCCCGAAGGCGCGCAGGAATTGCGGCAGCATGAGGGGAGCATCGCAGCGCACCTCGCCCGCCAGGAAATCCATGATCCCCGGGCGGTACCCGTCATACCAGATCTTCCTGAACATCTCGGAAGTCGTCTTGCAGGAGCAATCCACGGTCGCAAGGGCGGAATCTCTTTCCACCTCATAGCCGTCAGCGTCTATCGACACCGTTATGGAAGTACCTTCCAGGGTGAAGCGGAAGGTACTCCTGCCTGCAAAAACGCCTTTGTGGAACAAGGGTCCCATCTCCCC
>CAZFMI010000131.1:0-4414 GCA_964519915.1 uncultured Geomonas sp.
TATTTATCAAAGGACTCGCCGCATTTGACACAGCAGCGCGCCTTCTTTCCGTCTTCCAGAACCGTTGTCTTGGTCCGCACAGGTTTGTTGCACTTCCCGCAAAGAAGCATCACGTTGGAAATGTGCACCGGCGCTTCCTTCTCCAGGATGCCCCCCTGCTCGGAACCGCGGGGCTTCACGTGGCGCTTTACCACGTTGATCCCCTCGACGATGACGCCGTCCTTTTTCGGATGGATGGAAACCACCTTGCCGCTTTTGGAGCGGTCCTTGCCAGCGATGACCACGACGGTATCGTTTTTCTTCACATGTAACTTTTTGCCCAGCATCGTTATTCTCCAGGATCTTGTTTAAAGTACCTCGGGGGCGAGGGATATGATCTTCATGAACTTCTTGGCGCGAAGTTCCCTGGCGACCGGCCCGAAGATACGTGTGCCGACCGGCTCCTTGGCGTTGTTGATGACAACACCGGAGTTGGTGTCGAAACGGATGTAGGAGCCGTCGGGACGCCCGACTGCCTTGGCGGTACGCACCACCACAGCCTTGACCACGTCACCCTTCTTCACCTTCGAATTGGGGAGCGCCTCCTTCACGGAAGCGACGATGATGTCGCCGATCCCCGCGTACCTGCGCTTGGAGCCGCCGAGCACTTTAATGCAAAAGAGCTTCTTCGCGCCGGAGTTGTCCGCCACGTCCAATATTGTCTGCATCTGAATCATTGTTAACTCCTGTCCAAGCTTTTAAGCTTTAGACTCGATTATCTGTCTGATCTTCCAGCGCTTGTCCTTGCTCATCGGACGCGTTTCGACGATGACAACACGGTCGCCGATCTTTGCGGAATTATCGATATCGTGCGCCTTGTACTTGGCAGAGCGCTTGATGTATTTGTTGTAAACCGGGTGCTTTACCAGACGGTCGACCTTGACTACTGCGGTCTTCTCCATCTTGTCGCTCACGACCACGCCGACCTGGGTTTTTCTATTCCCTCTTTCGCTCATATATATCTCTTACCCTCTCTTTTCACGGAGTATGGTCTTCACCCTGGCGATGTCCTTCTTGAGAAGGGAAAGCTTAGAAGTATTTTCCAGACGCCCGGTGTGGAGCTGGAACCTCACGTTGAAAAGCTCCTTGGTGAGGTCCGCGCTCTTGGTCTCCAGCTCGGTAGCCGTCGCATTTTTCAATTCACTAGCCTTCATTTGTTTCCGTCCTTGAAGTGAATTTGGTGGCTACCGGGAGCTTGTGCGCCGCCAGCCTGAACGCCTCGCGCGCCACTTCCTCGCTGACCCCCTCCATCTCGTAGAGGATCCTGCCCGGCTTGATCACGCAGACCCACGAGTCCGGGGAGCCTTTCCCCTTACCCATACGAGTCTCGGCGGGTTTCGAAGTGAGCGGCTTGTCGGGGAAGATGCGGATCCAGATCTTGCCGCCCCTTTTGATGTAACGGTTCATAGCGATACGGGCAGCTTCGATCTGGCGGGAATCCAGCCAGCCGCACTCGGTAGCCTGCAGGCCGAACTCGCCGAACGCGAGCGATACGCCGCGCGTCGGGGTGCCGGTCATGCGCCCCTTCATCTGCTTTCTATGCTTAACTTTCTTGGGCATTAACATCGCAAAAAACTCCTGTTCCTATTTTTTAGCGGAGAGTACTTCACCCTTGAAGAGGAGCACTTTTACGCTGATGATACCGTAGGTGGTCTTCGCCTCGGCGAAGCCGTAGTCGATGTCCGCACGCAGCGTGTGCAGCGGAACCCTTCCCTCGCGGTACCATTCCGTCCTGGACATCTCCGCCCCGCCCAAACGGCCCGAGCAGGTGATGCGGATCCCCTTGGCGCCGAATTTCAGCGTCGAGGTGACGCTTTTCTTCATGGCGCGCCTGAAGGCGATACGGCGCTCCAGCTGCAGTGCCACGTTCTCGGCGACGAGCTGTGCGTCCAGCTCAGGCTTCCGTACTTCCTGTATGTTAAGATAGACCTCTTTGTCGGTGAGCTTGGCCAGCTCCTTCTTGAGGGTCTCGACCTCGGAGCCCTTCTTACCGATGATGAGGCCCGGACGAGCGGTGAAGATGTTGATCTTCGCCTTGCCCGCAGCGCGCTCTATCTCGATCTTCGAGACGCCCGAATGATACAGCCTTTTCTTGAGGAATGCGCGCAGCTTCAGATCCTCGTGAAGGAGCTTCGCATAGTCTTTTTCCGCGTACCATTTGGAATCCCAGGTTTTGATAACCCCGAGCCTGAACCCAACAGGATTTACTTTCTGACCCAAAACTTCACCTCCGACCCGTTCTTATTTCTTTTCCGCAAGTACCACGGTAATGTGGCTCGTCGGTTTTCTGATCTTGCTGGCCCGGCCCATGGCGCGGGGGGTGAAACGCTTAAGTACTGCGCCGCCGTCGACGAAGATGGTCTTCACGAACAGCTTGTCCACATCGGAGCAACCCTTCTGCTCGGCGTTGGCAACGGCCGAGGAGAGGAGCTTCGAGATGAGCTTCGCCGAAGGTTGCGGCGAGAAACGCAGGGTGTTAAGCGCAGTCTGAATGCCCTTGCCCCTGACGAGATCCACGACGAGGCGCGTCTTTCTCGGGGAGAGGCGGACAGAGGATAATTTAGCCGATGATTCCATTACAAAACTCCTTTAGGACCTTACTTCTTCTTGAGCTTGCTCTTCTTGTCAGCAGCGTGGCCGTAGAAGGTTCTGGTAGGTGAGAACTCGCCCATCTTGTGGCCGACCATGTTCTCAGTGACGAACACAGGGATGAACTTCTTGCCGTTGTGCACCGCGAAGGTTAGCCCGATGAACTCGGGGATGATGGTCGACCTGCGCGACCAGGTCTTGATCACCTTCTTGCTGCCGGCCTGTTCTGCCTGGGCTTTCGCTTCGAGATGTCCGTCGACGAAAGGCCCCTTCTTTATAGATCTTGCCATCTTTTAAAATCCTCTATCCAGATGATTTATTTGCTGCGTTTCTTCACGATGAAGCGGGTGGACGTCTTGTTGGTGCGCGTCTTGTACCCCTTGGTCGGGATACCCCACGGGGTCACCGGGTGACGGCCGCCGGAGGTCCTGCCCTCGCCACCGCCGTGCGGGTGGTCGACCGGGTTCATGGCGACGCCCCTTACGTGGGGGCGGATGCCGAGCCAGCGGGAACGACCTGCCTTGCCGATGGAAACATTCTCGTGATCCACGTTGCCGACCTGACCGATGGTGGCCTTGCAGTCCATGAGGATCATGCGCACCTCGGAGGAGGGGAGCTTCACCTGGGCGTACTTCCCTTCCTTGGCCATGAGCTGCGCGAAGGTCCCGGCGGAGCGCGCCAGCTGGGCGCCCTTGCCGATCTTCAGCTCGATGTTGTGGATGATGGTACCCAGCGGGATGCACCTGAGGGGGAGCGCGTTGCCCGGCTTGATGTCGGCCTGCTCGCTGGAGATAACGGTATCACCCACTTTCAGGGAGAGCGGTGCCAGGATGTAGCGCTTCTCGCCGTCGGCGTAGTTCAGGAGGGCGATGCGTGCGCTGCGGCACGGGTCGTACTCGATGGTGGCAACCTTGGCCGGGATGTCGGTCTTGTCGCGGCGGAAGTCGATGATCCTGTACTTCTGCTTGTGACCGCCACCGACGTTCCTGGAGGTGATGCGACCGTTCGAGTTCCTGCCGCCGCTCTTCTTGAGGTTCTCGACGAGGGACCTCTCGGGCCTGCAGGCCGTGATCTCCTCGAAAGTGGAGCAGGTCTGCGCCCTTCTCCCCGGAGAAGTAGGTTTGTAAGTTTTAATAGCCATTATCTAAATCCCCACAGATATTTTATGCTTCGAAGAAATCGACGTTGCTGCCCTCTTTCAGGGTGACGTACGCCTTCTTCCAGTTGGAACGCTTGCCGATGCCCTTCGCGGTGCGCTTGGTCTTGCCGGCCACGTTGACGGTGTTCACGGTGGCGACCTGCGCGTTGAAGAGCTGCTCGACAGCAGCCTTGATCTCGATCTTGTTAGCGGCACCGTTCACCACGAAAGCGATGACGTTTCTCTCGTCCTTCTCTACCGTGGTCTTCTCAGTGATGAGAGGTTTCTTTATGACGTCATAGATGTTCATGACTGTAATACTCCTTCAACACGGCGAACGGCAGCCTCAGTAAAGATGACGCTCTGGTATTTCATTATGTCGAAAATGTTAAGACCTTCAGGACCCAGCACCTTGACGTGTTTCACATTGCGGGCGGACAGTTCTAAAGTGGGATTCGCAGTATCTGTGATAACGAGCGTCTTGTCAAGGTTAAAAGCGTTTAGTACCTCAACAAATCCCTTTGTCTTGACCGCCGGAAGCTCAAAGCTGTTCAGCACCGTGATTGCGTCTTTCTTGTAGAGCATCGAGAGTGCGCTTCTCAGTGCCGCCTTCCTCGCCTTCTTGTTCATGGAGAGGTTGTAGGTCTT
>CAZFMI010000132.1:0-4328 GCA_964519915.1 uncultured Geomonas sp.
TCCGGCGAGACCATGCACGACACCATCGCCGCCCGCGGCGGCAAGGTCAAGCACGGCTGCCACGCAGGGTGCATCATCCAGTGCTCGCAGGTCTACAACGACAAGGACGGCAAGTACATCACCTCCGGTTTCGAGTACGAGACCATCTGGGGCCTGGGCGCTGACTGCTGCATCGACAACCTGGACGACATCGCACGCGCCGACAACCTGATGGACGACATCGGGATCGACTCCATCGAGACCGCCGTCATGTTCGGCGTGGCCATGGAAGCCGGCATCCTCCCCTTCGGCGATTCCAAAGGGCTGCTGCGCCTGCTGACCGACGAGATCGGCAAGGGGACCGCTCTTGGCCGCATACTCGGCGGCGGCGCCGGCTCCGTAGGCCGCGCCTACGGCGTGACCCGCGTCCCGGTGGTCAAGAACCAGGGTATCCCGGCTTACGACCCGCGCTCCGTCAAGGGTATCGGCATCACCTACGCCACCAGCACCATGGGCGCAGACCATACCTCCGGCTACACCATCGCCACCAACATCCTGAACGTGGGAGGGTACGTCGACCCGCTCAAGAAGGATGGCCAGGTGGAGCTTTCCCGCAACCTGCAGATCGCTACCGCCGCCGTCGACTCGACCGGCATGTGCATCTTCGTCGCCTTCCCGGCTCTGGACATCCCGGAGTGCCTGCCGGCCCTGATCGACATGATCAACGCCCGCTTCGGCATCAACCTCACCGGCGACGACGTGACCAACCTCGGCAAGCACATCCTGAAGCTCGAGCGCCAGTTCAACATCGCAGCCGGCTTCAGCAACGTGCATGACCGCCTGCCGGACTTCTTCAAGACCGAGCCGGTGGCACCGCACAACGCCGTGTGGGACTTCACCGACGCAGAGATCGACGAGTTCTGGAACTTCTAGGAACCTGCCAAACTCCCGGCGTGACGACTGTCACGCCGGGCTTTTTTATTCCCGGAGCAGGACTGCCGGAGCACGCTTAAGGACTTATTTCGGCATTGCCGTTCGAAGATCTGATAAACTAATTAGATAAAGAACCGCCACTTACTAATCAGCAGGTGCCAACATGCAGGTAACAATCAAGCTCTTCGCAACTTTCAGAAACGGCAGGTTCAAGATCGAGCAGCGGGAGCTCCCGGAAGAAACCGACGTGCGCACCGTGGTGCTCAGCCTCGGGCTGACGGAGGCTGAGATCGGCATAATAATGCTGAACGGCCGGCACGGCGAACTCGATCAAAAACTCAAAGAAAACGACGTCCTTTCACTATTTCCCCTGGTAGGAGGAGGCTAGCATGGAAGAGGCCGTTACCTTTTTGAAGGACTGGAGCCGGGACGGGCTGCTCCCCTGGAGCGCCCAGTGCGCAGCCGTCAAGCGCTTCGGCTTGACCCAAGCCGCGGCCGAGGCCCTCGCCCTGGAAAACGGGCTGTTCCCCGCCCGCTACCAGCGCAACCGGAACATGATTTCGACGCAGGAGCAGCTCAAGCTGTTCCGCAGCAAGGTCGCGGTGATCGGCTGCGGCGGACTGGGAGGGTACGTCATCGAGGAACTGGCGCGCCTGGGAGTCGGCCACATCGTCGCCATCGATCCTGACATCTTCGAGGAACATAACCTCAACCGCCAGATCCTCTCCACCCCGGCCACCCTCGGCAAGGCCAAGGTCGAAGCCGCGCTGGATCGGGTCGCCGAGATAAACCCCGCAGTGACCGTGACGCCGGTGAAAGACGCCTTCTGCCTTGTGAACGGCTACGAGCTGCTGGCAGGGGTCCAGGTGGCGGTGGACGCGCTGGACAGCATCTCCTACCGCCTGGAGCTGGCCGAAATCTGCGGCACCGCAGGTATCCCGATGGTGCACGGTGCGATCGGCGGCTGGTACGGGCACGTGGCCACCCAAATGCCCGGCGACACCACTGTGCAGAACATCTACCGCCACTGGGTGGCGGGAAAAGGGATCGAGCAGCAGCTCGGCAACCCCGCCTTCACCCCGGCAGTGATAGCGAGCCTTGAGGTAGCCGAGGCGTGCAAGATCCTGCTCGGCAAGGGGGAGCTTTTGCGCGACAGGAAGCTGAGCATCGACCTTCTGGAGATGGAGGTGCATGAGATCTCCTACAAGAAGGCAGGGGGCATAGAGCTGGTCGACGCGGCGTAATAGCCTTTGGCTGCAGCAGCGGCATTCCTGCCGCGACTTGAGGCGCCACGATCGACGCCGGCAACATGAGCAGCGAGGTGCGACATGCCAAGCTTTGAAACAGCGAGAGGCGTCATACTGGCCCACGTGAAGCCTCTGGGGGAGGAGACCGTCCCCCTGATGGACGCATTGGGCAGGGTCACCAGTCGAGACATTTCGGCACCCTGGGACATGCCGCAGTTTGACAACTCGGGCATGGACGGCTTTGCCGTGCGCGTCGCGGACTGCGCCTCGGTCCCGACCACCCTTGCAGTGACCGGTTTTCTGCCCGCCGGCGGCGATGGAACTCCCAAGGTTGAGCCTGGATGCGCCGTCCGCATCATGACCGGCGCTCCGATCCCGGCCGGATGCAACGCCGTGGTGCCGGTCGAGGAGACCGAGCAGGCAGGGGAACAGGTCGTCATCAGGCAGAAGGTGCTGCCGCGGCAGCATATCAGGGTCAAGGGGACGGATGTGGCCGCCGGAACCCGGATCCTCGCTGGCGGGACCCGCATCCGCCCGTCAGAGATCGGGATGCTGGCCGCTATGGGACAGGCGCTGGTGCCGGTCTACCGCAAGGTACGGGTCGCCATCCTCTCCACCGGGGACGAACTGATCGAACTCGGAGAGAGTCCGGCAGCCGGGCGTGTCATCAACTCCAACGCCCTTTCCCTTGCCGCCGCCGTGCGCGAGGCGGGAGCGGAGCCGGTGCTGGTAGGCATCGCCCGGGACGACAGCAAGAGCCACCGGGAAAAGATGCTGGAGGGGCTTGGCTGTGACGCGCTGATCACTTCGGCTGGAGTTTCGGCGGGAGACCGGGACCTGGTCAGGGAAGCCATGGCCGAACTGGGAGCGCAGGAGCATTTCTGGAAAGTCGGCATGAAGCCCGGCGGTCCGACCGCTTTCGCCACCGTGGAGGGGAAGCCCGTATTCTCGCTTCCCGGCAACCCGGTATCCACCATGGTCACCTTCGAACTCCTGGTGAAGCCTGCCTTGCTCAAGATGATGGGAAACCTCAAGGTGGTGCGCCCCTTCCTGAAGGGGATTCTGGCCGAGGATGCCCACAAGAAAGCCGGGAAGATCCACTTCATAAGGGTCACCATCAAGAAGAGGCATGGCCGCTACGTCGCCTATTGTGCCGGGGACCAGCATACCGCGATCCTGAGCACCATGACCAGGTGCGACGCGCTCGCCGCCCTCCCCTCCGACGCGACATTCATCGCCGCGGGAAGCGAGGTAGACCTGGTGTTGCTGCGCGATGTGGACCTGGTTGCCGAGAGCGAACTCAAACAGTCGGAGCCTGCGGACTAGCCCTGCCCCCGCGCGCTGAAAAGTAGCCTCCGGCAGCACTGCAGCATATCATAGCTATATACATCTTCCCGAATATGTTGTATAGTCCGCGTATTCAGGAGGTAAGCGGACTATGAACGAATTGATGATGCTGATGGGTTTCTTGGTCTTCTGGGTGGTGTTGCAGCGCTACATCCTTCCCAGGTTCGGGGTTCAGACGTGACTGGCGCCATCGTGCGCCCCCGGGGACCGGGGGGAGAAAGAGAAGGTTAAAGAAGCAAAGAAGGACGTATAAGAAAGGGCGCCGGTCAAGAACCAGGCGCCCTTTCTTATTATAATTCCGACTGTCTCTATCTTTATCTCTATCTCTATCTCTATCTTTATCTCTATCTTTATCTCTATCTTTATCTCTATCTTTATCTTTATCTCTATCTCTATCTTTGTCTTTGTCTTTGTCTAAACCTCAACCTCAACCTCAACCTGCCTTTTAGTACCTGTAGTGCGACGACTTGTACGGGCCGTCCTTCTGCACGCCGATGTAGGCGGCCTGGGCCTCGGTCAGCTCGGTCAGCATGGCACCCAGGGTCTTCAGCTGCAGGCGTGCCACCTTCTCGTCCAGCTCCTTGGGAAGCGTGTAGACGCCGACCGGGTACTTCTCCGGGTTGCAGAAGATCTCCATCTGCGCCAGGGTCTGGTTGGCGAAGGAGGAGGACATGACGTAGGAGGGGTGGCCGGTGGCGCAGCCGAGGTTCACCAGGCGCCCTTCCGCGAGCAGGATGATCCGCTTGCCGTCGGGGAAGATGACGTGGTCGACCTGCGGCTTGATGTTCTCCCACTGGTACTGCTTGAGCTTGGCGACCTCGA
>CAZFMI010000133.1:0-4267 GCA_964519915.1 uncultured Geomonas sp.
CAGGGCGTTTTCCTCCTTCAACAACACCATCCCCATGATGGCGGTGGAGAGGTCATCGAGTGCCTTCGACGCCTTGGAAGCGTTAACCGTCTTGGCGTAGTTCCCTTTGGCGATCGCCTCGACCGAGTCGTGCACCTTCTTGGTGGCGAACAGGGCCAGACAGATGATCAGGACGATGATGAGGAGCAAAAAACCGAACACTGCACCAAGTTTGACGGAGATCTTCTGGTTCTTGAAAGACATGGTGAAACCCTCTGAGCCTGATGGATTTGAAGTCCTGAGCCGCTTTACTGTCCGGAGCCGGTGGACGGCAGGACCCGGGTTTATGCCTATTCGGACGCGGGCGGAAAAACTTTACCAGGTATACGGCATGAGGTCCGAAAAGCCCTCCGGCACGCCGTGAAGGGGGGTGGCGGCCGCGCCTCAACCGCCCAGATTCCCCGGCGATCTCTGCCTTCTCTGCGGCGAATCAGCCTTTCCTTGCCATTTTGCAAACAACGTGCTAATTATATCCTCTTGAAATCAGGCCAAAAAAAGGACAAACAAAAGATGAAATTCACCGAGCTACAGATGCCGGCGGAGGTCCTGAAGGGGATCGAGGAGACCGGCTTTACCGACTGCACACCGATACAGGAGAAGGCGCTTCCGCTGGCCCTGTCCGGCAAGGACGTCGCCGGACAGGCCCAGACCGGGACCGGCAAGACCGCGACCTTCCTCCTCTCCATCTTCACGCGCCTGCTGAACCAGGAAAAAAGCGGCGGAGAACACCACCCCAGGGCGCTCATCCTCGCCCCCACCCGCGAGCTGGTGGTCCAGATCGAGAAGGACGCCCAGATGCTCGGGAAGTACACCGGCTTCAACATCCAGGCGATCTACGGCGGCGTGGACTACATGAAGCAGCGAGACGCGCTGAAGGCCGGGGCCGACATCGTCATCGGCACCCCCGGGCGCCTCATCGACTACCTGAAACAGAAGGTCTACTCCCTAAAGGATGTCGAGGCGCTGGTGATCGACGAGGCGGACCGGATGTTCGACATGGGGTTCATCGCCGACCTCCGCTTCATACTGAGGAAACTCCCGACTTACGACAAGAGGCAGAACCTCCTCTTCTCGGCGACCCTGAACCCGCGGGTCATGGAGCTTGCCTACGAGTTCATGAACATGCCGGAGAAGGTTTCCGTCACCCCCGAGCAGATGACCGCCGAACGGGTGGAGCAGGTCCTCTATCACGTATCCCGCAAGGAGAAGTTCCCGCTGCTGCTCGGCCTGCTCAGGAAGATGGGGATGGAGCGGACCATGATCTTCGTGAACACCAAGCGCGAGGCGGAGTACCTGCAGGACCGGCTGAACGCCAACGAGTTCCCCTGCAGGGTGATCTCCGGCGACGTCGAGCAGAGAAAGCGGATGAAGATCCTGGCCGACTTCAAGGCCGGCTCCCTCCCGATCATGATCGCCACCGACGTCGCCTCCCGCGGCATCCACATCGAGGGGGTCTCGCACGTCATCAACTACGACCTGCCGCAGGACTGCGAGGATTACGTGCACCGCATCGGCAGGACCGCCCGCGCCGGTGCCGAGGGGATGGCGATATCCCTTGCCGACGAGGACGGCGCCTTCTACATCGAGGCGATCCAGGAGTTCATCAAGCAGAAGATCCCGACCGAATGGGCCGAGGACGACATGTTCGTAAGCGACTACAAGAGGACGCCCCGCCCCCGCAGCGAGAAACCGGCCGGCAAGGGGGGCAAGCCGGGCGACAGGGGGAGATCCTCCGATCGCGGCAGACCCGGCGACAAGGGTCGCCCCGGCGACAAGCCGAGACGCCCCCCGGTCAAGGCCGAAGGCGCAGCCCAAAAAGGCGAGCCCGGCGAGAAGGTTGCGCCTCCCGCACCGGCGGCAGCAGGCGAGCAGGGAGCCGGCGAGCAGGCGGCAAAGCGCAAGCGTCCGCGGCGCCGCAAGCCGAAGGCACCCGCGGAGCCGTCCCAGCCGTGACCGGGAAGGGACGTCCCCCCCGCAGGTATTCCCAGGCAGGGAGGGTTCATGACGTGATCCGCCTCATCGAGGCGCGTCACGGCATCTCCGTCGCCGAGCTAGCCGAGGAGACCGGGGTCAACAAACGGACCATCCACCGCGATCTCGCCGCCATCCAGGAGGCGGGATACCCGCTCATCTCGGACTGGCAGGACGGCGGGAAGCTGTACCGCTTCCTGACCCGCTTCAAGGACGTCCCGCCCATCAGTTTCACCTTGCAGGAGCTTATGACGCTGTCTCTGCTCCGCTCCCAGCTCGACCTCCTGCAGGGGACCCCTTTCCTGGACGACATGCAGAGCCTGTTCAGGAAGGTCAATTCCGTCCTGCCGCCGCGCCTCGCCGCGCACATGGAGCGCATCGCCGAGGTCTCCCTCCCGCTTTTGCAGGGGAAGAGGGACTACAGCCGCTGCGCCCGATCCCTGCAGTTGATCCGCCACGCCCTCCTGTACCAGCAAGGGATCGTCATCTCGTACCGCCCGCCGGGCAGGGAGCAGCCGGTCGACTACCGCGTCGACCCCTACACCCTGCTGTTCCAGAAAGGGGGGATCTACCTGCTCGGCTACGCACAGCAGCGCCAGGCGCTCAGGACCTTCGCGGTGGAGCGGATCTGCGCCGTCGAGGCCTGCAAGGAGCGCTTCGAGATCCCGGAGGGGTTCCACCCCGGGCTGGCGCTCGGCGGGGCCTTCGGCATCGTGGCCGAGCCCCCCATGGATGTGGTGGTACGCTTCTCAGCCGCCATCGCCCACGCCATCAGGGACCGGGTCTGGCACGTCTCGCAGCGCGTCTCGGAGCAGCCCGACGGGTCGCTGCTTCTCTCGTTCCACGCCGGCGGGAAAATGGAGATCCTCTCCTGGCTCCTCTCCTACGGGGCCCACGCCGAACTGCTGGAGCCCGCGCAGCTGCGGGAGGAACTGACGGGGATGCTGCGCGAGGCGGCCCTGCTCTACCCGGAGCTGCCCTGACACCTTCCAGCTCCCTCCCCCTCCGCCCCCCCTTTCATTGACAAGCAATTTCGTAACGTATATATAAAGAACCTTCAGATTCAGGAGGGCTTCTAATGGCAGACGCCACTGCAACGACCAAACTTGCCGAGATCATTCTCAAACGCATCCGCACGCGCGGCGATATCACCTTCGCCTCTTTCATGGAGGCCGCGCTGTACGAGCCGGACCTCGGCTATTACACCTCGCCCGGGCGCAAGGTCGGCGCCGAAGGTGATTTCTACACCAGCATGAACGTCCACAGCGCCTTCGGGCGTCTGATCGCGCGCGAGATCTCCCGGTTCTGGGAGCTGCTAGGCTCCCCGTCCCGCTTCACCGTCGCCGAGGCCGGCGCCGGCGGGGGGCAGCTTGCCCAGGACATCCTGGACGCGATAGCCCAGGAGAATCACCCCCTTTACAGCGCGCTGCTCTACCGCCTGATCGAGAAGGAGCCTTCCCTCAAGGAGGCCCAGGCGGCACGCCTTTCCAGCCACGCGCAGAGGCTCGCCTGGAGCTCCCCCGACGAGCTCGCCTCGGGGGAGCTCGGCTTCACCGGCTGCATCATCTCCAACGAGCTCTTCGACGCCATGCCGGTCCACATCGTGGAGATGACCGACGAGGGGCTCAAGGAGGTCTTCGTCTCCGCGGACGCCGACGGGTTCAGGGAGCGGCTCCTCCCCCCATCCACTCCCGAGCTGAAGAAGTACCTGGACAAGTTCCAGGTGAGACTCATGCCGGGGCAAAGGGGGGAGATCAACCTCGCGGCGCCCGCCTGGATCGCCGCCGCGGCCAGGGCCCTGGAGCGCGGCTTCGTCCTCACCATCGATTACGGCTACCTCGCCCAGGAGCTCTACACGCCGCAAAGAAGAAACGGCACCCTGCTTTGCTACCACCGGCACAGCACCAACGAGAACCCCTACCAGCTGGTCGGGGAACAGGACATAACCACGCATATCAACTTCAGCCAGCTGATCGAGGCCGGAGAAGAGGCGGGTCTCAAGAAGGCATGGTACGGCGAGCAGTACCGTTTCCTGCTCGGCGTCGGCCTCATGGAGGAGTTGATCAGGCTGGAGGCCGAGGCCAAGGACGAGAAGGAAAGCCTGAAGCACAGGCTTGCGCTCAAGAAGCTCATGCTTCCCGAGGGAGGGATGGGGGACACCTTCAAGGTGCTGATCCAGGCCAAGGGTGTCGATGACCCGAAACTCCTCTGCATGAGGAAATGGGGAATGGGACTGTGACACTTTCGGCTCTGTGCA
>CAZFMI010000134.1:0-3951 GCA_964519915.1 uncultured Geomonas sp.
GCTCAAGGTCGAGGAGGCGCAGGGGCTTTTGGAGGTGATCGACCCCCTCGAGCGTCTGAAGCGGGTGAACGACCTCCTGAACAAGGAGAGCGAGCTCCTCAACATGCAGGCCCGCATCCAGTCCGCCGCCAAGGAGGAGATGGGCAAGAGCCAGCGCGAGTACTACCTGAGGGAGCAGCTGCGCGCCATCCAGCAGGAACTGGGCGAGACCGACGCGAGGAGCGAGGAGATCGCCGAGCTGAGGAAGGCGGTCGAGAGCGCCAAGATGCCGCAGCCGGTCGAGAAGGAGGCGCTCAAGCAGCTGGGACGCCTGGAGCAGATGCACCCTGACGCCGCCGAGGCAGGCATGCTCCGCACCTTCCTGGACTGGATGGTGGAGATCCCCTGGGGCAAGTCGACCAAGGACTCGCTGGAGATCAACCGCGCCTCGGAGATCCTGAACGAGGACCACTACTTCCTGGAGAAGGTGAAGGAGCGCATCCTCGAGTTCCTGGCGGTAAGAAAGCTCAAGAAGAAGATGAAGGGGCCGATCCTCTGCTTCGTCGGCCCTCCGGGTGTCGGCAAGACCTCCCTCGGCAAGTCGATCGCGCGCGCCATGGGGAGGAAGTTCGTGCGCATCTCGCTTGGCGGGGTACGCGACGAGGCGGAGATACGCGGTCACCGCCGCACCTATGTCGGGGCGCTCCCCGGCCGGATCATCCAGGGGCTGAAGCAGGCGGGTTCCAACAACCCCGTCTTCATGCTGGACGAGCTGGACAAGCTCGGCTCCGATTTCCGCGGCGACCCCTCTTCCGCGCTTTTGGAAGTGCTCGACCCGGAGCAGAACAACAGCTTCTCGGACCACTACATCAACCTCCCCTTCAACCTCTCCAACGTGATGTTCATCGCGACGGCGAACCAGATGGACACCATCCCGGGGCCGCTTCGCGACAGGATGGAGGTGATCAACCTCTCCGGCTATACCGAGGAGGAGAAGCTGGGGATCGCCAAGCGCTACCTGGTGCCGCGCCAGGTGAAGGAGAACGGCATCACCGAGGCGACGGTAGCCTTCTCCGAAGAGGCGCTGCGCACCGTCATCTCCAAGTACACCCGGGAGGCCGGCCTTAGGAACCTCGAGCGCGAGATCGGGAGCATCTGCCGCAAGGTGGCCCGCAAGGTGGCGGAGGGGAAGGGGGAGCATTTCAACATCACCTCAGGGACCGTGGCCAAGTACCTCGGCCCGCCGAAGTTCCTGCGCGAGGAGGAGATGGAGAAGAACGAGGTCGGCGTGGTTACCGGTCTCGCCTGGACCCCTGTGGGGGGAGAGGTGCTCTTCGTCGAGGCTACCGTGATGAAGGGAAAGGGTGTGCTCACCCTGACCGGGCAGCTGGGCGACGTCATGAAGGAGTCGGTGCAGGCCGCGCTCTCCTACATCCGCTCGCGCACGGCCGACTTCCAGATCCCGGAGGATTTCAGCTCCAACACCGACATCCACGTCCACGTCCCGGCGGGCGCCATCCCCAAGGACGGCCCGTCGGCCGGCATCACCATGGCGACGGCTCTGGTCTCCGCCCTGACCCGCATCCCGGTCAGGAAAGAGGTCGCCATGACCGGCGAAATCACGCTGCGCGGCAAGGTGCTCCCGATCGGGGGGCTGAAGGAGAAGATCCTCGCAGCGGCCCGGCTTGGGGTCACCACCGTGGTCATCCCGGTGCAGAACCAGAAGGACCTGGAAGACGTGCCGAAGACCATCCTGAAGAAGCTGAAGATCGTCACCGCCTCCAATATAGACGAGGTGCTTGCCGTCGCGCTGGAGAATTTCCCTCCTCCCGCGTCTGCCAAGCCCAAGCCCTCCAAGACGGAGCCCCCGAAGGCGAAGGTCGGGCGCAGCCGGGTCCCGGTGCCGCCGGCGGTGAGGGGCAAGGCTTGAGGCTGGCCGAACTCGGCGAATTCGGCCTGATTGACAGGATCAAAGCAAACGTCGCCGCTTCACCCTCGGTGCTTCTGGGCATCGGGGATGACGCGGCGGCCCTGCTTCCTGCCCCCGGTCTCGTCACGCTGATCACCTCCGACATGCTCCTGGAGGGGGTCCACTTCGACCTCTCCTTTGGCGACCCGCAAAGCCTCGGCAGGAAATCCCTCTCAGTCAACCTTTCCGATCTGGCCGCCATGGGCGCGCACCCGCGCCACTTCCTGCTCGGCATCGCCCTCCCCAGGGAGCTCTCCGTCGAGTTCATGGACCGTTTCATGTCCGGTGTCCTGGAGCAGGCGGAGCGTTTCGGCGCGACCCTGGTCGGCGGGGACACCTGCGCCTCCAAGGGGGGGGTGGCCATCTCCATCACGGCGTTGGGAGAACAGCGGCCGGAGCTGGTGGTCAAGCGCAGCGGCGCCAGGGCGGGGGATCTCGTCTGCCTAAGCGGCAGCGTGGGCGATGCGGCGGCAGGCCTACAGGGGTTGCTGCGCGGCGAGCGGGACGGGTTCCTGGTGTCGCGGCAGCTGGACCCGACACCGAGGGTTTCCGCGGGGGTGGCGCTGGCCGAGGCGGGTATTGCCAGTGCCATGATAGACGTGAGCGACGGGGTGCTGGCCGACCTCGGTCACATCTGCGAGTTGTCGGGCGTGGGGGCGAGGCTCGATCTGGCCATGCTTCCCCTCTCCGACGAGTACCGCGCCGTTTGTGGCGCCGATCCCTATGCGCTGGCGCTTTCCGGCGGAGAGGATTACGAGCTGCTGTTCTGCGTCGCAAGGGAGCGGCGGGGCGAGGCGGAGGAGCTTTTCCAGGGCCTGGGGCTTCGTCTCTCCGTGATAGGCGAGATGACGGAAAAGGGAGGGGTGGAGCTTCTCGCCGCGGACGGGGGCAGCTACGCGCCCCGGCAGCGGGGGTTCGACCATTTTGAAGCAGGTTAAGGTTGAGGTTTAGGTTTAGCAACTTCTCGACCTTAACCTTAACCTCGACCTGCCTTTAGTCCCCGCAGATCCTCACCGCTACCCGACGCTCGCGGGGGCCGTCAAACTCGCAGAAGTACAGGGCCTGCCAAGTCCCCAGCAACAGCTTCCCCCTATCCACAAGCAGCCGCTCCGAACTCCCCACCAGGCTCGCCTTGACATGGGCCGCCGAGTTTCCCTCGGCATGGGTGAAGTAGTGGGCGTCCGGCACCAGGCGGTCCAGGCAGTTGGAGATGTCGCGCTTGACCGCCGGGTCCGCACCCTCGTTTACCGTTACCGCGGCCGTGGTGTGCAGCACGAAGATGTCGCAGCTGCCGCTGGTGACCCGGGACGCGCCGATCAGTTCCTCGACCCGCGCCGTGATGTCGATCAGCTCCGCCCTCTCACTGCTTTTCAGCGTCAGGTACTGTATCATCGCCCGTTGCCTCCCTTTGTGCGGTCTCTCCCCCGACAGTTCACGAGGTCTGCCGGCGCCGCCGTTTGCTGCCTTGCTGCTTTCCCGGCTACCGCCCCTTCTTGTAAAAGCTGTTCCTGATCTTGCCGAGGTACTTGTTCAGCGGGTTGGTGCGGGCCAGAAACGGCAACACCGGCTTTTCCCTCTGCCCCAGGGTCTGCAGCATCCTGGTGATGCCGGGATGGCGCCCTACCCGAAGCCCGAGGTTGAAGATCCTGATCGCTTCCTTTTTTCTGCCGAGGATCAGGTAGATGGTGCCCAGGCGCAGGAAGTGGGCCGGGTTCCTGGGCTCGCTCTTGATGGCTTCCTGGCAAAGGGCGACGGCTGCCTTGAAATTCCCGGTGTACTGGGCCAGGGCGAGCCCGTACAGGGACAGGTGGTCGGGCGATCTCTGCTTCTCGAGCGCCTTGTTCAGGAACCGGTAGGCGGCGGAGAAATTCCTGGCTTCCAGCGCCTCGCTCCCGAGCCGGAACAGTTCTTCGGCATCGTGCTCCGCCCGGTTGTGGTTGTTTTCGCTCTTTCCGTACAGATCCGGCTTTTTCATGGCGGTTGGCACCTTGTGCGGCTTGCCC
>CAZFMI010000135.1:0-3933 GCA_964519915.1 uncultured Geomonas sp.
GTCGAGATGCAGAAGAGCAACATCCTGCTTCTGGGCCCCACCGGCAGCGGCAAGACGCTGCTGGCCCAGACGCTGGCCCGCATCCTCAAGGTCCCGTTCGCCATGGCGGACGCCACCAACCTGACCGAGGCGGGTTACGTCGGCGAGGATGTCGAGAACATCATCCTGACCCTGCTGCAGGCGGCCGACTACGACGTGGAGAAGGCGCAGAAGGGGATCATCTACATCGACGAGATCGACAAGATCGCCCGCAAGTCCGACTCCCCCTCCATCACCCGCGACGTCTCCGGCGAGGGCGTGCAGCAGGCCCTTTTGAAGATCATCGAGGGGACCATCGCGAGCGTCCCCCCCAAGGGCGGCCGCAAGCACCCGCAGCAGGAGTTTTTGAAGGTGGACACCACCAACATCCTCTTCATCTGCGGCGGCGCCTTCCCGGGACTGGACAGCATCATCCAGCAGAGGATCGGCGTCAAGACCCTGGGGTTCGGGGCCGACGTGAAGAAGAAGGTGGAGAAGAAGGCGGGCGAGCTCCTGGCAGGCGTCACGCCGGAAGACCTGCTGAAATTCGGTTTCATCCCCGAGTTCGTCGGGCGTCTCCCGATGCTGGCGTCGCTCTCCGAGCTTGACGAGGAGGCGATGGTGCAGATCCTCAAGGAGCCGAAGAACGCGCTGATCAAGCAGTACCAGAAACTCTTCGATATGGAGCACGTGAAGCTCAAGTTCACCGACGGCTCGCTCATCGCCATCGCCCGCGAGGCGCTGAAGAGAAAGACCGGCGCCCGCGGCCTGCGCTCCATCCTGGAGAACGCGATGCTCGACATCATGTACGAGATCCCGTCCCAGAGCATGGTGAAAGAGGTGGTGATCAGCGAAGAGGTGATCTACAGCAAGGAAAAGCCGATCATCGTCTACGAGAACGTGGCGGAAAGCGCCTGAACACAGGACTTACATGACCGAGAAAGCTAGCATCAGAAGAAAAAGGAGGGGGAATCCGGAAAGGTTCCCTCTCTTTCCATTACGGGACATAGTGATCTTTCCGCACATGGTGATTCCTCTCTTCGTGGGAAGGGAGAAGTCGGTGCTCGCCCTCGAGGCGGCCATGGCGCAAAACGACAAGCTTATCCTGCTCGCCACCCAGAAAAACGCCAAGACGGAGGATCCCGAGCCGGTCGACATCTACACGGTGGGGACCCTTTGCCAGATCATCCAGCTGTTGAAGCTCCCGGACGGCACCGTCAAGGTGCTGGTCGAGGGGAAAAAGCGCGGCTCCATCGTCTCCTTCAACGACAACAGCGAGTTTTTCGAGGTCGATGTCGAGGTGCTCGACGAGAAGAGCGGCAACGACAGCGAGGTGGAGGCCTTGAAGCGCGGCGTGCTGGCGAGCTTCGAGAACTACATCGAGCTGAACAGCTCAGTCCCTTCCGAGATACTGCAGTCGGTGCAGACCATCTCCGACCCTTCACGCCTTGCCGACACCATCGCCCCGCACCTGAACCTCAAGGTCCCCCAGAAGCAGGAGCTCCTGGTCGCGGTCCAGCCGGCCCGGCGCATCGAGCGGCTGCTGTCGCTCATGGGGGCCGAGATCGAGATCCTGCAGATCGAGAAGAAGATCCACGCCCGGGTCAAGAAGCAGATGGAGAAGACCCAGAAGGATTACTACCTGAACGAGCAGATCAGGGCGATCCAGAAGGAGCTGGGCGGGAAGGACGAGTTCAAGCAGGAGCTGCGCATCCTGGAGGCGAAGGCCGCGAAGCTCCCGCTCTCTGACGAGGCAAGGCAGAAGGTGCAGGCGGAGATCAAGAAGCTGAAGTTCATGTCCCCCATGTCGGCCGAGGCGGCGGTGGTAAGGAACTACGTCGACTGGCTCCTGGCGCTCCCCTGGGGGGCGTATGCCGAGGAGAACAAGGAGATAGCGGTGGCCCGGGCCCGGCTCGAGGCCGACCACTACGGCCTGGAGAAGGTGAAGCTGAGGATCCTCGAGTACCTGGCGGTGAACGCCCTGGCGCCGGGGATGAAAGGGCCGATCCTCTGCCTCGTGGGCCCTCCCGGGGTAGGGAAGACCTCGCTGGCGCGCTCCGTGGCGAAGGCTACCGGCCGCGACTTCGTGAAAATGTCGCTCGGCGGGGTGCGCGACGAGGCGGAGATCAGGGGGCACCGGCGCACCTATGTCGGCGCCATGCCGGGGAGGATCATCCAGTCCCTCAAGAAGTGCGGCTCGTCCAACCCGGTCTTTTTGCTGGACGAGATCGACAAGATGACCTCCGATTTCCGGGGGGATCCCGCTTCGGCGCTGCTGGAGGTGCTGGACCCGGAGCAGAACAGCTGCTTCAACGACCACTTCCTCGACCTGGACTACGACCTCTCCAAGGTGATGTTCATCACCACGGCCAACTCCAGCCACTCGATTCCCAGGCCGCTTCTGGACCGGATGGAGGTGGTGCGGCTCGACGGTTACACCGAGCACGAGAAGCTCGCCATCGCCCGGGAGTACCTGATCCCGAAACAGGCCGAGAGCAACGGCCTCGCCGGCAAGGGGATGAGCTTCACCGACGCCTCTTTGCTGGAGCTGATCAGGCGCTACACCAGGGAGGCCGGGGTCAGGAATCTGGAGCGGGAGATAGGCTCGGTCTGCCGCAAGATAGCCTTCGCCCTCGCCGAGGGGGGGAAGCTGCGCCGTACCGTGCAGCCCAAGCAACTGGCCGGCTACCTGGGGCCTCCCCGTTTCAAGTACGGGGAGGTGGGGCAGGAGGACGCCGTCGGCCTGGTCACCGGCCTTGCCTGGACCGAGGTCGGGGGGGAGCTCCTCAACATAGAGGTGGTGTCGCTCCCGGGGAAGGGGAAGCTCACCATCACCGGGAAGCTCGGCGAGGTGATGCAGGAATCGGCGCAGGCCGCCATGACCTACGTCCGCTCCCGCGGCGAGCTCCTTGGCTTTGCCAAGGACTTCTACCAGCACCTGGACATCCACATCCACGTGCCGGAAGGGGCCATCCCCAAGGACGGACCCTCGGCCGGCATCGCCATGGCCTGCGCGCTCACCTCGGCGCTCACCAAGAGGCCCGTCAGGCGCGACATCGCGATGACCGGCGAGGTGACCCTGCGCGGCACCGTGCTCCCGATCGGGGGGCTCAAGGAGAAGCTTCTGGCCGCCGGGCGCGGCGGTATCCGCATCGTGCTGATCCCGAAGGAGAACGAGAAGGATCTGGCCGAGGTCCCGAAGGAGATCCTGAACGGTCTTACCATCCACCCGGTCGCACACATGGACGAGGTGCTGGGGTACGCGCTTCTCGCTGCGGTGGGGCTTCCTGCAGCGGCGCTGTATGCGGACGCAGCACAACCCGGGACCGAAAACTGCGTGGTGCCGCACTAGAAAAAAAGGGCAGAAAAAAGGTTGACAGTCGCGACAGGGCTCTGGTATAAGATGTCTTCACTTTGCGATGCAAACCAGGAGGAAGCGGATGAATAAGGCAGAGCTGGTAAGCGCTATAGCAGAAGAAGCACAATTGACGAAGGTTGATGCAGAGAAGTCCCTCGCCGGAATTCTCGACGCGCTGACCGACTGCCTGTCCAGTGGCGACAAGGTGACCCTGGTAGGGTTCGGTACCTTCAGCGTAGCCGAGCGTGCCGCACGTACCGGCCAGAACCCGCAGACCGGCAAGAAGATCGAGATCGCCGCATCGGCAGCGCCGAAGTTCAAGCCGGGCAACACGCTCAAGGCTCTGGTTAACGAGTAGGACTTCCCGGTTTCCGGGGACGTTGTTGCAGATGCGGGGTTGTAGCTCAGTCGGTTAGAGTGCCAGCCTGTCACGCTGGAAGTCGCGGGTTCGAGCCCCGTCAACCCCGCCATATATAATATTGGGTGAATAGCTCAGCTGGGAGAGCGCCAGCCTTACAAGCTGGATGTCGGGGGTTCGATCCCCTCTTCACCCACCA
>CAZFMI010000136.1:0-3890 GCA_964519915.1 uncultured Geomonas sp.
GCCCGGGCCTCGACGGACGGGGGCTTAATCGCCGCAGGGCGGCCAACCGAGACTTGCAGATGTTGCGCGAAAATGCATGTTCCGCAACTTCCTGACTTTGGCGGGGTTCCGTACCCGTATACCAAAAGAAAGGAGGAAGGCGCTTGAATAAGGAAAACAAACAAGAACTTGTTGCCGAGATGCACGACAAGCTCCTGAGGGCCAAGGCCGTTTTCCTCGCGGATTTCCGCGGGATGAACGTCGGCCAGGCGACTGATCTCAGAAATGAGCTCAGGAAAGCCAACGCCGAGTACAAGGTCGTCAAGAACACCCTGCTCGAGATCGCTTCCAAAGGGACCGACAAGGAAGGGCTGAACCCCTACTACGCAGGCCCCACGGCGATCGCTCTTTGCTACGACGATCCCGTCGCGGCTGCCAAGGTGCTGTCGAAGTTTGCCAAGGAAACGACCAACCCGTTCACCTTGAAGGCTGGCGTTCTCACCGGCAAGACCATCAACGTGGCTGACATCCAGGCACTTGCTGATCTGCCGAGCCGCGAAGTGCTTCTTGCCAAGATGCTGGGCAGCATGCAGGCACCGGCAAGCAACTTCGTACGCGTTCTGGCAGCAGTGCCGGGCGGCTTCGTGCGCGCTCTGGACGCTATCAGGGCCAAAAAAGAAGGCAACTAACGCTCACGCATCACGTACCGAATTCAACTATCTAAAAATATTCTGTGGAGGAATAGAAAATGGCTATCACCAAAGAAGAAGTAATCAGCTTCATCGAGAACATGTCCGTCCTTGAGCTCGCCGGCCTCGTGAAAGAGCTCGAAGAGAAATTCGGTGTTTCCGCTGCCGCTCCGGTTGCAGTCGCTGCTGCTGGCCCGGCTGCCGGCCCGGCTGAAGCTGCTGAAGAGAAGACCGAGTTCGACGTCATCCTGAAGGCCGCTGGCGCCAACAAGATCGCAGTCATCAAGGTTGTCCGTGCACTCACCAGCCTCGGCCTGAAAGAAGCCAAGGACCTGGTCGACGGCGCACCGCAGCCGGTCAAGACCGGCGTCTCCAAAGAAGAAGCTGCCGACGCACAGAAGCAGCTGGTCGAGGCAGGCGCAGAAGTGGAAGTGAAGTAAGTAGGTCTGCACCGATCTTTACCAAAGCCAAGGTCGCTTTTTGCGGCCTTGGCTGTTCTATTTTAGTTTGAGGCCGCTTCACCCCGCTGCACCGCCCGCACCTAAACAGCAGGATATTCAAGGGGTGGAGGTCTTCCAAGGCGTTCACCAAAGGAGAAGATATGGCTTATTCAATCGCGAATAATCCCCTGTTGCGCAAGAACTTCGCCAAGATCCACAAGATCATCGACATACCGAACCTCATCGACATCCAGAAAAATTCCTACAAGAGATTCCTCCAACTCGACACACCCGTAGACGCACGCAAGAATTCCGGCCTGGAGGCCGTGTTCCGCAGCGTCTTCCCGATCAGGGACTTCAGCGATACCGCCTCGCTTGAGTACGTTTCGTATTCGCTTGGCGCGCCCAAGTACGACGTGGAAGAGTGCCACCAGCGCGGGATGACCTTTGCGGCCCCGATGAAGGTGAAGGTGAGGCTGGTAGTCTGGGATGTCGCGAAGGACCCCGGTACCAGATCGATCCGTGACATCAAGGAGCAGGAGGTTTATTTCGGCGAAATACCGCTGATGACCGACAACGGGACCTTTATCATAAACGGCACCGAGCGCGTCATCGTGAGCCAGCTGCACCGCTCGCCGGGCGTGTTCTACGATCACGACAAGGGTAAAACCCACTCCAGCGGCAAGGTGCTCTACTCGGCACGCGTCATCCCGTACCGCGGCTCGTGGCTTGACTTTGAATTCGACCATAAAGACATCCTTTATGTCCGCATAGACAGACGGCGCAAGATGCCGGCCACCGTGCTCCTCAAGGGTCTGGGGTACTCCAACGACGCCCTGATCAACTACTTCTACAAGTCCGAGGAGATCAAGGTCGGCGAGAACGGCTCCATGACCAAGCTGGTCGACGCGGAGCTCCTGTCGAACCAGAAGGCGACCGCAGACATAGTGGACCCGGCCACCGCCGAGGTCATCCTCAAGGCGAACCGCAAGTTCACCAAGGCGGCCATCAGGAAGATGTCCGAGCACGGGATCAAGGAGATCCCCATCTCCGAAGAGGAGGTGGTCGGCAAGGTCGCTTCCCACGACATCTACGATCCCGCCACCGGCGAGATCCTGGTGGAGTGCAACGAGGAGCTTTCGCAGGCGAAGCTCGAGGAGATCCTGCAGAAAGGGATCGGCACCTTCCAGGTGCTCTTCATCGACAACCTGCACGTCACCTCTTCCTTCAGGGACACCATCCTGATCGACAAGATCGGCTCCACCGACGAGGCGCTGATCGAGATCTACCGCCGGCTCCGTCCGGGCGACCCCCCGACGCTGAAGAGCGCCCTCGTGCTGTTCGAGAACCTGTTCTTCAACGCCGAGCGCTACGACCTCTCCGCCGTAGGCCGCCTCAAGCTGAACTACAAGCTCGGCGTGGACGTGCCGCTTGACTGCATGACGCTCACCCGCGAGGACATCCTCGAGGTGGTGCGCTACCTGATCGAGCTGAAAAACGGCAAGGGGAACATCGACGACATCGACCACCTGGGGAACCGCCGCGTCCGCGCAGTGGGCGAGCTGCTCGAGAACCAGTACCGCATCGGCCTGGTCAGGATGGAGCGCGCCATCAAGGAGCGCATGAGCCTGCAGGAAGTCGAGAACCTGATGCCGCACGACCTGATCAACTCCAAGCCGGTTTCCGCCGTCGTGAAGGAGTTCTTCGGTTCCTCGCAGCTGTCGCAGTTCATGGACCAGACCAACCCGCTCTCCGAGGTCACGCACAAGCGTCGTCTCTCGGCCCTGGGACCGGGGGGCCTGACCCGCGAGCGCGCGGGCTTCGAGGTCCGCGACGTACACCCGACCCACTACGGCCGTGTCTGCCCGATCGAGACCCCAGAGGGTCCGAACATCGGTCTCATCGCGTCGCTCTCCACCTACGCCAGGATCAACGAGCACGGCTTCGTCGAGACGCCGTACCGCGTGGTCAAGGAAGGGCGCGTCACGGACGAGGTCCGCTTCTTCTCCGCTTTGGAGGAGGAAGGTCACGCCATCGCCCAGGCGAACGCCGAGATCGACGAGACCGGCCGCTTCGCCGCCGACTACATCTCCGCCAGGAAGTCCGGCGAGTTCGTCCTGGTCGGGCGCGACGAGCTGGAGCTCATGGACGTGGCCCCGATGCAGCTCGTATCGGTCGCGGCATCGCTCATCCCGTTCCTCGAGAACGACGACGCGAACCGCGCGCTGATGGGTTCCAACATGCAGCGCCAGGCAGTGCCCCTGCTGCGCGCGGACTCCCCGCTGGTCGGTACCGGCATGGAGCGTGTCGTGGCGCGTGATTCCGGGGTCTCCTCGGTTGCCCGCCACAACGGCGTGGTCGAGAGCGTCGACGCTTCCCGCATCGTCGTGAAGATCGACGAGGACCAGTACGATGCGACCGGCACCGGCGTGGACATCTACAACCTGATCAAGTTCGCACGCTCCAACCAGAACACCTGCATCAACCAGAGGCCGGTGGTGAAGGTGGGCGACCACGTGAAGGCGGGCGACATCATCGCCGACGGTCCCTCCACCGACATGGGCGAGCTGGCCCTGGGCCAGAACGTCCTGGTCGCCTTCATGCCGTGGGGCGGTTACAACTACGAGGACTCCATCCTCATCTCGGAGCGCCTGGTAAAGGACGACCGCTACACCTCGATCCACATCGAGGAGTTCGAGGCCGTCGCCCGCGACACCAAGCTCGGCAAGGAGGAGATCACCTCCGACATCCCGAACCTGGGCGAGGAGACCCTGAAGGACCT
>CAZFMI010000137.1:0-3738 GCA_964519915.1 uncultured Geomonas sp.
CTTCGCCAGTTGAGATGCACTGAGCTGCCCGTGTCCGATGCATTCTCCTGACAGGGTCGGCTGCGCTGGTGTTCATGCGTCGGCCGGGTCCTCAAGGAAGACGTCATCGGAGTCGATGACCTTCAGATTCTTGACGGTCGCGTTGATGATGGAGCGATAGCAGATGGTGTTCACGAGGCGGGGGATGCCGTCGGCGTGGCGGTGTACTTCGACCTTGGCGGCGTCGGAGAACAGGGGGTTGGGATTGCCGGCGGCCTTGGTGTGGTGGTCGATGTAGCGGCAGGTTTCCTCCAGGCCCATGGGCTTCATGTGGTAGAAGACGCGGATGCGCTGTTTGAGGGCGTGGTACTGAGCGAGCTTCAGGCGGGCACGGAGCTCGGGCTGGCCGGAGAGGATGAAGGTGATTCTGGTTCTGGAGTCGGAGTCGAAGTTGGCCAGGCTCTTGAGGCTGAGCATGGCGGCGTCCTTGATTTCCTGTGCGTCGTCGATGAGGGCGATGGGCTTTCGGCCGAGCTCGGGGACGACGGAGAAGAACATGCGGCGGGCCGGCTGCGTGTAACGGGGCGGGTCGCGGTCGAGAGCGGCGAGGATGCTCTTGTACAGCTCGCCCTCCCCGAGATCGTTTCCTCTGATGTAGATGGGGCAGTATACGTTGGGGTCCAGGGAATGGATGAGGGACAGAAGCGCGACGGACTTGCCGACGCCGACCGGCCCGGTGAGCAGCAGGAAGTCCTCGCTGCCGATGCCGTACTGCAGGCGGGCGAGCGCCTCGGTGTAGCTCGCGGTGGGGAAGGCCTCTTTGGGGGAGAGGTTCTTGGAGAACGGAAGCCGCTGAAAGCCGAAGTGGTCCAGGACACTGCTAACCATGAGATTGCTCCTTGTCGGGGTGGTTGAGATCGCGGAAGGAAACCTCCTGGCCCTGTTTCTGACTCTGGAGGTATCGCTCCCTGAGACGGCTGAAGTAGGCGACGCTCTGGGCTGAGATCTGGGGCGGGGAGGCGCGGGACTCCTCGGGGATGGAGGGGGCGCGGGTGGCCGTCTGCTTGCTCGCGCTGGTGCTCTCCAGGCGGGCCGATCCGTCAGGCTCGTAGATGAGAAGCTCGGTAAGGTCGAATGGATCGTAGCGTACCTGGACGGTGGAGCCCGGGGGACGGCTGTGCACGGGGTAGCGATTGCCGTAGAGACTGATCTTGCCCCACTTGGAGACGGCGCGTTTCTCTTTCCACAGGAACATGGCCTGGAAGGCGGCGAGGTCTTCGACGCGGCGGTGGTCCTTCTGGAGCCCCTGCTGAAAGCGTTCGTCGGGGGCCTGCCCGGTGGAGGAGTGGATGCGCGTGTTGTACTCCATCTCCGCCCATGCCCAGAAGGCGCTGTTGAGCTCTTCGACGGTCTTCATTCCCGCCCGGGCGGCCTCGCTCTGGAACTCGTTCTTGACGGTCTTCTGGACCGCCTCGACCTTGCCCTTGGCGAAGGCCTGGTAGGGCTTGTGGTGAAGCTCGCGAATCTTGAGCTCCGCGAGCACGGAACGGAACTGCCGGGAGACATAGACCTTGCCGTTGTCGAGGTAGACGACCAGCGGGACACCCCAGCGGAGCAGCAGGTACCGGAAGGAATCCTCCAGGCAGGGAAGCTTCTCGTTGAGGTAGTACTTGCCGAAGAGGATCTTCCGAGAGAAGTCGTCGATCCAGACGAAGAGGTAGGTCTTCTTGCGCGAACCGTCGGGAAGCTCGAGCCAGATGCCGTCGCGGGCATCTCCCTGGACCAGAGCGAGGGCGTGGGGGGCTTCGAAGCTGTGGTAGACCCGGGAGCCGGGTTGCCCGGGCATCGCCTGTCGTTGGTGGTGTCCGAGGCCGCTCTCGTGCAGGAAGCGGTAGATGCTCCGGTTGGACACGGAGCCGATCGGAGCGGCGTAGTCGGGATCCGCAGCGAGGAGCCGTCTGAGCTTGGGGACGCTGCGGCTGGGAAGCTCGCGTACGAGGGCGAGGATCTTCTGGCGCAGCTTCTCGTCGCCCAGGCGCAGGGAGCGCACGCGGCGGGGGCGGAGGAACAGAAGGCCCCTTGGGCCGTGTTTGACGTAGCGGGCGAGCCAGTTCTGGATCGTCCGTGCGCTCACCCCGGTCTCCTCGAGGGACTGCTCCCGGAGCTTCCGCTTGGTGGGCGCGTCGATGCTCTCGTCCAGAATGAGCTCGACGATCTGCAGGCGCTTCTGGTAAGCCGCAAAGGTCTCGGGAGGGATCTCGTTCCAGTCGATGCCGCTCACAGCAGCACCTCGCCGTCCAGGATGCGATCCGCCAGCCAGTCAAAGTACTCCCCCTCCAGCGCCGAAAGTGGCTGCTCCTCGGCGATCCGGCTCACCACATCCAGCTCCCACATCAGCTTCTGGACGAAGAACGCGACGTACCGTCGCCCCTCGGTTCCCTCGGGCTCGAGCCCTTTCTCTCGCTCGGCGAACAGGTAGACCACCAGGTCGCAGACGAACTGGACGCGGCTGAGGAACGTCTCGGTGAAGGCCACCAGGCCCGAGAACTCCTGGAGGCTCTGCGCCGGCAACCTGCCGATCAGAAGTCGCACCCGCTCGCACAGCTTCTGACGGTCCGCCGAGGAAAGCTGTGCGCAGATCAACCTCTCGCCGCGTGGCCTGCCGCTCAGCCGATAGGCCGCCAGGGCTCGCCAGAGCTCCCGCTCTTTCAGCACGGGCTGCTCCTGGAGGATCTGTTCGCAAAGCTCCTCCGCCCGAGCCTCGCTGTCCCACCCCCGCTGTGGTTCAACGAGCTCCTCCATGGCCTCCCCGTCGGAGATCCAGGCTGCTGATCCCGTTGCCGGTCGTTCATCCTCGTCCATGATCAACTGGTATCATGAAAGAGGACGGCCTTGAGTACACAAGTCAATGAAATCGCCAGGGGCCCTGGGGAGCGCTCTACGACGCTCACGAGGTGTGCATAGACCATGGGCGGGGTCTCCGATCCCCGACTCGCTCCCGCTCTCCGAGCCGCCCAGTCCATCTGCTGGGAAAGCTCCTGCAGGTACTGCCCGGGGGACTCGTTCAGCTGTGGCTCCGGGAGGGTGGCATGCGCCGGCAGCCCGCTGAGCAGGCTGGACAGCTCGAGGTTCGCCGCGCCGATGGTTGCCAGTCCCATCGCGATGTGGCGGCGGATCGTGCGGATGTCTCGTGCCCCCAGCATCCGCACGCCGAGGGCGTACTCAACCCTGCCGTCGCAGATCCGTCCCAGATACCCCATGACCCCTTCGCGGCTGATCTGGCAGTAGGGGATCAGGAAGGGAGGCAGAAGCCTTTTGGTGTACTGCTTCCCCGCTTCCTTCGCCTTCAGGCAGACGATCGAGATGACCGTGACTTCGACGTTCTCCCCCCGCTCGGGAGAACGCACCTTGCGCACAAGCACCGCGTGCACTCGCAGGCCATGAACCTCTCCGCACAGAGGACACGGAACGAAACGGGCCAGCAGGAGCAGAACAAGACGGAGCGCTTGCCAGTCGTAGTCATCAAGGCTACAGTAGTGCCCGATCTGTTTTTGCGGTGAGGGTGTGCCGTGTACCCGGCAAAGGCGGGCACGCCCTCACCTCTCTCTTTCCCCCAGGCTTCTTCGGAAACCTACCCAGGCGAGCAAGCGTACCCTATGCTGGCGTGTTTGGGTGAAACTCAGAAATCAGAGCTGGCAGGAAACAGCTTACGACAAACTGCAAGACCCCGAGGCGGAACATGAAGACATTTCTGAGTGT
>CAZFMI010000138.1:0-3454 GCA_964519915.1 uncultured Geomonas sp.
TCGTCGAGCTCGTGGCCGAGTTCCTCCAGCCTCTTCTTGAAGGCATGGCGCCCGGAGTGCTTGCCGAGCACCAGCGCGCTCGCCTTGAGCCCCACCGACTCGGGGGTCATGATCTCGTAGGTCGTCTTCTCCATCAGCATGCCGTGCTGGTGGATTCCCGCCTCGTGGGCAAAGGCGTTGGCGCCGACGATGGCCTTGTTCTGCTGTACCACGATGCCGGTCACCTGGGTGAGCAGGCGGCTCGCCGGGGTGAGCTGTTCGGTCACCACGCCGGTCTTGAACGGAAGGATGTCGCCGCGCGTTCTGATCGCCATGACGAATTCCTCAAGGGAGCAGTTGCCGGCACGCTCGCCGATACCGTTGATGGTGCACTCCACCTGCCCCGCGCCCGCCTGCACTGCGGCGATGGAGTTGGCAACGGAGAGCCCCAGGTCGTTGTGGCAGTGCACCGAGATGATGGCGTCGTCGATATTCTTCACGTTGTCCTTCAGGTACTTGATGATGTTGAAGTACTCGAAGGGGATGGTGTAGCCGACCGTGTCCGGGATGTTGACCACCGTGGCTCCCGCGTCGATTACCGCGCCCACCACCTCTGCCAGGAACTTGAGGTCCGTCCTGACCGCGTCCTCACAGGAGAACTCCACGTTGCCGGTGTAGGAGCGCGCCCTCTTGACCCCTTTGATTGCGGAGTCGAGCACCTGGGCCGGGGTCATCTGCAGCTTGTACTTCATGTGGATGTCGGAGGTCGCGATGAAGGTATGGATGCGGCCGCGCTCCTCTGCGTACTGCAGCGCCTCCCAGGCGCGGTCGATGTCCTTGAAGCCGGAGCGGCAAAGACCGGCGATCTCCGGCCCCTTGATGGTCTGGGCCACCTTCTTCACCGCCTCGAAATCCCCCTCTGAGGCGATGGGGAACCCGGCCTCGATGACGTCGACGTTCAGCTTCTGCAGCTGTTTCGCGAGGCGGAGCTTCTCCTCGATGTTCATGCTGGCGCCCGGGGACTGTTCCCCGTCTCTGAGCGTGGTGTCGAAGATTTTGATGACTTTCGGTTCGGTGTTATTCACTTGCGCTCCCCCTGTCTATGATAGGCTGCGATGATTAGGCTGCCAGAGATGCGTTCCGCCCTGCCTTTCCGCTTCCCGATGAAGCGGGCAGCGCGGCAAAAAACTGCAAGTACGGGTGGCTTCCCGGCAATGACGACCTGAAAATAAAAAAAGCCTCCGCCCCAGTAAGGGGCGAAGGCTTCTGAAAGCTTCCGCGGTACCACCCTTGTTTATCCGCCTTGGGCGGACCTCTTATACCCTTTACGCGGGCCGACGGCCGCAGCTAGAACGCGTCTACCAGGCAACAGGGGTAGAACGGCTGTTTTTCACCGCGACGGCTCGGAGGCGAGTTCACCTGCTTCCTCACCGGTTTGCACCAACCACCGGCTCTCTGGAGGGGAAGGGAAAGGCTACTACTCCTCGTCACTGCCTTTTCAGTTCGGATGATAATATGGAAAACCCCCGACGGCTGTCAAGGGTTTTCTCCGGGGCAGGCAAAATTTGCAACGGCATGCTCGTAGGAGCGGCATTCCTGCCGCGATTGCCGGGCGTAATCGCGGCAGGAATGCCGCTCCTACAGCCCCAACGCCAACGCCAACGCCAACGTAGAACGTAGAACAGCCTCTTCAATGCTGCCGCTTCAGCTCCTCATGTCCCTTGTGCATCGCCTTCTCCAGCCTGCGCCGGCGCGGGTAACCCATCACGAAACCGACGGGACCGGAAAGGATATAGCAGGTGAAGATGGTGAAAAGCATCACCACCGGCTCTGCCGCAATGACGATAAGGAGCAGCACCGCCAGCACCAGGAAGGCGAACGGCTGACGCTTGATGAGGCTTGGGTCCTTAAACGAGTAGTAACGCACGTTGGAGACCATCAGCAGCGCGAGGAAATAGATCAGCAGCAAGATGGCGAGCTTGTTGTACGACGCCGGCCAACCCATGTGATAAAAAAAGAGCACCATGGCCGAGACCATGCTGGCTGCGGCAGGGGTCGGGAGACCGACAAAGCGCTTGCTCTCCACCGTGTCCACCTGAACGTTGAATCGGGCCAGGCGCAGCGCGGCGCAGGCGAGGAACAGGAAGCCCGCCAGCCAGCCGAGCCTGCCGAAGGGCCTCAACGCCCAGCAGTACATGAGCAGTCCCGGCGCGGCACCGAAGGAGACCACGTCGGCCAGCGAGTCGAACTCGACGCCGAACTTGCTCGAGGTGCCGGTAAGCCGGGCGACCTTGCCGTCCAGCCCGTCAAACACGGAGGAAGCGAGGATCCAGAGGGCGGCGGTCCGGTAATCGCCGTTCACGGTGGAGACCATGCAGTAAAAACCGGCAAACAGGCTTCCCGCGGTGAAGAGGTTGGGGAGGATATAGATCCCCTTGCGCATTCCTTCCCTTTCCGGCCTCGGTCTCTCTTCACTCACGGCAGTATCCCCAGTACGGTTTCACCGGCAACGGTTTTCTTCCCCATGGGAACCTCGACCGTGGTCCCCAGCGGGAGGTAGATGTCCAGGCGGGAGCCGAAACGGATCAGACCGTACCTGCGCCCCTTGGACAGCGAGTCCCCCACCTTGGCGTAGCAGACGATACGCCGGGCGATCAGTCCCGCCACCTGGACCACGACCATCTTCAACCCCGCCGCGGTTTCAAGCACCAGTCCCTGCTGCTCGTTCTCGAAGCTGGCGCGCTCGTCTCTCACGTCGTAGAACTTCCCCTTGGTATAGAAGCCGTCCAGCACCTTCCCGCTGACCGGGGCGCGGTTGACGTGGACGTTGAAGACGGACATGAAGATGCTGATCTTTTCCATCTCGGTCGAGGTGTGGGGCTCGACGACCTTGCCGAGGAAGATGACCTCTCCGTCGGCCGGCGCAACGACTACCTTTTCGCCTCCGGGCGTGCTCCGCTCCGGATTCCTGAAAAAGAACACGGTGAACAGGGTGAGCAGCAGAAAAAGTGCAGCGGGGGCGAAAAACGCGGGGTGCAGGTACTGTCCAAGCAGCGCCATGACTGCTGCCACGGCGGCAAACCCGGCTATGAAGGGGTACCCCTCCGCAGCGATCGGGGTATTTGTGTTACGCATCAATTTACCTCTTTTTAGTTGATATGCAGAACCCATCGCGACAGGGACAGGCAGGACACCGCGTCTAGCGGAGCTAAGCCGCAGCCCGGAGGTCGGGAACGAGAAAGGCCGCATTCGGTCAGTCCCGCACCAACGCGGGAGTATAGCTCGAAAACGGCCTTTCATGCAATGAAAAGAAACTGCCAGACGAGTCGCGGCGCAGCCTCAGCCTCGGCTTTAACCTTAACCTCGACCTGTCGTTTAACCCTTCCAACCTTTCGAGCCGCGGCCGATGACGACGGGGCCGGTGCTGACCAGCTCCTTCAGGCCCAAGGGGCGCAGCAGCTCCACCATGGCGCTC
>CAZFMI010000139.1:0-3376 GCA_964519915.1 uncultured Geomonas sp.
CTTCAGCATGCCGTCGTACCCGAGCCTCCTGGCCAGCTTGTTCAGGTACCTGAGCGGCCCGCCCAGATCGTTCATGGAGTAGTCGTGGATGATGCGCAGGCGGTTTTCCAGCCGGCGCAGGAACCGGTACCCTTCGTCAAGCGCACGGTGATCCTCTTCGGAAACGATCCCCAGTTCGCGCATGGCTTCCATGGCGCGCAGCGTGTTGGAGCTGCGGATCTCCAGGTGGTCCTTGCCGTGCTTCAACTGCAGGAACTGGACGATGAACTCGACGTCCACCATGCCGCCGCGGCCGGTCTTTATGTTGTAACTGCCGCTGGTCTCCTTGGCGAGCTCGTTCTCCATGCGCATGCGCAGCCGGTGTATCTCGCTTCTCACCACCTCGTCGGCGCCGCTCCCGTAGACGGTGTCCTCGACGACCTGCTCGACCGCCTCCTTCAGCCTTCGGTCCCCGTAGCAGACCCGCGCCTTGGTGAGCGCCTGGCGCTCCCAGATCTGCGACTCGCAGGCGTGATAGCTGCGAAACGATTCAAGGGAGGTGACCAGCGGCCCGGCATTGCCGGAGGGGCGGAGCCTGGTGTCGATCTTGTACACGTAACCCTCGCGGGTCTGTGTGGTCAGCACCAGGATGATCTTCTGTCCGAGCTTGGCGAAGTACTCCCGGTTGGTGATGGACTTCTCGCCGTCGGTGTTCCCCTGGCCGTCGTAGATGTAGATGATGTCCAGGTCCGAGTGGTAGTTCAGCTCGAAGCCCCCGTGCTTCCCCATGGCCACCACGGCGAAGGCCGCCTCGTGCGTCGACCCGTCCTCCTCCGTCACCATGGGGCGGCCGAAGCGGGCGAGCTCGCCGGTAGCAAGGCTACAGGCGGCTGTGAGGCAGACGTCGGCCAGGTCGGTCAGCTGCTTGGCGACCTCGGGCTGCTTCATCTTGCCGTAGATGTCGTTCATCCCGATGCGCAGGAACTCCTCGTGCCGGAAGCCTCGCATGGCGTCCAGCTTCTCCTCGAAGTCGTCCGCCTGCGACAGGAAGTCGTCGAGCTCCTGCGCCATGGTCGCGCGCTCCTTCTGGAGGTACGCGTAGCCCCGGGTGGTCATGCTGTCCAGCAGTTCCGGGTGCCCGATGAAGATCTTGGAGAGGAACTCCGACATCCCGAACATGGAGGTGAGGAGCTTCAGGATGTCGCGGTTCTCGGCCAGCAGGGCGTAGATCGAGGCCCTGGTCCTGGTGGAGGAGAGGAAACGCTCGAGGTTGGCGAGCGCCAGGTCCGGGTCGGGCGACGCGAACACCTCCTGCAGGAAAAGGGGAGCGATCTTCTCCAGGGTGCGCCTGGCCTGCTCGGTGAGGTTCAGCTTGGCCGGGCCGTCGCGCAGCACCAGGAGGTTCTGGTAGGCGGCCTCGGGATGCTCGAAACGCCGCTCCTCCAGCATGTCCTTGATGAGGTCCGCATCGGCCCTGGGATCGAAGAAGTAGTGCACCTCCGGGCTCACCTCTTCCTTGATCTTCTCGTCGCGCGACAGGAACAGGTCGCCGTAGATGGCCGAGACTGCCTGCCGGTGCAGCTCCAGGGTCTCCTTGAAACGCTGCGGGCCGTCCTTCCTCAGGTAGCCGCAACGCCTGGCCAGCGCGCGCATCTCTTCTTCCTTCCTGGGAAGCGCGTGGGTCTGGCGCTCCTGCACCACCTGGATCCTGTGCTCGACGGTGCGCAGGAAGCGGTAGGCCTCGGAGAGGGCGATGCAGTCGGCCTCCTTGATGATGCGCGACTGCCTGAGCGTCTGCAGCGCGGTAAGCGAGTTCTTCTCCCTGAGGTTCGGGTTCTTTCCGGCGTAGACCAGCTGCAGGGCCTGGATGAAGAATTCGATCTCGCGGATGCCGCCGCGACCGAGCTTGATGTTTACCTCCCCCTCCTGGGACCTGGCGAGGGAGGCGTCGATCTTCTTCTTCATCGACATCATGTCCTCGATCAGGTTGTAGTCGAGGTAGCGCCGGTAAACGAAGGGGGTGAGTGCCGTCAGGATCGCCTGGCCCAGTTCTATGGAGCCGGCCACCGGACGGGCCTTCATCATGGCCGCGCGCTCCCAGGACTGCCCCCACGACTCGTAGTACACCTCGGCGGAGCGCATGGAGGTGGCGAGGTCCCCCGCCTTGCCGTCGGGCCTCAGCCCCATGTCCACGCGGAACACGAAGCCGTCGTCGGTGACCTGGGATATGGCGCGGCTCACCATCTCGGCGAGCTTCACGAAGAAGGCGTGCAGGGAGAGCTTCCCCTTGAACCCGCCGCGCCCGTCGGGGAGGCCGGAGCTCTCCCCCTTGTCGGAGGAGTAGAAGTAGATCAGGTCGATGTCCGAGGAGAAGTTCAGCTCCCGCCCCCCGAGCTTCCCCATGCCGATGATGGTGAACTCGGCCTGGACCTGGCCTTCGGGGGTCTGCGCGAACGGGGTCCCGTGCTCGCGGACCAGCTCCTTCCGGGCGGTCTCGTAGGCGAGCTGCAAGGTGGCGGCGGCAAGCGAGGCAAGCTCCCCGGTCACCTCCTCCAGGGGGGCGAGACCGTTCAGGTCGCGCGCGGCAATGCGGAGCATCTCGCAATACTTGAACCTGCGCAGGATCGGGAACAGCTCGCTGTAACCGGTCTCCTCGGGGACGCGGCCCCTGAGGGTGGCGAGCATCTCGGGCTCGCTCCGCTTGCGCATGATCTCGCGGTCTATGAAGAGCCGTTGCAGGTAGGACGGGTCCCTGCAGATGATGTTGGTGAGGAAGGGGGAGGAACCGCAGATGTTCATCAGCTGGGTGGTAAGGGCCCTGCTGGAGCAGAGCTCCAGCAGGGTGCTTCGCGAGATGGTGTTGCTGATGCGCTCGAAACCGTTGAGCGCCATGTCGGGGAGGGGGGTGGCGAGGGCGGCGATGGCCACCTCGATCAGCCTTTCCCCCGGAAGCACCTCGGCGAGCAGGCGCAGGTTCTCGACGGAGCGGGCGCCGTAGCTGAAGCCTCCCTGCTCCAGGAGCCTGGCCAACTCCTCGCTCCTTTGCTCTGAAAGGGCGGCAAGGAGCGCCCCCGCGAGGTCGGAGAGTCGGCTCATAGCCCGACCAGGGCCTTCAGTTCCCTTTCGTAGTCGCCGCGGATGACCCCTTTTTCGGTGATGATGCCGGTGATGTAGCGGGCGGGGGTGACGTCGAAGGCGGGATTCCTCACCCTGACCCCTTCCGGAGCGATGGCCGTGCCTTGCACCCGGGTGACCTCTTCCGCGGCCCTCTCCTCGATGGGGATCTGGTCGCCGCCGGCGAGCTTCAGGTCGAGGGTGGAGATCGGGGCTGCGACGTAGAAGGGGATCCTGTTCTCCTTGGCGAGGACGGCGACGCTGTAGGTGCCGATCTTGTTGG
>CAZFMI010000140.1:0-3233 GCA_964519915.1 uncultured Geomonas sp.
TCATGGACATGGACACCAGGAAGGTCGAGATCACCGCGCAGAACCACGGCTTCTCGGTCGACATCCTGTCGCTCTCCAACGTCGCCGGCCTGGCGCACGAGAACCTGAACGACCAGACCGTAGAGGGTATGAAGCACAAGGACCTTCCCATCTTCTCCGTGCAGCACCACCCGGAGGCCTCCCCCGGGCCGCACGACTCGCACTACCTGTTCGGCAGGTTTGTCGAGCTGATGGAGAAGCATAAGGCCTAGCCCGGCCCATGGCGGGATGAAGCGGCATTCCTGCCCTATCAACCAAGGCTATCGCGGCAGGAATGCCGCTCCTACGGACGATGTGCCCCGCTTTACGATGACAAGCAGCAAGGATTTATGACGTACAAGGACTTATACCAAAGCGGTGAACTTCTCCGGCGCGTGAGGCGCGCCTACGACCGCCTCGCCGCCTGCGATATCTGCCCGCACGCCTGCGGGGTAAACCGGCTAAAGGGCGAGACCGGGCTCTGCGGCAGCGGGAAGCTGCCACGCATCGCATCGGCAAACGTGCACCGGGGTGAGGAGCCCCCCATATCCGGCAGCCGCGGCTCGGGGACCATATTCCTGTCGGGCTGCACGCTCAGCTGCAAGTTCTGCCAGAATTTCCCGATCAGCCAGCTGCGCAACGGCACCGACCTCACGCCGGGCGAGCTTGCCGCCAAGATGGTGGGGCTGCAGAAAAAGGGTGTGCACAACATAAACTTCGTCACGCCGACGCACTTCACCCCCCAGATCCTCGCGGCTCTGTACCTCGCCGTCCGCAAGGGGTTCGAACTGCCGATCGTCTGGAACACGAGCGGCTACGAGAGCCTTGAGACGCTGGCCCTTCTGGAGGGGGTGGTCGACATCTACCTCCCGGACATGAAATACTGCTCTGACGAGGTGGCGGCAAGGCTCTCCGGTGCACCGGGGTACACCCAGGCGAACCGGCAGGCGCTACCCGAGATGCTCAGGCAGGTGGGGCAGCTTGCCTGCGACGAGGACGGCATGGCGGCAAAGGGGTTGATAATCAGGCACCTGGTCCTGCCGCTTGGGCAGGCGGGGAGTGTGGAGACGCTCGGCTGGATAGCGGAAAAGCTCGGCACCGACACCCACGTTGCTCTCATGAGTCAGTATTTCCCGGCGCACGCCGCCTCCGGGACGCCGGGGATCGGGAGAAGGATCACCGCCGGGGAGTACGCGGAGGCGGTCGAAGCACTGGAAGAGTGCGGGTTGGAAAACGGCTGGGTGCAGGACGAACCTTTATAAGCGCATCTGCCGCGGAGATCGCGGGGCGCGCGGAGTCAAAGAACAAAAAACGGGTCTAAAAACCCTGAAGCTTTTCGCATCACCGCAGAGGTCGCGCAGTACGCAGAGGAAGTCAAAGCCTCGAAACGGTTTAAAACCGGAAGGTCCGGTTTCCTCTGCGATCTCAGCGTCCTCTGCGGTAACAGCCTTAAGGAGACAGTTTCAATGCCTAAACGTACAGACATCAAGAAGATCCTCATCATCGGCGCGGGACCGATCGTCATCGGGCAGGCGTGCGAGTTCGACTACTCCGGTACCCAGGCCTGCAAGGCGCTCAAGGAAGAAGGGTACGAGGTGGTGCTCCTGAACTCCAACCCGGCGACCATCATGACGGACCCCGATTTCGCCGACTTCACCTATATCGAGCCGGTGACCCCGGAGATCCTCGCCGCCATCATCGAGAAGGAGCGCCCCGACGCGGTGCTCCCGACGCTTGGCGGACAGACAGCTTTGAACACCGCGGTGGCTGTCGCGGAGAACGGCACCCTGGAGAAGTTCGGGGTTGAGCTGATCGGCGCGAAGCTCCCGGCCATCAAGATGGCCGAGGACCGCACCCTCTTCAAGGAGGCGATGCAGCGCATAGAGCTCGACGTCCCGAGGTCGGGCCTGGCCCATAACTACCAGGAATCGATGGACGTCATCAAGAAGGTCGGTTTCCCGGCCATCATCCGCCCGTCCTTCACCCTGGGGGGCACCGGCGGCGGCATCGCCTACAACATGGAAGAGTACGAGCGGATGTCCATGGCGGGGATCGAGGCTTCCCCGACCGACGAGATCCTGGTCGAGGAGTCCCTGATCGGCTGGAAGGAGTACGAGTTGGAGGTCATGCGCGACACGGCCGACAACGTCGTCATCATCTGCTCCATCGAGAACTTCGACGCGATGGGCGTGCACACCGGCGACTCCATCACCGTGGCTCCGGCCCAGACCCTCACCGACAAGGAATACCAGATCCTGCGCGACGCATCCCTGAAGATCATCCGCGAGATCGGCGTCGACACCGGCGGCTCCAACATCCAGTTCGGCATCAACCCGAAGAACGGCCGCCTCATCGTCATCGAGATGAACCCGCGCGTGTCCCGCTCCTCGGCGCTCGCCTCCAAGGCGACCGGTTTCCCGATCGCGAAGATCGCCGCGAAACTCGCCGTCGGCTACACCCTGGACGAGATCACCAACGACATCACCAAGGAGACCCCGGCCTGCTTCGAGCCGACCATCGACTACGTGGTGACCAAGATCCCGCGCTTCACCTTCGAGAAGTTCCCGGCTGCCGACGCCACCCTCACCACCCAGATGAAGTCGGTGGGGGAGGTGATGTCGATCGGCCGCACCTTCAAGGAGTCCTTCCAGAAGGCGCTCCGCTCGCTGGAGATCGGTTCCTGCGGCTTCGAGTCCCGCTTCTTCGGCGTGGGCGGCGACACCCGCCGCGCTCTCTCCGAGAAGGAGCGTTCTCTGCTCATGGACAAGCTGAGGACCCCCAACTGCGACCGTCTCTGGTACGTGGGCGACGCCTTCCGCTGCGGCATGACCGTGGAGGAGATCTACGGCCTCACCGCCATCGACCCCTGGTTCCTGCACAACATCCGCCAGATCATCGAGATGGAGGAGGAGCTGAAACAGGTCGAGGTGAAGGTTGAGGTTAAGGAGAACAAGGAGAAGCTGCACGACATTCTCTGGGACGCGAAGCGCTACGGCTTCTCGGACAAGTACCTGGGGCAGCTCTGGAAGATACCGGAAGGGGAGGTGCGGCAGCTTCGCCTGTCCGTCGGCGTGAAGCCCGTCTTCAAGCGGGTCGACACCTGCGCCGCCGAGTTCGTGGCCCACACACCGTACCTCTACTCCACCTACGAGGAGGAGTGCGAGGCCGAGCCGACCGACCGCAAGAAGATCATCATCCTGGGCGGCGGACCGAAC
>CAZFMI010000141.1:0-3143 GCA_964519915.1 uncultured Geomonas sp.
CCTTTTGCAGCAGGCGGTGCGTCCCGATGACGATGTCCACCTCCCCCTTCTTCACCCCTTCCAGGATCTGCTTTTGCTGCTGGGGGGTGCGGAAGCGGGAGAGCATCTCCACCCGGACCGGGTATTCGCTGAGCCGCGCCGCGAAGCTCTCGGCGTGCTGCTGCGCGAGCACCGTGGTGGGGACCAGTATCGCCACCTGCTTGCCGTCCAGGGTCGCCTTGAAGGCGGCGCGCATGGCGACCTCGGTCTTGCCGTAGCCGACGTCGCCGCAGACCAGCCGGTCCATGGGACGCGGGCTCTCCATGTCGGCGACGACCTGGTCTATGGCGGCCGCCTGGTCGGGAGTCTCCTCGAAGGCGAAGGCGGCCTCGAAGGCGCGGTACATGTCGTCGGCCGGCGAGAAGCGGAATCCCTCCTGGACCTCGCGCGCGGCGTGGATCTTCAGAAGCTCGGCCGCCATCTCCTGGACCTCGCTCCTCGCCTTGGCCTTGGCCTTTTCCCACCCCGCCCCGCCCAGGCGGTCCAGCTTGGGCTCGACCCCTTCGGCACCGACGTAGCGCTGCACCAGGTTGATGCGGTCCACCGGGAGGTAAAGCTTGTCTGCGCCGGCGTACTCGAGGAGAAGGAAATCCCCCTCAAGCCCGGTGAGGCTCAGGTGCTCCAGCCCCCGGTACAGGGCGACCCCGAAGTCGATGTGCACCATGTGGTCGCCGGGTTTGAGCTCGGCCAGCGAGGTGAGGAGCTGCTTCTTCTTCGCCTCGGAAAGGCCGCGCCTTTTCACCCTCTTGCCGAAGATCTCCTCCTCGGCGACCACGACCAGGTGCTCCTCCTCGAGGCGGAAGCCGCGCGAGATCTCCCCGATGAGTATCTCCACGCGCCCGTGCGGGCGGGCGGCCGCGGCGGCGAACCCCCCCTCCGAGAGTTCCAGCGGAAGCCGGTAGTGGGAGAGGAGTTCGTAGAGCCTTCTCGCCTGCCCGGCCTGGTGGCACGGGACCAGCACCCGGTTCCCGGCGGCGATCCAGGAAACGATCCTGTCCGTAAGAGGGGATAGCACCCGGTCCCCTTCCTGGTTCACGTCGAGCCTCAGGTCGGAATTGCCGGCGCAGTTCAGGCGCAGCAGTTCCCCACCCTCGCCGGAGATCTCCAGGCGCGGGAACTCCAGGCGCCGTCCGGCCGAGACGATGCGGTCCAGCTCGGCGTGGGAGAGGTAGAGCTCGTCAGGGTCGCAGACGATGGCGTCGCGCAGCTCGGCGCGCTTGAAGGCGCTGGCGAGCTCCTCTTCAAAGCGTTCAGCCGCCTCGGCAAGTGCCGCAGGGTCCACAAGGACCCGCACGGCCCCTTCCCCGGCGTAATCGAGCACCGTCTCCAGGCCCGGGTGGAACAGCGGCTGCAGGAAATCGATCCCCGGCGGGTAGATGGCGTGCTGCAGCTGCTCCAGAAGCTCGCGGCGGCGGTCCGCGCCGATACCCAGGTGGTCGCAGCGCCGCTTCAGCCTCGGGGTGAATTCCTTTAGCACCCCTTCCGAGAGGATCACCTCGCGGGAGGGGAGGAGCACCAGTTCCTCGATCGGCTGCAGCGAGCGCTGGGTGACCGGATCGAACAGGCGCATGGTCTCGACCAGGTCGCCGAAGAACTCGATGCGCACCGGCTTTTCCTGGTCGGGGGGGAAGATGTCGAGTATCCCCCCGCGGACCGAGAAGCTCCCCCGGTCCTCTACGACCGGGACGTGGGAGTACCCGAGTTTCACCAGCTTCTCGACCAGGATCTCCCGCTCCAGTTCCTCTCCCGCCATCAGGTACTGGCAGACGCCGCCAAGCGTCTCGCGCGGGATGACCCGCTGCAGCGCGCCGGCAACCGGGAGCACCACGGCGCGGGCGCCTCCGTCCATCAGGCGCACCAGGGCGTTCAGCCGCTCGCCGACCAGGTCGGGGTGCGGCGAGGCGGCGTCGAAGGGGGTGACGTCCCACCCGGGGAAGGGGATGATCGACTCGGGGCGGTCGGAGAAGAAGCGAAGTTCCCTGCAGAGCTCGTCTGCGCTCTCCTGGTCTGCGGTCAGCACCAAAAGGGGAGGGCCGGTCTGGGTAATGAGCCGGGAGAGGAGAAAGGCGGGGGCCGAACCTTCCAGTCCGGCCACGCTCACCCGGGAGGTCCGGGGAGCGAGCTTCGCGTCGATGCGGTCTAGGTATTGCGTAATAGTCGTGGTCATGGGTTGAGGCAACGGCCTTTCTCTGGGGGTGCGTGGCGCAAGCGGCACCGGTTGAGCATAGCAAAAACGGGGCCGATTATCCACAGAGAAGGGAAAAAACTTTTCCTTTCCGGGCCAAATAAAAATAAAGAAAAGGCGGCCGCTGCCGAATAGTTCCTTAGCAAGGGGAAGGTCGTACGGACAGCTCCGTAAACGGAAAAACCCTGGGCCAAAAGCACATAAACAGGTGAACCAATGATGAAAGACGACGACATTCTGCACTCCGACGTGATCAACTATTTCACCGGGGAGTTTGCTGCACTTCAAGAACGACTGAGGGCGGGGCGGCTGGAAGATTTCAGGGAGCGCGTTGTGGTGAGCCGCAAGATAGCGGAGGCGCTGCGCCTGCTCGCCCCCTACGTCCGTAGCGACCCCAGGGCCAGACACCTGGTGAAAAGCGCCGAGGCGCTCAAGAAGGAGCTCCTTTCGGTGCGTTCCATCATAACGAAGCAGCTCCTGCAGCAAAAGGACAAGCAGTCACTTTTGCAGGCCATCACCCGGCGGAAGAAGCTGTCCGGGGGGGACGAACTGGCGGGTTGACCCGACTTCATCCCGCACCGGGCTGCCCGGCGGCAGGGGGGGCGGCGCATCAATTTCACATCCCTGCAGAATTAGCTTTACAATTCCCGCGCCCTGTATTATATATCTCCACCTTGTGGAGAGATGTCCGAGTGGTTGAAGGAGCACGCCTGGAAAGCGTGTGTACGTTAATAGCGTACCGAGGGTTCGAATCCCTCTCTCTCCGCCATACTTAACTAATTCCTTGCGGATAGACCTGATAGCTGGGTCCCGCGCAACGGAAGGTTATGAACCCCGTCAGGTCCGGAAGGAAGCAGCGGCAGTAACCGCCACCGTGTGCCGCGGGGTAGCCCAGCTATCAGCTCTTTCCGCAATCCCC
>CAZFMI010000142.1:0-3141 GCA_964519915.1 uncultured Geomonas sp.
GAGCCCCTGGTTTTCGAGAGGTAAGAGATGGGAAAGCAAATGAGGTTGACCTGCTATGGTCGCAACCAGAGCAGGCCGGAATGGGAAAATCCGCTGTCCGGGGTGACTTTCGACCTGTTCTTCGCGGAGCTCGCGCAGGAACTGGAGCGGTTCGGCATCGCACTTGAGCGCGGCGCTGCCTGCGCAGAGGCTATAGAGGTGAAAAGCTACGCCGACCTGCTGAATTCGGTGAGGATCGCATCGCCCTCGGACGGGATCAGCAACGTCTGCGTCGGTCACGTGATAGGGAAAAGCCCACATCTGGACCCGCTTGAGGACATAAGGCGCGCGGTGAACCGCATTGCCTTCGCCCCGGAAACGGTCGCTCCGGACGATGAGAACCGCAAGGTCTGCCATAACTGCGGCTGCGGCTGCTAAAGGGGAAAGATCTCGGCGCTTGCCGTCGCGCCATTCCAGGTGACGACGGCGTAGCTGCCCGGCATCCCCTCCTTGAGGGCCCCCGGGTTCACCAGCAGCATCCCGTCCACCCAATCCACCTTCGGCAGGTGCGTGTGCCCGTAAAGGACCACCGTAGCCCCCGCCTCGGTCCCCCTGCGCATCAATTCCAGCAGCCCGCTTTTCACCCGCTGCCTGTTGCCGTGGGTCGCCAGGATGCGGCACTCTCCAAGCTCCAGGGTCATCTCGGTGGGTAGCCTGGTGTCCAGATCGCAGTTCCCCGCCACCCTGAGCACCGGCACTTCCAGCACTTCCTCCATGAGCCGGGCGTCTTCACAGCCGTCCCCCAGGTGAATTATGTGGTCCACGGGACCTGCGAGTTGATGCGCCCTGAAGGCGCTTGCGTAGTTGCCGTGGCTGTCCGAGATTACCAGTACTCTCATAACTCCTCTTGTTGTTGCAGGCAAACAAAGCGGCGGGCCCGACGCACACCGCCGTAACGGGATTGGTTTTTGATTTTGCTCAGCCAGGCGCATGGTGTAGAGTTGATGGCGTTGTGCCGCCAGGGCCGCGTATATGGACCAATCAAGATATAGGGCATTGCCCATGCAAAAGACAAGCGAAAACAGCTGTAAGCGGCCCACGGCATCAGGATCATAAATAGAACTTGGGACGTGGAACGTGAAACGGGGAACATACAACGAAACATAGAACATAGAACATAGAACCGCCTCTAGGAGGGTGCATGAAAAGCAAATGGGTGCTCTGGAGTGCCGCTTTCATATTCGGGATGGTGCTGCTCTTCGTCATTTGCGTCGGCGTTGTCACGTCCCTTATAGGCGACGACGGGCTCTCCGGCGGCGATGCGGTCGGCCTCGTCGAGCTGAAAGGGGCGATCATCGACGGCCAGGAGACGATCCGGCAGTTGCGTACCCTGAAAAAGGACGAGCGCGTGAAGGCCGTGGTGCTGCGGGTTGATTCCCCCGGGGGAGTGGTCGGCCCCTCCCAGGAGATCTACGCTGCGGTCAAGGGGGTGGCCCAGGTGAAGAAGGTCGTGGTCTCCATGGGAAGCGTCGCCGCCTCCGGTGGTTATTACGTATCGGCTCCCGCCACGCTCATCTACGCCAATCCGGGTACCATCACAGGGAGCATCGGGGTGCTGATGAAGTTCTCCAATATCCAGGGGCTGATGGACAAGGTAGGGATGAAGGCGTTCACGCTGAAGACCGGGAAGTACAAGGACACCGGTTCCCCGGCGCGCACCATGACGCCCGAAGAGAGAAGCATGCTGCAGGGGGTGATCGACAGCACGCACACCCAGTTCGTGAAAGCGGTGGCGCAGGGAAGGAGGCTCCCTGAGGACCAGGTGAGGAGCATCGCCGACGGCAGGATCTTCTCCGGGGAGCAGGCCATGGCCCTGAAACTTGTGGACCGGCTCGGAACCCTGCAGGACGCCGTCGAAGAGGCGGGGCGGCTTGGGGGGATAAAAGGGGAGCCCAAGGTGATCCGTCCCCCGAAGAAGAAAGGACAGCTGCTGGACCTCCTGGTGGAGGGGGCCGAGCAGCGTCTGGGTCTCCTTATCGGCTCTGACAACGGCGTCACTGTCGACTACCGGTTGGGATGGTAAAGCCGGGGCCGCGGGCCGGGGGGGAGGGGGGCTGCAAGACGGAATATGCGGGCCCGGGGGCGGTGGCCAGGGGGTGGAAAAGGCAATGTTTTCCTGCTCTTGCCTGACGCCGGTTCCGCCCCCCGGGTGCCTCTGTCAACGGTCAGATTTACCTTGACAAAAAAGACGCCATCTATATACTGAGAAACTTTGAAAAAGGGGGAGACCGTCCTTTGAAGATAGAAATCGAGAAGGTCAAAAAGAAACAGGTCGACCTCTCGGAGGTGGAACCTGCCTCCCATTTCCCGGCCCTCGCCGATATGGAAAAAACAGGCGAGTGCAGCTTCACCCAACCGGTCAGCGCCCAGGTCTCAGCCATCTGGGAGTACGGCCACGTGAGGGCCGCCGGCAAAGTGGAAAGCGCGCTGCGCCTTACCTGCTCGCGCTGCCTGACCGAATACGAGTCGCAGATATCCTCCGAGTTCACCATCTTCTACACCGAGTCAAAGAGTGAGGAGCTGGACGAGGAGGTGGAGCTCTCGGATGAGGAACTGATCTCCGCCAGCTACAGCGGTGACGAGATCGACGTGGACCCGGAGATCGCCGAGCAGGTCATGCTGGAAGTACCATATAAGCCTTTATGCAGCGAATCGTGCCGGGGGCTTTGCCCGCAGTGCGGTGCTGACCTGAACGCCGGAGAATGCGGCTGCGATCGCGGCGGGATTAATTTGAAGATGGCCGCACTGAAGAAGATCAAGATAGAAAAGTAAAAAGGAGAATTACCATGGCTGTACCTAAGAAAAAGACCTCCAAGTCGCGCAAGAACATGAGGCGTGCACACGACTTCCTGACTCCTCCCACTGTCTCGACCTGCCCCCAGTGCAAAGCCCCCAAGCTCCCGCATTGCGTATGCCCCTCCTGCGGCACCTACAAGGGACGCCAGGTGCTGAAAGCCGAAGAGCTCTAGGCTTTTCGTTTTCACCTCTGTCGTGACCGTACGGAATCCGCTCCCTAGGGGAAATATGAGAGTTGCTGTCGATGTGATGGGGGGCGACAACGCCCCTCATGTTGAAGTAGAAGGTGCAGTAGCTGCGGCCAGA
>CAZFMI010000143.1:0-2726 GCA_964519915.1 uncultured Geomonas sp.
AGAAGAAACCCTTTTACCAGGTAGTGGTTGCTGACTGCCGTTGCCGCAGGGACGGACGTTTCATCGAGAACGTCGGCACCTACGACCCGAACAAGAACCCGGCGGTTTACAACCTGGAAGAAGGCAAGACTCTTGAGTGGCTCGGCAAGGGCGCACAGCCCACCGACACGGTCAAGCAGATCCTCAAAAAGGTCGGTATCTGGGAGAAGTTCGTCTCTCCGGCCGCTTAATTCCTGTTAGTTCCGGCCAGCCGGATATCCCACACTACAGAGGATAGCGACATGAAAGAGCTTGTTGAGACCATCGCCAGGGCACTTGTAGACGACCCGAGCCAGGTGAGAGCCACCGAGGAGTTGGAGGAAGAGACCAACGTAATCAAGCTGACCGTCGCAAAAGAGGACATGGGGCGTATCATCGGCAAGGAGGGTCGCACTGCAAAAGCGATCCGTACCCTGTTGAATGCTGTTTCCACGAAGGACAACAAGAAAGCCATCCTTAAAATCGTAGAGTGATAGATGTCCGGTAGTAAAAAGTTATTGATCGGCAAGATCCAGGGAACACAGGGGATCAAGGGGCAGTTGCGGGTGATTCCCTTTGCGGGGGACGCCTCCAGTATCTCGCAGCTTGACGGCGTCTTCGTCAAGGCCCCGAGCGGAGCCATGGAAGAGTTTTCCGTGGTCTCGGCCAGAGCGCATGGCAAAAGGGTGATCCTGACCCTGAAACCGTTTGACAACATCAATCAGGTGCTGCACCTGGTCGGCAGAGAGATCTACGCCGACCGGGTGGCGCTCCCTGAGCTCCCTCCCGACGAGTTCTACTGGTCCGACCTCCTGGGGCTCCGGGTCGTGACGCCGGATGGGGAAGAGCTGGGAGAGCTGGTCGACATCATCGAGACCGGCAGCAACGACGTTTACGTGGTGAAGAAGGACGGGCGCGAGGTGCTGGTCCCCGCACTCGATGACATAATACTGTCGGTCGATCTGGCCGAGGGACGCATGACGGTCTCTCTCCCGGAGGGGCTGCTCGATCTATGAAATTCGACATTCTGACGCTGTTTCCGGCCATGTTCGACGGCCCGCTGACGGAGAGCATCCTGAAGCGCGCCAGCGAGAAGGGGCTCATCGAGGTCGCGCTTCATAACGTCCGCGACTGGGCCCTCGACAGGCATGCCACCGCCGACGACTCCCCTTACGGTGGCGGCGCCGGGATGGTGATGAAGGTCGAGCCGATCGCCGGGGCGATCGAGGCGGCCAAAGAGAACAACCCGAACTCGAAGGTGGTACTCACCACGCCGGGCGGGCGTCCCTTCAACCACGCGGTTGCCGAAGAACTCTCCCGCGAGGAAGGGTTGATCATCATCTGCGGCCGCTACGAGGGGGTCGACGAGAGGGTGCGCACCCTGTTCGTGGACGACGAGATCTCCCTTGGGGATTTCGTGCTGACCGGCGGGGAGATCGCCGCCATGGTCATCGTCGATGCCGTTTCCAGGCTGGTCCCGGGCGTTCTGGGGTGCGACGAGTCGGCGCAGTACGATTCATTTGCAGACGGGCTTTTGGAGTACCCGCAGTACACCAGGCCCCCCGAATTCAGGGGCGAGAAGGTTCCCGACATCCTCCTTTCCGGCAACCATGCCGAGATCGCCAAGTGGCGGCGCAAGGAGTCGTTCAGGAGAACGCTCGCCTCCAGGCCCGAGCTCCTCGAAGGGATCGAGTTGAGCAAGGCAGACAGGAAGCTACTGGCAGAGGTGCTTCAATGACGACCGCGGCCAACTTCAGCATGGCGCTGATCCACTACCCGGTGTACGACAAGCACAAGGACGTGGTGGCGACCGCCGTCACCAACCTGGATATCCACGACATGGCCCGGCTCACCCGCACCTTCGGGCTGGCCCGCTACTACATCGTGACCCCGGTTGAAGAGCAGAGGAAGCTCGTCGAAAAGGTCAGGGAGCACTGGCTCACGGGTTGGGGTTCCACCTACAACCCGAAGCGCAAGATGGCGCTTGAGACGCTGCAGACCGAGGTATCGCTGGAGAGCGCCATTGCCGACATCGAGCAGCGCACCGGCCGCAGGCCCAAGGTCGTGGTGACCGGCGCAGCCGGCCGTCCCAACAGCGTCAGCTCCGGCGAATTGAAGGCGCTCATCGACGCCGATCCCGAGCAGCCCTTCTTGCTGCTGCTGGGGACGGGGTGGGGGCTGATCGAGCAGGTCTTTAACAAGAGCGATCTCGTGCTGGAGCCGATCAATGGGGCGGGGGAGTACAACCACCTCTCGGTGCGTTCCGCGGCGTCGATCATGCTGGACAGGCTCTTCGGGCGCTAAGTGGTTAGATTGTAGGAGCGGCATTCCTGCCGCGATTAAAAAGCAGGTTAAAATCTTGCAAGACTAGAGGTTAAAGATAAGGGAGGAAGCACGGATGAACAAGATTGATGCTATCGAAATGGCGCAGATGAAGAAGAATATCCCCATTTTTGTTCCTGGCGACACCGTCAAGGTGCAGGTGAAAATCGTTGAGGGTGACAAGAGCCGTATCCAGGCTTTCCAGGGCGTATGCCTCGGCCGTCAGAACGGCGGGGTCCGTGAGTCCTTCACCGTCAGGAAGATTTCCAACGGCGTCGGCGTCGAGAGGGTTTTCCCGCTGCACTCCCCGTCCATCGAGGGGATCGAAGTGGTGACCCGCGGCCAGGTCCGTCGCGCGAAGCTTTACTACCTGCGCAAGCTGCGCG
>CAZFMI010000144.1:0-2499 GCA_964519915.1 uncultured Geomonas sp.
GAACATAGAACATAGAACATAGAACATAGAACATAGAACATAGAACATAGAACGGCTTCTAGAAACCGGCTTCTGGACTGCGAGGGAAAATGAAAAATCTCACGATCTTAGGCTCCACAGGATCCATCGGGGTCAGCACGCTGGAGGTTGTCGCTGCCCACCCCGACAAGTTCCGGGTGGTGGCGCTCACCGCCGGTGCCAACCTCGAACTCCTGAAAGCCCAGATAGAGACCTTCAAACCCGACCTCGTTTCCGTACTGACCGCTGATAAGGCGCGCTCCCTGAGCCGGATGCTCTCCGGCAGAAAGCCCCAGATCATGCATGGCGTAGAGGGGATGATAGCTGCTGCTACCGCCTCCGAGACGACCATGGTGGTGGCAGCCATCGTCGGCGCGGCAGGGCTCGTGCCGACCACGGCGGCCATCATGGCCGGCAAGGACCTGGCGCTCGCCAACAAGGAGACGCTGGTCACCGCGGGACACCTGGTCATGGAGATGGTGCGTGAGGCCGGCGTGAAGCTCTACCCGGTGGACAGCGAGCACTGCGCGGTATTCCAGTCCATGGCCGGGCACCGCAACCAGGACATCGCCCGGGTGATCTTGACCGCCTCCGGAGGCCCCTTCCTGAACTGGGGCCTGGAGCAGCTGGCAAAAGCCACCGTCGCCGACGCGCTGAACCACCCCAACTGGAGCATGGGGAGAAAGATCACCGTCGATTCCGCCACCATGATGAACAAGGGGCTGGAGGTGATCGAGGCTCGCTGGCTTTTCGACATCCCCGTGGAGCGGATCGCGGTCAACATCCACCCGCAGAGCATCATCCATTCCATGGTAGAATACGTCGACGGTTCCGTGATGGCGCAGCTGGGGGTGCCCGACATGAAGGGGCCGATCGCCTACGCGCTCACCTACCCGGCGCGCGTCGCTACCGGGGTAAGGCCCCTCGACCTCACCGCCCTGTCGGGGCTTACCTTCTTCAACCCCGACACCGACCGCTTCCCCGCCCTGAAGCTCGCCTACCGTGCCGCCAACGCCGGGGAAAGCATGCCGGCGGTGATGAACGCTGCAAACGAGGTCGCCGTGGAGGCGTTTCTCGAGGGGAGGATCGGCTTCACGGCGATAGCCGAATCGATAGAGAGGGTGATGGGGCTGCATGCGCCGCACGAGCTGGGATCGATCGAAGAGGTGCTGGAAGCCGACAGGTGGGGAAGAAGGACCGCCAAAGAGGTACTCGGCGTAAACTGCTGAGCCCCTTTTTTTTCTTCGATGCAATAGGGCATCGAAGCACGACTTGTCGGGAGGGAGTTGTCCCGGCTCTCCGATAGAGGGAAGCATATGAGCATACTTTTTGCGATCATCGCTCTGGGGGCACTGATCTTCATTCATGAACTAGGTCACTTCCTGTTTGCCAAGGCCTTCGGCGTTGGTGTCGAGAAGTTCTCGCTCGGTTTCGGCCCCAAGATCCTCAGCAAGAAAGTGGGGGAGACCGAGTACCTGCTCTCCGCGCTGCCGCTTGGGGGATATGTGAAGATGGTGGGGGAAGGCGAGGACGCCGAACTCTCCGAGGAGGACAAGGCCCGTGCCTTCGGGGAGAAGCCGGTTTTGCAAAGGATCGCCATCGTCGCGGCGGGCCCGGTCTTCAACCTCCTCTTCGCCTACGTCCTGTTCATCGTCATCTTCATGATCGGCGTGCCTGCCGCAACCACCAAGATTGGCGAGGTGGTGCCCGACAGACCCGCTGCCAAGGCGGGGGTGCTTGCGGGAGACACCATCAAGGCGGTGAACGGCAAGCCGGTGGAGCGCTGGGAGGAATTCGCCCAGATCATAGCCGAAGCCAAGCTGGCGCCGCTCGAGCTGGAAGTGCAGCGCGGCCAGTCACAGATGAAATTCACCATGGTCCCCGAGAGCCGTACCTCGAAGAACCTCCTGGGGGACACGGTCACCCATCCCGTAGTCGGCGTGGTCGCAGCCGGCGAGACCGTGATAGACCATTTCCCCCCAGGGGAGGCGATAGCAAGGGGAAGCGCGCAGTGCTGGAACGTGATCAAGCTGACCGTGCTGTCGCTGGTGCGGCTGATCGAGCGCGCCATACCGCTGGACAACATCGGCGGCCCGATCATGATCGTGAAGATGGCCGGCGAGCAGGCTGCGGCAGGCGGGGTGAGCTTCCTTGCCTTCGTGGCGCTGCTGTCGGTGAACCTCGGGGTGCTTAACCTCCTACCCGTGCCGATCCTGGACGGAGGTCACCTGGCCTTCTTCTTGATCGAGCTGGTGACCGGGAGGCCGGTCAGCAAGCGCGCCCGCGAGATCGCGCAGCAGGTCGGGCTCGTGCTCCTGATCAGTCTCATGATGCTCGCCTTCTACAACGACATCGCAAGGATGCTGGCGCAGAAGGCGTAAGGGCAGGTTGAGGCGTAAGGGCAGGTTGAGGTTGAGGTTGAGACTAAGATAAAGATAAAGATAAAGATAAAGATAAAGATAAAGATAAAGATAAAGATAA
>CAZFMI010000145.1:0-2448 GCA_964519915.1 uncultured Geomonas sp.
CGTCGACGAACTCGTAACCCTTTCCGGCCTCCTGCGGCTCGATCTCGAGCCAGACATGACCGAACTGACCGCGGCCGCCGGACTGGCGTACGAACTTCCCTTCGCTTTTGACCTTCTTGGTGATGGTCTCGCGGTAAGCGACCTGCGGCTTGCCGACGTTCGCGTCGACCTTGAACTCGCGGAACAGGCGGTCGACGATGATCTCGAGATGGAGCTCGCCCATGCCGGAGATGATGGTCTGGCCGGTCTCCTCGTCCGTCTTGACGCGGAAGGAGGGGTCCTCGGAAGCGAGCTTGCCGAGCGAGATGCCCAGCTTCTCCTGGTCGGCCTTGGTCTTCGGCTCGATCGCGATGGAGATGACCGGCTCAGGGAATTCGATCGACTCGAGGATGACCGCGTTGTTCTCTTCGCAGAGGGTGTCGCCGGTGGTGGTGTACTTGAGACCCACCGCGGCGGCGATGTCGCCTGCGTACACTTCCTTTATCTCTTCACGCTTATTGGCGTGCATCTTCAGGATGCGGCCGATCCTCTCGCGCTTCCCCTTGGTGGAGTTGTACACGTAGGAGCCGGACTGCATGACGCCGGAGTAGACGCGGAAGAAGCAGAGCTGCCCCACGAACGGGTCGGTCATGATCTTGAAGGCCAGCGCCGAGAACGGCTCGGTGTCGGACGCGTGACGCTCGATGGGAGCCTCGGTGTTGGCGTCCACGCCCTGGATGGCCGGGATGTCGGTCGGGGCCGGCATGTAGTCGAGCACCGCGTCGAGCAGGTTCTGGACCCCCTTGTTCTTGAAGGAGGAACCGCAGATGACGGGGCAGATCTTGATGTCGAGGGTGCACTTGCGGATGGCGGCCTTGATCTCGTCCTTGGTGAGCTCTTCGCCCCCCAGGTACTTGTCCATCAGGTCGTCGTCGTGGCTCGAGATCTCTTCGATCATCGCGTCGCGGTACTCCTGGGCCTGATCGACCAGGTCGGCCGGGATGTCGATGACGTCGTAGGTGGCGCCCATGGACTCGTCGTTCCAGACGATCCCCTTCATCTCCACCAGATCCACTACGCCTTTGTAGTTTTCCTCGGAGCCGATCGGGATCTGCAGGGGGACCGGGTTCGCCTTGAGGCGATCCTTGATCATGGCGATGCCGCGGAAGAAGTCCGCGCCGATCCTGTCCATCTTGTTCACGAAGGCGATGCGCGGCACGCGGTACTTGTCGGCCTGACGCCATACGGTCTCGGACTGCGGCTCAACGCCACCCACCGAGCAGAACACGGCGACGGCGCCGTCGAGGACGCGCAGCGAGCGCTCGACCTCGATGGTGAAGTCGACGTGACCCGGGGTGTCGATGATGTTGATGCGGTGATCCTTCCACATGCAGGTGGTAGCAGCGGAGGTGATGGTGATGCCACGCTCCTGCTCCTGCTCCATCCAGTCCATGGTGGCGGCACCGTCGTGCACCTCGCCGATCTTGTGGGAAACACCGGTGTAGTAGAGGATACGCTCTGTGGTGGTGGTCTTCCCTGCATCTATGTGAGCCATGATCCCGATATTACGGGTCATTTCCAACGAAACCTGACGTGCCACTTCAAAAACCTCCGAGTTACTGTCTAGCTTTAAAGGATACTACCGGCTCGACTACCAGCGGTAGTGGGCGAAGGCGCGGTTCGCCTCGGCCATCTTGTGGGTGTCCTCACGCTTCTTCACCGCGGAACCGCGGTTGTTGTAGGCGTCGAGGATTTCGCCGGCGAGTTTGTCGGTGACGGTCTTCTCGCTCCTGGCGTTGGAGTACTTCACCAGCCAGCGCATGGCGAGGGAGACGCGACGCTCGGGACGCACCTCGACCGGCACCTGGTAGGTGGAGCCGCCGACCCTGCGGGATTTGACTTCCAGCATCGGCTTGATGTTGTCCAGGCACTTCTTGAGGACCTTGACCGGCTCGTCGCCGGCCTTGCCTGCTGCGATCTCCAGCGCACCGTAAAGCGCCTTCTCTGCAGTACTCTTCTTGCCGTCCAGCATGATTATATTGATCAGCTTGGCAACAACCCTGTCCCCGTACTTGGGATCCGGAAGGATTACCCGCTTGGCTACTTCTCTTCTTCTTGGCATGTCAAACCACCTCTCACTTTAATCGGTTACTTGGGTCTTTTGGCACCGTACTTGGAACGACTCTTCATGCGACCCTTGACGCCGACGGAGTCGAGCGTGCCACGGACGATGTGGTAACGAACACCCGGAAGGTCCTTGACCCTGCCGCCCCTGATGAGGACGACCGAGTGTTCCTGGAGGTTGTGACCAACACCCGGAATGTAGGAGGTCACCTCTACGCCGTTGGTGAGCCGCACCCTGGCAACCTTGCGGAGCGCGGAGTTCGGTTTCTTCGGAGTTGTGGTGTAGACCCTGGTGCAAACGCCCCTCTTCTGCGGGCAGCTCCTGAGTGCCGGAGCAGTGGATTT
>CAZFMI010000146.1:0-2329 GCA_964519915.1 uncultured Geomonas sp.
AGGCAGGCGTTCTCGCTCATGGTGAAGGCGGTTTCCGAGGAGACCTTGAACACCGAGTCCCCCAGCTTGAAGGGGAAGGGGGAGGGGGTGGAGACCAGCGTGTTCTCCCTCACGTTCATCACCTTCTTCCCGCCCACGTAGAGTTCCTTGATGGTGAAGGCGCGCCCGGCCATGTCCGTCTTGGGCTGGACCCTGATCCGGTCCCCCACGTGCAGGCGGTCGCGGGTGTCGAAGCTGATCCGGTTGCCGCGCATCTCCCTGATGTCCCCGAGGTAGCGGCCGGTGGCCCCCTTGATGGAGGGTGTGGAGATGTCGGTCGGGTTGTGGGAGGCGAGGAACCCCTTGGTGGGGACCCTGCCGAAGGAGAGCTTCAGGAGCGCCTTCGCCTCGGCAACGGCCGCGTCGTAGCTGCCCTGCGGCGCATCGAGCACCATGCGGTAGGCGCCGATCACGCTCGCCACGTACTCGGCCGACTTCATGCGCCCCTCGATCTTCAGGGAGGCGACACCCGCCTGCATCAGCTGCGGGATCATCTCGATGCTGGAGAAGTCGTTGGTGGAGAGGTAGTACCCTTCCTTTCCCTTGTGCTTGTACTGGCGGCGGCACGGCTGGGCGCAGCGCCCGCGGTTGCCGCTGTGCCCCCCCAGGAAGGAGGAGAAATAGCACTGGCCGGAAAAGGAGAAGCAGAGGGCGCCGTGGATGAAGCACTCTATCTCCGCGCGGCTGGCGGCGACTATGGATCCGATCTCGTCGATGTGCAGCTCGCGGGCGAGCACCACCCGCTCGAAGCCGAGCTCCTCCAGCTGCCTTACGCCAAGCGAGTTGTGGATGGTCATCTGGGTGGAGGCGTGCAGCGGGATGCCGGGGAAGAACTCGCGCGCCAGGCGCGCCACCGCCATGTCCTGGAGGATGACACCGTCGACCCGCATCGCCTCCAGCGCCGCCAGGGTGTCGACGAGCAGCGGGAGCTCCGCCTCCTTCACCAGGGTGTTCAAGGTGACGTAAAGCCTTTTACCCTGGCTGTGGGCGTAAGCGGTCATACGCTCCATCTGCGACAGGGTGAAGTTCCTGGCCTTGGCCCGGGCGGAGAAGTCGCGCAAGCCCGCGTAGACCGCGTCGGCCCCCTTTTCCATGGCGGCGAAAAAGGCCTCCAGGGAGCCTGCGGGGGAGAGCAACTCGGGTTTCTTAACGATGGTTGTTTTCTGGTTTAATGACATCCGCCTAGAGTACCGGAAGGGGGTGAAAGGGTCAAGCGGGATCAGCCCCTTGCGCGGGGTGCTCTTGGAAGGAGTTGGAGCCGGGAGCGGGCAGGCGGATGGGGCGGCTGACAGGGGAGCTACTTACTTTTGGACGGGCAGATACCTGTACAGGGGACGCTTCTTCGAGTAGTTTGCCAGAAAGAGCAGCTCGGACTGCGTGATGGTCCAGACGCCGTTCTCCTTCTTCAGCGGGATGGTCTTGGTGATAAACTGCGTGCCGGGGACGCTCCCGTCGAAACCCAGGCGCGCCCGCAGCTGTGCCGATCGCTCCCCTTTCAGCGAGATCTGCGCCTCCTGCAACTTCTCCCAGCAGCAGGCGGGCCTGCGGGGGGAGGAGGCGAGCTTCTTCGCGAAGCTCTCCAAACCGTCCCTGCCGCCGCTGGTCCGCTCGAAGAGTTCCTCGAACCTGCCGTCGCGCCACAGGTCGAGGATCTGTTCGAAGTCACGCAGCACCTCCTGCTCGGATCCGGCGCGGTTCCCGGCCGCGCCGGCTGGAGGGCGCTTCGCCGCCTCTGCCGTGACGGAAAGGCGGGAGAGCAGGACCAGCAAAAGCGCCAACAGTGATAACCATCGCATGGGCACCTCCCTTTAACACGGCCAATGATACCGTGAAAAGGTGGCGGCGCCAGAGACTTCCTCCCCCGCGGCGCCCCCACAAGCCCCGGTCCCCGCCCCTAAAGGCTCTTGTCCGCCGCCGCCGCGAAGAGCTTCAGTTTTTCCATCAGCGCCTCGAACTTCTTCGGCTTGAGCGACTGCGGACCGTCGGAGGACGCCTTCTCGGGATCAGGGTGCACCTCGATGATGAGGCCGTCAGCGCCGGCGGCAACCGCCGCGTAGGACATGGGGGCGATGTAGTGGTAGTGCCCGGTGCCGTGGGAGGGATCGATCACGATGGGGAGGTGGGTCTTCGCCTTGAGCACGGGGATCGCGGAGAGGTCGAGGGTGTTCCTGGTGGCGGTCTCGAAGGTGCGGATGCCGCGCTCGCACAGGATGACCGACTGGTTCCCCTCGCTCATGATGTACTCGGCGCTCATCAGGAATTCCTGGATGGTCATGGACATGCCGCGCTT
>CAZFMI010000147.1:0-2293 GCA_964519915.1 uncultured Geomonas sp.
ATATATGTTGGAAAAATGCTGCAACAGCATGGCGCACTACGAGCACATGTGCTCGCTGACCCTGAACGGATGTGCCATCGAGAGGGCCAGAGCCAGCGGTTTCAAGTGCATGCCGTGCGACGATCCCTCGCATAATCACAGATACATCTGCACTCCGAGCCTGATCGGTACCTGACAGGTCGAAGGCAAGGAGAGACCTCAGCAAGGGCGGCCCGCGGGCCGCCTTTTTTGCGTGTTATGAGGATGACGCAGGGACGGGGTTGGACGCACGGCCCGCTACCATTAGCAGAGCCGGAACTGTCCATCAGCGTCTGCATCGAATGTTCTATCCCCACTGCATCCGGCAGGCGCGGCTTGGACAATAGCGGTCGATGGAGGAACTGCCTGCTCTTCTTTTTGGATTGCCTGCGCCGGCGGATCTTCCGGTATGGCGGCGCGCACCCCCTTTTCTGCCGCCCGCTTGGCCAGTTTGTCACACCGCTCGTTAAAGGGATGCCCCGCATGCCCTGCCACCCATTCCCAGGTAACCTCATGCCTGGCCGACAGGGCCGCAAGCTGGCGCCACAGGTCCTGATTCTTCAGGGCGTCGGGTGTCTCCAGACGACCGGCGCGGATCCAGCCGCGAAGCCATTCGCTCATCCCCCTCACCAGATACTGCGAATCGCTGAATACGCGCACCTTCCTCGGGCTGCTCAGCGCTTCCAGGCCCCTGATCGCCGCGATGAGCTCCATGCGCTGAGAGGTGGACGCGGGCTCAAAGCCGCTCAATTCCTTTTCGTGCTCGCCATAGCGCAGGATCACCCCATACCCCCCCGGCCCGGAGTCTTTACCCGACCCATCGCTGTAGATCTCCACCACGCCAGGCGGAGGCGGGGTGAAGGCAACCTCAAGAGCCGCAAACTCCAGCTCACGCAGCAGGGGTATCAGTTCCTGGTGGTTCGGCGGCCGGCTCTGAAGATCCGCCAGGGGGAGCTCCAGTGGAACGTCATAGCGGACCGTGGCAAGCCTTTTGGAGAGCAGGGCCTGCTCGGCATGCAGGTGCAGGCTTTCCCGGCGCGTCTTCCCGTTGACCAGACTTTTCCACTGCAGCACCCCTTCCAGTGATCCGAACTGCTGCACCAGCCTGGCCGCCGTCTTCTCGCCTATCCCGGGGACTCCAGGGATGTTGTCACCGGTGTCTCCCGCCAGCCCCAGAACATCCGCCACCAGTTCAGGCCGAACACCGAAGCGCTCAAGGACCTCTTGCGGCCCCGATCTCTTGTCCTTCATGGTGTCCAGGAGGGCGATCCGGTCACCTACGATCTGCAGCAAATCCTTGTCGCCGGTGACAACGGTCACATCGACACCTTCCGCCGCGAAATTTCTTGCCAAAGTAGCAAGGACGTCGTCCGCCTCAAAACCGGGAACCTCCAGCGTGGGAATATTGAGTGCCTGCAAGATCCTCCTTATGTACGGAAGCTGGAGCACCAGATCTTGCGGCGTGGCGTCACGATTGGCTTTGTAGGAAGGGTAGATTTCACGGCGAAAGGTATCTTCACGGGGAGGATCGAAGACGACGGCGAAATAATCGGGACGATGCTCCTGCAGGAGGTCCAAAAGCATCTTGGTGAAACCTGAAACGGCATTGACAGGCATTCCGCCGGAGGTCGCCGCTTCCCGAAAGCCATAATAGGCGCGATAGATGAAACTGGACCCGTCCAGCAAATAGAGCTGCGGCGAAACTTTCATTTTCTCTCCCACACAAGAATATTCGCGGCGGATTCTACTACCTGCAGGCCGGCTTTACAATCCATATCCCAAGAGGTGAGAACTCCCAGAGACAAAGAGCAAGGTCTCGTTGCCATAAGAACTCTGCAGGTGCTCCTTTCCGACCACGCGGCAGAAAAGGTGTCGGCGTCGTGGGTCGAACCTCTCTTGATGTCGCTTGAGCGGGGACAAGAGTCCGCTCGCGTTTGCCGCTGCCGGGGAGCGGTCGCGCGGCGTCCACCCGTACAGCCCGCCCAATCGCCCCTGCCGGGACAAACACATTAACCGTGTATAATGTTGCCATCGCACTTTTAGAACGAGGTAGAACCTCTCACCCAGGAGGCTCGCCATGAAGCGCCTCATGTTTTTGCGACTAGAGGAAGACAAAATCACGCATCACCTCCTGTTGTCCGAGCCTTCTCTTTCCTGGGGGCCGGGGGGCGACCAGATTGTGCAGATGGTTGCGGAGGCCGCACAGGCAGCAGGACTGGAGCTGCCTGAAGATAAAAACAACCCGTTCGCGGTTGCACCGTCTTTTCTGAATTAT
>CAZFMI010000148.1:0-2007 GCA_964519915.1 uncultured Geomonas sp.
CTGCGGGCTAGGGTAAGCGTCTCGGGGAGGTTGTGGAAGGTGACCGGGGCGGTGACGGTAAGGATCTCCCCCTGCTTGAAGGTGATCAGCAGCCAGCTCACCGCGACCATGACAAAGATGGCGACCTTGGGCCAGAGGTTGGCGAAGAGCTTGGACATGATCCCGACTCTCTTCGCCTCCCGTGAAAGCGGCTGCATCAGGGAGGTGAGCCGCTCGTGGAGCTGCGCCGGAGAGGAAAGCACCTGCAACGCCCCATCCAGCGAAAGCGAGACCTCGCCACGTTCCTCGGAGATGACCACGATGGCGGCATCCGAGCGCTCGGAAAGACCGAGGGCGGCCCGGTGCCGCGTTCCCAGGTGCTGCGGCACCTCGGCGCTTACCGACAGCGGCAGATGACAGGAAGCTAGGGCGACCCTGCCGTCCTTCACGAGCACCGCGCCGTCGTGCAGAGGCGAGCTCGGCATGAAGATGCTGGAGATGAGCGATCCGCTCACCAACGAATCCAGAGGTACCCCGTGGAGGATGTGGTCATCCAGCAGTTCCTCGCGCTGGAATACCACCAGGGCGCCGACCCGCTGCGAGGCAAGGGAGAAGATGGTAGCGGAGAGCTCCAGGAGGTCGATGCGCACCACGCTCTCCTCCCGGTCGAAGAGGTTGCGCAAAAGGCTCAACCGGTACAGCGCCTGGCGGATCTCCGCCTGGAACACGACGATCAGGAGGACCAGCAGCACCGTCCCCAGTTCCTGCAGGATCCAGCTGGTCATGAAGAGCCCGAGGTTCTTGGTGACGAAGTAGATGACGCCCAGGAAAAGAAGCCCCAGCACGACCTGTAGCGCCTTGGAGTGCTTGAACCAGCTGTAAAGCTGGTACACCAGGAAGGTCATGATGAGGATATCTGCTATGTCCTGGGGTCGGAATTGCGGGAACAACTGTTGCCTCCTGAAGGGGATGGATGCCGGGGCCGCTTCGCGCGCGAGTCTGCTCTTCGGGAAAACCGGTCCCGGCCGCTTTTTGCTGGCAAGCCGGGGCGCTTTATGCTAAAAATCTAGCCTCGCGAACCGTTTTCCCAGGGGGAAGAGGTTAAAATTTATAGCATTTCAAGCGTCAAAAAGGTAGGAAAATATGTACGCATTGTCGGAAAAGGGTGAACGGATACGGGCCATGTTCGGGAGCATCGCTCCGCGCTACGATCTTTTGAACAGGCTTTTGTCCCTCGGCATAGACCGCCGCTGGCGCCGTTTCGCGGTAGGGAAGATTGGGCTTTGCGGCCCCGGTCGCGTCCTGGACGTGGCGACCGGCACCGGTGACGTCGCCCTGGAGATCGCCGCCCGGACCCCCGCCTCGGTAAGCGTAGTGGGCATCGACTTCACCCCTGAAATGATCGAGCTTGGCGAGGTAAAGGTGAAGGAGTCGCGCCATGCCGGGCGTATCGCCCTGCAGGTAGCGCCTTGCGAGGATATACCTTTCGAGGAGGAGAGTTTCGACGCCGCCACCATCTCCTTTGGCATCAGGAACGTGGTGGACCGGGTCAAGGGTCTTTCCGAGATGCGCCGTGTGTTGAAGCAGGGGGGGAAGATCGTCATCTTGGAGTTTTCGACGCCGACCATGCCCGTGTTCAAGGATCTGTATCACTTCTACTTTCTGAAGGTGCTCCCCAAGGTGGGTGGCATGTTCTCGAGGTTCAGCGCCTACCAGTACCTGCCCGACTCCGTGCTGGAGTTCCCCTCACGCGAGGAGTTCAAGGGGATGATGGCACAGGTGGGCTTCAAGGACGTTCAGCACTTCGACCTGACCGGCGGCATCGCCACCGTCTACGTCGGGACGAAATAGCAGCGGATCCAGGCAGCAGACAAAGATCAAGACAAAGATAGAGATCGAGGCAAAGAACAAGGCTAAGAGAGGTAGTTTCGCCTCCTTAGCCTTGTTCTTTGTCTGCTAGCCGATTTCTACGCCGCCTTTATCTTTATCTTTATCTTTATCTTTATCTTTATCTTTATCTTTATCTTT
>CAZFMI010000149.1:0-1765 GCA_964519915.1 uncultured Geomonas sp.
GGAGGGGGGCGGTGCAGGGAGGTTCTTAACGGCGGGAGGAGCTGCCTGAGAGGTTAAAGAGCGCCCTTGGCGCCTTGGAAATAACGCCTCTGGAACCAGAAGGCCACGTTCACCAGCGCGATCATCACCGGCACCTCGACGAGCGGCCCGATTACCGCGGCGAAAGCCGCACCGGAGTTGATGCCGAACACCGCGATAGCCACGGCTATGGCCAACTCGAAGTTGTTGCTGGCGGCGGTGAAGGCAAGGGTGGTGGTCTTCGAATAGTCCGCCCCGAGCCGTTTCCCCATCCAGAAGGAGACCAGGAACATCAGCACGAAATAGATGAGCATGGGGACCGCGATGCGCACCACGTCCAGCGGCAGTTGCACGATCAGGTTCCCCTTGAGGCTGAACATGACCACGATGGTGAAGAGGAGGGAAATCAGGGTGATGGGGCCGATGCGCGGCACCACCTCGCGGTGGTAGCGTTCGGCTCCCATGGCCTTGACGCCGACGAGACGCGTCAGGGCGCCGGCTATGCACGGGATGCCTAGGTAGATGAACACGCTTTCCGCGATCTGTCCTATGCTCACCTCGACGAGGCTGCCGGCCAGGCCGAAGTAGGGAGGGAGGACCGTGACGAAGAACCAGGCGTAGACGCTGTAGAACAGGACCTGGAAGATGCTGTTGAAGGCCACCAGTCCGGCGGCGTACTCGGTGTTTCCCTTGGCCAGCTCGTTCCACACGATCACCATGGCGATGCAGCGGGCAAGACCGATCATGATCAGGCCGACCATGTATTCGGGCTTGTCCGGGAGGAAGACGATGGCGAGGATGAACATGAGGACCGGCCCGATCAGCCAGTTTTGCGCCAGCGAAAGCCCAAGGATCTTCTTGTTGCGGAACACCTCGGGCATCTCCTCGTACTTCACCTTGGCGAAGGGGGGGTACATCATCAGGATGAGGCCGATCGCTATCGGTATGTTGGTGGTTCCCACCTGGAAGCGGTTGATGAACGACTCGGTCCCGGGCACGAAGTAACCAAGACCTACTCCCAGCGCCATGGCGGCGAAGATCCAGAAGGTGAGCCAGCGGTCCAGGAAAGAGAGTTTTTTTGAGACGCCTTGCGACATGATGTGATCACTCCTTTTGATGATAACGGTATATAGCCGCACCCCGGGGCGTTCGGTACCCCCTGAAAGGGACGGCGCAATCCTTTTTGTCTTGGCAATATTCGCGCAGACAAATATAATCCCCCCTGCCTTCAGTCACAGCTGCGTGTCTTGCCGAAAGCTTCCAGGGCGCTGCGGTCGGCGGAGCTTTCAGGGAAGGATGGGAGGCTCCGCTTGAGGAACTGGATCAACTCGCTTCGGAACGTCCCCTGGCAATCGGCTACCGAGTAGTACATCCAGAGCCCGCAGCGCCGGTCGTTGACCAGGCCGGACTTCCGGAGGTAGGCGAGGTGGCGGGATATGGTGGACTGGGGGAGTTGGAGCGCGGCGATGATGTCGCAGACGCAGAGTTCCCGCTCGGCAAGGAGCAAGGCCAGTATGCGAAGACGGGTCTCGTCTGCCAGCGCTTTGAATACATTGACGGGATCTTTCATGCGGCGAAGTATATTTGCCTTAACGGATATAGTCAAGAGGGAATTATGATTTCATCGGAGCTGCAGCCGGGTTTAGCCGGCAAGAACGCCCGCTGTCGGCGCGGCAAGCGGGCGCTTCTCGCCCTTTTCGCTGCGCTGTCGATGGTCCTGTCGTCGCTTCCCGCCCGGGCGGCGGGA
>CAZFMI010000150.1:0-1702 GCA_964519915.1 uncultured Geomonas sp.
AAGAACATCAACTCCTTCAAGTTCATCAAGCAGGCGATCGAGTACGAGATGGAGCGCCAGGCGGAGATCCTGGACGACGGCGGGAAGGTGATACAGGAAACCCGCCTCTTCGATCCCGGCACCGGCACCACCCGCTCCATGCGCGGCAAGGAAGAGGCGCACGACTACCGCTACTTCCCGGACCCGGACCTGGTTCCCGTGGTCATCACCGACGAGTGGATCGAGGAAGTGCGCTCCCAACTGCCGGAGCTCCCGGAAGCGAAGCGGCTCCGTTTCATATCCGAGCTGGGCCTCCCCGAGTACGACGCCGAGGTGCTGGTGGCAAGCCGCGAGCTGGCCCGCTACTACGAGGAGACCGTGGCCCTGTTCCCGCAGGCGAAGGCCGTCTCCAACTGGGTGATGGGCGAGGTCACCCGCGCGCTCAACGACGACAACAACAGGAGCATCGCGCAGTGCCCGGTAACCCCGGCGCTTCTGGCCGACCTCCTGAAGCTGATGGAGCAAGGGACCATCTCCGGCAAGATCGCCAAGACGGTCTTCGACGAGATGTACAAGACCGGCAAGCCCGCCGCCGCCATCGTCGAGGAGAAGGGGCTGGTACAGGTTTCCGACACCGGCGCCATCGAGGCCATGGTCGACGAGGTGCTCGAGAAAAACCCCGGCCAGGTCTCCGAGTTCAGGGGGGGGAAGGAGACCCTGCTCGGCTTCTTCGTGGGACAGGTCATGCGCGCCTCCAAGGGGAAGGCGAACCCGGCCGTCGTGAACGAACTGCTTCTCAAGAAGCTCAACGGGTGAAACTGTCGCAGGAGCGGCATTCCTGCCGATAACGTGCGGCTAGCGCGGCAGGAGCGCCGCTCCACATGGGAATCCCCCCGCGACGATCCCGCAACCTGCAACAAGAGGTACCCGACATGTCCTTCAGAACCATAGAGTGGCGCGACAACAAGGTGATCATGATAGACCAGACCCGGCTCCCCGCCGAGGAGGTCTACAACACCTACACCGATTTCAAGGGGGTCGCGGAGGCGATCCGCGGCATGGTGGTCAGGGGGGCGCCGGCCATAGGCATCGCCGCGGCCATGGGGGTGGCGCTCGGCGCGAGAGAGATCATCGCCGACAGCTTCGACACCTTCTTCCGCCAGCTGGAGAACGTGTGCGAGGTCCTGGGACGCACCAGGCCGACCGCCGTCAACCTCTTCTGGGGGCTGGAGCGGATGAAGCGGGTCGCGCTGCAGCACCGCGAGCTGGACCTGAACTCGATCCGCGAGATCCTGAAGGCAGAGGCGATCAGCATCGAGAGCGAGGATCTCAACATCTGCAGGGAGATCGGCCGGCACGGAGCGGCGCTGGTCAAGGAGGGAGCTTCCATCCTCACCCACTGCAACGCCGGCGGACTGGCTACCGCAGGGTACGGCACGGCCCTGGGCGTGATCCGCGGCGCGCACGAGGCCGGCAAGGGAATCCGCGTCTTCGCCGACGAGACCCGCCCCTGGCTCCAGGGCGCCCGTCTCACCGCGTGGGAACTGATGAAGGATGCCATCCCGGTCACGCTGATAACGGACAACATGGCCGGCTGGCTCATGAAGACCGGCCAGATCGACTTCTGCGTGGTGGGAGCCGACCGCATCGCCGCCAACGGCGATACCGCCAACAAGATCGGCACCTACAGCGTCGCCGTCCTCGCCAAGGAGAACAGGATCCC